>NZ_JBIAUL010000021.1:0-193743 GCF_042892755.1 Streptomyces sp. NPDC001714
GGTTACATTCCGAACCCGGAAGCTAAGCCTCACAGCGCCGATGGTACTGCAGGGGGGACCCTGTGGGAGAGTAGGACACCGCCGAACAATCTTTGGAAGGACCCCTGGTCCCAGCGTTCAGCTGGGACCAGGGGTCCTTTTGTTTTTACAATGCTTGCGGTACCGAAGACAGGAGTCACCATGTCCACCAACTCTCCCGACGACCGACCGGAGCGCGACCAGCGGCGACGGGACAGCGGTGACCGCGGCGAGCGTGGCGGACACCGCGGCGACCGCAACGACCGTGGGGACCGCGGCGGTTACGGTCGGCGCGACGACAACCGCGGTGGTGGTGGCGGCGGTTACGGCCGTCGTGATGACCGCCGTGATGACAACCGTGGTGGCGGCGGCTATGGCCGTCGTGACGACCGTCGTGATGACAACCGTGGCGGTGGTGGCGGCGGTTACGGCCGGCGTGATGACAACCGTGGCGGTAGTGGCGGTGGCGGTTACGGCCGGCGTGACGACACCCGTGGTTCTCGTCCGGGGTTCCAGCGTGATGACCGTGGTGGCGACCGGGGTGGCTATGGGCGTCGTGACGACCGCGATCGCGGTCCTCGTCGTGACGACCGTGGTGAGCGTCCCGCCTTCCGCCGTGACGACCGGCGTGATGACCGTGGTGAGCGTCCCGCTTTCCGGCGTGACGACCGCGACGACCGTGGCGGCTTCCGTCGAGACGACCGCCGTGACGACCGCCGTGATGACAACCGTGGTGGCGGCGGTTACGGCCGGCGTGACGACACCCGTGGTTCTCGTCCGGGGTTCCAGCGTGATGACCGTGGTGGCGACCGGGGTGGCTATGGGCGTCGTGACGACCGCGATCGCGGTCCTCGTCGTGACGACCGTGGTGAGCGTCCCGCCTTCCGCCGTGACGACCGGCGTGATGACCGTGGTGAGCGTCCCGCTTTCCGGCGTGACGACCGGCGTGATGACCGTGGTGAGCGTCCCGCTTTCCGGCGTGACGACCGCCGTGATGACCGTGGTGAGCGTCCCGCCTTCCGGCGTGACGACCGCGACGACCGTGGCGGCTTCCGTCGAGACGACCGCCGTGATGACAACCGTGGTGGCGGCGGTCACGGCCGGCGTGACGACACCCGCGGCGGCGACCGTGACACCCGCGGCGGCTTCCGCGGCCGTGACGACCGCCGTGACGACCGTGGCCGTGGCCCCCGTCGCGACGACAACCGCGGAGGTGGCGGGTACGGCCGTCGGGACGACAGCCGCGGAGGCGGTTACCGCGGCCGTGACGACCGCCGTGATGACAGGCGTGACGACAGGCGCGACGACCGGCGGGGCGGCGGCCGCTTCCGTGACGAGCGGGACCGGGACCGGGACCGTGAGCCGATCAAGCGCCTGCCCATCCCGGAGGACGTCACCGGCGAGGAGATCGACAAGGACGTACGGCAGGAGCTGCAGAGCCTGCCCAAGACGCTCGCGGAGGACGTCGCCAAGAACCTGGTGATGGTCGCCCGGCTCATCGACGACGACCCCGAGGGCGCCTACGGCTACTCCCGGGTGGCCCTGCGGCTGGCCTCCCGTGTCGCCGCCGTCCGGGAGGCGGCCGGGTTCGCCGCGTACGCGAACCAGAAGTACTCCGAGGCGCTTGCCGAGTTCCGGGCCGCCCGGCGCATGACCGGCACCGTCGACCTGTGGCCGGTGATGGCCGACTGCGAGCGTGGGCTCGGGCGGCCGGAGAAGGCGCTGGACATGGCCGGCGCCCCCGAGGTGCACAAGCTCGACAAGGCCGGCCAGGTCGAGATGCGGCTCGTCGCCGCCGGCGCCCGGCGTGACATGGGGCAGCTGGACGCGGCGATCGTGACGCTGCAGAGCTCCGAGCTGGCCTCCAACTCCGTACAGCCGTGGACCGCACGGCTGCGGTACGCCTACGCCGACGCCCTGCTCGCCGCAGGGCGGGCCGACGAGGCGCGGGAGTGGTTCGCCAAGGCAGTCGAGGCCGACCGGGACGGCAGCACGGACGCCTCCGACCGGCTGGCCGAGCTGGACGGGGTCGAGTTCGTCGACGCTCTGGACGAGGAGGAGCCCGATGAGACCCCGGACGTGACCGAGAGCGAGAGCGAGACCGCGACCGAGATCGTGGCCGGGACCGAGCCCGCCGCCGGGACCGAGCCCGCGGCCGGGACCGTCGCCGAGTCCGAGGACGAGAAGGACTGAGCTCAGCGGCTGAGTGACTGACAGAGGGCAGGCCCCGACCGGGGTCTGCCCTCTCTCTTTCAGACGTCGAGCGCTCGCAGTACCAGTCCCGATGCCGGCTTCGGGCCGAAGGACGTCGACTTGCGGGGCATCGTCACGCCCTGGCGGGCCAGGTCGCGGACGACCTCCTCGCGGACCGGGTGCATGAGGACGGCCGTACCGCCGTCGCGTTCGGCCTTGGCTACCGTCGCCGCCGTGTCGTGGATGTACGCGATGTGCGCGGGCGAGTCCTCGGGGATGCGCCAGACGTGGTCGAGGAGCGTGGCGTGCAGGACGGTGGCGTCCAGGGTGCGCCAGGCGGCCGGACGGTCGTCGGGGATCGTGCGGGCCAGGAGGTCCGGGTCCGGGCGGTCGATGAGGTGGAACGCGCCGTCGCCGGCCAGCAGGAACGCGTTGCCGGCCCAGGCCGCGTCCGCCAGCGCCTCCTGGGCCGCCGACAGGGGAACGTCGAGCCGTCGTACCCGGAACAGGCCCTTGACGTGCTCCAGCGCCTCCGCCACCGGCAGGCCGTGCAGCAGGCGGTGGATGGCGCGGACGCGCAGCGGGTAGCGGGCGGTGTCCACGAGGAGGACCAGGCCGTAGTCCCAGGGGCTGGGAGAGGTGTGCTCCGCGCGTAGACGCAGGTAGGTGGCCCAGCGGTGGTGGCCGTCGGCGATCAGGGCCTGGTGGCGGGCCAGGTCGGACTGGACGAGGGCCAGCTCGGCGGGGTCGGTGATCGACCAGAGGCGGTGGTGGAAGCCGTCCTCCGTGGTGGTGGCGAGGAGCGGGGGGCGGTCGGCGACGGTTTCGATGATCTCGGCGGTCGTGCCGTTGCCCCGGTAGGTGAGCAGGAGGGGTTCGAGGTTCGCCGAGGTGGCGCGCATCAGGGCCGCGCGGTCGGCGACGACCGGGGGCATGACCTCCTCGTGCGGCAGCACCACGCCCTCGGACGGCTCCGAGACCCGCAGGGCGCCGATGATGCCGCGCTGGAGCAGGCCGGTCCCGTCGTGCTGTTCGTAGACGTACAGGCCCGGTTCGGGATCCGCGGCGAGGATGCCCTCGGCCTGCCAGCGGTGCAGGGTGTCGGCCGCCTGTTCGGTTCCGGCGCTGGGGGTACCGGCCTGGGGAAGAATGAGGCGGACGATGTTGTGCGGGTCGGCGGACTGGAGGTGGTGTACTCCGTCGGGGCGTACGACGACGTCGTACGGCGGGGAGGTGACGGCGGCGAGGCTGCCGACCCGGTCGGGGTCGTAGCGAAGGCCTCGGAACGGGGTCAGTTCCAGGCCTCGGCGCTCCGTTGCTTCCGAGTGACCTGCAGTGTTCATCCCGGCATCGTACGTGTGTCAGTGGCGTGCGGGATGATCGATGGTGCAAGGCGGGTCGACGAGAAGTGACGAGGAGCGATGGGGATGAGCCAGGGCGTCAGGACTGGTCCCGAGGGCAGCGGACAGGCCCTGAGCACGGCGTACGACACGGCGCTGCTCGATCTGGACGGGGTGGTGTACGCGGGCGGCAGCGCGATCGCGCACGCCGTGGAGTCGCTGGAGGTCGCCCGCGCGGGCGGCATGCGTCTGGCGTACGTCACCAACAACGCGCTGCGGACACCGGACGCGGTGGCCGACCATCTCACCGAGCTGGGCATCCCGACGGGGGCCGGTGACGTCATCACCTCGGCGCAGGCGGTCGCGCGGCTGATCAGTGAGCAGGTGCCGGCCGGGGCGCGGGTGCTGGTGATCGGCGGGGAGGGGCTGCGGGTCGCGCTGCGGGAGCGGGGGCTCGAACCGGTGGAGTCCGCCGACGACGATCCGGCGGCCGTGGTGCAGGGGTACGGCGGCCTCGACCTGCCCTGGGGGCGGTTCGCCGAGGCGTCGTACGCCGTCGCGCGTGGAGTGCCGTGGTTCGCCTCCAACACGGATCTGACGATCCCGAGCGGGCGTGGGATCGCGCCGGGCAACGGCGCGGCGGTGGCGGTGGTCCGGATCGCGACGGGCGCCGAGCCGCAGGTGGCGGGGAAGCCGCTGCCGCCGATGCACCGGGAGACGATCCTGCGGACGGGTGCGGAGCGGCCGTTGGTGGTCGGGGACCGCCTGGACACCGACATCGAGGGCGCGTTCAACGGCGGGGTCGACTCGCTGCTCGTGCTGACCGGGGTCACCGACGGGCGCCAGTTGCTGGCCGCGCCGCCGCAGCACCGGCCGACCTATGTCGACGCCGACCTGCGCGGGCTGCTCACCGGGCAGCCGGAGGTCACGGCGGACGGCGACGGTTTCCGGTGCGGTGGCTGGACGGCGACGGCGGGTGCCGACCGGCTGGAGCTGGAGGGCGACGGCGAGGCGCTCGACGGGCTGCGGGCGCTGTGCGCGGCGGCCTGGACAGTGGCCGGAGACGGCTCCTGCGAGCTGGACGGAGACAAGTCACTGGCGCGGCTGGGGCTCTGAGGCCCCCGCACGTGAGGGGGGCCTGTCCGGGCCGGCACCGGGGCCCACGGGGACACGGCATCGAGGCCGAATGCGAGGGTAGGCTAACCTAACTACGTGTTGGTCGACAGTCCTCCCGAACAGCGCGCGGAGACCGCCCCCGCGCCCCCGACCCGTCGGGCGATACGGGCCCTCGGGCTCCTTGTCTCCCTCGTGATCCTGCTGCTCGTCGCCCTGGCGAGCATCGCGATCGGGGCGAAAGAGCTGCCGTTGGACCAGGTCTGGCACGGCCTGTTCCACGACACGGGGACGTACGGCGACGTCGTCGTCGACACGCGGCTGTCGCGGACCGTCCTCGGCCTGCTGGCCGGTGCCGCCCTCGGCCTGTCCGGGGCGGTGCTCCAGGCGCTCACCCGCAACCCGCTCGCCGACCCCGGTCTGCTCGGCATCAACGCGGGTGCGTCGGCCGCGGTGGTCACCGCCATCACCTACTTCGGCGTCAGCACCCTGAGCGGCTATGTGTGGTTCGCCTTCTTCGGGGCGGCGGCGGTGGGCGCGCTGGTGTGGTTCCTGGGCGGCAGCCGGGGCGCCACGCCGGTCCGGCTGGCGCTCGCCGGCACGGCGATCAGCGCCGCGCTGTACGGCTACCTCCAGGCCGTGATGATCACGGACGACGCGGCGCTCAACAAGTTGCGTTTCTGGACGGTCGGTTCGCTGGCCTCGGCCTCCAACTCGACGATCCTGCAGGTGCTCCCGTTCCTCGCGGCCGGCACCCTGCTCGCCCTCGGCCTCGCCCGGCCGCTGAACGCGGTGGCGATGGGCGACGACACCGCCCGCGCCCTCGGCGCCAACCTCAACCGGACCCGGGCGCTCGCCATGCTCGCCGCGACCGTGCTGTGCGGCGCGGCCACCGCCGCGTGCGGCCCGATCGCCTTCGTCGGCCTGATGGTCCCGCACGTGGTGCGCTCGTTCACCGGCCCGGACCTGCGCTGGATCCTGCCGTACGCGACGGTCCTGTCGCCCGTGCTGCTGCTCGGCGCCGATGTCGTCGGCCGGGTCGTGGCCCGTCCCGCGGAGCTCCAGGTCGGCATCGTCACCGCGATCATCGGCGGTCCGGTCTTCATTCTTCTCGTACGACGGCGCAGGACGGCCCAACTGTGAGGACCGCTGTGAAAACCGCTGTGAAAACCGCTGTGAAGACCACGCTCACTCTGCGTACCCCCGGCGGCCTCTCGCTGCGGACCGACGTGCGCGCGCTGGTCGTCGTCGTCGCGCTGCTGCTGGTCGCGTGCGCCGCGAGTGTCGTACTGATCGGCACGGGCGACTTCCCGATCTCCCTCGGTGACGTGCTGAAGACGCTGGCCGGGAACGGCACCGCCGGGCAGGACTTCGTCGTCAACGAACTGCGGCTGCCGCGGGTCCTGGTCGGTCTGCTGGTCGGTGCCTCGCTCGGGCTCGGCGGCGCGCTGTTCCAGTCGATCTCCCGCAACCCGCTGGGCAGCCCGGACGTCCTCGGCCTCTCCCAGGGCGCCACCTCCGGCGCGCTCGTCGTCATCGTGCTGCTGTCCGGGACCGCCGCCCAGGTCACCGTCGGCGCGCTGCTCGGCGGACTGGTGACCGGCCTCGCCATCTACCTCCTGGCCTGGAAGCAGGGCGTGCACGGCTACCGGCTGGTCCTGGTCGGCATCGGTGTGTCCGCGGTCGTCACCGCGGTCAACGGCTATCTGCTCACCAAGGCCGACCTGGTCGACGCGACCCGCGCGGTCGTCTGGATGACCGGCTCCCTCGACGGCCGTGACTGGAGCCAGGTCTGGCCGCTGCTCGCGCTGTGCGCGGTCCTCGTGCCGCTGGTCCTCGCCAACGCGCAGGGCCTGCGGATGATGGAGATGGGCGACGACGTGTCGAACGCCCTCGGGGTGCGCGTGGAGCGGGTACGGATGCTGCTGATGGTGGCCGCCGTGCTGCTGACCGCGGCCGCCACCGCCGCCGCCGGGCCCGTCGGCTTCGTGGCCCTCACCGCCCCTCAGCTCGCCCGCCGGCTCACCCGTTCACCCGGCCCCAACCTGGTGCCCTCCCTCTGCATGGGCGCCGCCCTCCTGGTCACCGCCGACTGGGCCTCGCAGCGCGCCTTCGGCGCCGACCAGCTGCCCGTGGGCGTGGTCACCGGTGTTCTCGGCGGTGTCTACCTGCTCTGGCTCCTCGTCACCGAGCGCCGGGCAGGCCGGATATGAGCGCGACCCCCCAGCCGAACCACGCGTCAGCCGGCGAGCCAGACAGCAAGAGGAGCACCGTGAACCGCCTGTCCGCCGAGAACGTCACCCTCGCCTATGACCAGCGCGTCATCGCCGAGCAGCTGTCGGTGGACATCCCCGACAACTCCTTCACGGTGATCGTCGGCCCCAATGCCTGCGGCAAGTCGACGCTGCTGCGCGCGCTGTCCCGGATGCTCAGGCCGAGTGAGGGCCAGGTGCTCCTCGACGGCCAGGTCATCCAGTCGATGCCCGCGAAGAAGGTCGCCCGCACGCTGGGCCTGCTCCCGCAGTCGTCCATCGCGCCCGACGGCATCACCGTCGGCGACCTGGTCGGCCGCGGCCGCTACCCGCACCAGGGCATCCTGCGCCAGTGGTCCGCCGAGGACGAACGGGTCGTCCAGGAGTCGATGGCGCAGACCGGCGTCGCCGAACTCGCCGACCGGTACGTCGACGAACTCTCCGGCGGCCAGCGGCAACGCGTCTGGATCGCCATGGCGCTCGCCCAGCAGACCCCGCTGCTGCTCCTCGACGAGCCGACCACCTACCTGGACATCCAGCACCAGATCGACGTCCTCGACCTGTGCGCCGAACTCCACGAGGAGCAGGGGCGGACGCTGGTCGCCGTGCTGCACGACCTCAACCACGCGGCCCGCTACGCCACCCACCTCATCGCGCTCAAGAGCGGCCGGGTCGTCGCCGAGGGCGCCCCGAACGACATCGTCACCGCCGAGCTGGTCGAGGAGGTCTTCGGGCTGCGCTGCCAGGTCGTCGACGACCCGGAGACGGGGACCCCGCTGGTGGTACCGGCGGCGCGCAAGGCCCGCGTCAGGACGGCGCGGTAGGACGTACGAGACGTGTCAGGAGAGCCGGAGGAGGCAGAGGTGCTAGAGGAGCTTGCGGAGGCGGAACAGGTCCAGCAGGTTCGCGTCCAGCTTCACCCGGCCCGAACCCCAGGCGCCGGCGAAGTTCAGCTCCCCGTCGACCAGGGCCACCAGGTCGTCACCGGCCATGGCGAGTCTGATCTGCGCCTTCTCCCGCGGCGGCCCGGAGAACGTCTCCTCGACCTCGATCCGGCCGCCGGTGAGCCGGCCGGCGAAGGTGACGTCCAGGTCGGTGATGTGGCAGCTCACCGAGCGGTCCATGGCGGCGGCCGCGCGGACGTCGCCCTCGGCGCCGCCCATGCTGTGCGAGAGCTTGTCGAGTGCGGCGCGGCACTCCTCGATCGTGGCCATCGCGATCGACGGTACCCCAGCGCTTCGATGTAGCGTCGGGGCATGACCGACTCTGTGCCCGAAGGCCTGGTGGCGGCCTCGGCGACGGAGGCCGAGGAAGCGGCCGCCGTCGAACCCGAGTACGACCCCGCCGCTCCCGCCCCGCTGAACGTGCCCCGCCCCCCCACCGGCAACGCCGAGGTCGACGCACAGCTCGACCGGCTGGCCGACGCCGACCACCTCGGCACGGACGGGCATCTGGAGGTGTACGAGGATGTACACGGGGGGCTGCGCGACGCGCTGACCGCGCTCGACGCCCGCCCGGGACCTCCGGGCCCCCCGGCGCCCGCGCCGCCGGGCGCCAACCGGGCGCCCGCACCGTCGTACCACCAGAGCAGGAGCTGAACCCACCGTGGCAGGAGTCGCACGTCGCCGTCTGGACGCGGAGCTGGTCCGCCGGAAGCTGGCGCGCTCGCGCGAGCACGCCAGCCAGCTGATCGCCGCCGGGCGGGTCACCGTCGGCAAGGCCGTCGCGACCAAGCCAGCGACCCAGGTGGAGACCGCCGCGGCCATCGTCGTCCAGGCCGACGACAGCGATCCCGAGTACGTGTCGCGGGGCGGCCACAAGCTCGCCGGCGCGCTGGCGGCGTTCGTGCCGCAGGGCCTGGTGGTCGAGGGACGGCGGGCGCTGGACGCCGGTGCGTCGACCGGGGGCTTCACCGATGTGCTGCTGCGCGCGGGGGCCGCGCACGTCGTCGCAGTCGACGTCGGATACGGCCAACTCGCGTGGTCTCTGCAGAGCGATGAACGCGTCACCGTCAAGGACCGTACGAACGTACGCGAGTTGACGCTTGAAGCGATCGATGGGGAGCCTGTGGATCTTGTCGTGGGTGATCTGTCCTTCATCCCGCTCGGGCTGGTGCTGCCGGCCCTGGCGCGGTGCGTGAAGCCGGACGCCGACCTGGTGATGATGGTCAAGCCGCAGTTCGAGGTGGGCAAGGAGAGGCTGGGCAGCGGGGGAGTGGTACGGAGTCCGCAGCTGCGCGCGGAGGCCGTGCGGGGGGTTGCCGAGAAGGCGTGGGAGCTGGGGCTCGGGGTGAACGGTGTCACCGCCAGTCCGCTGCCCGGGCCGTCCGGCAACGTCGAGTACTTTCTGTGGCTGCGGGCCGGCGCACCCCAGTTGGATCCGGCCGACGTTGACCGTGCAGTGGCGGAGGGGCCGCGTTGACACAGAACCGAGCTCGTACTGTTTTCCTGCTGGCCCACACCGGGCGGCCTGCGGCGATCCGCAGCGCCGAACTCGTGGTCAAGGGGCTGCTGGCGGCCGGAGTCGGCGTCCGGGTCCTGGATTTCGAGGCCCGCGACCTGCCGCTGCCCGACGAGGTGGAACTCGTCGAGGAGGCCTCGCCGCACAGCCTCGACGGCTGCGAGCTGCTGATCGTGCTCGGCGGTGACGGGACGCTGTTGCGCGGCGCCGAGTTCGCGCGGGCGTCCGGGGTGCCGATGCTCGGCGTCAACCTCGGGAGCGTCGGGTTCCTCGCGGAGGCCGAGCGGGACGACCTCGACAAGGTCGTGGACCGGGTGGTGACCCGGGCGTACGAGGTCGAGGAACGGATGACCGTCGACGTCGTCGTGCACCGCAACGGCGACATCGTGCACACCGACTGGGCGCTGAACGAGGCGGCCGTGCAGAAGGCGGGCGCCGAGAAGCTCCTCGAAGTGGTGCTGGAGATCGACGGGCGGCCGGTGACCGGGTTCGGCTGCGACGGCATCGTGCTGTCGACGCCGACCGGGTCGACGGCGTACGCGTTCTCCGCGGGCGGGCCGGTGGTGTGGCCGGAGGTGGAGGCGCTGCTGATGGTGCCGATCTCCGCGCACGCGCTGTTCGCGAAGCCGCTGGTGACCTCGCCGGACTCGGTGCTGGCGGTGGAGGTGCTGCCGCACATCCAGCCGGGGGTGCTGTGGTGCGACGGACGCCGGACCGTTGAGCTGCCGCCGGGGGCCCGGGTCGAGGTGCGGCGGGGGGCCGTGCCGGTGCGGCTGGCGCGGCTGCATCACGCGTCGTTCACGGATCGGCTGGTGGCGAAGTTCGCGTTGCCGGTGTCCGGGTGGCGGGGGGCGCCGCACTAGCGGTCCGTGGGGGGTGGCCGGGGAGCTTCGGCGGCTGCGGGTGATTCGTGGCTTGTCGCGCAGTTCCCCGCGCCCCTTCAGGCAGGGACACCCGCCCGAGTGACAAGGGCACCTCGCACTTCTCGGCCCGGACCTCGTAAGGTCTTCCCCGTGCTGGAAGAAATGCGGATACGGTCACTCGGGGTCATCGACGACGCCGTCGTGGAGCTGTCGCCGGGGTTCACCGCCGTCACCGGTGAGACCGGTGCGGGCAAGACCATGGTGGTCACCAGCCTGGGGCTGCTGCTCGGGGGGCGGGCGGATCCCGCGCTCGTGCGGATCGGGTCCGAGAGGGCGGTCGTCGAGGGCCGGGTCACCGTGCCCGCCGGAGCCTCGGCCGCCGTACGGGCCGAGGAGGCCGGCGCCGAGCTGGACGACGGGGCGCTGCTGATCAGCCGTACCGTTTCCGCCGAGGGGCGCTCGCGGGCGCACCTGGGCGGGCGGAGCGTGCCCGTGGGGCTGCTCGCCGAGCTCGCCGACGAGCTGGTGGCCGTGCACGGGCAGACCGACCAGCAGGGGCTGCTGAAGCTGTCCCGGCAGCGGCAGGCCCTCGACCGGTACGCGGGCGACGGGGTCGCCGTGCCGCTGGCCAAGTACGGCGAGGCCTACCGGCGGCTGCGGGCCGTGGCGGTCGAGCTGGAGGAGATCGTCACGCGCGCGCGTGAGCGGGCCCAGGAGGCCGACATGCTCCGCTACGGGCTGGACGAGATCGCGGGTGTGGAGCCGCGGGCCGGCGAGGACGTCGAGCTCGCCGAGGAGGCCGAGCGGCTCGGGCACGCCGAGGCGCTGTCGTCCGCCGCGACCGCCGCGCACGCCGCGCTCGCGGGCAATCCCGAGGACCCCGAGGGCATCGACGCGGCCACCCTCGTCGCGGGTGCCCACCGGGCCCTGGAGGCCGTACGGTCGCACGACCCGGCGCTCTCCGCGCTCGCCGACCGGATCGGCGAGATCGGGATCCTGCTGGGCGATGTGGCGGGCGAGCTGGCCGGGTACGCCGACGACCTGGACGCCGATCCGCTGCGGCTCGCGGCCGTGGAGGAGCGCCGCGCCGCGCTCACGGCGCTCACCCGCAAATACGGTGAGAACATCGATGCGGTGCTGGCGTGGGCCGAGCAGGGCGCCGCGCGGCTCACCGAACTCGACGGCGACGACGAGCGGATCGACGAGCTGACCGCCGAGCGGGACGCCCTGCGGGTCGAACTGGGCGGTCTCGCACAGGCCTTGACCGATGCGCGTACCGAGGCCGCCGAGCGGTTCGCGGCCGCCGTCACCGCCGAGCTGGGCTCCCTCGCGATGCCGCACGCGCGCGTGTCCTTCGCCATCCGGCAGACCGAGGACCCCGAGGGCGTGGAGGTCGGCGGCCGGGCGGTGGCCTACGGCCCGGCGGGCGCCGACGAGGTCGAGCTCCTCCTCGCCCCGCACCCCGGCGCCCCGCCCCGCCCCATCGCCAAGGGCGCGTCCGGCGGTGAGCTGTCCCGCGTGATGCTCGCCGTGGAGGTCGTCTTCGCCGGCACCGACCCGGTCCCGACGTACCTCTTCGACGAGGTCGACGCGGGCGTGGGCGGCAAGGCGGCGGTGGAGATCGGGCGGCGCCTGGCCAAGCTCGCCAGGTCCGCGCAGGTGGTCGTCGTCACCCACCTTCCCCAGGTCGCCGCCTTCGCCGACCGTCAGCTGCTGGTCGAGAAGACCAACGACGGCTCGGTCACCCGGTCGGGAGTGAAGGTGCTGGAGGGCGAGGAGCGGGTACGGGAGCTGTCCCGCATGCTGGCCGGTCAGGAGGACTCGGAGACGGCACGGGCGCACGCCGAGGAACTGCTGGCCACGGCACGGGCGGATCGCTGACGCGGCGCTGACCGCGGGGCGGGTGACGGGGCGTCACCCGCCCCGCGGCCGTTCCCCCCTGCCGGTCGGAAGCTGCCGGCCGCTTCCCCCGCGATGACGTTTTCGTCACCCTCCCGGGTGACACGGTCCGCCGCATTGCCCCGGCCCGCCTCGGTATGTGCCTTCCCGGCGTGTCCGGAACACCCCTGTGTGCTGGCATCCTTGAGGGGGACGCGGTGCCCGGGGGAGGCGCGCGCGGTGATGCCCCCGGCCCCGATACCTTCTGTACGTTCCCTCGTGACCGCCCCACGCCGAACCAGGAGCCCCGGCCGCGTGAGCCCCGTGAGCAGCAACGCACCGCACGGTCAGTCGCCGCTGCGCACCGTGCAGGTGCTCGGCGGCGGCAACGCCGGCAGCAGCGCGCACGTGCGTTCGCTGGCCGCCGGCCTCGTCGCGCGGGGCGTGCGGGTCACGGTCTGCGCCCCCGCCGAGGCCGATCGCGCCTACGGCTTCTCGGGCGTCGGCGCCGACCATGTGCACGTGCCGCGCAGCAGCGACCCGGGATCGGTGGCGGCGCTCCGCGCGGCCTGCACGGACGCCGACCTGGTGCACGCCCACGGGCTGCACGCGTCCTTCCGCGCGGCGCTGGCGCTGAGCGGCCGCAGTACCCCGCTCGTCGTCACCTGGCACAACCGGGCCCATGCCGAGGGCGCCCGGGCGCATCTGCTGAGGATGCTGGAGCGGCGGGTGGTGCGGGCGGCCGCCGTGGTGCTCGGGACCACCTCCGACCTGGTGGACCGGGCCCGCCGTACCGGCGCCCGTGACGCCCGGCTCGCCGCCGTGGCGCTGCCCGGCCTGCGGCGGCCCGTCGACGAGGACGAGGGGGAGCGGCTGCGGCCCAAGGTACGGGCCGAACTCGGCGCCATGGGGCGGCCGTTGCTCATCGCCGTCGGCTCCCTCGACCGGCACCGAGGCTACGACTTCCTGCTGGACGCGACGCGCGCCTGGTGCCGCCTCGATCCCGTACCGCTCGTCGTCATCGCCGGCGAGGGGCCGCTACGCCCTGCGTTGCAGCGGCGGATCGAGGACGAGGAGCTGCCGGTGCGGCTGATCGGGCGCCGCGACGACGTCGCCGAGCTGCTCGCCGCCGCCGATCTGGCGCTGCTGCCCAGCAGTTGGGAGTCCCGCTCCGTCCTCGCGCAGGAGGCCCTGCACGCGCGCGTGCCGCTCGTCGCGACCGCCGTCGGCGGCATCCCCGACCTGGTCGGAGACGCGGCGGAGCTGGTCGCGTACGGCGACGCACGGGCCCTCGCCGACACCGTCGTACGCCTGCTCGACGACCCCGAGCGCTGCGCGGAGCTGCGCGAGCGGGGTGCCCGGCAGGCGGCGAGCTGGCCCACGGAGGACGAGACCGTGGCCCAAGTCCTGAGCGTGTACGACGAGTTGACGCAACCCCGGCCGCTGCCGTGAGGCCGTGAGGCCCTAGGGGGCGTGGCGGCGGGCCCGCAGGGCCAGGTTCAACGCCAGGACCACCTGCGGGTCGTCGAGGTCCGTGCCCAGCAACTCCCCGATGCGGGCGAGGCGGTTGTAGAGGGTCTGCCGGTTGAGGTGGAGTTCACGGGCCGTCTCCGCCTTGCGGCCCGCGTGCGCCAGGTAGCTCTCCAGGGTGGGCAGCAGCGGCGGCTTGGAGCGGTGGTCGTGGTCGCGCAGCGGGCCGATCGCGCGGTCGACGAAGGCCGCCAGGTCGGGGTGGTCGCGCAGCCGCCACAGCAGGAGGTCGATGTCGAGGCGGCGGGCGTCGTACCAGAGCCGGTCGGAGAGGCCCTGGGCCGCGGTCGCCGTCTCGGCCGCGTGCCGCAGGCCCGCCGAGGCCGCCGCCCAGCCGCCGGCCGCGCCGACCACCACGACCGGCGGAGCGGCTCCGGGGCGCTGCATCCCGGCGCGCTCCACCCCCGCCCTGAGCGCCGCCGCGACCCGGTCCGCGACCGTCGTCCGCTCCGCCTCCGAGCGCAGGCCCAGGAGCAGCGGGACACGGCCCTCGACCGGTCGTACACCCAGCAGGACGGGCACGCCCACCGCGGCCAGTTCCTCACCCACCGCGCGGGCCAGCACCGCCCAGCCCCCGCCGGGGGACAGGGAGTCGCCGACCCGCATGACCACCGGCAGCAGCGGGCTGCTACCGGGCTTGAAGCCGAGCACGCGGGCCTGCGCCGGGGCGTCCTCGGCGGTGATCCGGCCCTCGGCGAGGTCGGTCAGGAAGTCGCCGCGCCCGCGCGCCGCCAGCTCCTCCTCCTGGCGGGCCTGCATCAGGACGACGGCCAGGATCCCGGCGGCGCGTTCGGCGGCGATGCGGTGCACGGGCGCGAGCGGCCCACGGACGGGCAGGAGGACCAGCCGGGCGCGCACCGAACCCGTCCCCGGCCCCCCGCCGGGCACGTCCACCAGTACCACCCCGCTCGGCGGCGGCGCATCCTTGTGCTGACCGCGCAGCCCCTCCCACACCTGGAGCGGGTCGGCCCCCGCGGGTCCCGACCCGGCAGCGTACAGGAGCTGGCCGTCGGCGGTCTCCAGGAAGACCGGGTTGCCGCCGAAGTCGGCCAGGATGGCCAGCACCTGGGGGACACCGCCGCCGCCCAGCAGGGCCTCGGTGCAGCGGCGGTGCACCTCCTCGGCGCGCTGCAGGAGGGCGTAGTGGTGGTTGACGATCTCGGTGTGGATCTCCTCCGTCACCGTCACGAACGGCACCTCGCGGTGCAGCACGACGAGCGGCAGCCCGGTCGCCCGGGCGGTGTCGACGAGGGTGGCGGGCAGCCGGGAGAAACGCGCGCCCAGCTCCACCACCAGGGCGGCGATGCCCCGCTCGGCGAGCGTGCGCACGAACGCCCGCTGTTCGGCGGGGCGGGTGCCCAGGCCGTAGCCGGTGGTCAGCAGCAGTTCGCCGCCCTTCAGCAGCGAGGCGATGTTCGGTACCTCGCCCGCGTGCACCCAGCGCACGGTGCGGCTCAGCCGGTCGGCGCCCGCCAGGATCTCCGGGAGCCCGCTGCGGAGCGCGGGCAGCTCCAGTGCCCGCTGCACGGTGATCCCGGCGCCCTGGTTGTCGGGTCCGCTGCCCCTACCGCTGTCCATGGAGCGGACGCTACCTGGGTGAACGCCTTCAGGGCACCTTGCGGGGAGCGCTCCGCTGGAGTGCCGCGACAATGCCGTCTGTCGACCGTGGCGCCGTCGTGGCTGGTCGCGCAGTTCCGCCCCCCAAGCCTTCGGCCGGGGGCACCCCCAGCGCCCCTTTGGGGCGCGGCTCAGAGCGGCCTGATGGTGTGGTTGAAGCGGAAGACGTTGTCGGGGTCCCACCGCCGCTTCACCTTGCCGAGCCGCAGCGCGTTCCCCACGCCCAGACCGGCCCGTACCCGCTCCGGGCCCTCGTCCCCGACGAGGTTCAGGGGGACCGCGCCGGTGGCCCACGGCCGGACCCCGGCACGGACGTCCCGCACCCAGGCGATCGCCCGCTCGTCGTCGGCCGGGTCCGCCCAGATCCCGACGGGGTGCACCACCCAGGCCGCGTCCTGATAGGCCACCGGATACGCAGTCGGCCCCGAGGCGATCGCGCCGCCCATCGGGAACAACAGATGCTGCGAGCGGCTCGGCATCGGCATGCCCTCCGCACAGCCGCACCAGGCGTCCACCGCGTCGTCGGGCAGAGCGGCCAGACACTCGGCCGACCAGTGGTTCCGCAACCCGGACGGAAGGTCGAGCAGACACTGCGCCTCGCTGTACGGCAGCGGTCCGACGGCCTCCGCCTCGTGCGGCAGCGCGAGCAGCGGCGCGGCGACCTTGCACAGGCCCTCCTCGCCGCCCGCGTACGTCACGAGCACGGCGCACACCCGTTCGCCGTCGGCGGCGCGGTACAGGACCGCCCCGCCCACCTCGTCGGGACCGGTGCCGATCACCTCGCGGAAGGCGTGGACGACGTCCGGGCCGGCCGAGACCGGGTACCGCAGCAGCGCGACCGAGAACACCGGCAGCTCGTGCAGCCGGAGCGTGAGCGCGGTGACGACGCCGAAGTTCCCGCCGGCGCCGTGCAGGGCCCAGAACAGCTCCTGGTTCTCGTCGGCGCCGGCGTGGACGCGCTCGCCGTCGGCGGTCACCAGCTCCACGCCCAGCAGACTGTCGACGGCCAGGCCAAAGGCACGGTCCAGCCACCCCGACCCGCCGCCCAGCACGAAGCCGCCGACTCCGGTGGTGGAGGCCCGGGACCCGGTGGTGGCGAGACCGTAGGCCTGGGCCGCCCGGTCCAGACGGCTCATGACGGCCCCGCCCTGCACCCGGACGGCCTCCGTCACCGGGTCGACGGTCACCTCGTCCATCCGGCGCAGATCCACCACGAGCGCGCCCTCGGCGACCGCCGAGCCCGCGACGCTGTGGCCACCGCCGCGGATCGCGATGTGCAGATCCAGCTCCCGCCCGAACCGCACCGCCCGGACCACGTCGGCGTCGTCCGCACACTGGGCGATCACGGCAGGCCGCCGGTCGACCATGCCGTTGAACACGGTCCGGGCCGCGTCGTACCCCGGGTCCCCGGGGGCGAACACGTCGCCGCCCAGATCCTCACGAAGCTCGGCGAGAGCCGTGTGCGCCCTCGACAGGGGAGCCATGGTCACCAGCCTAAGCAGCAGCGCGCCCCAGAGGGTGCTGGGGGAGGAACTGCGCGACCAGCCACCACGTACCCGCAGACCTCCGACGACCGGCGGCGCTACCCCCCGTACGCGCCCGACGCAGTCAGCCGCAGCGCCGTGTCGATCAACGGCACATGACTGAACGCCTGCGGAAAGTTCCCCACCTGCCGCTTCAGTCGCGGATCCCACTCCTCCGCCAGCAGCCCGAGGTCGTTCCGCAGCGCGAGAAGCTTCTCGAACAGCTTGCGGGCCTCGTCGACGCGCCCGATCATCGCGAGGTCGTCGGCCATCCAGAACGAGCACGCCAGGAAGGCCCCCTCGTCGCCGGGCAGGCCGTCCACACCCTCGTCGCCGCCCGCGGTCGGGTAGCGCAGGATGAAGCCGTCCGAGGTGGACAGCTCGCGCTGGATCGCCTCGATGGTGCCGATGACCCGCTTGTCGTCCGGGGGCAGGAAGCCCATCTGGGGGATCAGCAGGAGCGACGCGTCCAGCTCCTGGGAGCCGTACGACTGCGTGAAGGTGTTGCGCTCCTTGTCGTAGCCCCGCTCGCAGACGTCCCGGTGGATGTCGTCGCGCAGCTCCTTCCAGCGCTCCAGCGGGCCGTCCGCGTCCCCGGACTCGATCAGCTTGATGGTGCGGTCGACGGCGACCCAGGCCATCACCTTGGAGTGCACGAAGTGCCGGCGCGGCCCGCGCACCTCCCAGATGCCCTCGTCCGGCTCGTCCCAGTGGTCCTCCAGGTAGCGGATGAGCTTGAGCTGGAGGAGGGAGGCGTAGTCGTTGCGGGCGAGGCCGGTCATGTGGGCCAGGTGCAGGGCCTCGGTGACCTCGCCGTAGACGTCCAGCTGGAGCTGGTGGGCCGCGCCGTTGCCGACCCGGACCGGCGCCGAGTTCTCGTAGCCGGGCAGCCAGTCCAGCTCGGCCTCGCCCAGTTCGCGCTCGCCCGCGATGCCGTACATGATCTGCAGGTTCTCGGGGTCGCCGGCGACCGCGCGCAGCAGCCACTCGCGCCAGGCGCGGGCCTCCTCGCGGTAGCCGGTGCGCAGCAGCGAGGACAGGGTGATGGCCGCGTCGCGGAGCCAGGTGTAGCGGTAGTCCCAGTTGCGGACACCGGCGATGTCCTCCGGGAGGGACGTGGTGGGGGCCGCGACGATGCCGCCCGTGGGGGCGTAGGTCAGGGCCTTCAGCGTGATCAGCGAGCGGATCACGGCCTCGCGGTACGGGCCGTGGTACGTGCAGTGCTCGACCCACTCCCGCCAGAAGTCCTCGGTCGCCTGCAGCGACTGCTCCGGCTCCGGCAGCGCGGGCGGCTGCTTGTGCGAGGGCTCCCAGGAGATCGTGAACGCGATCCGGTCCCCCGGGGCCACCGTGAAGTCCGCGTACGTGGTCAGCGCCTTGCCGTAGGTCTCCGCCGAGGTGTCGAACCACACCGAGTCGGGGCCCGCGACGGCGACCGTACGGCCGTCGTGCTTGTGCACCCAGGGGACGACCCGGCCGTAGGAGAACCGCATCCGCAGCACCGAGCGCATCGGCACCCGGCCGGTGACGCCCTCGACGATGCGGATCAGCTGGGGCGCGCCGTCACGCGGGGGCATGAAGTCGGTGACCCGGACCGTGCCGCGCGGGGTGTCCCACTCGGACTCGAGGATCAGCGAGTCGCCGCGGTAGGTGCGGCGCGCCGCGGTCGGCGGCTGGGAGTCGGCCGCGTGCGCCGGACCGAGGCGCCAGAAGCCGTGTTCCTCGGTGCCGAGCAGACCGGCGAAGATGGCATGCGAGTCGAAGCGGGGCAGGCACAGCCAGTCGACTGTCCCGTCCCGGCAGACCAGGGCAGCGGTCTGCATGTCTCCGATGAGTGCGTAGTCTTCGATGCGCCCGGCCACGTGCAACTCCAGTCGAACGGCCACGTCACCCCCCGGACAAACGGGGGGCTGTCGCTAGTGCGGTCAAGGGGGGTTGTTGTTGTGCGTCGTTGAGCGGTGAAGCAAAGCAGCCCGCCGTGCCCTGAGGCAAAACGACAGTCATAGCTCAACGAACTGCCAAGCTCTCGTTGTTCCGGGAGTTACGGGCGGGGGTGTGCCGTGTTTTCCGGCCGGGCTCGGCAGAGAGTGTCCGAGCAGGATACGACGCACGTAGATGATCTGCGTGCCGCTCCGGGCAACCTGTGTGGGCCGAACGGGTGAGCCCTGGGTGAAAAGCCGGTAAGGGAGGACCCATGTCCGTGCCGACGTGTGTACGGAGCGTGGCCGGAAGCCATCTCTCCGCGGCGCTGATACCCTGGTAGCCCGTGGACCGGTGGGCGCGAATCCCCCGAACCGCAGCGACGGCACCACCCCGGAAACTCCAGGACGGCAGCCGTACCGCATGACAGACCGCGACCACGGGAGCCCCCTCTTGGCCATGCCGCCGAAATCTACGACGACCAAGCACATCTTCGTCACCGGGGGTGTCGCCTCCTCGCTCGGCAAGGGCCTGACGGCCTCCAGCCTGGGCATGCTGCTCAAGGCCCGGGGCCTGCGCGTCGTGATGCAGAAGCTCGACCCGTACCTGAACGTCGACCCGGGCACGATGAACCCCTTCCAGCACGGTGAGGTGTTCGTCACCAACGACGGCGCCGAGACCGACCTGGACATCGGCCACTACGAGCGTTTCCTTGACCGCGACCTGGACGGCTCCGCCAACGTCACCACGGGTCAGGTCTACTCGACGGTGATCGCCAAGGAGCGGCGCGGCGAGTACCTGGGCGACACCGTCCAGGTCATCCCGCACATCACCAACGAGATCAAGCACCGCATCCGCCGCATGGCCACCGACGAGGTCGACGTGGTCATCACCGAGGTCGGCGGCACGGTCGGCGACATCGAGTCGCTGCCGTTCCTGGAGACGGTCCGCCAGGTCCGGCACGAGGTCGGCCGGGACAACGTCTTCGTGGTTCATATTTCGCTCCTGCCCTACATCGGGCCCTCCGGCGAGCTGAAGACCAAGCCCACCCAGCACTCCGTGGCCGCCCTGCGGAACATCGGTATCCAGCCGGACGCGATCGTCCTGCGCTGCGACCGCGAGGTCCCCACCGCGATCAAGCGCAAGATCTCGCTGATGTGCGACGTCGACGAGGCCGCGGTCGTGGCCTGCCCGGACGCCCGCTCGATCTACGACATCCCGAAGACCGTGCACGGCGAGGGCCTGGACGCCTACGTCGTCCGCAAGCTGGACCTGCCGTTCCGGGACGTGGACTGGCGGACCTGGGACGACCTGCTCGACCGCGTCCACAACCCCGACCACGAGATCACCCTCGCGCTGGTCGGCAAGTACATCGACCTGCCCGACGCCTACCTCTCGGTCACCGAGGCGCTGCGCGCCGGCGGCTTCGCCAACAAGGCCCGCGTGAAGATCAAGTGGGTGACGTCGGACGACTGCCGGACCCCGGCCGGCGCGGCGGCCCAGCTCGCCGACGTCGACGGCATCTGCATCCCGGGCGGCTTCGGCGACCGCGGCGTGCTCGGCAAGGTCGGCGCCATCCGCTACGCCCGCGAGAACCGGATCCCGCTGCTCGGCCTCTGCCTCGGCCTGCAGTGCATCGTGATCGAGGCCGCCCGCAACCTGGCCGGCATCCCGGACGCCAACTCCACCGAGTTCGACTCCGCCACCGGCCACCCGGTCATCTCCACCATGGCCGAGCAGCTCGACATCGTGGCCGGCGAGGGCGACATGGGCGGCACCATGCGGCTCGGCATGTACCCGGCCAAGCTGGCCGAGGGCTCCATCGTGCGCGAGGTCTACGACGGCAAGGAGTACGTCGAGGAGCGGCACCGCCACCGCTACGAGGTGAACAACGCCTACCGCGCGGAGCTGGAGAAGAAGGCCGGCATCCAGTTCTCCGGCACCTCCCCGGACGGCAAGCTCGTCGAGTACGTCGAGTACCCGCGCGACGTCCACCCCTACCTGGTCGCCACCCAGGCGCACCCGGAACTGCGCTCCCGCCCGACCCGCCCGCACCCGCTCTTCGCGGGCCTGGTGAAGGCCGCGGTCGCGCGTCAGCAGGGCGCCGTCGAGCAGGAGAATTCGAAGTAACACACCAGTTGTACGGTGGCCGGGGTGCATACCTTCAAAGGTGCGCACCCCGGTTTCTTTTCCGCACGTGGCAGGCGCGTGCGGGCACGTGGAAGGGCGGCACGGCATGACGATCAAGGACACCCCCGAGGAGTGGGAGATCCGGGCGACGGAGACCCCCTTCGTGGGCAACAAGACCTCGGTCCGTACGGACGAGGTGGTCATGCCCGACGGCACGGTGGTCCGTCGCGACTACCAGGTCCACCCCGGCTCGGTCGCCGTCCTGGCCCTCGACGCGGACGACCGCGTGCTGCTCATCCGCCAGTACCGGCACCCGGTCCGGCAGAAGCTCTGGGAGATCCCGGCCGGCCTGCTCGACATCCCCGGCGAGAACCCGCTGCACGCCGCCCAGCGAGAGCTGTACGAGGAGGCGCACGTCAAGGCCGAGGACTGGCGGGTGCTGACCGATCTGTACACCACCCCCGGCGGCTGCGACGAGGCGGTGCGGATCTTCCTCGCCCGCGACCTGTCCGAGGCCGAGGGGGAGCGCTTCGAGACCGAGCACGAGGAGATCGACCTGGAGTACGCGCGCGTGCCGGTCGACGAACTGGTCCGGCTGCTCCTCGCCGGCGATCTGCACAACAACTGCCTCGTGACGGGCGTCCTCTCACTGGTCGCCGCCCGCGGCGGCGACGGCCTCGACGCGCTGCGCCCCGCCGACGCGCCGTGGCCTGCCCGCCCCTTCGAGTCCTGAGCCCGCCCTCCGGGTGTACCGGTGTGACCATCGCCTGATCCGATCGGGCGATGTGCTCGCCGTGCTCCGCCAGGAACGTCCGCGCACGTGAACTAGGCTCGATGCGATTGAGCCGAAACGCCCGAACCGGAGCCCCGGCGGGCCTGCGTGTGCGGTGGGACGGGAGTGTGGCCCGTGACGGATCAGGCGGTGGACACAGGCGGCGTACGGCGGTCGGCGCCCGCGGCCACGGACGACCGGTTCCTGGGCCGTACAAGGGAGTTGAAGGAGCTGCGCGCCGACATCGAGCGCGCGGGCCTGGACACCATCGCCGGCCGCAAGGCCCCCCGCGCCCGGGTCCTGCTGATCGCCGGCAGACCCGGCTCCGGCCGCACCGCCCTCGCCGCGGAACTCGTCCGGCAGGTCGCCCCCGGCTACCCCGACGGGGTGCTGCGCGCCCGCCTCGCCGAGCCCGACGGCACCCCGGTCCCCGTCGAGCGCACCGCGCGCGACCTCCTCACCGCCCTGCGGCTGCCCACCCCGCCCGGCGCCGCCGCGGACGACCTCACCCACGCCCTGCGCACCGCGCTCGCGGGGCGCCGGATGCTGCTCCTCCTCGACGACGCGCCCGGCGCCGAAGAGGTCGACGTCCTGCTCCCCGACAGCCCGAACTGCCTGGCCGTCGTCGTCTCCGGCGGCCCGCTCACCGGGATCTCGGACGTCCGCCCCTGCACCCTGGGCGGCCTTGACACCAAGTCGGCCGTGGAACTGCTCAGCCGGTACACCGGCTCGGTCCGGATCACCGTCGACCCCCGGTCCGCCGAGTCGCTGGTCGAGGTGTGCCAGGGGCAGCCCGCCGCCCTCGTCCTGGCCGGCGGCTGGCTCGCCGCCCGCCCCCAGGCGGCCGTCTCCGACCTGGCCAAACGGCTGCACGCGGAGCCGGACGACGGCACCGCCCCGGCCCGGCTCTTCCGGTTCGTGCACGACCAGCTGCCGGACCGGTCCGCGCGGATACTGCGCCTGCTCAGCCTGGCCCCTGCGGGCCTGGCCGACCCGCACACCGCCTCCGCCCTGGCCGGCTGCTCGGTCGACACCGCCCGCACCACCCTGGACGAGCTGGTCCGCTTCGGCCTGCTGCACCTTCTGGACACCCCGCTGCCCCAGTACGAGGTCCCCGGCTGGCTGCACCCGCTGCTGCGGATGCAGGCCGAGAGCCAGGATCGGACCGGGGAGCTCCAGCTGGCCCGCGCCCGGATGCTGGAGCGCACGGTGCGGCTGCTGCAGTCCTGCCGGGCGATCACCGAGACCGACAACCCGCAGGCCCGCGAGAAGCTCCAGGCCCTGCCCCGGGAGCTGCGCTTCCCCACCCCCCGGGCCGCCGCCGACTGGCTGTGCGTCCGGCGTCCGGCCCTGCTGGCCGCCGCCCGCGCGGCGGTCGCCGACGGTGAGCTCGACACGCTGGCCCGCCGCCTGATGGCGCAGCTGGTCAAGGCCATGGTGGCGCACCTCGGCACCCAGGCCGCGGCCCCCGACCTGTACGGCATCCACGGGCTCGTCCTCGATGTGGCCCGGCGTCGAGAGCTGCCCCGTGAGCAGGCCGCCGCGCTGCTGAACCTCGGCGACCTGGACGCGCAGACCGGGCGTACGGCGGACGCGCTGGTGCGATATCGGTCTGCTTTGGACGCCGGACGCAGAGCAAATGACCCGTACGCAACCGGGCGCGCAATGGAATCCGTAGGTGGCACGTACCAGGAGCTGGGGGACTACGACCGGGCCGCCGACTGGTTCGGCCGCGCCCTCGCCGAACGCCTGGCCCGCGGCGAGCGGGCCGAGGCGGCCCGGCTCTACGGCCGTATCGCCGGCGCGCACACCTACGCGGGCCGGTACGGCGAGGCGCTCCGGGCGTGGCGGGCGGCTGTTTCCGGCCACCGCAAGAACGGTGATGTCCCCGCGCAGGCAAGAGCGTTGAGCGAGTTGGCCCGGGTCCAGGAGTACGCGGGACGGCCCGAGGAGTCGCTGCGCACCTGCCAGGAGGCGGTCGAGTGGGCGCGCCGCGCCGAGGACACCCGGCTCCAGGCGGCGCTCCAGCTGCGGCTCGCCGACACGCTGGAACGCCTCGGCGACTCCACCGCCGCGAGCCTGCACCGCTCGGCCGCCGAGCGCATGCTGGGTGAGGAGCCCTGGGGCCCGCTGGAGCCCCCGGACCCGGACTCCGACCCGGAACACGGTGCTAACGCCTACGAAATCCGTAGTGCATCCGGCGAAGATTGATGCAATGAAAGGCTAGACAGTCGGAACGCCTTCATTAAACTGGCTCTGCCGCCGGTTCTTCCGCGGTGTCTCCTGGTATGCCGTCGCATGCCGGGTATGTGCGTCTATGCCCCCACACCCTCTGAGCCAAGGACCGTGATCGACGTGAAGGTCGGCATCCCCCGCGAGGTCAAGAACAACGAGTTCCGGGTGGCCATCACCCCGGCCGGCGTGCACGAGCTGGTGCGCCACGGCCACCAGGTCGTCATCGAGCGCGGCGCCGGTGTCGGCTCGTCGATCCCGGACGACGAGTACATCGCCGCCGGCGCCACGATCCTGGACACCGCCGACGAGGTGTGGGCCACCGCCGACCTGCTGCTGAAGGTCAAGGAGCCGATCGCGGAGGAGTACCACCGTCTCCGCAAGGACCAGACCCTCTTCACCTACCTGCACCTGGCCGCCTCCAAGGAGTGCACCGACGCCCTCCTGGAGTCCGGCACCACGGCGATCGCCTACGAGACCGTCGAGCTGCCCAGCCGCGCGCTCCCGCTGCTCGCGCCCATGTCCGAGGTGGCGGGCCGGCTCGCCCCGCAGGTCGGCGCCTACCACCTGATGCGCGCCGCCGGCGGCCGTGGCGTCCTGCCCGGCGGTGTCCCGGGTGTGCTGCCCGCCAAGGCCGTCGTCATCGGCGGCGGTGTCTCCGGCTGGAACGCCGTCCAGATCGCCATCGGCATGGGCTTCGACGTGACCCTGCTCGACCGCGACATCAACAAGCTGCGCGAGGCCGACCGGATCTTCGGCACCAAGGTCAAGGCCGTCATGTCCAACGCCTTCGAGCTGGAGAAGGCCTGCCTGGAGGCCGACCTCGTGGTCGGCGCGGTGCTCATCCCGGGCGCCAAGGCCCCGAAGCTCGTCACCAACGAGCTGGTCTCCCGGATGAAGCCGGGAAGTGTCCTTGTCGACATCGCGATCGACCAGGGCGGCTGCTTCGAGGACTCCCGTCCCACCACGCACGCCGAGCCGACCTTCAAGGTCCACGAGTCGGTCTTCTACTGCGTCGCCAACATGCCCGGCGCGGTGCCCAACACCTCCACCTACGCGCTCACCAACGCGACGCTCCCGTACATCGTCTCGCTCGCGGACAACGGCTGGGTCGAGGCACTGCGCCGCGACGCCGCGCTCGCCAAGGGCCTCAACACGCATGACGGCAAGGTCGTCTACAAGGAGGTCGCCGAGGCGCACGGCCTGGAGCACGTGGACCTCGACACGCTCATCGGCTGAGCCGGCCCGGACCGGCAAGTCACCTTTTCGTAAAGGCGATACGTCAACAAGCCGCGTCAATCGCGCCCAACCGGCCGGACCTTGCCCGACAAGGTCCGGCCGGATGTGTGTATGGTCACTTTGCGACTTGCGGTCAACTCGCCTCGAACGTAACCCTTCGACCGATTCGCACACCGGTGAAACCTGCTGTGCGACGGCCGTACGCCCTTGACAGCGGGATGTTTCATTGCCGACACATCCTGCCGGGTCCGGCGGATTGTGTTGCTGCGAACACCCGACACGCCATAGAGTCGCCAACCGTCGGCATAGTGCCACGCTGACCTGTCTAGAAGTTTCCTGGTCACCAAGGAGGTAAGACGACTTGTGAATGAGTCGACATTTTCTCCCGGGGGTGGTCAACCAGGAATGCCGGTACGGGACCAGGGTCCCGCGGGGTTCGAGGCTGTCGGCTCCGTCGCGGTGCGTACCTTCGCAGCAGCCCGGAGTCCGCTGACCACGCGGACAGCACACCAGAGCATGGATGGCCATCACGTGAACGCCATGGCCGGCGACGGAAGTGGCGCGCCCCACAACCAATTCGCCGACTACGACGAACTGCCCGACGGGCACTTCTACGACCCCGACGCCGAGTACGAGCCCGATCCGGAGTACGCGGCCACGCTCGCGCCCGACGCGGCCCGCCAGCGCCGCGAGCGCGTCGGCCCGACCGGGCGCCCACTCCCGTACTTCCCGATCCCGGGCCCGGTGACCAGTCACGGCCCCGCGACGATCATCGCGATGTGCAACCAGAAGGGCGGCGTCGGCAAGACCACGTCGACCATCAACCTGGGTGCCGCGCTCGCGGAGTACGGCCGGCGGGTGCTGCTCGTGGACTTCGACCCGCAGGGCGCGCTGTCGGTCGGTCTCGGCGTCAACCCGATGGAGCTCGACCTCACCGTCTACAACCTGCTCATGGAGCGGGGCATGGCGGCCGACGAGGTCCTCCTGAAGACCGCGGTCCCCAACATGGACCTGCTGCCCTCCAACATCGACCTGTCGGCCGCCGAGGTCCAGCTGGTCTCCGAGGTGGCCCGTGAGTCGACGCTGCAGCGCGCCCTGAAGCCGCTGATGCCCGACTACGACTACATCGTGATCGACTGTCAGCCCTCGCTCGGCCTGCTCACGGTCAACGCGCTGACGGCGGCTCACAAGGTGATCGTGCCGCTGGAGTGCGAGTTCTTCGCCCTGCGTGGTGTCGCCCTGCTGACCGAGACCATCGAGAAGGTCCAGGAGCGGCTCAACCCGGAGCTGGAGCTCGACGGCATCCTCGCCACCATGTACGACTCCCGCACCGTGCACAGCCGTGAGGTGCTCGCGCGGGTCGTCGAGGCGTTCGACGACCACGTCTACCACACGGTCATCGGCCGCACGGTCCGCTTCCCGGAGACCACGGTCGCCGGCGAGCCGATCACCACGTACGCCTCCAACTCCGTCGGTGCCGCCGCCTATCGCCAGCTCGCCAGGGAGGTGCTCGCCCGGTGTCACGCCGAGTGAGTCTGCCCGGGGCCGACGAACTGTTCCGTACGACCGGGGGGATGGCGCTGCAGCCGTCCACTCCCAGGCGCCCGGCCAACGGCGAGGCCCGGGTGCCGGCTCCCGCGACTCCCGTGGGGGAGAACGACGACGCGGCGGCCGAGGCCGCCGAGGACGCACCCCAGTCGGTGCCCGTGCAGGGCGGCGACGGGGAGGGCGCGGAGCACGTGGCGGCGGAGGCCGAGCCGGCCGACGCCGGGGAGTCCCGCAACCGCGGGGCGTCGGCCACGGTGGCGCCCTCCGGCCCACGCCGGCAGGGGGCGCAGGAAGGTTCTGGCGCCGACGCCCAGGCCCAGCCGCGCAAGCGCGGGGGCCGGGCGCCCGCCCGGCGGCCCAGCGGGCGCGAGCGGCACGACGAGAAGATCACCGTGTACGTCTCCGCCGAGGAGCTGATGGACCTGGAGCACGCCCGTCTCGTGCTCCGGGGCGAGCACGGGCTGGCCGTGGACCGGGGCCGGATCGTCCGCGAGGCGGTCGCCGTGGTCCTGGCCGACCTGGAGTCCCGTGGGGACGCGAGCATCCTCGTACGACGGCTGCGGGGTCGGTAGTCGGCCGAGTGGGCGGTAAGCGGTAGCCTGCGACGGCTATGACCTCGAACGACGTTCCCGCTTCCGGCCCCGGCGCCGGCCGCAGGCGTGCGCTGGGGAGGGGGCCGGGGGTCTCGCCTCCGGCGCCGGAAGCGGTGCCGTCGGTGGACGAGGGGCCGGTGCCGGCCGAGGTCGAGGCTCCGGCCGAGGCCGGTGGGGCGTCGTGCCCACCCTCTCCCCCTCTCGACTTCGCTCGAGCGGGGGGACCCCCGTCGCCCAGCGGAACGCCTGCCCACAACGCCGACGAGCCCGAAGAAGCGCCCGGCGCTGTCGAACCCCGGCCCCCCGGCGCCGAGGAGCCGCAAGACGTTCCCGACGGTGTCTTCAAGGTCCGGCTCGCGAACTTCGAGGGGCCCTTCGACCTCCTCCTCCAGCTGATCTCCAAGCACAAGCTGGACGTCACCGAGGTCGCGCTCTCCAAGGTGACCGACGAGTTCATGGCGCACATCCGGGCCATGGGGCCGGACTGGGACCTGGACCAGACCACCGAGTTCCTCGTCGTCGCGGCCACGCTGCTCGACCTGAAGGCCGCCCGGCTGCTGCCCGCCGCCGAGGTCGAGGACGAGGCCGACCTGGCGCTGCTCGAGGCGCGGGACCTGCTGTTCGCGCGGCTGCTGCAGTACCGGGCGTACAAACAGATCGCCGACATCTTCAACCGGCGCCTGGACGACGAGGCCCGCCGCTGGCCCCGTACCGTCGGCCTGGAACCGCATCTCGCCGAGCTGCTGCCCGAGGTCGTCATCAGCATCGGTCCCGAGGGGTTCGCCAAGCTCGCGGTCAAGGCGATGCAGCCCAAGCCCAAGCCGCAGGTGTACGTCGACCACATCCACGCCCCGCTGGTCAGCGTGCAGGAGCAGGCCGGGATCGTGGTGGCGCGGCTGCGGGAGCTGGGGGAGGCCAGCTTCCGGGTGCTCGTCGAGGACACCGACAACACGCTGACCGTCGTCGCCCGTTTCCTGGCGCTCCTCGAGCTGTACCGGGAGAAGGCCGTCGCCCTCGACCAGGAGACCGCCCTCGGGGACCTGATCGTGCGGTGGACCGGCGGGGACGGGGGGACCCAGCCGACGGTGACCGACGAATTCGACCGGCCGCCCGAGCCGCCCAAGGAGGAGAAGGCGTGAGTGAGGAGACCACCGAGCTGCCGGCGGGGCTGCGGCCCGTCGCCGAGCTCGACCTCAAGCCGGCCCTGGAGGCGGTGCTCATGGTCGTGGACGAGCCCGCCACCGCCGAGCACCTGTCCAAGCTCCTGGAGCGGCCGAAGCAGACGATCACGAAGGCGCTGCGGGCGCTGGCCGAGGAGTACACCGCGCAGGGCCGCGGCTTCGAGCTGCGGTTCGTCGCGGGCGGCTGGCGCTTCTACACCCGCGGCGAGTACGCGCCCGCCGTCGAGCGGCTGGTCCTGGAGGGGCAGACCGCCCGGCTGACCCAGGCCGCCCTGGAGACCCTCGCGGTCGTCGCGTACCGGCAGCCGGTGAGCCGCAGCCGGGTCTCCGTCGTCCGCGGGGTCAACTGCGACGGTGTGATGCGCACCCTGCTGCAGCGCGGTCTGGTCGAGGAGGCGGGCGCGGAACCCGAAACAGGTGCGATCCTGTACAGGACGACGAACTACTTCCTGGAGCGGATGGGCCTGCGCGGCCTGGACGAGCTCCCGGAGCTCGCGCCCTTCCTCCCGGAGGCGGAGGCGATCGAGGCCGAGACCCAGGAGGGCGTACCGTCGTTCGACCCGGACGCACCCGATGCGCCGGGTGCAGACGCAGACGACTAGACGGAACTTTGATGCGAAGCAGCAGCGGCAGGAACAGCAGCGGAAACAACGGCGGGAGCCGTGGTGGCAACAGCGGCGGCCGCGGCGGGAGCAGCGGTGGCCGCGGTAACTACCGCGGCGCCGGGAACGCCCGCGACGACAAGCAGGGCGTCGGCCGGCCGAAGAAGCCGCGTCCGGAGGAGCGGCGTTACGACGTGGGCCCCGGCGCCACCCAGGACGGCCCGAAGTCGGGCCGCGGCGCCTCGGCGCGCGGCGGCGCCAAGGGCGGCCCCCGGCAGGGGCAGGGCACCGGGCGCGGCCGGACGGCTCCGGCGAGCTCGCGTGAGTACGACGCCCGCGCCGAGGAGCGCAACCGCGAGCGGTACGCGGGCAAGAAGGACGTCAAGCTCCCCAAGACCTTCCCGGGCGCCGAGCAGGAGGGCGAGCGTCTGCAGAAGGTCCTCGCCCGCGCGGGCTACGGCTCCCGGCGCGCCTGCGAGGAGCTGATCGAACAGGCCAGGGTCGAGGTCAACGGCGAGATCGTCCTGGAGCAGGGCAAGCGGGTCGACCCGGAGAAGGACGAGGTCAGGGTCGACGGGCTGACCGTGGCCACGCAGTCGTACCAGTTCTTCTCGCTGAACAAGCCGGCCGGTGTGGTCTCCACCATGGAGGACCCGGACGGCCGGCAGTGCCTCGGCGACTACGTCACCAACCGGGAGACCCGGCTCTTCCACGTGGGGCGGCTCGACACCGAGACCGAGGGCGTCATCCTGCTCACCAACCACGGCGAGCTGGCGCACCGGCTGACCCACCCCAAGTACGGCGTGAAGAAGACCTACCTCGCGCACATCGTGGGCCCCATCCCGCGCGACCTCGGCAAGAAGCTCAAGGACGGCATCCAGCTGGAGGACGGGTACGCGCGCGCGGACCACTTCCGGGTCGTCGAGCAGACCGGCAAGAACTACCTGGTCGAGGTCACCCTGCACGAGGGCCGCAAGCACATCGTGCGCCGGATGCTGGCGGAGGCCGGCTTCCCGGTCGACAAGCTGGTGCGGGTCGCCTTCGGGCCGATCACCCTCGGCGACCAGAAGTCGGGCTGGCTGCGCCGCCTGTCCAACACCGAGGTCGGGATGCTCATGAAGGAAGTCGACCTCTAGACCCTTCCAGGGCCGCACGACCCCGTAGGGGGGCGTGTGCGGCTCTCTGGCGGCCGGTCCCGGGCACTCCGGGACCGGCCGCTGTCATATCCGTGAACGGGGCTCCAGTGGCCACTGAGGGCCTGCGGGTGGGTGGCGGGCAACGCGGAGGGGTTGCCTGATGGCCCGCACGCTCTTTATAGTCGTGGCGACTATTAGTTGCATCGATCACGGAGGGGGTGGACGGGCACATGCAGGGCTACGACAAGTACGCCTTCGAACCCTTCGCCGTCACCGTCGACCTCGCCGTCCTCACCCTCCGCGCCGGCGCCCTGCACGTGCTGCTCGTCGAGCGCGGACAGGAGCCGTACGCCGGACAGTGGGCGCTGCCCGGCGGCTTCCTGCTGCCGCGGGAGTCGGCCGAGACGGCGGCCCGGCGGGAACTCGCCGAGGAGACCGGACTGTCGGACGTCTCCGGACTGCATCTGGAGCAACTGCGCACCTACAGCGAGCCGGAGCGCGACCCGAGGATGCGGGTCGTCTCCGTCGCCTTCGCCGCGCTGCTGCCCGACGCCCCCGAGCCGCACGGCGGCGGTGACGCGGCCCAGGCGCGCTGGCTGCCGTACGACCCGGCCCGGCCGCTCGCCTTCGACCACGACCGCATCCTGGCCGACGCCCACGAACGGGTCGGCGCGAAGCTGGAGTACAGCTGTCTCGCCACCGCCTTCTGCCCGCCCGAGTTCACGCTCGGCGAGCTGCAGCACGTCTACGAGACCGTGTGGGGCGTCACGCTGGACCGCCCCAACTTCCGCCGCAAGGTGCTCGCCACCCCCGGCTTCGTCGAACCCGTCCCGGGCGCCGCCCGGCTGACCGGCGGCCGCGGCAAACCGGCCGCCCTCTACCGCGCGGGCACCGCCACCGCGCTGCACCCGCCCCTGCTCCGCCCGTCCCGGGAAGGACGCCCCGCATGACCGCGAACATCGGCGACAAACGCGCCGCCACCGGCTCCCTGATCGGCCTCGCCCTCGGGGACGCGCTCGGTTTCCCCACCGAGTTCAACGACGTGCCCTCGATCCTCGCCAAGTTCGGGCCCTGGCGGGAGATGGGGCTGCCCCGGCCGGCCATCGTCTCGGACGACACCCAGATGACCCTCGCGGTGGGACACGCGGTGCGCACCGCGATGGACCGCGGGGTACTCGCGCCCAAGCGGCTGGAGCGGCCGCTGCGCGAGGAGTTCGTGAACTGGTACCAGTCGCCCGCGAACAACCGGGCGCCCGGCCGGACCTGCCTGCGCGCCTGCAACCTCCTGAAGGAGGAGGGGCGCCTCTGGCAGGACGCCAGCCAGATCGACTCCAAGGGCTGCGGCGCCAACATGCGGGTCGCGCCGATGGGGCTCGCGCCGGGGCTGAGCGACGAACAGCGTGCCGGAGCCGCCCAGTTGCAGTCCGGGCTCACCCACGGCCACCCCACCGCCCTGGCCGCCTCCGACCTCACCGCGCGTGCCGTGCACCTGCTCGCGCAGGGGACCGAACCGGACCGGCTCGTCGGGCAGTTGCGGTCGTACGCCCACGAGAACCGCGCCCGCTACCACCACACCTGGCTCGGCGACCTGTGGACCCGCAGCCACGACGCGTCCCCCGAGGAGTTCATCGCGCGCGGCTGGGACGAGTGCCTGGAGATCCTCGACCGGCTGGAGGAGGCGGTGCGCACCGCCTCGCCGGAGGCCGACCCGTGCCTGGCCACCGGCGCCGGCTGGATCGCCGAGGAGGCCCTGGCCACCGGTCTGCTCTGCTTCCTGCTCTTCCCCGGCGAGCCGCTGCTCGCGCTGCGCCGGGCCGCCTGCTCCTCCGGCGACTCGGACTCGATCGCCTGCCTGACCGGGGCGTTCGCGGGTGCCTGGCTGGGCGCGGACGCCTGGCCGACCGAGTGGGCCGACCGGATCGAGTACGGGGGTGACCTGCTGACCCTGGGCGCGCTCTGGGACGCTTGAGGGCATGATCGACGCCCTTGATCCGAACCTCGACCTGGCACCCGTCGTCGCGGAACAGCCCGACCCCCTGCTGTTCGCGACCGTCTCCGGGGCGCACCTGTACGGCTTCCCGTCCCGGGACTCCGACCTGGACCTGCGGGGCGTCCATCTGCTGCCCGCCGCCGACCTGGTCGGGCTGCGCGAGCCGGAGGAGACCCGCTCGAAGACCTGGGTGCGCTACGGCGTCGAGATGGACCTCGTCACCCACGACCTGCGCAAGTTCGCCCGGCTGATGCTGCGCCGCAACGGCTATGTGCTGGAGCAGCTCCTGTCGCCGCTCGTCGCGCACACCGGCGACACGCACCGCGAGCTGGCCGCGCTCGCGCCGGGCGTGCTCACCAGCCACCACGCCCACCACTACCGGGGGTTCGCGGTCACCCAGTGGCGGCTGTTCGAGAAGACCGGCGAACTCAAACCGCTGCTCTACACCTTCCGGGTGCTGCTCACCGGCATCCACCTGATGCGCAGCGGCGAGGTGCAGGCCCATCTGCCCACGCTCCTCGGCGAGGTGCCCGAGGCCCCCGCCCACCTGCCCGAGCTGATCGCCGCCAAGGCCGAGCAGGAGCACGGCAGGGCCGCCGTCGAGGACGCGCGCGTGGCGGCCGATGTCGAGCGGCTGCACGTCCTGCTCGACGAGGCGCAGAACGGTTCAGCGCTGCCCGACGCGCCCAGCGCGTACGACGCCCTGCACGACCTGGTGATCCGCGTGCGTCTGGAGGGCTGAGTCCCGGCGCACCCGGAAGAGGAAGTCGGCCACGCGCGCGTGGTCCGGTTCCGCGGGGAGCGGGGTGCCGGGCAGGGCGCGCTCGGTCTCCGCGGCGAGCCGGGCCATCCGGGACTCGACCTCCGTCCAGGAGATCTCGCCCCGCTTCACCGCCAGGAACTCCGCGCGCCGGTCGCCGACGTCGATCACCAGGTCGCCGGTCCGCAGCAGGTCGCGGGCGCTCGTCAGCAGCCGCAGCAGATGCATCGCGTGCTTCCAGCGCGGGGCACCGTGCGTCCGGACGTCGGCGTCGAGCTTGCGGCGCTGGCCGAGGGCATAGCGGGTGAAGGTGTCGTAGGCGCGCCGGGAGAGGAACGCACCGCGCAGGGCGAGCAGTTCGCGGCCCGTGTCGTCGAGGTGTTCGACCAGCGGCGAGTGCAGGCACTCCAGGATGTTCGGATTGGCCCGCAGCGCCAGCTCGCAGAACCGCTCCAGCTCCCAGGAGAACCGTTCCTCGCCCGGCCCGTCGACATGCGTGGGCGGCTTCTCGAAGCCCCAGAACAGGGGAGTGGGGGCGAGGAACACACCCCGGCGGTCGGTGTCGCTCTCCTCGGTGGCCAGGCCGAAGGCCCGCGACCCCATGACACAGGCGTAGATCGTGTGGTCGCGTACCAGGTCCTCGGGCTGCATGCCCGGGAGCGTACGTGGCCGGTCAGCCCAGGGTGATCGAATTTCCGCTCACCGTGATCGACTCGGCCGGCAGCGGCCGCGGCGCCGGGCCGTGGGCGACCGAACCGTCGGCGATGTGGAACTTGCTGCCGTGACAGGGGCAGTCGATGGTGCCGTCCGCCACCCGGTTCACGGTGCAGCCCATGTGCGTGCAGATCGCCGAGAAGGCCTTGAACTCGCCCTTCGTCGGCTGGGTCACCACGATCTTCTGGTCCTTGAAGATCGTGCCGCCGCCCTCCGGGATCTCACTCGTCTGCGCCAGCGCCTTCCCCGCGGCCGCGCTCGCCGACCCGGAGGCGGACGATCCGGCGGTGGGCGACGCCGACGAGCCGGGCGTCTCGGACGCGCTGGGCGTCTCGGACGTGCTGGAGGAGCCGTTGCCGTTGTTGTTGCCGCAACCCACGCAGGTCGCGGCGAGCGCCGCGGTACCCGTCGTGAGCACGGTGCGCCGAGTGGAGCCGTCGGTCATGTCGTCACCCCGAACGTGCGGAAGAACCTGAAGGCGGACGCCGGCCGGACGAGCGTGAGCACGGCGAACACCAGCCCACCGACGATCGGCAGCAGCCGGCCAGGGAGTCGCTCCGAGCGGAGCAGCAGCATCTTGGCACTGAAAACACCGAAAGAGGGCGCACCGCACAGGGTGGTTCACCCCAAGTAGCGGAATGGGGTCATACGCGTGACATTGGGGCCATGGCAGGCGATGACCTCGAAAACATACTCGGCAGCCTCCTGGGCGACGACGGCGCCGGCGCCGGGATGCTGACCACGCTGATCGGCGCGATGAGCCACGGCCAGGGCGGCGGTTCGCTGGGCGGGCTCCTGGAGACCCTCGCGAAGTCCGGCCCGACCGTCCCGAAGGACCTGGAGCGTCTCAGCGGGCGGGCGCGGCGCACGGGCGCGGCGGCGGTCTGACTAGGCTGGACGGACCAAGAGGCCGACGTCAGAACAGGAGCAGTGCCGTGGCGGTACGAGCGGTCCGGGGGGCCGTCCAGCTGGAGCGGGACGAGGCCGGTCACATGGACCAGCAGGTCGGAGTGCTGCTCACGGCCATCCTGGAGCGGAACGGCCTGACCGCCGACGACCTGATCAGCATCTGGTTCACGGCCACTCCCGACCTGCACAGCGACTTCCCGGCGGCCGCCGCGCGCAAGCTCGGCATCGTCGACGTGCCGCTGATCTGCGCCCAGGAGCTGGACATCGCGGGCGCCATGCCCCGCGTCGTACGGATACTGGCGCACATCGAGTCCGACCGGCCCCGCGCCGACATCAACCACGTCTACCTCGGCGCCGCGGCCGCCCTGCGCAAGGACATCGCCCAGTGAGGACCGCGCTCGTCATCGGTACCGGTCTCATCGGTACGTCCGCCGCGCTCGCTCTCGCCCAGCGGGGCGTCGTCGTCCACCTCGCCGACCACGACCCCGAGCAGGCCCGTACCGCGGCCGCGCTCGGCGCGGGCACCGACGGGCCGCCCGACGGCCCGGTCGACCTGGCGATCGTCGCCGCCCCGCCCGCCCACGTCGCCCCCGTCCTCGCGGACGCGATGAGCAGGGGCCTGGCCCGCGGCTACGCCGACGTGGCCAGCGTCAAGGGCGGCCCGCGCCGGGAGCTGGAGGCGAAGGGCCTGGACCTGTCGTCGTACATCGGGACGCACCCCATGGCGGGCCGGGAGAAGTCCGGGCCGCTGGCGGCCACCGCCGACCTCTTCGAGGGCCGGCCCTGGGTGCTCACCCCGACCCGGGACACCGACACCGAGGTGCTGAACCTCGCCCTGGAGCTGGTCTCGCACTGCCGGGCCCTGCCGGTCGTCATGGACGCCGACGCCCACGACCGCGCGGTGGCCCTGGTCTCCCACATGCCCCACCTGGTCTCCAGCATGGTCGCGGCCCGCCTGGAGCACGCCGACGAGTCGGCCGTACGGCTGTGCGGACAGGGCATCAGGGACGTGACCCGGATCGCCGCCTCCGACCCCGGGATGTGGATCGACATCCTCTCCGCGAACCCCGGCCCGGTCGCCGACCTGCTCGCGGACGTCTCCGCCGACCTCGACGAGACGGTCAGCGCCCTGCGCGCCCTGCAGTCCTCGGAGGAGGCCGAGCGGCGCGCGGGCGGGGCCGGCATCGAGGACGTGCTGCGCCGCGGCAACGCCGGCCAGGTGCGGGTCCCCGGCAAGCACGGCTCGGCGCCGCGGGTGTACGAGGTCGTGGCGGTGCTCATCGACGACCAGCCCGGTCAGCTGGCCCGGATCTTCGCGGACGCCGGGGCGGCCGGCGTCAACATCGAGGACGTGCGGATCGAGCACGCGACCGGTCAGCAGGCCGGTCACGTCCAGCTCTGGGTGGAGCCGAAGGCGGTGCCCGTGCTCACGTCGGCGCTGCGGGACCGGGGCTGGGCGCTGCGGCAGTAGCGCTGGAAGCGGCGGTCCCGGGGGCCGGTAACCTTGTGCGGGGCGCACCGCCGCCCGCACACCACCCACCACCCTGCACCCGGAAGGTGTCCACCCGTGGAAAACGGCGCCGTAAAGCCCGTGATTGTCGCGATCGACGGCCCCTCGGGCACCGGCAAGTCGAGCACGTCCAAGGCCGTGGCCGAGCAGCTCGGCCTGAGCTACCTGGACACCGGCGCCCAGTACCGGGCCATCACCTGGTGGATGGTGAACAACGGCATCGACCTCACCGACCCGACCGCGATCGCCGCGGTGGCCGGCAAGCCGGAGATCGTCTCGGGGACCGACCCGGTCAAGCCGACGATCACCGTCGACGGCGTGGACGTCTCCGGCCCGATCCGCACCGAGGAGGTCACCTCCAAGGTCAGCGCGGTCAGCGCGGTACCGGAGGTGCGCACCAGGATCAGCGAGCTGCAGCGGTCGCTGGCCCGCGCCGCCGCGCACGGCATCGTCGTCGAGGGCCGCGACATCGGTACCACCGTGCTGCCCGACGCCGACCTGAAGGTCTTCCTCACCGCCTCCCCGGAGGCCCGCGCGGCCCGCCGCAGCGGCGAGCTCAAGGGCGCCGACGTCCACGCCACCCGCGAGGCCCTGGTCAAGCGCGACGCCGCCGACTCGACCCGCAAGACCTCGCCGCTCGCCAAGGCCGGCGACGCGGTCGAGGTGGACACCACCGAGCTGACGCTGGCCCAGGTCATCGAGTGCGTCGTCACCCTCGTCGAGGAGAAGCGGGCCGGGGAGTGAGCCTTCCGTCGCAGCGGGGCGCCGAGACCGGGCGCCGCATCGGGGTCGGCCTGATGTACGGGCTGTGGAAGCCGCGCGTGCTCGGCGCCTGGAAGGTGCCCGCGCAGGGCCCGGCGATCCTCGCCGTGAACCACTCCCACAACATCGACGGCCCGATGGTCATGGGCGTGGCGCCCCGGCCGACGCACTTCCTCATCAAGAAGGAGGCGTTCGTCGGCCCGCTCGACCCGTTCCTGACCCGGATCGGGCAGCTGAAGGTGGACCGTCAGACCACCGACCGCACGGCGGTCACCCGGGCGCTCGGCGTCCTGGAGGCCGGGGGAGTGCTCGGCATATTCCCCGAGGGCAGCCGCGGCGACGGCGACTTCGCCGCGCTCCGCGCGGGTCTCGCCTACTTCGCGGTGCGCTCCGGGGCGCCGATCGTCCCGGTGGCCGTGCTGGGAAGCTCCGAGCGGCAGGGACGGTTGATAAAGGGGCTGCCCCCGCTGCGCTCCCGCGTCGACGTCGTCTTCGGCGACTCCTTCGAGGCGGGCGACGGCACCGGCCGCCGCACCCGCAAGGCCCTGGACGAGGCCACCGAGCGCATCCAGAAGCAGCTCGCCGGCCACCTGGAAAACGCCAGACGTCTGACCGGACGCTAGGCGAGACTTAGTAGTGGACCAGCCCTTTCTGCGTCGGCCGGTCCACCGATCACCACGATGAACGACGAGGTACGGACTTCATGAACGACCACATCCAGCCCGGCGACTCGGCTGAGCACGAGTACGACCACGGGGCGCTCGGTGACACCGAGTACGCGGAGTTCATGGAGCTCGCCGCCGAAGAGGGCTTCGACATCGAGGACGTCGAGGGTGCCATCGAGGCGGCAGGCCACGGCCCGCTGCCCGTCCTCGCCGTCGTCGGCCGTCCCAACGTCGGCAAGTCGACTCTGGTCAACCGGATCATCGGCCGCCGCGAGGCCGTCGTCGAGGACAAGCCCGGTGTCACCCGGGACCGCGTGACCTACGAGGCCGAGTGGGCCGGCCGCCGCTTCAAGGTCGTCGACACCGGCGGCTGGGAGCAGGACGTCCTCGGCATCGACGCCTCGGTGGCGGCCCAGGCCGAGTACGCGATCGAGGCGGCCGACGCGGTCGTCTTCGTCGTCGACGCCAAGGTCGGCGCGACCGACACCGACGAGGCGGTCGTACGGCTGCTGCGCAAGGCCGGCAAGCCGGTCGTGCTGGCCGCCAACAAGGTCGACGGCCCCAGCGGCGAGGCCGACGCCGCCTACCTCTGGTCCCTCGGCCTCGGCGAGCCGCACCCGGTCTCCGCCCTGCACGGCCGCGGCACCGGCGACATGCTCGACGCCGTCCTGGAGGCGCTGCCCGAGGCGCCCGAGCAGACCTTCGGCGGCCCCGGTGTCGGCGGCCCGCGCCGGATCGCCCTCATCGGCCGCCCGAACGTCGGCAAGTCCTCCCTCCTCAACAAGGTGGCGGGCGAGGAGCGCGTCGTCGTCAACGAGCTGGCCGGCACCACCCGTGACCCGGTCGACGAGCTCATCGAACTCGGCGGGGTCACCTGGAAGTTCGTCGACACCGCCGGTATCCGCAAGCGCGTCCACCTCCAGCAGGGCGCCGACTACTACGCCTCGCTGCGGACCGCGGCCGCGGTCGAGAAGGCCGAGCTCGCGGTCATCCTGCTCGACGCCTCCGAGAACATCTCGGTGCAGGACCAGCGGATCGTCACCATGGCCGTCGAGGCGGGCCGCGCCGTCGTCCTCGCCTTCAACAAGTGGGACACCCTCGACGAGGAGCGCCGCTACTACCTGGAGCGCGAGATCGAGACCGAGCTCGGCCAGGTCGCCTGGGCACCCCGCGTCAACGTCTCGGCCCGCACCGGCCGCCACATGGAGAAGCTGGTCCCCGCCATCGAGACCGCTCTCGCCGGCTGGGAGACCCGCGTCCCCACCGGACGCCTCAACGCCTTCCTCGGCGAGTTGGTCTCGGCCCACCCGCACCCGGTCCGGGGCGGCAAGCAGCCGCGCATCCTGTTCGGCACCCAGGCCGGTACCAAGCCGCCGCGGTTCGTCCTGTTCGCCTCCGGCTTCATCGAGGCGGGCTACCGCCGCTTCATCGAGCGCCGGCTGCGCGAGGAGTTCGGCTTCGAGGGCACGCCGATCCATATCTCCGTGCGGGTGCGCGAGAAGCGCGGCGCGAAGAAGAAGTAGGGACACAGAGGAGAGGGGCGGCCACCGGACCCGGTGGCCGCCCCTCTCCCCTGTGTCACATCCCCCGGCGCGGAGCCGGCGGAAGCGCCACCGGGACGGGCGCCATCCCGGCCTCCTGGGACCGCCCGAGCGTCCCGATCCGCTGCCACTGCGGCTGCTGCGGCTGCCCGCCACCGCTCCGGGCGCTGTAGGCACCGGCGCTGTACGCGCTGTACGAGTTCCCTCCGTACGAGCCCAGCCCGTGGGTGCCGGTACTGAACGGGGCGTTCCCGAAGGCGACGAACCCCAGGGACTCCTCCCCGCTGCGATCGCCCGGCAGCGTACGGAAGGCCTTGACCCACTCCGTGTACAGCGAGTCGTAGATCGGCGTGGCCGAGAGCCCGCCCTGGGCCTCCTGGGCCACCCGAGCAGCGGGAATGGCGGAGAAGGACGGCCGGTGGTGAGGAAGGTCGTATGCGTGCACGTATGTCCAAACGACCGGAATCTTGAAGAGATGCGGTTCGTCGTTTGCTTTTAGGGGCGCGGCCCGCCGTTCGGCACAGGGCTGTCGAGCGCCCGGTAAGGGGCGCTGGGGGTACCCCCGGCCGAAGGCTGGGGAAGAACTGCGCGAGCAACCAGACACGACCCGCAGCCGCCCACTTGGCGCAGCCCCTCACACGTCAGGTGCCCCTCAAACCCCCGCAAGCGGCAGCGCCGCCGCCACCAGCTGCCCGTTCGCCGCCGCCTTGTCGATCGCGTCGCGCAGCAGGTCCTCCCGCGGCTGCCGTCCGATCGACCCGACCGGCGCCGCGAACATCAGCACCTGCTGGTGCTTGTTGGCGGCCGCCCGCCACCCGTCGGTCACCTGCAGCGGCTGATGCGCCTGCCACCACGCCACCGGCTGCCCGCCCGTCGGCCCCGGCTGCAGCACCGCGTGCAGCTGACCCACCGCCAGCAGGACCGACCACCCGTGCAGCACCGGCGGTACCGCGGTCAGCTCCGGCACCGGCATGAAGCCCTGCTCGATGAGGAGCGGCAGGAAGTCGTCGCCCACCCCGTCCGTGCCGGGCCGCACGATCGGCGAGGTCGGCTCCACGACCAGCGCGGGGTGCAACTCCCCGGCGATCAGCACGAGTCCGCTGGTCACCCCGAGCACCGCCTGCTCGGGCACGGCCTTCTGCGACCCGCCGCCGGGCGCGCTGTCGCCGCTGATGGAGCGGACCGCGCCCTGCAACTGCTCCTCGGTGACCTGGACGACCTGCGAGGGCAGGCAGGTGGCGTGGGCGAAGGCGAGGACGGCGGTCTCGTCGCCGATGAACAGGACCGTGCTGGTGCGCTCCTGTTCGGAGTCGCCCGGGGTGCGGCAGGACGTGCAGTCGTAACTGCCTGGGGCGTTGTCTCCGGCGAGCAGCCGGTCGGCTTCTTCGTCGCCGATCTCGGCGCGTACCTCGTCGCTGACGTCGAGCATGCGCGGCACGGTGGCTCCCTCGGGATGCGGTACGTGAAGGCCCGGGTGGCTCCCGGTCCGTGAGCCCCCGGGGTCGCGGGCTCATGAAGAAGACAACGGGTGATCTGTGGTGGGGGTCACGCATGGGGAGGATCGGGATCGAACCATCCGCTGCACAGGGTCACTCCTCGTGCGGAATCCGGCACTCCCCGTCAACTCTTCGCAAGTCAAAGGAGTTTGACGCGGTGAAGTGAATCACAGATCCGTCGAACCCGTGGTCGACAAATCACGAAATCCCGGAATGTAGTGGGTGGCCGAAAATCGCCGCTACCCAAGGTAACACCGAACTGGCCTGGCCTGACGGGGAGTTGGTTGATTTCGGGCGTTCCCGATCTCTAGATTCCTCCGCCGTGTGCAGCGAGCACCGCTCGGGTACGTCCGCCGGCCGGCACCAGGCAGAGCACCACCGCAGTACCGGCCGCGGCGGACGGGGCGAGCGCGAGGAACCGCGTCCATTGCGCGGGGACCGCGTCCCGCCTGGGGGACCCCGGGTACGTGGAGAGGGAAATACATGTCCGAGTGTGCCGATACCACCCGTGAGACCGCCGCGAACAAGAACGGCTCCCGCAAGGGCCGTACGACGGCAGCCCTGGCCGGAGCGGCGCTGCTCGCCCCGCTGGGCCTGCTGGCCGCCACCGGCAACGCCGCGGCGGCGGACAACGGAGTGTGGGACCGCATCGCCCGGTGCGAGAGCGGCGGCAACTGGCACATCAACACCGGCAACGGCTACTACGGCGGACTCCAGTTCTCCGCCTCCACCTGGCGCGCGTACGGCGGCACCGCCTACGCGGCGACGGCCGACCAGGCCTCCAGGGAAGCGCAGATCGCCGTCGCCACCAAGGTCCAGCACGCCCAGGGCTGGGGCGCGTGGCCGGTCTGCTCGGGGCGGGCCGGGGCGACCGGTTCGGCGCCCGAGAGCGCCTCGGTGACCACGAAGAGCAGCACGGAGTCGGCGACGAAGTCGACGAAGTCCTCGACCACCCGGAAGCCGGCCCCCGCGGTGAAGGCGCCGCAGCGCTCGACGGCCGGCACCGGCCGCACCTCGGCCAAGGGTGACTACACCGTCCGCGAGGGCGACACCCTGAGCCAGATCGCCGAGCGGCACGGCACCACCTGGCAGCGCCTCTACGCCGCCAACAAGGCCGTCATCGGTGGCGACCCGAACCTGATCGTGCCCGGGCAGCGCCTCGCGCTCTGACGCGAGTCCCTGCCCCGCACCACCGTGTCCCGCCCGGTCCGACCGGGTGGGACACGGTGCGTTTTGTGGGGGCATGTACATGCTCCGAATGGGGGCGCGTGCTCGTATGTGAGGGCGATTCATGCGCGGACGGCACGCTCCGAGTTCAGGTTGCCGCACCCCCGGTCCTACCCGCGCGGTACGGGGGTTCTGTGCCGAAGCGGTGAATCTCTTATGCGGTGTCAGCTTCGGTGCGGGCCGTCGGAATCGGAATGGAATGCACGCGCGGGAGTGCCCTGGTTCCCCGCTTCCGGTTCTTTCCGGCGGCTTTTCGGAAGACCCTACCGGCATCGGGGAATTACGCTCGAATGCGCCAGGAAGACGCATGGAACCGCTCGTACGTGTGACGGAGTTCGATTGAAACGCGTGTCGTGGTTCTGTGACAGAAGTGTGACCGGAGGTGGACGTGGGACTTCGGCTTCCGTCTCCGCCGGAAGCGGCCTAGCGTGGGCCGCATGGCACCGGACACCGCTCCGCCGACGGAGCCCCAGGACAGCCCGCAAGGGTACGTAGGCCGCGACGCGGGCGACGCGGAACGGCTCGCCCGGCAGCGGGGATGGACCACGGTGCGCTCGCTGCCGCCGGGCGCGATCATCACCATGGAGTACCGGACGGGCCGGCTCAACTTCGAGGTACGGGACGGCGTGGTGGCGCGCGCCTGGAAGGGCTGACCGTCCGACGGCGAAGGCCCCGGTTCCCGTACTGCGGGAACCGGGGCCTTCGCCGTGCCGGGGCCGGTTGTGCGTACCTGGACCCCGCTGTCGCCTCCGTACGGCCGTCAGCCGCCCGTCAGCGGGCGGGCCGCCTGGGCCGCGGTGCCGCGCGGCTGCCGCTCGGGGTGCTGCGGGCGGCGGCTGCCCACCGGGGTCACCGGGGTGCGCTCCGAGCGGGCGGTGTGCGGACCGGGCGCCAGGTGGATCGGGGCCCTGGGCGGGCGGGCCAGGGAGACCGGCTCGGGCTCCGGCGCCGCCTGGTCGACGGGCACCGGGCGCGGCTTGAGGACCACGGGCACCGGGACGGGCGCGGGCACCGTGCCGCCGCGGCGGGCGCGCCAGCGGTCGCGCAGGTCGAAGAGCCAGGTCTCGGCGCGGGCGATGAACGGCTCGCACCACGGCAGCGCCAGCAGGATCAGCAGCCCCGCGGCCCAGCCCAGCAACACGTCGCTCAGCCAGTGCGTACCGAGGTAGACGGTGGACATGCCGACGCCGAGGGAGGTGACCGCCGAGGCGGCGGAGAGCCAGCGGCGGGCTCTCGGGGTGGAGGCCAGATATGCCAGAATTCCCCAGGTCACCACCGCGTTGGCGGTGTGTCCGCTGGGGAATATATCGCCGCCCAGGCCCATCTCGTTCGAGCCGATGACGGTCGCGTAGTGCGGTCCGAGTCGCCCCATGCCGAGCTTCGCGGCGCCGACCGTGATGTTGAGCAGGAGCAGTGAGGCGCCGAGCGTGAGCAGCGGGCGCAGGGTGTGTTGCCGCCACGAGCGCCAGCCCAGCCAGGCCGCGACCATCACGGCGGTCGGGCCGCGCTGGCCGAGGACGACGTAGTAGTCGACGAACCAGTGGATTCCCGACCACTGCTGGTACGGCCGGAAGAACATGACCTGCCAGTCGAGCCGGACCAGCCAGGACGTGATCACGACGGCCCACACGATCGCCAGGTAGAAGGCGAGGGTCGCGGTGAACAACACGACCCGGTGCCGGCTCATCTTCGGCACATCAATGTGGGCCGGCCGTTCCGGCTCACGGTCCAGCCTGGCGAACACCCGGTCCAGACGGGTGAGGTTTCGTTCGGTACGCACCCAATCGACGTTACAGCGAGTGAGCTCTGTTCCCGGTCGAAACAGCGGCTTTGTGATGACGATGTGATGTGGGAAACCTCTCAGGAGGTCTCCGAATTCTAAGGATTCCGTAATCCTCGGCGGGTCTGCCCTTCAATTCCTTTGATCATGCCGGGTCGCCGTTTTATGGCACTTATGAATTCGTTAACCAAAGCATGGGGTGGAATTCTCCCGCTGCTCATCGGGGTCATCGGAACGATCATGGAGGTCCGGAGCCGTTCAGCCAGAACGCGCCATAGATCGCCGAGGCCACTGCCACACCCGCCGTGACCAGCGCCGATCTGCTGGTGCGCAGTCGGGCGAGGGCCCGGGCGAGCGGCAGCAGCACCGGGAAGGCCGGCATCAGCAGCCGCGGCTTGGATCCGAAGTAGCTCGACGCGCACAGCGCGAGCACGAGGACGACACCCGTGTAGACCAGCAGGGGGAGCGGTTGCCGCTGCCGGACGCCGATCACGTAGAGCCACAGCAGCAGGCCGACACCGAGGATCAAACCCGCTCCGGCCAGAGCGGACGGAAATGACGTGAACTTGTCGACGACGAAGCGCGCGAACGCATAGCCGCCGTCGAAGCCGTTGCGCCAGCCCGCCTGGACGTCCAGGTAGCCGAGCGGGCCCCGGCCGGTGCGGTGGCCGACCCACAGGACATAGGCGGCGGTCCCCGCGGGGGCGAGCAGTATGCCGAGGGCGCGGCGCCAGGCGGGGGCGCCGGGGGTGGTGGTGACGTGGGGGGCGCGTGTTGCCTGTGGCGCGCCGGTTGCCTGCCGCTCGCGCCGGGCGCGAGCGGCGCCGGACGCCTCGGGGGCGCGTTCGTCGAGATGCGCGCCGTCCGGCTGATCCGTACCACCATCCCGCGCGCCCGTGCCTCGATCCCGCACGAACGAGACCACCCCCGCCGTCCATACCGCCGCCACCACGGCGAGCCCCACCGGCCGGGTCAGCCCCGCCAGCGCAGCCAGCACCCCGGCGGTCACCCAGCGGCCGGTGAGCACCGCGTACAGCGACCACGCGGCCAGCGCCGTGAACAACGACTCGCTGTACGCCATCGACTGCACGATCCCGACGGGCAGGACGGCCCACACCAGCACCGCGCAGACCCCCACCCGCCGGCCGTACACGACGTCCGTGACCGCGAAGATCCCCCAGGCCGCGGCGAGCGAGGCGAGCAGGCTCACCGTGAAGCCGGCGTCGGCGTACGACAGCGGCGCGAGCGCGTGCAGCAGGCGCTCCAGCCAGGGCAGCAGCGGGAAGAAGGCCAGGTTGGAGTGGACGTCGCCGTTCGGCAGCCGGACCTCGTAGCCGTAGCCCAGTTCGGCGACCCGCGTGTACCACAGCGAGTCCCAGCGCGCCGTCAACAAGGTGTACGCGCTCTTGCCCCGTCCCGCGCTCCACCCGGCCAGCACGACCAGGCCGAGGGCGCGCACGGCCGCGTACCCGAGCAGGGCCGGCGCCGCCCGGCGCAGGGCGGGGGCGCGCGGTGCCGCCACGGGCGTTTCAAGATCGGTCACGGGCTCGATTATCGACGGGGCCCGGAACCGCGGGGAACGCGCGGGCGTGGTGCGGAGCGGGGGCAGTGGCGTACGCCACATGAGTTCTCCGGAGCGTGTGAGAGGTCCGCCACGTGCCCCCGGAACGAACTCGCGTACGCTGACATGTCACTCGCGTTCGTATGCGCGGGCCGGAGACCCCGCTCCTCTCCGGCCGTACGACGGGGAGTCCCCACCCCGCCGGTCCGCCGCACGCGAGGGACCATCTGGGAGGTACGTACATGTCCGGGACGACCACGGCCGCCGTACGACCGCGCCGTCGTGCGGTGTCCAGGGCCGGTGCCAACCGCTGGGTCGTCCTCGTCGTCCTCTGCGTCAGCCTGCTGCTGGTCGCCCTCGACGCGACCGTGCTGCACGTCGCGGTGCCCGCGGTCACCGAGGACCTCAAGCCCGGCGCCATGGAGCTGCTCTGGATCGTCGACGTCTACCCGCTGGTCTGCGCCTCGCTGCTGATCCTGTTCGGCACGCTCGGCGACCGGGTGGGCCGGCGGCGCGTCCTGCTCCTCGGCTACGCCCTGTTCGGCATCGCCTCCGCGGCGGCCGCCCTCGCGCCGAGCGCGGCGGCGCTGATCGGGGCCCGGGCACTGCTCGGCGTCGGCGGTGCGATGATCATGCCGGCGACCCTCTCCATCCTGCGGCAGGTCTTCCCCGACCGCCGTGAGCGGGCCCTCGCCATCGGCATCTGGAGCGCGGTCGCCGCGGTCGGCGCCGCCGTCGGCCCCCTCCTCGGCGGCTTCCTCCTCGAACACTTCTGGTGGGGCTCCGTCTTCCTGGTCAACATCCCGCTGATGCTGGTCAGCCTTCCGGTGGGGCGTCTCCTCCTCCCCGAGTCCCGCGGCGACCGCGACGGCCCCTGGGACGTGGTCGGCGCGCTGATGGCGGCGGTCGGCCTGTTCGGCGTGGTGTTCGCCGTGAAGCGCCTCGGCGGCGGCGAGCCGGCGGGCAGTGTGCTGACAGTGGTGCCGCTCGTGCTCGGCGCGCTGCTGCTGGTGTTCTTCGTACGACGGCAACGGCGGCGGACGTTCCCGCTGGTGGACCTGAAGATGTTCGCGCGGCCGGCGTTCTCCACGGCGGTGGGCTGCATCGTGCTGGCGATGCTGGCGCTGGTGGGTCTCGAGCTGATCGCCGCGCAGTACCTGCAACTGGTGCTGGGCCTCTCGCCGCTGCAGACGGGGCTACGACTGCTGCCGCTGACGCTCGCCGCGATGGCGGCGGGGCTGGCCGGGGCGCGGATGCTCCGGCGCTTCGGCCCGCGCCGGATGGTGTGCTTCGGCTTCTGCCTGACCGCGGCGGCGGTGCTCACGCTGACGGCGATGGGCGGGACGGACAACGCGGGCTTGCTGCTCCTCGGCTTCCTGCTGCTCGGGTTCGGCCTGGAGACCACGCTGTTCGGGGCGTACGAGTCGATGCTGAGCGAGGCGCCGGCGGCGCAGGCAGGCGGGGCGGCGGCGATCGGCGAGACGTCGTACCAGCTGGGTGCCGGGATCGGGATCGCGCTCCTCGGCAGCGTGATGAACGCGGCGTACGCGCCGGGGCTGGCCGGGGTGCCGGGGGTGCCGGCGTCGGCGTCGGCCGCGGCGGGGCATTCGCTGGGGGAGGCGTACGACGTCGCCGGACGGCTGGGTGGGGCGGCCGGGGCGGCGTTGCGCCGGGCGGCGCGGGACTCCTATGTGCACGGGTTGCATGTGACGTTGCTGGTGAGTGCGGGGCTGCTGTTGCTGGGGGCGGTGATGGCACTGCGCCTGCCGCGCGCCATGCACTGCGAGGACATCGCGGCGTCGGTGGACCTCCCCGCCCCCAGGGAACCCGAACGCTCCCGCGTCTCGGCGTAGCCCGTGCGGGTCAGGGCCTTCTCCCACCCGCGCACCGCCCGTGCGGGTCGGGGGAGGGGTTTGCCGACCTGTGGGGGTGGTGCGTCGTTGGCGGGTGCGGGTCAGGGCTTTTCCCACCCGCGCACCGCCCGTGCGGGTTGGGGGAGGGGTGGGGCGACCTGTGGGGGTGGTTCGCCGTTGGCGGCTTCGGATGCGGGTGCGGGGCTGCGTACTGCCTTTGCGGAGGGGGGTCTGCCCGCGGTCGCCGAGGGTGGGTGTTCACGTGACCCGCGCGGGTGGTGTGTGGGTGGGGGAACAGGGAGACTGTGCCTAAGCTGGTGTAACTAGCGGTGCTAGTTTTGGGAGGGTTCTGATGTCCGCGTCCGTGAAGTTGCCTCCGTTCGATGCCGGTGACCCGCTCGGGATCGACGATCTTCTGGAGCCGGAGGATCTCGCCGTACGGGAGACCGTGCGGAGCTGGGCGGCGGATCGGGTGCTGCCGTTCGTCGCCGAGTGGTACGAGAGCGGGGAGCTGCCCGGCATCAGGGAGCTCGCCAAGGAGCTCGGGTCGATCGGGGCGCTCGGGATGTCGCTCAGCGGGTACGGCTGCGCCGGGGCGTCCGCCGTGCAGTACGGGCTCGCCTGCCTGGAGCTGGAGGCCGCCGACTCGGGCATTCGGTCGCTCGTGTCCGTGCAGGGGTCGCTCGCCATGTACGCCATTTACCGGTTTGGGAGTGAGGAGCAGAAGCAGCGGTGGCTGCCGGCTATGGCCGCCGGTGACGTCATCGGGTGCTTCGGGCTCACCGAACCCGATCACGGGTCCGACCCGGCCGCCATGCGGACGTACGCCCGGCGCGACGCCGGCGGCGACTGGGTGCTCGACGGGCGGAAGATGTGGATCACCAACGGGTCGGTGGCGGGCGTCGCCGTCGTGTGGGCGCAGACGGAGAACGGGATCCGGGGGTTCGTCGTGCCCACGGACACGCCCGGGTTCTCCGCGCCGGAGATCAAGCACAAGTGGTCGCTGCGGGCCAGTGTCACCAGCGAGCTGGTGCTGGACGACGTGCGGCTGCCCGCCGATGCCGTGCTGCCCGAGGTCACCGGGCTCAAGGGGCCGCTCAGCTGTCTCTCGCACGCCCGGTACGGGATCGTGTGGGGCGCCATGGGCGCGGCACGCACCTGCTTCGAGACCGCCGTCGACTACGCGAAGTCACGGGAGCAGTTCGGTCGGCCCATCGGCGGCTTCCAGCTCACCCAGGCCAAACTCGCCGACATGGCGGTCGAACTGCACAAGGGAATCCTGCTCGCCCATCACCTGGGGCGGCGGATGGATGCCGGTCGCCTGCGTCCCGAGCAGGTCAGCTTCGGCAAGCTCAACAACGTACGCGAGGCCATCGAGATCTGCCGTACCGCGCGGACGATCCTCGGGGCGAACGGGATCTCGCTGGAGTACCCCGTGATGCGGCACGCGACCAACCTCGAATCGGTGCTCACCTACGAGGGCACCGTCGAGATGCACCAGCTGGTGCTGGGCAAGGCCCTCACCGGACTCGACGCCTTCCGGTGAACCCCGCGCGGGGGCAGGGCCGGTGAGCGGCCCTGCCTCAGCTCTGGTTGAAGAAGCCGTCCTCGCGGCGCCTGGCCGGCTCACCGCTGACGATCTCGGTGTTCGCGGGGGTCAGCAGGAACACCCGGTTGGCGACCCGCTCGATCGTGCCGCGCAGACCGAAGGTCAGCCCGGCCGCGAAGTCGACCACGCGCTTGGCGTCGCCCGGCTCCATGCCCGTGAGGTTCACGATGACCGGCACGCCCTCGCGGAACAGCTCGCCGATCGCGCGGGCGTCCCGGAAGCTGTCCGGGGTGACCGTGCCGATCCGGCGGCCCTTCTCCTCGGCGGTGTCCGTGGCCACCTTGACCCGGGGGTCGGTGACCCAGGCATCCCCGGGCTGCTCGGTCCCTTCGGAGTAGTCGTCGTCGTAGTAACGCTCGTCATCGTTGTCGTCGACGAGGCCGAGCCAGGCACTCGCCTTGCGTACCGATCCCATGGACGCCTCCTCTCACAGCGGTCTTTCTTGCTTCCGCATCCCTATGGTCGTCCATGATGCGGATGTCGCGCCAAGTGGATAGACGCCGCACGGGGGGTTTGTGACGGTACTGGTGCAGAGCCAAAACGTCGAGAGCCCAGGTACCCCAAGGGCGGTAGCTCACACGGCTGCTGACTGAGAGTGAAATATGATTGTTCCCGGCGTACGGGTGATGAACGGTGCGTCCGGGTGAACGGGCCGAGGCGGTTCGGGGCGTCTTCGGAGCGCCTCGGGAGTGCCTCGGGAGTGCCCTCCGGGGCTCTTCGGATTGTCTTCGGGGTGGTCGGAGCGCGCGGTCGGCCAGCCGCGCGGCGGGGAGAAAGTCCTGGTGGGCGCAGTACTTGTGGCGGCCGGGGCGCGGTCGGGCCGGGGTCCGGGACGCGCCCGCCGCGGTGATCGAGGGCGGTCCGTGCGGATCACAGCGGCCATCACCGGCTTCCGTGAACGGGTCTGACAGTGGCTCAGGGGGCGTCGTCCGGCACGGATGCGGCGGCGGGTGACGTCAACCCGCGTACGTGTCCGTCACCGTATACGGACGCGCGGCGCCGGGGCGGTCGCCTCGGGATTCACCTTGATCCTGTTTCCGTGACGTAAAACAAAAACATGATCGGGTGATCGCTGCCCGGAGAGGTTCGTTGGCCGGAGCGCAGAACCATTTCTCCCCCTCCGGTTCTGCGCATCCATCAACTCGCCTCATCATTAAGGCACTTCCCTGCAAGCAGCCACCATTCGCACCAGGCTCCCGAGGATCCTGGTCCTGGCCCTCGCCGTCCTGCTGACGCTGCTGGGCGTCGCGGCCACAGAGCAGGTCTCCGTCTGTCGCAACGCCTCCGCCACCGCGGCCGACGCCCGGCTGGAGATCACACTGCAGGGCCTGATCCACGAACTTTGGAACGAACGCGGTCTCGCCACCGGACAGGTGGGCGGCGTCAAGGAGTTCGCGGGCAAGCTGCCCGCGCGGCGCAAGGCCACCGACACCGCCCGCGACCGGCTCGACCAGGCGCTCCGGGGCCGTGATGACAACGCGGCCGGCTCGGTGCGCGAGTCCCTCGGACGGCTCGGCGTGACGTGCCGGTGCTGGAGTGCGATGCGCGGGAGCGGGGGGCGGTGCGGGATGTGCTGGGGGCGTTGATGGACCGGGTGATCGGGGTGAGGTCCCGACCCAGGAGGAGGGTGATGGCTGCACGCTGGTCGCCGTGGGGGCGCGGGTCGGGTGGCGAGTGCTGGTTGTGTGTGGTTGCTCGCGCAGTTCCCCGCGCCCCTTAGGGGCGCGGGGAAGCGGCGTCGGTTTTCGAGGGGAGGGGATGCGTGTGAAGGCGAAGGGAGAACGTGAAGAGTCCCCGCCGGCCGCGGGGCGTGCAGGGGGTCAGCTCAACAGGAGGAGGACCACACGCGACCGAAGTCGATGTGGGAGCGCTTGACCAGCCACTGCTGTGGATGCATGGGCCAAGTGGAACAGGTCTCCGGTTTTCCGTCAACTGACCTGAGACGCGCTGCTCACACTCTGGACACCCTTGACAGTGAGGGGAAACGGCACCGTAGAGTCGACGGACGGCCCTGCTGAGGGGCTCGGCCGTAAGAGCGCCGTACTCCGGCGTTCCGTGTGAAGGCACCCGCACCCCCGTGTGCGCGTCCACCGTGTTCGATTGATCCGCCACGGAGCCTTCGCATGTCTTCCGAGACCCTTGCCAGAACCGCCACCGTTTCCGTCCCCTGCATACCCGGGCCCGAGGCCGCCCGATGAGGCCCCAGCTGGTGATCGTGGGAGCCGGGCCGCGGGGGACCGGACTCCTGGAGCGGATCGCCGCCAACGCGCCCGAGCTGTACGCCGGTTCGGGCCTCGACATCCATCTGGTCGACCCGTATCCGCCGGGCGCCGGGCGCATCTGGCGGGCCGCCCAGTCGCCGCTGCTGTGGATGAACTCGCACGCCGAGGACGTCACCATGTTCACGGACGAGTCGGTGCGGATGGCCGGGCCGGTGCGCGAGGGCCCCACCCTGCACGAGTGGGCGGGCCTGGACGGCCGTACCTTCGCCGACCGGCAGATCCAGGGCCGCTATCTGCGCCACGTCTACGACCGCGCCCTCGCCGACCTGCCGGACGGCATCACCGTCCACCACCACCCGCGCCGGGCCCTGCGGGTCAGCGGGCCGCGCGAGGGCCGCCAGCAGGTCTGGCTGGAGGACCGGCCGCGCCCGCTCCTCGCCGACCTCGTCGTCCTCGCCCTCGGCCACCTGGACGCCGAACTCGACCCGGAACAGGCCGCGTTGGCCGAATACGCCGACGCGCACGGTCTGGTCCACCTGCCGCCCGACTTCACCGCCGACAGCGACCTGTCCGCACTGCGGCCCGGCGAACCGGTGCTCGTGCGGGGGTTCGGGCTCGCCTTCGTCGACCTGATGGTGCTGCTCACCGAGGGGCGGGGCGGACGCTACGACGGCGACACCTACGTGCCGTCCGGGCAGGAGCCGGTGCTGTACGTCGGGTCGCGGCGCGGCGTGCCGTACCACACGAAGATCGGGTACGACTGGACCGGCGAACGCCCGCCGCTGCCCCGCTTCCTCGGCCCCGGCGAGATCGACGGACTGCTCGCCCGGCCCGGGGGCTTCGACTTCCGGCGGGACGTGTGGCCGCTGGTGGCGAAGGAGCTGGGCTTCGCCCACTACCACCGGCTGTTCACCGTCCATCCCGAGCGGACGGCCGTCGCCTGGCGGGACTTCGAGGAGAAGTACGCCGCCGCCGAGGGCGAGGCGGAAGTGCGGGCGCTGGTGGCGGCCGCCGTACCGGATCCGGCCGACCGGCTCGACCTCGCGGCGCTGGACCACCCGCTGGACGGGGTGCGGTACGGGTCGCACGAGGAGTTCCAGGACGGGCTGCGCGGCTACGTCGAGGCGGACCTGGAGCGCCGGCACGATCCCGCGTACAGCCCCGACCTGGCGGTGTTCCTCGGCCTGCTCTCCGTCTACGGGCAGTTGGTGCGGCTCGGCGACATCGGGTCCTGGTGGCACGGGTTCTTCAGCTACCTGGCCTCCGGGCCGCCCGGCCCCCGGCTGCGGCAGATGCTCGCGCTGTCCCGGGCCGGGGTGCTGCGGTTCGTCGGCGCCGGGATGACGGTGACGGCGGCGGACGGGGTGTTCCGGGCGTCCGCCGACACCGTGCCCGGGTTCGCCGTGGAGGCGCGGGCCCTGGTCGAGGCGCGGCTGCCCGAACCCACCGTGGGCCGCGCCCGGAACCCGCTGCTGCGCGGGCTGCCCGCCGACGAGGCCGCCGAGACGGCCGACGGGCTGCTCAGGGTGGACCCCGCCGACGGGCGGATCCTCGACGGGGGCGGGCGGCCGCATCCCCGGCGGTTCGCGCTCGGGCCGTTCACGAACGGCCGTACGCCCGGTGCGTTCACCCGGCCGCGCACCGGAGGGCCCGCGTTCCGGCAGAACGACGCCACGGCGCGCGCGGCCCTCGCCTTCCTGGCCGACCTGGCGGGAGTCGTGTCATGAGCGAACGTCACGGTCGGCGTCCGGCTGTCTCACAGGCTGTCCTACAGGGAGGTTCGTGGTGGTGACCGGCTCGTACGGCCGGGGGCTGCTGCATCTGGCCGCCGCCGTGGATCAGGTCGGCGTGTTCGACGCGGAGCGCTACCTCGAGCTGGTGCGGCTCGCCGAGAGCGGGGGACTGGACTTCGTGACGCTCGACGACCGGGTCGGGTGGCCGGAGACCGACGCGCTCACCGTGCTGGCGCAGGTGGCCCCGGCCACCCGGCGGATCGGGCTGGTGCCGGTGACGACCGCCCCCCAGGCCGCCGTCGCCCACCTCGACCGGGTCAGCCGGGGCCGGGCCGGCCGGTGGAGCGAGGCCCCCGGACCCGCGCCGGAGCAGCCGGTCCGGGTGGCCGACGCCACCGAGCCCGCCGCCCGGCAGGCCGTCGCCCGGTACGCCGACGTCGCCCTGGTGCGGGCCGCGAGCTCCGCGCAGGCCGCTGCCGTACGGGAGGAACTGCGGCAGCAGGCGAAGGAGTTCGGGCGGGAGCCGGAGGCCCTGCGGGTGCTGGTGAGTCTCGTGGTGGATCTGGGCGACGGGGAGCGCGCCGCCGAGCCGGGGCACGGTGGCGGCGGGCCCCGGCAGACCGTGCAGGGGCCGCTGTACCGGGGCGGTCCGGTGGATCTGGCGGAGCTGGTCACCGGCTGGCACGGTGAGGGTGCCACCGACGGCTTCCACCTGGTCCCCGCCGAACCGCGTCGCGACCTGGAGCGGCTGGTCAACGGCACCGTGGCGCTCCTCCAGCACCGCGGTCTGTTCCGCACCTTCTACCCGGGCAGCACCCTGCGCGAGCACCTGGGCCTCGCCCGGCCCGCCGGGCAACTCGCGGCGCCTTGAAATACCTTGCGCATATGAGAGACATGACATGAATGACGACGAAAGCCATGGAAGGGCTGATCGCATGAACGCGGACGCGGCCGGGGACTGGAAGCGCTGGCACGAACACCGCGAGGAGTCGGTGTCGGCGCCGTACGGGCCGCTCGCGCTGGTCGGCAGCTACTGGATCGAGGACCACCCGGACGGGCGGCTCCCGGACGTCCCCGGAACCTGGGCCGTCGACGGGGACGGCGTCCGGCTCACCGCGGCGGCCGCCGACGGCCTGGCCCTGGACGGCGAGCCCTTCGCCGGTGAGGTCCGGCTCGCCGCCGACCCCGAGCCGTCGGCCCGGGTCACGCTCGGCGAGCGCCGGCTGGTCGTCCTGGTCCGCGAGGGCATATGGGGCGTACGGGAGTACGACCCGGCCGCCGGGACCCGCCAGGCCTTCCGGGGCATCGACGCCACCCCGTACGAGCCGCGCTGGTCGGTGCCGGGACGCTTCACGCCGTACGACGACGACCCGCGCACCGTCCGCGTCGGCACCGCCGACGGAGTGGAGCGCGCACTCGTGCTCGCCGGGGAACTCGGCTTCACCGTGGCCGGCCGCGACCTGACGCTCCAGGTCGCCGAGCAGGCCGACGGCCGGCTGTGGGCGGTGTTCGCCGACACCACCAGCGGAGCCGGCAGCTTCCGGTTCAGGTTCCTCTATTCGGCCGCCCCGGCCGCCGACGGCTCCACCACCGTCGACTTCAACCGGGCGCAGCTGCCGCAGTGCGCCTTCGCGGACCACTTCATCTGCCCGTTCCCGCCGCCGGGCAACACGCTGGACCTCGCGGTCGAGGCGGGGGAGCGGAACCTCGCCTGAGGCATTCGACGGACATTCGACAGGGCGTCAACTCGCCCGGACCGCGACAGGATCACACAAAGTCGGCATGGTTCGAACAAGGTCGCGCGGCCGAAAGGCACCCTTGCGGGTACCGGTCGTTCAACCGAATACTCCCCCTCAGCGCTTGTCAGGGGCATTGCGTGTCCGAAATCCGGGCACCACCCACTGGCTGCGCCTCACGGGCCCCGACCCCACGCGGGCCCCCGACTTCCCCTGGGAGGGAACGAAAAGTGAGGATCAAGCGCACGACCCCCCGCAGCGGTATCACGAGACGGACCCGGCTGATCGCCGTGGGCACCGGTTTCCTGGCCGCGGCGGCGCTCGCCGTCCCCACCGCGAGCGCGAGTGACACCCACACCTTCAGCACCACCGAGCTGAAGGCTGTGAACAGCTCCGTCCTGAAGGCGGACGTCCCCGGCACCGCCTGGGCCGTCGACAGCAAGACCAACCGTGTCGTCGTCACCGTCGACTCCACGGTCTCCAACGCCGAGATCGCCAAGATCAAGCGGCAGGCGGGCGTCAACTCCGGCGCGCTCACCATCAAGCACACCCCCGGCACCTTCAAGAAGCTGATCACCGGCGGCGACGCCATCTACGGCGGCGCCTACCGCTGCTCGCTCGGCTTCAACGTGCACAGCGGGAGCACGTACTACTTCCTGACCGCCGGGCACTGCGGTGAGGTGGCCTCGACCTGGTACAGCAACTCCGGCCACACCACGGTCCTGGGCACGAACGTCAGCTACAGCTTCCCCGGCAACGACTTCGCGCTGGTGAAGTACACCAACAGCTCGATCGCGCACCCGAGCGCGGTCGGCAGCCAGACCATCTCCAGCGCGGCCACGCCCAGCGTCGGAACGACGGTGTACCGCCGCGGTTCGACCACCGGCACGCACAGCGGCCGGGTCACCGCGCTCAACGCCACCGTCAACTACGGCAGCGGTGACATCGTCTACGGCCTGATCCAGACCACGGTCTGCGCCGAGGGCGGCGACAGCGGCGGCCCGCTCTACGGCGGTTCCGTCGCCTACGGTCTGACCTCCGGCGGCAGCGGCGACTGCACCTCCGGCGGTACGACCTTCTTCCAGCCGGTCACCGAGGCACTGAGCTACTACGGCGTGAGCGTCGGCTGACGATCCTCCCGGACCGGTTCTCCCGGTGGGCCCCCGTACGCAACCGGCGTGCGGGGGCTCCCTTTTGACGGGGTGCCGGAGTTACCGTCGAAGGACCATTGGAGTCACCCCCTGGGGGTCGGCATGGTCGAGGCGTTGGTGGCGGCCGGAGCCGCTCTCGTGTCCGTCGGAGCGGTCTACGCCCTGGCCGCGGCACGGGTCGTCAGACAGTACGAGCGGGGCGTGGTGTTCCGCCTCGGCCGACTGCGACCGGAGGTGCGCGAGCCCGGGTTCACCATGATCGTCCCGTTCGTGGACCGGCTCCAGAAGGTCAACATGCAGATCGTCACGATGCCCGTGCCCGCGCAGGAGGGCATCACCCGGGACAACGTGACCGTACGCGTCGACGCCGTCGTCTACTTCAAGGTGACCGCGCCCGCCGAGGCGGTCGTCCGGGTCGAGGACTACCGGTTCGCGGTCTCGCAGATGGCGCAGACCTCACTCCGCTCCATCATCGGCAAGAGCGAGCTGGACGACCTGCTGTCCAACCGGGAAAAGCTCAACCAGGGCCTGGAGCTGATGATCGACAGCCCGGCCGTGGAGTGGGGCGTCACCATCGACCGGGTCGAGATCAAGGACGTCTCGCTGCCCGAGACCATGAAGCGGTCCATGGCCCGGCAGGCCGAGGCCGACCGGGAGCGCCGGGCCCGCGTCATCAACGCCGACGCCGAACTGCAGGCCTCCAAGAAGCTGGCGGAGGCCGCCAAGGAGATGTCGGAGCAGCCCGCCGCGCTCCAGCTGCGGCTGCTGCAGACGGTGGTGGCGGTCGCCGCCGAGAAGAACTCGACGCTGGTGCTGCCGTTCCCGGTGGAGCTGCTGAGATTCCTGGAGCGGGCCCAGCAGCAACTGCCCCCTGCGGGCGGGGCCGATGGTGCCGCCGGGGCGGCAGGGGCGGATTCCGGCCAGGGATAGCGGAGGCCGGCCGGGCGCGGACGTCACTGTCCGCCGTACCTTCCTCGCACGTGGTGTTTGCAGTGCGAATCCTCCTGGGGTGACGGGCGACTGTGAAGGGTGCGCACACGGGGGGCGCACAACATCCGCGCACGCGAGACCTGAAGTCGACCTTGTGTGCTCCCTGTGGGGCTCGGAATAGTGGGCGGCCGTCAACCAGCCTTCCGGCCCTCGAGGTCCCCACAACCTTGCGGGCCGACCCCCCACAGGAGGACATGAGTTGAAGCACCGACGCATACCCCGGCGCCGGGCGGCGCTCGCCGGCGCGGGTGTCGCCGCGCTCGTCGCCGCCGGAGTGACCTTCCAGAGTGCGAACGCGAGCGAACCCGCCAAGGCCGCCGCCGTACCGCAGATCCTGTCCGCCCCGGCGGCCGGAAAGCTCGCCTCGACGCTCGCCGCCGACCTCGGCACCGACGCGGCGGGCACCTACTACGACGCCCGGTCGAAGAACCTCGTCGTCAATGTGCTCGACGACACCGCCGCCAAGGCCGTCGAGGCGGCCGGGGCCAAGGCGAGACTCGTCGCCAACTCCCTCGCCGAACTCGAGGGCGCACGCACCACCCTGAAGCAGGACGCGAGCATCCCCGGCACTTCGTGGGCGACCGACCCGGTCGGCAACAAGGTCGTCGTCACCGCCGACAGGACGGTCACCGGGGCCGAGCTGGCCAAACTCACCAAGGTCGTCGACGGGCTCGGCGAGAAGGTCGAACTCCGGCAGTCGAAGGGGGAGTTCAAGCCCTTCATCGCCGGCGGCGACGCGATCAGCGGGTCGGGCGGGCGCTGCTCGCTCGGCTTCAACGTGGTCAAGGACGGCGAGCCCTACTTCCTGACCGCCGGGCACTGCACCGAGGCCATCTCCACCTGGTCGGACTCCTCCGGCAACGTGATCGGCCAGAACGCCCAGTCCAGCTTCCCCGGCAACGACTTCGGCCTGGTCAAGTACACCTCGGACGTGGACCACCCGAGCGAGGTCGACCTCTACAACGGCTCCGCCCAGCAGATCACCGGCGCGGCCGAGGCCACCGTCGGCATGAAGGTGACCCGCAGCGGCTCCACCACCCAGGTCCACGACGGCACGGTCACCGGCCTCAACGCCACCGTGAACTACTCCGAGGGCACGGTGAGCGGACTCATCCAGACCGACGTGTGCGCCGAGCCCGGCGACAGCGGCGGCTCGCTCTTCTCGGGCAGCAACGCGATCGGCCTGACCTCGGGCGGCAGTGGCGACTGCACCTCCGGCGGCGAGACGTTCTTCCAGCCGGTGACGGAGGCACTGTCGGCTACGGGGGCCCAGATCGGCTGACGGCTCCGGCACCCGGTCGAGCCGGTGGGACCCTCAGGCTCACACCTGGGGGTCCCACCGGCTCGGGAGGGCCGGCCTGCGCCGGGCAACTCGCCTGCGTGCCGGACGGTTTCCTCGCTGACGCGAGCCGTCGTCAGCCGGCGGAGCTCCCGGTGAGGTCGACGGAGACCAGGACCGGTTCCTCGAGGGCAGGAGAAGACCCGGTCCAGTTCATCGCCGGCGGATGGCTCCCGGGGCCGCCGTCCGAGGTGAGCGGGGTCGTGGGGAGCGTCCGGCTGCGAGCCGCTGGGGGCACCCCCTACGGGGAGGGGGTATCGGACCCCGCGTCTGCGGCATGATCCGCCGGGCAGCCCGTAGTGGTCCAGGGCGGTTTCGGGATCGGGTGTCCGGAGGCCTCGGCGGGCCGACGTCATCGCCCGAGGGGCGAGGCCGATCTGACGGCCGGCCCTCTGCTGTCAGCGAATCCGCACGGCCGGGCGGTGACCCGGTGCTTGTGTGTCGGTATGGAGATCCTGGTTCTGGGCGGAACGGCATGGGTGGCTCGGGAGCTGTCGCGGCAGGCGCTCGAACGCGGCCATCGGGTGACCTGCCTCGCGCGTGGCGAGAGCGGAGAGGTCGCGGACGGAGCGACACTGGTCGCCGCCGACCGGCGCGCCCCGTCGGCGTACGAGCCCCTGCTCGACCGCGTATGGGACGCGGTCGTCGAGGTGTCATGGCAGCCGGGCTTCGTCCGTGGAGCGCTCGACGCGCTGGGCAGCAAGGCCGGGCACTGGGTGTACGTCTCGTCCGGCAACGCCTACGCCTCCCACGCCACGCCGGGAGCGGACGAGTCCGCGGCCCTGCTCGCCCCGACCGACCGCAGCGAGGTCGACCGCGAGTTGTACGGCGAGGCGAAGGTCGCCTGCGAGCAGGCGTCGACGGCCGCTGTGGGCGACCGCCTCCTCATCGCGCGAGCCGGGCTCATCGGCGGTCCGGGTGATCACAGCGGGCGCTCCGGCTACTGGGTCGCCCGCGCCGCACGCGATCCGCGAGGGCCGATGCTGGTCCCCGACACACCGGCCATGCCCACCCAGGTGGTCGACGTGCGGGACCTCACCTCCTGGCTGCTCGACTCCGCGGAGACGGGAACCACCGGCACGTACGACGCCGTCGGCCCGGTCGTTCCGTTCGAAGAGTGGATCGAGTTGTCCCGCGCCGTCGGCGGGCACACCGGTCCGGTGGTCACCGCCGAACCGGCGTGGCTGCTCGCCAACGGCGTGGCCCAGTACATGGGGTCCGAATCGCTGGCGATGTGGCTGGTCGAGCCGGGCTGGGAAGGGTGGTCGGCCCGGGACGGGTCCTCGGCGCGCGCCGCGGGGCTGCGTCACCGGCCCCCGGCGGAGACCCTGGCCGACACGCTGCGCTGGGAGCGCGAGCAGGGGCTGGACCGGGAAAGGCGCGCAGGCCTCAGCGCGCGGCGCGAGCGCGAGTTGCTCGACGCCCTCGCCTGACGGCGCTGGACCGGTCTCGCGCACCCGGGCGCCTGTACGGGCGCCTTCCGTCCCGGCTTCCCGACCTCGTGGCGGGCCCGGCCGCGAACCGGTAGGGCCACCACGTGATCATCGGGGGTTGCGTGGACTCCTGAAGATCGTGCGGTGGCCACAGACCACAGCGTGGACCCTGCCCGCCGGCGGGCCATGTCCGACCAGCTCATGGCCCGAATCACGGGCCGGTCCCGGCGAACGGACCCCGGCCCGATACGGCGTTTGCTGCGCCGCGCCCGCTGGGGCACCGATGCGGTCCGCGACGAGGCACGCGCCTACGCCGCCGAACACCGTCGGCACGCGCCGACCCTTGACGGGTCGCGGCTGTGCCGAGATGGACGCCGCCCGTCCCGAATCGCTGAATCACCCCCGCGTGAGGCGTGCCGCGGGGGTGTTCTCCTCCAACTGCTCCGCCCGGCCGGGGAGCTGACGGTGCGGGGTCTTTCCGGATGTCGTTCACCCTCCCAAAGAATCGCCGATGTGTTCGAATGCGGGTCGCTGACCGGGGCTGATGGGGTTAGAGTAATCGAACGAGCGTACGATGAACATATCGGGCTTATGGTCGAAAAGGGGTGGAGTGATGGAGGTGCGGCATGACGGGCTTCGCCCATCTGCACGTCGCGTCCGGTTACTCCGCCCGCTACGGCGCCTCCCATCCCGAGCAGCTCGTCCAGCGGGCGGCCGAGCGGGGCATGTCCGCGCTCGCGCTCACCGACCGGGACACGGTCACCGGAGCTGTTCGATTCGCGCAGGCCTGCATGAAGGACGGGGTCAAGCCGGTCTTCGGCATCGATCTGGCGGTGCGGGCCATCGCGCCTCCGCCGCCCGCCCAACACCGTCGCACCCCGGCGCGCGGCGGCGCGCACGTGATCGAGCCGCCGCTGCGGTTCGTGCTGCTCGCCCAGGACCGGGCGGGCTGGGCCCGGCTGTGCCGGATCACGTCGGCCGCCCATGTCGGGGCCGTGTCCGGTGTGCCGCCGGTGGTGCCGTGGGAGGCGCTGCGCGAGTACGGCGGCCCCGGTCTGACCGTGCTGCTGGGGCCGCTCTCGGAGCCGGTGCGGGCGCTGTCGGTGGGCCGGGAGGACGTCGCGGTGAAGCTGCTGGCGCCCTGGCAGGAGATCTTCGGGAGGGATGTTCGATTGGAAGCCGTCGCGCAGAAACGTTCCGGCACAGGTCCGGGATCCCTGCGCCTGGCCGCCCGCACCCTGGCGCTGGCCGACCGCACCGGCACCACCGCCGTACTCTCCAACGCGGTCCGCTACGCCGACCCCGACCAGCACCGCCTCGCCGACGTCCTGGACGCCGCCCGGCTGCTGCGGCCGATCGACCGGCGCCGCCTGGACAGCGGACAGCGCTGGCTCAGGGACGAGAGGGGGATGGCGGCCGTCGCCCGCATGATCACCGACTGCGCCGGAACGGACGCCCGCCGGGCCCACCGGCTGATGGCGGACACCGTCGCCACCGCGGACGCGTGCACCGTCGACCCGAAGGCCGACCTCGGCCTCGGCACCCCGCACCTTCCCGAACCGGCGCTCTTCGGCGCCGAGCCCGCAGCCGGCGGCGCGGCCCGGCTGCTCCGCCAGCGCAGCGAGGCCGGCCTGGCCCGCCGCGGCCTCGACCGTGACCGGGAGGCGCTCGCCCGGCTGGACGAGGAGCTCGCCGTCATCTCCCACTGGAACTACGACGCGTACTTCCTCGCCGTCGGACAGGTCGTCGCCGACATCCGGGCCAAGGGCATCCGGGTGGCGGCCCGCGGTTCCGGCGCCGGCTCGCTGGTCTGCCATGCCCTGGACATCGCCACCGCCAACCCGCTCGACCACAGCCTGCTGTTCGAACGCTTCCTCAGCAGGCGCCGGGAGTCGCTGCCCGACATCGACATCGACGTGGAGTCCGCCCGCCGCCTGGAGTGCTACGACACGATCTTCGAACGCTTCGGCAAGGAACGCGTCGCGGTCACCGCCATGCCGGAGACCTACCGCGCCCGCCGCGCCCTGCGGGACACCGGCCTCGCCCTCGGCATCCCGCCCGCCGACGTCGACCGGATCGCCAAGAGCTTCCCGCACCTGCGCGCCTGCGACATCACCGGTGCGCTCGCCGAACTGCCCGAACTGCGGCAGCTGGCGACGGAGATGGATCGCTACGGCCCGCTGTGGGAGCTGGCCGAGGGGCTGGACTCCCTGGTCCACGGCATGGCCATGCACCCCTGCGGCGTGGTCATCAGCGACGCCACCCTCCTGGACCGGCTGCCGGTGCAGCCCACCCCGCAGGGCGACTACCCCATGGCCATGGCCGCGAAGGAGGAGATCGAAGCGCTGGGCAACATCAAACTGGACGTCCTGGGTGTCCGGATGCAGTCCGCGATGGCCCACGCGGTCGCGGAGATCGAACGGACCACCGGCAACCACATCGACCTGGACAACCCCCGGCAGGTGCCGCTCGACGACGTCTTCGCCTTCAAGCTCATCCAGGCCAGTCAGACCCTGGGCCTGTTCCAGCTGGAGTCGCCCGGCCAGCAGGACCTGCTGTCCCGGCTCCAGCCCCGCGACGTCCAGGACGTCATCGCCGACATCAGCCTCTTCCGTCCCGGCCCGGTCGCCGGTGGCATGCCCGAGCGGTACATCGCCGCCCGGCACGGCGGCGCCCCCTCCTACGCCCACCCCGACCTGGAGCCGGTGCTCGCCGACACCTACGGCGTGACCATCTGGCACGAGCAGATCATCGAGACACTGCGGGTGCTGACCGGCTGCGACCGGGCCTTCGGGGAGATCACCCGGCGGGCGCTCGGCGACAAGGAGCAACTGCCCAGGATCAGGGACTGGTTCCACGAGCGGGCCCGCGCGCGTGGCTACAGCGCGGCCGTGCGGGACGAGGTGTGGAAGACGGTCGAGGCCTTCGGGGCGTACGGCTTCTGCCGCGCGCACGCGGTCGCCTTCGCCGTGCCGGCGCTGCAGAGTGCCTGGCTCAAGGCGCACTACCCGGCGTTCCTGCTGGCCGGTCTCCTCGAACACGACCCCGGGATGTGGCCCAAGCGCGTCCTGGTCGCCGACGCCCGCCGCGGCGGCGTCCCCGTCCTGCCCGTCGACGTCAACAGCTCCCGGGTGCGGCACACCGTGGAGAAGGTCGACGGAGACCGGTGGGGTGTGCGGCTGGCGCTGTCGGCGGTGCGCGGCATCAGTGAGGAGGAGGGTGCCCGGATCGAGGCGGGGCAGCCGTACGGATCGCTGTCGGACTTCTGGCAGCGGGCCCGTCCCAGCAGACCGGTCGCCGAGCGCCTCGCCGAGATCGGCGCGCTCACCTGTCTGCACGACGGCCGCCTCACGCGCCGTGACCTGCTGCTCCAGATCGCCGAACTCCATCGCCAGTCCCGCAACCGGACCGCGGGCTCAGGTCAACTGCCCATCGACGCGGGCGCGGTCGGCGGGGCGGAGCCGAGCGGCCTGCCGGAGATGACCGGCCGGGAGGCCCTCAGCGCCGAGCTGAACACCCTCGGCATCGACGTCTCCCGGCACCTGATGGAGCACCACCACCGGCTGCTCCGTGAGATCGGCGCGACCGACGCGGCCCACCTGGCCGCCCTGCGCGCCGGTCAGCAGGTCCTCGTGGCCGGGGTGCGGGCCTCCACCCAGACCCCGCCGATCGCGAGCGGCAGGCGGATCATCTTCGTCACCCTGGAGGACGGGTCAGGCCTGGTCGACCTGGCCTTCTTCGAGGACTCCCACCCGGCCTGCGCGCACACCGTGTTCCACAGCGGGCTGCTCCTGGTCCGCGGCACGGTCCAGGTGCGCGGCACCCGTCGTACCGTCGTCGGGACGATGGCCTGGGACCTGGACGAGATCGCCGCCGCCCGCCGTGACAACGGTCCCGAGGCGGCCCTGGCCCTGCTCGGCCGGAGCCGTCCGCATCCGACCCCCGCCCAGCCGCGGCGCACCCTGGCCGACGGCACCGCCGGCGCACGGCTGCATCCGTACGCCGACCTCCAACCGGCCGGCACCCGCTCGGCCGACCTGAAGAAGTTCGGCCACCGAAGCCCTGGGAGCGCGGGATGAGCGGGATGAGCGGAATGGGTACGCGGCAGCGGTACATCGCCCACCTTCACCTGCACTCCTCGATGGCCGAGGATCAGTACGCCGATGTAATCGAACTGGTGTCTGGTATCACGCCGCACGTCCAGGCCGTCCCGCCCAACGCCGTGCAGTTGGACCTGACGTCGGCGCTCCGGTACTTCGACCTGTCCCCGTACGACATGGTCCAGACCACGATGATGAGGTTGCAGGCCTTCTACGGCATCGACAGCAGTGCCGGGCTCGCGGGCAACCGCATGCTGGCGGCGATGGCGGCCGACGCCTCCGCGCCGGGCGGGACCACCTGGGTTCCCGCCGCCGACGCGGCCGAGTGGCTGTATCCACGACCGGTCACCGCGCTCCCGGGGGTCGGCCGGGCCACGGCGGAGACACTCGGCAGGCACGGCCTGCACACCATCGGCCAGGTCGTCGACCTGCCCGCCGGGACACTGCAGCGGCTTCTCGGCGCGGGTCCCGCCCGGCTGCTGGCCGAGCGTGCCCGCGGCCGCGACCCCCGCCCGGTCACCCCTTCGGAACCGGCGGCACAGCTGGCCGCCGACCTCGTGCTGGAACGGGACTGCCTCGACCCGGCGCAACACCACCGGGCAGTCCTGGGGCTCACCGAACAGATCGGCAGGCGCCTGCGCGGCGAACATCAGATCACGGGCCGGCTCACCCTCACCGTGCGGTACGCCGACCGCAGCTCCACCACCCGCACGCGTGCCCTGCCGGAACCCACCGACCACTCACCGGCCCTCGCCGCGGCAGCCCTGGGGCTGCTGGCCTCCCTCGGACTGCAGCGCGCACGAGTCCGCGCCTTCGCGATCCGCGTCGACAACCTGCTGCCGGCCGACAGCGCCTACCGGCAGCTCTCCCTGGATCCCGGCGACGCCCGTGCCCGCGCCGCCGAAGCCGCCGCAGACCGCGCCCGCCGCCGCTTCGGACCGGAGGCGGTACGGCCGGCCGCCCTGGCGAACTGAGGGCGACTGCCCACTGGGGTGCGGCGCGGTGGTGAGGCCGTCGACCTCGGTGCGTCAGTACGTCAGTTGGCCCACGGCGGCACGATCCTGCTGCCGTCGGCCAGTTCGGCCTCCAGGCCGATGGATGTGGTGACCCAGGAGAGCGCGGTGTGGTCGGTCGGGTTCTCGACGGTGAGGGTGGCGCCGGGGTTGACGATGACGGTGTCGCCGGCCCGGACGCGGTCGGTGCGGCCGTCGACGGTGATCAGGAGCTCGCCGACGAGCAGGTGGAAGATCTCCTCCCGGTTGACGGTGTGGGCGGGCGCCTTGGTCCCGGCCGGTATCTCCCCTCGCCAGGCGCACAGTTCCTTGCTGCCGGTGCGGGGAGTGGCGTACGAGACGAAGCGGGCGCCGTGGGTCTCGTGGGTGGTGGCCTCGGAGGAGCGGATGACGGGCACGGATGCCTCCCGGTGTGATGGTCAAGCTGCTTGACTACATGGTCAAGCGGCTTGACCGATGCGTCAAGGGTGTTTCAATGCCTCCGTGCAGAACTCCGAGGCCATGGCCCTGTCCGCAGCCCTGCTCGCCGCAGCCGGTGAGCTGACCCGGCGCATCAACGAAGGGGTCGTCGCCCGCGGCTTCGAGGGGATGAGGCCCGCCCACGGCTTCGCCTTCGCGCGGCTCGCGCCCGGCGGGGCCACCGTCACCGAACTCGCCGCGCATCTCGGGGTGACCAAGCAGGCGGCGAGTCAGCTTGTCGATGAAATCGTGCGCAGGGGGTATGCCGAGCGCCGGCCGCACCCCGAGGACGCGCGGGCGCGGCTGATCGTGCTCACCGGGCGGGGGTGGGCATGCACGCGGGCCGCGGAGGAGGCGGCCGCGGAGGTCGTGCGGGGCTGGGGCGAGGTGCTGGGGGAGGGGGAAGTGCGCGTGTTGCGGGACTGTTTGACCCGTATCGCGCCCTATGGTCCCCTCAGGCCCAGCTGGTGACACCCCATCAGGCGAGTGGTGGGCGACCGGTTACTCAGAAGTTTTACCGACGCGTAACTTCACGCTTGCACTACTCGTCCGTAACTTGATGAGTGAACAGCATCCTTCGTGATCCGGATCACAGGGCGTAAGGCCGTCGCAACTCCCTTGAGCCGCAAGGAGATCACCCGATGCTGCCCTGGAAACGAGTGCTCAGACCTCTGACCGCGCTGCTCCTCGCCGCCGCCGTCGCCACCGTTCCCGCCGCCACCGCCCACGCCTCCAGTGCCCCCACCACCGGCTGGAACGACTACTCCTGCCGCCCCTCCGCCGCCCACCCCCGCCCCGTGATCCTGGTCCACGGCACCCTCGGCAACTCCGTCGACAACTGGCTCTCCCTCGCCCCCTACCTGGAGGACCGCGGCTACTGCGTCTTCTCCCTCGACTACGGCCAGCTGTCCGGCGTCCCCGTCTTCTACGGCCTCGGCCCCATCGACAAGTCGGCAGAACAACTCTCCGCCTTCGTAGACAAAGTGCTCGCCGCGACCGGCGCCGCCAAGGCCGACCTCGTCGGCCACTCCCAGGGCGGCATGATGCCCCGCTACTACCTGAAGTTCCTCGGCGGCTCCGCCAAGGTGAACGCCCTCGTCGGCCTCGCCCCCGACAACCACGGCGCCACCCTCAGCGGCCTCACCAACCTGCTGCCGTACTTCCCCGGCGCCTCGGACCTGATCAAGGCCACCACCCCCGGCCTCGCCGACCAGATCCCCGGCTCCGCCTTCCTCACCAAGCTCAACGCGGGCGGCGACACCGTCCCCGGAGTGCACTACACGGTCATCGCCACCAAGTACGACGAGGTGGCCACGCCCTGGCAGAGCCAGTACCTGAGCGGCTCCGACGTCCACAACGTCCTGCTCCAGGACCTGTGTTCGCTCGACCTCTCCGAGCACGTGGCGATCGGGCTCTTCGACCGGATCGCCTTCCACGAGGTGGCCAACGCGCTCGACCCGGCCCACGCCGGCGCCACCACCTGTGCGTCGGCGTTCAGCTGAGCCGTCGCCCAACTGAACGCCGCCGGGGCCTGTCCGGCCTGAGCCGCCGGTCAGGCCCCGGAGCCATGCGGGATCAGCGCCGCGGCGCCCGCCGCCGCACCGACAGGAAGAGCGCGCTGGAGCCCAGCGCCAGAGCGGCCGCCCCGCCGATCGCGAGGTACGGCGTGGAGCCGTCGCCGCCGGTCGCGGCGAGCGTGGTCCGCGTACTACCGGCGGGCTCGGGCGCGTTGGCCTCCGTGACCGTGCCGCCGGCCGCGACCGCCGCCCTGCACGCGTCCGACGTGGGGCTCTCCGGGTTCTCCGCGTAACACTGGGCGACCCGGCTGACCGGGTCGCCCATCGTGCCGTGCGCGGACGCGGGCGCGGCGGCGAACGTGACCGCACCCACGCCGAGCGCGACGGCGACGGCGACCTGACGGCGTGCTGCGGGCATGCGGACACTCCTCGGAACGGTCCTCGGGGCGGGCTCGGTCGCGCCGGATCCCGTCGGGGGCGATCAGAAAGCTAGCCCCAAGAAACCGTGGAATCGCCTGCTGGGAGCGGGCGACGGAGATCCTTATGGTCGCCTTAAGGGAGTGTTCGGACTGCGCTCAGGTAGCTAGCGTTCACGCCATGACGAACGACGAGATCCGGCCCGCCCGGGCCGCCGACGTTCCGGCCGTGAAGGCCGTGACCGACATGGCGTACCACCACTACATCGCGCGGATCGGGGTGGTGCCGCAGCCCATGGAGGCGGACCACATGGCGAATGTGGCCGCGGGCCGGGTGTTCGTCGTCGGAGAGCCGGTGACCGGGCTCGTTGTCATCGAGGCCCACGACGACCACCTGTTCCTCGACAGCATCGCCGTCCGCCCCGACGCGCACGGCACGGGGGTGGGACGGCGGCTGCTGGAGTTCGTCGAGGCACGCGCGCGTGCGCTCGGCCTGCCCGAGATCAGGCTCTACACGAACGCGGCGATGTGGGAGAACCAGAGGATCTACCCGAAGTACGGGTACGAAGTCGTCGAGCGGCGGGTGGACGGGCCGTACGACCGCATCCACTACCGCAAGCGGCTGCACTGAAGGGGCGCGGGAAGATCCGGCACGGTCAGCCGTCCGGCCACCAGGTGCGTGCGATGTCCTTCCGCACCTCCGGGCGTCCGGCGGGGCGCTCGTCGGCCTCCTCGCGGATCCGGCGGCTGTCCGTCCTCTTCAGGGGCTTCTGCACGGTTGTGCGGCGCATGCCTGCCTCCTTCAGTGCCTACCGGGTTCCGTGTTGTCACGGAGGTAGACGCTTTTGGCGAGAGTTCCTCATCGGTGCCGGTCTGTCAGTGGTCGCTGTCACACGGATCGAGTGTCAGTGGTGGGTGTCACGCTGGGGGCATGACGAACGACAGTGATCGGACAGTTGCGGCGCGTGTCGACTGGGATGCGGAGGCCGCCACCTTCGACGCGCAGCCCGATCATGGGCTGGGCGCGCCCGAGGTCCGTGCCGCCTGGGCGGCTCGGCTCCGGGCGTGGCTGCCCGCCCTCCCCGCCGACCTCCTCGACCTCGGCTGCGGCACCGGCAGCCTGGCCCTCCTCGCCGCCGAGCAGGGCCATCGCGTCACCGGTGTCGACAGCTCCCCGGCGATGGTGGAGCGGGCCCGCGCCAAGCTGGCCGGCCGTGACGCGGTGTTCCTCCTCGGCGACGCGGCGGCACCGCCGGTGGGCGAGCGGCTCTTCGACACCGTGCTGGTACGGCACGTGCTGTGGACGCTGCCCGACCCCGCGCGCGTGCTGCGGCACTGGCGCGGCCTGCTGCGCCCCGGAGGGCGGTTCGTGCTGGTCGAGGGGGTGTGGGGGACCGTGACCCCGGTCGGCATACCCGCCGACCGGCTCACCGCCCTCCTCGCGCCGCTCGCCGCGGACGTGCGCGTGGAGCCGCTGTCGGCGCAGGCGATGCTGTGGGGGAAGGAGGTGGACGACGAGCGGTACGCGGTGGTGGCGACGGTCTGAAAGGGTTCACGGCAGCTGGGCCAGCAGGGTGGCGAAATCCGGCTTCCGGGCCAGGCCCTCCAGCGTGTCCAGCGCGGCCGCTGCCGCCGCCGCGGCCTCCGGGTCCCGCTCCGCCAGCCCGCTCTCCGCGAACTCGTCCTCGTCCAGGCGCCGTACGTCCGTGCCGTCGGCGGAGCGCCACAGGTCCAGGTCGAGGTCCTCGACGACCAGCCGGCCGCCGCTGAGCGTCGCCGGACGGGTGACGTCGCAGTACCAGCCCTTCAGCGCGCCGTCGGCGGCGCGGACCTCCTTCACCGCGTACCACCGGTCCCGCCAGTAGAACTCGGTGAAGACATCACCCTGTTCGAAGCGGACGAAGCCGAAGTCGCGTGGCGTGTCGCCGGCCCACGGGGCGCGTACGGCGATCCGGGTGCCGTCGTCGTGCAGCAGCTCGGCGGGGTACCGGATCTTCGTACGGCCCGCCTTGACCAGCACGACGTCCACCGTGCCCGCCGGCTCAGCCGAGTTCACGGACATACCTGACCTCCGTCGCACAGATCTCGTACCCGAACCACTTGTTGATCGCCAGCATCGGGCCGTTGCCGCTGTCGTTGCCCGTGAACGCCTGTGTGAAGCCGGCGGCGCGGGCGCGGTGCAGGGAGTCGTTCTTGGCGAGCTTGGCCAGACCCCGGCCACGGAAGGCGCGGGCCGTGCCGGTCATGACGGTGCCGTACCGGGTGCCGCCGTCGGTGCGGGCCGCGCTGAAGGCCGCGGGGCGGCCGTCGACCAGGACGACCGAGCTCAGCTCGTGGCTGAGCAGCGGATGCCGCCAGGTCTCGTCCAGCCAGGCCTCGTAGTCGGCGAACTCGATGTCGATGTCGCTCGGTTCGTCCAGCAACGTCTCCGCGTCGAGGTCGAAGAGCGGGCGCGGATCGTCCGCGAAGTCGGCGGCGGTGCGTAGTTCGACTCCGGGCGGCGGAGTCCGCAACGGGGGAAGTGCGCCGTGCGCGAGGTCGAGACGGAGGAAGTGCGCGGAGCGGCTCGCGGTGTAGCCGCGGCGCTCCGCGAAGGCGCGGTTGGGCGGGGCGTCCAGGACCCAGGCGTACGAGGTGCTCGCGCCCACCGCCGACAGGTGCGCCTCCGCCGTACGGGCCAGGAGGGCGCCGGCGCCCCGGCCGGTGCGCTCCGGATGCACGTACACGTTGGCGAAGCCCTGGCCCGGCTCCGTGCTCTCGTGGGCGAGGCCGACCTGGGCGGTGCCGATGACCTCGCCGTCCTCCTCCGCCACCAACTGGCGGAAGTGGGCGTCGGCGTGTGCGTGCGTGAGGTCGTGGACCAGGGACTCCGGGGTGTACAGCATGAAGGGGAGGGCGAGCTGCCGGACCCGGGCGAAGCCCTCGGCGTCGGACCGGACGTCGGGGCGCAGGTCACGCACGATCACTGTCATGGGGCGCACGCTATGCGGGACGTGTGCGGGGTGCCTCTCATTTTCCGGTGGGTACGGGAGAATCGGGCCGTGACCTTGAAGATCCACATCGATGACAGCGCGCCGCCGTACGAACAGGTGCGGGCGCAGATCTCCGAGCAGGCGCGGGGCGGGGTGCTCCCGGTGGGGTACCGGCTGCCGACGGTGCGGGGGCTGGCCGAGTCGCTGGGCCTGGCGGTGAACACGGTGGCCAAGGCGTACCGGGCCTTGGAGACGGACGGGGTGATCGAGACGCGGGGGCGCAACGGCACGTTCGTCGCGGCGGCCGGCTCGGCCGCGGCACGTGAGGCGTCGCTGGCCGCCCAGGCCTACGCCGAGCGGGCACGGCGGCTGGGGCTGGCCGAGGAGGAGGCGCTGTCCGCGGTACGGGACGCGTTGCGGGCGGCGTACGGGAAGGGCTGAGAGCAGCCCGGCACCGCCGAGATCCGCCGTCGCGGCTGATCACCACCGCGGCGGAAGAAAAAGAGCCGGTGGGAGGGGTCGGGTTGGCGGGGTGGGGTGAGTCGGCGGGACGATCAGCCACGGCGGTGGGATCCGGCGGTGCCGTACTTTGCTCGGCCCGGCGTGGCAAGTGCGGCGTCAGCCGCTCCTGCTCAGCTCCGGCGTCCTGGTCACCGTCAGCCCCGCCCGCCGCGCCGCCCTTCCGAACGCCACCGCGTCCCGTACCGCCGCCCCGCCCGGGTCGTTGTTGAAGTACGTGTAGACGTCGGCCTTCTGGGGATACGCCGTGGCGATACGGTCGATCCAGGTTTCCAGGGAGCGGCGGCCGTAGCGCGGCCAGGGGCGGGCCCGGCCCTGGTGGAAGCGGACGTAGGCCCAGTCGGTGGTGCGCCAGAGCGGGGTCATGGGGTGGGCCTGGACGTCGGCCCAGCACAGGGCCGCGCCCCGGGATTCGAGGACCTCGCGGGTCTCCGGCGTCCACCAGGAGTCGTGCCGGGGCTCGACCGCGACGCGGACACCACGCGGGAAACAGGACAGGCAGGCGTCCAGCAGCGGCGGGTCCGCCTTGAGCGTCGGTGGGAGCTGGAGGAGGACCGGGCCCAGTCGGTCGCCGAGACCCGCCGCGTGGGTCATCAGGCGGTCGACCGGCTCCTCGGGGTCCTTGAGGCGCTTGATGTGCGTGAGGTAGCGGCTCGCCTTGACCGCGATCACGAAGCCCGGCGGGACCCGGTCCCGCCAAGACGCGAAGTTCTCGCGGGTCGGCAGGCGATAGAACGCGTTGTTCAGCTCGACCGTCGCGAAGTGCGTCGCGTACTCCTCCAGCCACGAGCGCATGGGCACGTCGGCCGGGTACAGGACCCCCCGCCAGTCCCTGTACTGCCAGCCCGACGTTCCGATGAAGAGGGGCATACCTCCATCAAAGCACCGGCTAGAGGTACAGGCCCGCGTCCGCGCCCTCCCGCGCCCCCGGTACCGACGTCGGCGTCGTGCCCCGGCGCAGTGCGTACAGCTCCGCCAGGGTCGCCCCGTCCCGGCCCACGCCTTCCTCCGCGCCGAGCCAGTTCACCGCCTCGGGGTGGGTCAGCGGGCCCACCTCGATCCGGGCCAGGCAGCGGCCGGGGCGGACCACGGCGGGGTGCAGCCGCTCCAGGTCCTCGTTGGTGGTGACCCCGACCAGGACGTTGCGGCCCTGGCCGAGCAGACCGTCGGTGAGGTTGAGCAGCCGGGACAGCGCCTGGCCGGCCGTGTGCTTGGCCTCGCCCCGGATCAGCTCGTCGCAGTCCTCAAGCAGCAGGAGCCGCCAGCGGCCCTTGCCGGCGCCGTCCTCCTCGCCGATCGCGATGTCCATCAGATAGCCGACGTCGGAGAAGAGCCGTTCCGGGTCGAGGACGCAGTCCACCTGGCACCAGTCCCGCCAGGACCGGGCGAGGGTGCGCAGCGCGGAGGTCTTGCCGGTGCCGGGTGGTCCGTGCAGGAGGAGCAGACGGCCCGCGATGTCCTCGGGCGTCGTCTTCATCAGGTGGTCCATCGCGTCCGCGACCGGTGCCGTGTAGTTGGCGCGGACCTCGTCCCAGGTGCCCGCCGAGATCTGCCGGGTGGTGCGGTGCGGGCCACGGCGCGGGGAGACGTACCAGAAGCCCATGGTCACGTTCTCCGGCTGCGGTTCCGGCTCGTCGGCCGCGCCGTCCGTCGCCTCGTTCAGCACCTTGGCGGCCAGTTCGGCGGTGGTGGCGGTGACCGTGACGTCGGCGCCCCGGTTCCAGCGGGACACCAGCAGCGTCCAGCCGTCGCCCTCCGCGAGCGTCGCGCTGCGGTCGTCGTCGCGGGCCACCCGCAGCACCCGCGCCTCCTTCGGCAGCAGGGTCGCCCCGGAGCGCACCCGGTCGATGTTGGCCGCGTGCGAGTACGGCTGCTCGCCCGTCGCGAAGCGGCCGAGGAACAGCGCGTCGACGACATCGGACGGGGAGTCGGAGTCGTCGACGTTGAGCCGGATCGGCAGCGTCTCGTGCGGCTTGGCAGACATGCCGCCATGATCTGTCACCGGGGCCCGCAGCGCACCCGTTTTCCGAAGTGGGAGGGGAGTGTCGGGTGTGCACCGAGCTTCCGGAGTATCCCGGAGCGGCCGTGCACGCACCCCCGGAACGCCCACGGCCCTGTTACACAGCTGTCGATCGCCGATACCTGCCCCGGGGGCGATTTCCGCCGTTAATGTTGTCCTTGATGGGACGTCATGGGTGGAATTCGGGGGCTCGGCGGTGGCGGCTCACCGCCCTGCTCGGGGTGGGTGTGGCCGCGCTCGCCCTGATCGTGACACTGGTCAACACACTTCCCGGGGGCGGCGCGAGCACCGCGGGCACGACCCGCGACGGCGACAAGGTGCACGGCACCCCCGCCACCCCGCCGGACACCACCGAGCCGTCCGTGGGCTGGGGCTTCACCCACACCCGGTACAGCGCCGACGAGGGCAGCACGACCGCCACCGAGCGGGTCGAGGACCTGCTGTCCCAGGACGCCGGGATGCCGCAGGACCAGGCGATCATGGGCTGGGGCGCCGACAACCCGGAGCCGGTGAAGGGGCGTTACGACTTCGGCGCGCTGGACCGGCGCGTCGACTTCATGCGCAGGTCGGGCGGCACCCCGGTGATCACCCTGTGCTGCTCCCCGGACTGGATGAAGGGCGGCAGGGCCGGTGTGAACAACACCGACTGGAGCCAGGCCGCCCTGGAGACGGCGCCCACCCCGGACCACTACCAGGACTACGCCGACCTCGCCGCGACCGTCGCCAAGCGCTATCCGGACGTACGGCACTTCATCGTCTGGAACGAGTTCAAGGGCTTCTGGAACAACGCGAAGGGCCGCTGGGACTACGAGGGCTACACCGAGCTCTACAACCTCGTCTACAAGGCGTTGAAGGCCGTCGACAAGGACATCATGGTCGGCGGGCCGTACCTCGTCATGGACAGCTTCGACCCGCGCCAGACCGAGAACGCCTCCGCCACCCTCAAGGGGGACTGGGGCGTCATGGACCAGCGGGTGATCGACGCCTTCGACTACTGGAACGCCCACAAGGCGGGCGCCGACTTCGTGGTCGTGGACGGGTCGAGCTACACCAACGACGACGACATGCTGCCGAACGAGTTCGCCGCCACGGAGAAGCTCACCGCCGTCAGCGCGTGGGTGCGGAAACAGACGCACGACCTGCCGCTGTGGTGGGCCGAGTACTACGTCGAACCCGCCGACGGCCAGGACGAACGCGACGGCTGGACCGAGGACCACCGGGTCGCCGTCCAGGCCACCGGCATGATCGCCCTGGTCAGGGGCGGCGCCGACTCCGGCTTCTACTGGAACCCGGAGGACGAGAAGGGCGGCGACTGCGCCGGCTGCCTGTGGACCACGACCGATGACGGGGGCGGCGGGCGGGCGTTGCCGATGTACGGCCTGGTGTCGCGGTTCGGGAAGGCGTTCCCGCCGGGGACCAGGTACGAGACGGTCTCCGTCGCCAAGGACGACGTACCCAACGTCCGCGTCCTCGCCAGCGACAGGACGGTCCTGGTGGTCAACACCCTCGACCGGGCGATCAGCGCGCAGGTGGACGGGAAGCGGTTCGACATGAAGGCCTACGAGGTGAAGTGGCTCACCAGGTGAACCGGGTGAGCCACTTCGGAACCCTCACTTGATGGTCAGGAACCGCTGTACCAGCGAGGCCAGCAGCACCGACAGCAGCGGCAGCGAGAACCAGAAGCTGCCCTGGAGCCACCGCACTTGACGCACTCCGGGCCGGACCGCGACCCGGACCACCTCGCGCGCCGTCAGCAGCAGGATCAGCGCGACGGCGGAGAGACCGCCGATCACCGACCACGGCGTCCAGGTGATCCGCGGCCCGATCGGCCCCGGATCCGGTTTCTCCACCGCACCCGTGGGCTGCGTGCGCAGCGCGTACATGGTGGCGTCGGCGTTGACCAGGACCTTCGTCAGGTCCTGCCGGTTGTCCAGGTTCTGGATCAGCCGGCTCTCCCAGGTCGCCGAGTAGCCGGCGTCCATCCGGAGATAGGTGGCCTGACTCCTGTTGATCATCAGATACGAGTTCGGACCCGCGTCCTTCAACGCCTTCACCAGGCTCGACACCAGAACGGGATCGGTCGGCGCCAGTGTCGGCACGTAGTCGACCCGTTCCATGTCCTTCGCGCCCCACGGGATCGCCGGGGTCACGTCGTTGACCGTGTCGTTGCTCAGCCACAGCAGCCGTACCGTGGGCTTGTCGTGGGCGTAGACGTAGTCCATGGCGGCGACCTCGCCGGGCCTGACCCGCTCGAAGGACTCGTTGCCCCAACGCGCCACCAGGAAGCCGCCCATGAGCAGCAGCCCGGCCATGAGCGCGGCCACGGGGGCCAGGCTCACCTTGTCCTTCTCCCGCTCCTTCGCCGTGACCCCGGTGCGCGGGAACAGCGCGAGCCCGGCCAGCAGGGCCGCGCCCGGCACGGCGAACATGAAGACGCGCAGCGCCATCTCGCCGCCGTACGACTGCATGCCGAAGCCCAGGAACGGCACGAAGGTCAGGACCAGCAGGGAACGCTCGCGGTACTTGTGGAAGCGCCGGCGCCACCAGCCCCAGACGGCGAACACCATCATGCTCCCGGCCAGCAGGACCCGGACGTACAGGACCAGCTTGTGGGTCGAACTGCCGCCCTGGATACGGCCGGAGACCGAGGTGGAGACATTGCTGCCGACCCCGCCGACCCCGCCGAACAGCTCGTTGAAGTGCCCGGACCAGTACGGCTCGGCCATGAAGCCCAGCCAGACGGCCGCGACCACCCCGAACAGGATGGGCAGACCCCGCAGTTCGGACCGGCCGATCAGCACCAGGGCCGCCAGCACGCCCAGCATCACGAACGGGGTGAGCTGGTGCGCCGGGACGGTCGCCGCGTACAGCCCAATCAACACCAGGAGCAGCACGGCCTGTTGACGGCGGTCGGTCGGCTCGACCTCCGCCTCACCCGGCCGGAACCTGGTCCAGATGACGTGCGGAGCGCGGAACCAGACGAGCAGGATCGCCAAGAACATCAGATACAGCAGGTACGTGAAGCCCTGCGGGGAGAAGTAGTCCTGGCCGACCCAGCCGCACAGCGCGAAGATCCAGATGCCGGTCCACTTCGCCCGCCAGCTCGCCCGCAACGACCGTACGAGCAGGAACATCGGCGCCAGGTAGGCGAGCTGGATGAACGTCGGCCACCAGCGGATCACCTCGGTGAAGTCCGTGACCCCGCACGCCCGGCCGACGAACGCGGCCGCCGCGAAGAAGCCCGGCCAGCTCCAGCGGGCGTCCAGGTCCGGTACGGCCGAGCCGGTGCGGTCGATGTAGTCGATGAAGCCGAGATGCTGCCAGGCGGTCGGGAAGCGCGGCTCCGTCTCGATCACGGCGGGCAGGGCATGCAGCGACACGACCGTCGCCAGCAGGGTGACGAGGAGCAGCGCCCTGTGCTCCCGGCGCAGCCACAGCAGTGCGGCGAACACCGTGACCAGCAGGGCCGCCCCGGCCAGCGTCGGCAGCGGCAGCACCGAGATCAGCCCTAGCCCGCCCATCCGGTCCAGGTCGGCGTCGTCGAGCCGGGCCGCCGGCACCCAGTAGAGCAGCAGGGCGGCGACGAGCAGACAGCCGAGGACGACCCCTGTGCGGGTGGGCGTCAGCCGCTCCCGCAGTGAGCCCGTGGGCGCGGACTCCGCAGACTCCCGCGGAGCCTCGGCCGGCACCGCTGCATCCTCCGGCTCCCCCGGCTCCTCCGGTTCTGGTGCGACCGCCTTCCCGAACGGCGCGTCGACCTCCGCCTCCCTCAGCAGCGAGGCCTCGGCCGGCCCGAGCGAGGACTCCGAGTGCGGCTCCCTCTCCTCCACCGGCAACCCCAGATTCCGTGGCGGCCGAAGCGCCCACGTCGGCCGGTCGTCCGGTCGGACAACGGGCGTACCCGTGGGCGGAGTTCCCGGACCGGGCCGGACGTCCGGCCGCCGCTCCACATGGTCGAAGTCCACATGGATGCCGAGGGCGAGGGTGTCGGTGTCCAGCGCCCACGCCGGGCCCCGCCTGCGCGGTACGGCGGCGGGCGGCACCGTGGGGGTCCCCCCGCTCGAGCGAAGCCGGGAGTGGGGGAGGGTGCCCAGGTCGGCGAGGTCGCCGTCCGGTGCCATGTCCTCGGGGACCTCGGCCGGGGCCGCCCGGAGCGTCTTCCACAGCCGGGGCGCCGCGACGGTCACGATCACCGCGAGGCTGGAGATCTCGGCCACGCCCGCGCCGGTCAGCCCCATCCGGGGCAGGAGCAGCAGGGTCAGACCGAGCACCAGGACGCACAACAGGCCCTGCAGCCAGGCCAGTCCTGCGGTACGGCTCTGCGCGCGCAGCACCGCGAAGTACGTCTCCATCACGACCCGGAGCAGCGCGCCGACCGCGAACCAGCGCAGCAGCGGGGTCGCCGCGTCCGCGTAGCCGGGGCCGAACACGCCGAGGATCCAGGGCGCCCCGAAGAACAGCAGCGCGCAGAGGGGGATCATGATCCGGGCCATCCGCTTCAGCGCGGCCCGGGTGTTGGCGGCCAGCCGGGCCGGGTCGTGCGACCCCTCGACGGTCAGCGAGGCGCCCATGTTGATGGCGAGCAGGTTGGTGGTGCCGCCGATGGTGGTGGTGATGTAGAAGTACGCGTTGTCCTCGGAGCTGACCTGCGAGGCGATGATGACCGGGACCAGGTAGACCACGGCGAGGGAGAACAGCGAGCCGGTGTAGTCGCCGGCCAGGAACCTTCCGATCTCCTTCAGCGTGGGCGGCTTGGCGTGGTCCGCGGTCGCCTTGACATGCCGGGGCACCAGGCGCCGGAACACCAGCCAGCCCAGAGGTACGAACGAGGTGGCGATCGCGGCGACCCAGGAGACGAAGACACCGGCCATCGGGATCGCCGCCGCGAAGGCGACAAGCAGCGCCAGCTTCACAGCGGAGAAGACGGTGTTGCCCACCGGCACCCAGGGTGCGTTGCGCAGCCCGGTCAGTACGCCGTCCTGGAGCGTGAGCAGGTTCCAGGCGATCACCGCCACGACGAACCCGAGCCCGGGCAGCGGCCCGTGCAGGAAGCGGTACGACGGCCCCCACACGCCCAGCGTCGTCAGGAAGACACCGGCCGCCAGTGCCACGATCAGCGAACTGCCCGCGTAGGTACGGAAGATGAACCTGCCGGTCTGGCGCCCGGCGACCGGGATGAAGCGGGCCAGGGCGCCGGTCAGGGTCACCGCGGTGAGCCCGGCCAGGAGCTTCATGGCGGCGATGGCGGCGGAGCCCTGACCGACGGCCGACTCGGAGTAGTAGCGGGCCGCGGCCAGCCAGAAGCCGAGGCCCAGGACGGCGGAGATGCCGGTGTTCAGCATCAGCGCATAGGCGTTCCGGAAGAGTGGGCTGCCGCCGGACGAGCCGCCCCGTCCGGGCAGGCGAAGGCGGCGCCCCGACTGCTCGGGCGCCGCTGTGTCGGGTGTGTTGGCCTCTGTTGTGGTGGTCGTGTCAGACACGGGAACGGATGGCCTTCCGGCGGACCTGGCGTGCTCTGCGGAGAACGGCGTACCCCTTGGTGAGGGCACGGTCCCTGGCGAAGTTGCGGGCGATCGAGCGGCCTTCGAGCAGCCGCGCGAACTCCTCGGCGTCCGTACTGCGGCGCACGGTGACGCGCTGCAGCGCGAACGGACCCTGACGGCGGCGGGCGAGACCGTTGCCGACGGCGAGCGCCTGGGTGTACCCGGCCGCCCGCACGGCCTGCCGGACCCGGCGGCTGGAGTAGCCGTACGGGTAGGCGAACGAGGCGGGCGCGGCGCCCAGTTCGTCGGTGACGATCTCCCGGCAGCACACCAGCTCCGTGCGCAGCCGCTCGTCGTCCAGCTGGTCGAGCTGCGGGTGGGTGTGGCTGTGCCCGCCGATCTCGCAGCCCGCGCCCGCGAGTTCGCGGACCTGGTCCCAGTCGAGCATGGCGTCCAGGCCGCCTCCGGTGTCGTACGTGCCCCTGATCCAGCCCGTGGAGACGAACAGCGTGGACGCGAAGCCGTGCTTGGCGAGCACGGGCAGGGCGTGCCGGTGCACGCCCTCGTAGCCGTCGTCGAAGGTGATCAGGACGGGACGGTCGGGGAGCGGGCCGCCGGAGCGCCAGCCCACGGCCAGCTCGGCCGTGCCGACCGGGGTCAGACCCAGGTCGCCGACGAGCGCCATCTGCTCGGCGAACGCCTCCGGCGCCACCGACAGCGCGCGGGTGGCGTCGTTGGGCGCGGTCGCGACCGAGTGGTACATGAGGATCGGCACCGGGGTGTCACTCATGCGGCACCCCCGTCCGCGGCGGCGGACCGTCCGGGCGGTCCGGCTTCGATCCCGGCGACGGCGAAGGCCGCCCCGCTCCGCCGCGCCCGTACGCTCCCGACCACATAGCCGCCGGCCGCCGTGAGCACCCCGGCGACGATCGCGCCCGCCCGGCCCGCGCCGCCCGGCCGGGCCAGCAGGGCGTCCCGCAGGCCACGAGCGACCCCCGCGGGCAGCACACGCGTGGTGTACCGGCGTTCGGACTCCAGGCCCTTGCCGGCGCCCACACTGCGGGCGACCAGGGCCTTGGAGAGGCCCTCGGCGTAGGCGCGGGTGCGGAAGTACCCGAAGTGCTCACGGACTTCGGGGACCCGGTGGTGGATCACCGCGCGGTCGTCGATGAGCAGCACGGCGTCCGGGCGGGCCCGGGTGAGCCGGATGCACAGCTCGGTCTCCTCGCAGCCCAGCGGGCGCTTGTCGCCGTCGCGGCCGATGCCGGTGGCGAAGCCGCCCGCCGCGTCGAAGGCGGTACGCCGGAAAGAAGCGTTTCCGCCGAGGACGTTCCGGACCCGGACGCGGCCCGCAGGCAGCCCCCGGTAAGTGCAGCCGACGACCCAGTCGAACTCCTCCGGAAACCACTCCGGTCGGCGGCCCGAGGCCCAGATCGGCATGGTCCGGCCGCCGACCGCCATCACCTTCGGGTCGGCGTACCCCTCGGCGAAACGGCGCAGCCAGTCCCGCTCGGCCACGGCGTCGTCGTCGAGGAAGGCGATCACCTCGCCGTAGGAGGCGGCGATGCCCGTGTTGCGGCCCGCGGACAGGCCGCGGGGACCCGCGTTGGCGAGCACCCGCACCCCCGTGGCCTCCGCGTGCTCCTTGTACTCCTTCGTGAGCCGTTCCAGGAGCGCCGGGTTGTGGTCGACGACCAGCAGGGTCTCCAGCGCCGGATACGACTGGGCGCGCACCGAGGAGACCGCCGCGAGGATGTCCTCCCAGCGGTCCTCGGTGTACACGCAGATCACGACGGAGATGTCGGGATCGCTCAAGACGACTCTCCCTGGCCCGTGGTGAGCATCGGGGAGTGCCGTACCTGCCGGCGCAGGTCACGCCGGTTGGAGCGCTCCTTCAGGATGACCTTGAGCACCCGCAGCCCGTCGCGTACGGCACGCAGGTTGCTGGTGCCGTGGATGCGGAGGTACTCGTAGCTGGGGATCTCCTGCACCTTCAGGCCCGCCTTGACGACCCGGATGTTGATCAGGGTCTCGATCTCGAAGCCGGTGCAGTCGAGGTCGATCTTGTCGAGGCAGTACCGCCAGAACGCGTTGTATCCGTAGCAGAGGTCGGTGTAGCGAGCGCCGAACTTGCGGTTGACGACCGTGCACAGCGCCCAGTTGCCGAGCTTGCGGATGAAGGTCATGTCGTCCGTGCCGCCGCCGTTGGCGAAACGCGAGCCCTTGGCGAAGTCGGCGCCCGAGACCAGGGCGGAGACGTACGACACGATCTCGTGGCCGTCGGCCGAGCCGTCCGCGTCCACCATGACGATGATGTCGCCGGTGCACGCCTCGAACCCGGTGATGAGGGCATCTCCCTTGCCCTTGCCACTCTGTTCGACGACTTTCACTTCGGGCCACAACTCCCGCGCTACTTCTACGGTGTTGTCCGTGGAATTACCGTCCACAAGGACCACTTCATGTATCCAGCCGGGAAGCGTCTTGAAGACGTAGGGGAGATTCTCCGCCTCATTCATGGCGGGGATCACCACGCTCACCGGCGGTGTGATCGCCAGGTGGGAGGAGATCGGCCGGTATTCGGTGGCCATTAACGGATCTTGGCCCGAAGTCGGCTGACGCAGAACAGAACTCATGAGTCTTGTCCCTCTCGTCCGGTGGACCGCCCGCCCCTTGGGCGGCCCGCATTGGTGTCCGGTTCGAAAGGGGGGTTCTTCTCACCCGTGGCACGGAAAAAGGATCTCCGTATCCGCAGGTGAGCTGGCAAATCTGCCCGGTCTGCCGGCAAACGGCAGCCGGTCGCGCGGCACGACTCGGAAACGACAGTGGTCACACGAGAAACGACCGTGGTCATTGCAGTCACCGAGCACGGCACCCCCCTACCGCGCCCCGCTCCGGAACATCGCGGTCCTTGAGCCCTCCCCTAGAGCCGCTTGTTGACGATCCGATGCGGGTGAGATGTACGACGGTATTGATGATTGGACCAGTATGGCAAGTCCCGGAACTGGTCCTCACGTTTTTATTGGTTTGGCCGTTACGAAACTTTGGCCGACCTTGTTCTTCAACTCGAACGGATTTTCCCGGCTCGCCGGGACTTCCGTCGGAGAATTCGTTCCACCGGTCGCAGGAGTACCAGCAGAAGCACGAGAAGGCTGATCGCGGTCACGGCGACGATGCCGCCGCGCCAGGACCAGCGGTGGGTGGCGAGCATGCCCTGGGCGATCAGCATGTCCAGGGCGACGGCACCCGCCAGCGCGGTCAGCGCGCGGGCCGGCGGATCGAGTCCGCGCAGGGCCGCACCGATCGCCGCGGCCGGCGCGGCGATCAGGAAGAACAGCGCGAACGGCCCCCGTAACGACGAGCCCGAGTCGGTGAGCGCGAGCAGCGCACCGGTCCCGGCGACGGCCGTCGCGACCCCCGCGAACAGTGGCCCCAGGTCCCTCCCCGGTCCTGGTCGTGCCCGTTCGTCCGCTGTTGATGATGTCTTGAGCCGTATGGTCTGCATGGCCGACTTTGCCCCCCAAGGCGTCGGATGCCGGGCTTCAATGTCGCGCAGCCGAACTGGAGGCGTCAAGCAGGTCTCCGGACATGACCGTTCCCCGGAGACACCTGATGCCTCCGGGGAACAAGTCGCTCGATTCCGGTGCGTTCCGGTGATCGGTTACGACACGAGCTTCGGGAGTTTGCCGGGCGAGCCGGTGCGGCGCGCAGAGATCCAGGACCGAGCCGTGGTGGGAGGGGTGTGCGCGCGGCTTCGCGCGCACAGTTGACGACCTGTCACGGGCCAGTCATGGCCACGCAATCAAACGCGCCGGGAACGTACAGGATCGCTCCGGTTGGAGCCGGTTGAGAACCTGAACAGTTTTGGCATGGACACTTCCCGTCAACACGCGTAGTTGCTACGACAGTTGTGGCAGAGATCCTGCTAAAGGGAGGTTCCATGAGACGTTCCCGAATTACGGCATACGTGACTTCACTCCTCCTCGCCACCGGCCTCGCCCTCACCGGGGCGGCCGCGACGGAAGCGCAGGCCGCGACCGGGGGCTATGTGGCGCTCGGCGACTCGTACGCGTCCGGTGTCGGCGCCGGCAGCTACATCAGCTCGAGTGGCAGCTGCGACCGCAGCACCAACGCCTACCCCTACCTGTGGAACGCCGCCCACAGCCCGTCCTCGTTCTCGTTCCTCGCCTGTTCGGGCGCCACCACCGACGACGTGCTCTCCGGCCAGCTCGGCACGCTCAGTTCCTCCACCGCCCTGGTCTCCCTCACCATCGGCGGCAACGACGCGGGCTTCGCCGACGTCATGACGACCTGTGTGCTCAGCTCCGACAGCACCTGCCTGTCCCGGATCAGCACCGCCGAGGCGTACGTCGACTCCACGCTCCCCGGCAAGCTCGACAACGTGTACGACGCGATCAGCGCCAAGGCCCCCAACGCCAAGGTCGTGGTCCTCGGCTACCCCCGCTTCTACCTGCTGGGTACCACCTGCCTCGGCCTCTCCTCGACCAAGCGCACCGCCATCAACAACGCCGCCGACTACATCGACACCGCGATCGCCAAGCGCGCCGCCGACCACGGGTTCACCTTCGGCGACGTCCGCAGCGCGTTCTCCAGCCACGAGATCTGCTCCGGCAGCTCCTGGCTGCACAGCGTCAACTGGCTGGACATCACCGAGTCGTACCACCCCACCGCGGCCGGCCAGTCCGGCGGCTATCTGCCGGTCCTGACCAGCAACGCGTCCTGAGTCAACGGGGCCTGAGTCAACGGGTCCTGGGTTCTAGTACGAACTGGAGGGCGAAGGTGAAGCGGAGGCCCCGTCGGTCGGGGTCTCCGTCGTTTTGGTGCAGGTGACCGAGAAGGGCACCGAGTTGGACGTCGTCTCCACCGGGCTGCGCACCTCGACGGCGATCGCGTCGTTCAGCGTCCCGCTGTCGGACCAGGTCGTCACGGTCACCCCCGTCTGCCGGGTCTTCCCGCCGCCGGCCGGGAAGGACAGCGTCTTCCAGCCCTGGTCGTCCAGCTTCCCGTCCTTCAGGACCCAGCGGTACTGCACGTCCTCGGGCACGCTCCCCACCGTGAACGTCGCGGTGAACGTGGGCGCCTGCGCCGTCGACGGCGGACAGGACCCCGAATAGTCCGTGCGGGACCCGGTCACGCTGACCTTCACACTCTGCTGCGGTGCGCTGCTGCTCGCGGACGCCGACGGGGACTTGGACGCGGCGCTGCTGCTGCTCCGGCTGGGCGCCGGGGAGCTGAGGTTGCTGGCCGACTGACTGGCGCTGGCGTCGCCGCCGTCGCCGCCGTTGTCGCGGTTGAGGAGGGCGTACGTCAGTCCGCCGAGCGCGAGGACCACCAGCACCAGGCCGATGAGCAGCACGGTGCCCGCCCTGCGGTTGCCGTCGCGGTCGGAGGCGGGCGGCCGGCTGTCCGCCGGGGTGGGCGACGGGGGCGTGGGGGAGAACGGCCGGGTCTGCCGGGCGACGAGGGTCGGGGCCTCGTACGGCGCCGGGACCGGGACGGTGGGGGCCGTGCCCGGGGTGCCCCCGGCCGCGACCAACCGCAGGTCGCGCTCGGCCTGTTCGGCGGAGATCCGCGCGGCCGGGTCCTTGCGGAGCAGCCCCTCGATGACGGGGGTGAGCGGTCCGGCCCGGTACGGCGGCGGCAGCTCCTCGTCGACCACGGCCCGCAGGGTGCTCAGCGGGGTGTCCTGCCGGAACGGCGAGGCGCCCTCGACCGCCGCGTACAGCAGCACGCCCAGCGACCACAGGTCGGACTCGGGGCCGAACGCCCGCCCCAGCGCCCGCTCCGGGGCGAGGAACTCCGGTGAGCCGATCACCTCGCCGGTCATGGTCAGCGCCGAACTGCCCTCGACGGTGGCGATCCCGAAGTCGGTGAGCACCACCCGGCCGTCGTTCGACAGCAGCACGTTGCCGGGCTTCACGTCCCGGTGCAGCACCCCGGCGGCATGCGCGGCCCGCAGCGCGGACAGCACCTCGGCGCCGACGCCTGCCGCCCGCTGCGGGGACATCGGCCCCTCCGCCTCCAGCACGTCGGCGAGGGACACGCCCGGGATCAACTCCATGACGATCCAGGGCCGTCCGCCCTCCATCGCCACGTCGTACACCGTCACCACATTGCGGTTCGCGACCCGGGCCGCCGCCCAGGCCTCGCGTTCCAGCCGGGCGTACATCCGCTCGACGTCGGAGCCGGGCAGCCCGGCGGGCGCCCGCACCTCCTTGACGGCGACGTCACGGCCCAGCACCTCGTCGCGGGCCCGCCACACGGTGCCCATGCCGCCCTCGCCCAGCGGGGACAGCAGTCGGTAGCGGCCCGCGATCACTCGCTCACGGCCCGGCTCTTCGGTCACGGGTGCCCCCCACGGCAGCTCGCGCGAACTCATCACAAACGTAACTCAGAGAAGTGCGGATGCGGCCCCCTTGAGCACCAGTCCGGCGCCCAGGGCCACGACCACGAGTGCCGAGACGAGCGGAATGGTCCTGCGGACCAGCGCGGCCATGGGATGGGTGGTCCAGCGAGGGCGTTTGTCCATCACCCGAGTCATTCCCGTACCCAGCTTGACGACGGCGAACCCGGCGGCGGTCAGCGTCAGCGCGAGACCGACGCCGTAGGCGACCACGAGGAGCAGCCCGAACCACGCCTGACCGAGGGCGGCGGCACCGACGAGCACGACCACCGCCGAGGGGCTGGGGACGAGGCCGCCGGCGAAGCCGAGGAGGATGGTGCCGCGGAGGGTGGGGGCCGTGGGGTGGGTGTGGGTGAACCCGCCGTGACTGTGCGGCATGTCGGTGTGGCCGTGATCGGGGGCTGCGCCCCCGGACCCCCCTTCGGCCTGAACGGCCTCGTCCTCAATCGCCGGACGGGCTGGGTGGGGTGCGGGCCGGCCGTCGTCCTCGGGCGACCGGGTGGCCAGGGAGTGTGGCTGAGCGTCATGGCCATGGCCGTGAGCGTGGTGGTGGTCATGAGGGTGCTCGTCGCCATGAGAGTGGTCGTGCCCGTGATCGTGCGTAGGGCCGTGATCGTGCGTGTGTGCGTGGGCACGGGCATGCTCGTGGGCCCCGACCAGGGCCAGCTCCCGCTTCTCGGGCGCCGCGTGGTGGTGGTCGTGGTCGTGGTCGTGATGATGGTGACGGTGGGCGTGGGCCTGCTCGTGGGTCCTGTTCCGCCATGCCCTGCGGGTCAGGTTCGCGCCCGCGGCCAGGACCATGAGGCCGCTCGCGATGCCCAGCCAGGCGATCACCGACGGCGTGGCCGCCGAGCCCGCCGTGACCAGGACGCCGAGGGCGACCACGCCCAGGGTGTGGGTGACCGTGACCGACGCGGCCAGCGGGAGGACGTCGCGGAGGCGGGCGCGGCCGCCGCGGGCCGCTGCCGTCGCCGCCATCAGGGTCTTGCCGTGGCCCGGTGCGAGGGCGTGCATCGCGCCGAGGCCGATCGAGATGAAGAGCGCGAGCACCGCGAAGCCGACGGTGAGGTGGTGGCGGGCGACCAGGTCGGTCAGGGCCTGGGTCCAGCGGTCGATGCCCCGGGGCAGGATCTCGGCGCCCGGGGTGTCCTGACGTTCCTGGGCGAGCGCCGGGCCACCGGGCCGCACGCGGACGGCGGCGGCGGTGATGTCGGCCGGGGAGGAGAGCAGGTCCTTGGGGTAGCTGGTGAGTTCGTGGGAGACGGACGTCTTCGGTACGTCCGTCTTCGTCAGGGTCATCCGGTCGCCGCGCGCCGTGATCTCCCGCCAGCCGGGCCCGGTGTCGGCGCCCGCGCTGTGGAAGGCGAGCGTGGCCGTGGTGCCCTCGGGGAGGGGTGCGGTGAAGCGGCACTCCACGCGCAGGGTGTTCAGGCCCGCCTGGCCGGGGCGGAGTTCGGCGTGGCTGGTCCGCACGGTCAGCGGGGTCGTACGGCCGTCGACGGTGAGCCTGCTGCCGTCGGCCGCGGTCGTGCAGCGCTGTTCGGCCCACTTGGCGGTGCCCAGCCGCTTCAGGTCGGGCTTGGCCTGGGTCGCCGGGATCTCGGCGAGGTCCTCGACGTGGTCCACGCGGAGTTGCCCGGGGGCGGCGACGAGACCGTCGTACTTGTTGACGGTGAAGTTGCCGAGCGGGTGGGCGCTGGCGGCCGTGGCGGGGAGGAGGGCCAGGGCGCAGGCCGTGGTGAAGAGGGCGGCGATCCGGCGCAGGTTCACTTCGTGGCCTCCAGCGCCTTGCGGGCCGCACGGGCGCCCAGCGGGGAGAAGCCCGGGTTGAGCTCGAGGGCCTTGGTGAGGGCGGCCCGGCCGGCCGCCTTCTCGCCGTTGGCCAGCTCGATCATGCCCTGGTGGTAGAGGAAGGAGGCGTTGCGGTAGCCGGTGGCGGTGGCCCGACGGGCGTACGGCAGCGCTTCCTTGTCCTTGCCGTTGACGTGCAGCGCCCAGGCCAGCGCGTCCGCCGTGTGCACGGTGTGTCGGCGGGCCCACTCGGCGCGGGCGGCCTTCAGTGCCTCGGCCTTGTTGCCGTGGTCGGCGGCGGCGAGGGCCGTGTCGAGGTCGGCGTTGACGCCGTTGGCACGGGCGAGCGCGATCCACGCCTCGACGAGCGCGTACTGGTCCTCGGCCTTCTCCTTGTCGCCCTTGGCGTTCCGGTCCTCGTACAACTCGCCGAGCTCGACCAGGGGCTGGGGGAGCGGGTAGCGGGAGACGACCAGTTCCATGCCCTTGACGGCGTCGGCCCGGTCGCCGGTCGCCGCCTGGGCGCGGGCCCGGCCCTCCAGCGCGGGGAGGTAGTTCTCGTCGGCGGTCAGGGCGCGGGCGTAGTAGTCCAGGGCGCTCTTGTAGTCGCCCTGGTTCCAGGCGAGCAGACCGAGCTGGGCGGCCACGTAGGAGATGTCGCCCTTCGACGTGGCCGTCGACAGGGCCTGCTCCAGTACCCGCTGGGCGCCCTGCACGTCACCGCGCAGCTCCCTGACGTACGCGTACCGCGTGAACACCGGTACGCCCGGCTTGCGTTGGTCGGCGAGGTCGGCCGCCTTGCTCGCCTCGTCGTAGCGGCCGAGTTCGACCAGGGCGTCGATCCGGGAGGACAGGGCGTTCGCACTGTACGGGTTCTGCTCGAGGGCCTGGTCCGCGTAGGTGAGCGCCCGCGCGAACTCGTGCCGGGCGGCGGCCAGTGCGGCCTCGCCGGCCAGGGCCTGGTCGTTGTCCGGGGTGATCTGGAGCGCGCGCTTGAGCGACTTCTCGGCCTGCGGGTAGCGGGACGGGTCGCCCTTGGTGCGGGCCTGCTCGACATAGGCGAGGCCGAGGGTGGCCCAGCTGTCGGAGTCCTTCGGCTGGGTACGGAGATGGGCCTGGAGGGAGGCGATCGTCGTCTCGAGGTCCCCGCTCGCCAGCAGCGCCGGGTCCACCGCGCTCGACGTGGCCACCGGCGCCGTCCCGCCGTCCCGCGAGGACCCGAAGGCGATCGCCCCGCCGGTCAGCGCGACGGCCATCAGCAGGGCGGAGCCGGCGAGTTGGACCCGCCGCCAGTTCCGCCCCGCGGCGGCGAACCGGCGCAGGGCGGTGACGCGCTCGTCGTCCTTCGTCTCGGCGGGCTGCTTGTCGTTCGTACCCGGGGCCATGCCCTCTCCTAGTAACTGTTCGCGCGGGGCGGCGCGGCCCGCGCCGTGGGGGATTGGGTGGGTGCGGGCCGCGCCAGTCTTGAAGCGCCCCGAAGGGGGCGCCGGGGGTACCCCCGGCCGAAGGCTGGGGGGAGGAACTGCGCGACCGGCCACCGCCGACCCGCAGTCACCCCGCTGCCCTTGCCGGAACGGCGATCAGTACGGCCGCCGCATCCGCCGCCGCCACCAGCCGAACCCGGTACCGATCAGCAGCACGCCCGCCGCACCCGCGGCCGCCGAGCCCGCGATCAGCGTCATGTTGTTGTCACCGGAACCGGTCAGGGCGTCACCCAGCGCGCTCTTCGTGCTGCTGCCGGCCGCCGCCTTGGCGATCTTGCCGCGCGAGCCCGCCGTCGGCTCGGCCACGTACGGGAAGTACTTCTCGAAACTCTTGTCGTTCTTGTCGACCGCGTCGCCCAGGTCGTTCTTGGAACCGACCAGTTCGCCCTCCATGACCTGGAGCGCCTCGTCGATCACGTCGTCGGTGAGCCGGCGCCCGTTCGGGAAGCCCTGGTTGTCACCGTCCAGCACACCGAGCCGCTTGGGCTTGGCGGTGGGCTTGATGGACGTGTTGAGGCGGAGCATCTCCGACGGCTTCGCCTGCGGCTGTAGCGTGTTGAGGCCCTTGACGCCCGTCAGGAACACGCTGACGAGGTCGTTGCGGGGCTCCGAGGGCGCCTTGATGTGGTAGATCGCCTCGATGAGCTTCGGCAGTTCCGGGTTGGTGACGTTCTTCAGGAACTGCGCGTCGTCCTTGGGCTCGGACGCGTTGAACTTGTCCTTGTCCTTCTGCGGGTTGACGACCTCGTTGACCAGCGGGTTGCCGAGGCGCGAGACCTGCGCGTAGTAGCCCTGCGCGTTCCTGCGCTGGGTCGTCGCGTAGATGCCGACGGTCGGACGCGACGCCGACTGCCGGATCAGGGAGTTCGGCACCTGGAGGGCGATCGTGTTGACGTTGTAGCCCTTGAGGGTGTCGTTGCCGACCTCGCTCAGGTTGCCGCCGTACAGCAGGTCGAAGACGCGCAGGTCGGCGAAGAACGGGTCGTCCGCCTGGCCGGCGAAGGTCGCGCCGCCGTTGGAGGTCTTGTAGATGGCCTGGGAGCGCAGCTTCGCGTAGTCCGGCATCGACGCCTTGCCGACGTCCGACGGGGCCGCCGGGATGTTGTCGGCGATCCTCGTCTTGTACTGCTGCCTGCCGTTCCTGAGCTTGATCAGGTCCAGGTCGTACGACTGCGTGACGTTCAGGTCGGGGTCGTTCAGGCTGTCGACCACGCCCGTGTTGTAGAGGAACGTCTGCTTGTTCTTGATCTTGGTCTTGAAGGTGTAGCGGAAGATCAGGTCGTCCTTCGCGTCACCGTTGTTGTCGATGTGGATGTCGTACTGGGCGTCGTCGGCGAACTGGTAGAAGTTCGGGCCGCCGGCCGGTTCCTCGAAGGGGATGTAGTCCGACACGATCGTGGTGGTGTCGGACTTGTCCGGGCTGACGAACGCGTACAGGTCCGTGTTGTCGTACTGGGGGGTGCCCGAGATGAGCGGGGCCTCCCGGTGGGAGGAGGCGGAGGCCGCCCCCGGTTCCAGCGCGGCGACGCTGGCGGCTGTGATCCCGCCGGTGGCCAGTGCCCCACAGATGAGCGTGACAAGGCCCTTGCGCCCCGTGCCGCTCCTGGAGTTAAGAGGTGTCATGCCGTCCGTCCCTCGGTCCCAACTTGCTTGACGGACGGGTATACGGAGCCGGAGGGCCGTTTGGATTGGTCCGAAGAAAAAAATCTTTTCTTCCTGCTCGACCCGCGTTTTTGCCTTCCGCATACGTACTTCTGCCGGAGGTGTGTCAGTTGCGAATGCCTGGTGTGGGAGGACGGGCCGGGTGCGGCCACAGAAGGGGGAACGGGGTGGACGCGGACGAACTGCTGGTGCTTGTGGCCGGTGGCGACCAGAAGGCGTTCGAGGACCTCTACGGACTGGTGTCCGGGCCCGTGTTCGGGCTCGTGCGCCGCGTGGTCCGCGACCCCGCCCAGTCCGAGGAGGTGGCCCAGGAGGTGCTCCTCGAACTCTGGCGCTCCGCCGCCAAGTTCGACCCCGGCCGGGGCAGCGCCCTCTCCTGGATCCTCACCCTCGCCCACCGCCGCGCCGTCGACCGGGTGCGCAGCGCCCGCGCGGCCGGCGAACGCGAACAGCGTGAGGCGCTGCGAGCCGGCGAACCCGCTTTCGACCAGGTCGCCGAAACGGTGGAAGCCGGCCTGGAACGCGAGTGGGTGCGCCGCTGCCTGGACCGGCTCACCGCTCTGCAGCGCCAGTCCGTCACCCTCGCCTACTACGACGGCTACACGTACCGTGAGGTCGCCGAGCGGCTCAAGCTGCCGCTGGGCACGGTCAAGACACGGATGCGCGACGGACTCACCCGGCTGCGCGACTGCCTGGGAGGTGTGGCGTGAGCCTGGTCGGTCGCCTGCTGCACCGCGAGGACCTGCACTCGCTGGCCGCGCCCTACGCCCTGGACGCCCTGGAGCCCGGCGAGCGGCGCCGCTTCGAGAAACACCTGCGGGACTGCGAACGGTGTGCCGACGAGGTCCGGGCGCTGACCGAGGACGCGGTACGGCTCGCCTTCTCCACGGCGGCCCCGCCGCCCCTCGCGATGCGCGACCGGGTGCTGGCCGCCGTCCGCGCCACCCCGCAGGAGCCGGCCCCCGGCCAGGAGCGCGTGCCCAACCTGCCGCCGCACGTCTGGGGCGCGCAGCCCCCGCCGCCGCGCCGCCGGCCGCGCCCCCTGTTCGTGCCGTTCGCCACCGCCACCGCGGCCGCCGCGCTGGTCGTCGCCTCGCTGTTCGCGGTGCAGGCCGACCGGACGCAGAGTCAGCTCGACGCCGAGCGGGCCCAGTCGAGTGAGATCGCCCACGTTCTGGCGGCGACCGACGCCCGCGCGACCACCTACAAGGACGCCCAGGGCCGAAGTATCGGAGCGGTGGCCTCCGCATCGGAGGGAGAGGCCGTCGTCACGCTCAGCGGATACGGCACCCCGTCGAACGGCCGGGTGCACCAGCTCTGGCTCATGCGCCCCCGTGCGCAACCGCGCTCCCTCGGGCTCTTCAAGGCCGACACGCCCCTGGTCGCCACGGGTCTGGGCAAATCGGCGACGTCACTCGCGGTGACCGTCGAACCCGCCGGCGGGTCAGCGCAGCCCACCAGCCAGCCAGTTGTCCAACTCGCCCTGAAATCGGTTGGATTCGGAGAGTAGTCGAAGCGTGGTTCAAGAGGGGTCGTCAACACCCTTGCGGGGAAGGTGAATCCTGTGACCGCGATACACGAGTGCCCCATCGGGGCGATAGGGTTACCCTGCCCGGGCCGGGTGGACTCGTACGGGTGGGGAGTGACATGGATCAGATAACACGCAGCAGGGCGAGGGTTCCTGCGATCACCTGCGGGAGCGGTGCGACCAGCTCGCGCCTCGACCGCCATCTGTCGGTGCTGGCGGGTCCCGCCATACCGCAGCAGCAGGCGGTCGAGGCGACGTCGCTGATGCGTGAGCTGACCGCGCGTGAACCCGCGCGGCGCAGCGACCGGGGTGCGCGGGTCAGCCGCGTCTCCCTCTTCGCGCCGCTGCGCCGGCTGCGCCGTTCGCTGTTCGGCGGCAACAAGCACTGACCGCCCGACCGTCAGGCCCGCGCTCAGGCCGCCACGCCGTCCCGGCGCATCGCTGCGATCTCCGCGTCCGTCATCCCCACGGCACGCAGCAGCGCCTCGGTGTGCTGTCCGAGCGCGGGCACATCCCCCATCCGCGCCTCGTCCCCGCCCGGCAGCGTGATGGGCGGCAGCAATGCACGCAGCGGCCCGACCGGCGATCCCACTTCCCGCCATCGCTCCCGGGCCGCCAGCTGCGGATGCCCGGCCAGCTCGTGCAGGTCCCGCAGCCGCGCGCACGCGATCCCCGCGGTCTCCAGCCGTGCCAGCGCCTCCTCGGCGTCGAGCGCGTTCAGGGCCGTCCCGACCAGTTCGTCGGTCCGCGCCCGGTTCGCCACCCGCGCCGCGTTCGTCGCGAACGCCGGATCCGCACCCAACTCCGGTAGCCCGATCACCTGTTCGGCCAGCCGCCGCCACTCCCGGTCGTTCTGCACCGACAGCAGCACCCGCCCGCCGTCCGCGGTCGGGTAGGCGTCGTACGGCGCGATCACGGCATGCGCCAGAGCGGTCCGCTCGGGCGGCGTCCCGCCGTGGACGGTGTGGTGCAGCGGATGGCCGAGCCACTCGGCCAGGGCCTCCAGCATCGACACCTCCACCGGCCCGCCCCGCCCGGTGGTCCCGCGCCGCACCAGCGCCGCGAGGACGCCCGAGAAGGCGTACATGGCCGCCGCGATGTCCGCCGCGGGGATCCCCGCCTTCACGGGCTGCTCCGGCGTCCCGGTGACCGACACCAGACCCGCCTCGCACTGTACGAGCATGTCGTACGCGCGCTTGCCGGCGTACGGCCCCGACGCCCCGTACCCCGAGATGTCCACGGCGACCAGCCGGGGGTGCGCGGCGCACAGCGTGGCCGCGTCAAGACCGAGCCGGGCCGCGGCACCGTGGGCCAGGTTCTGCACGAAGACGTCCGCGTCCGCGACCAGCCGCCGCACGACGTCCAGGCCGCGCGGGTCCTTCAGATCCAGCGCGATGGACTCCTTGCCCCGGTTGCACCACACGAAGTGCGAGGCGAGACCGCGAGCGGCGGTGTCGTAGCCGCGGGCGAAGTCCCCGCCGTCGGTCCGCTCGACCTTGATGACCCGGGCGCCGAGATCGGCCAGCTGGCGGGTGGCGAAGGGGGCGGCGACGGCCTGCTCGACGGCGACGACGGTGATGCCTTCAAGAGGCAGCGGGAGACGGTCCATGCGCTGGATCATGTCCGGTGACCGGCGGGTTTGTCAGCAGCGCCCGTACCGGCGGACGGCGAGCGGCAGGAAGACGCCGATGAGGACCAGGCTCCAGGCGAGCGACCCCGCGACGGGGTGCGCCACCGGCCAGGCCGCACCGTCGGGGAGGGGAGCGTTGCCGAAGAGGTCGCGCAGGGCCGTCGTGACCGCGCTGATCGGGTTCCACTCGGCGAGCGTGCGCAACCAGCCCGGGAGGTTGTCGGTGGGGATGTAGGCGTTGGACAGCAGCGGCAGCACGAAGGTGGACGCGCCGAGCTGACCGGCCGCCTCCTCGCTGCGGGTGAGCAGGCCGAGGTAGATGCCGACGGCCGTGCAGGCGAACCGGAACAGGAGCAGCAGGCTAACCGCGCCGGCCGCCGCGGCCGCCGATCCCTCCACGCGCCAGCCCACGGCGAGGCCCACCAGGAGCAGCGGCACGGTACCCGCCGTGGTGACGACGAGGTCGGCGACCGCCTGCCCCAGCGGGACCGCGGCCCGGCTCACCGGCATGGCCCTGAAGCGGTCCATCACCCCGCGGTGGGTGTCCTGGGCGGCCTGGAACATCCCGGTCATGACCCCGCCGGCCGCGGTCGCGACCAGCAGCCCCGGGACGAGGAAGGAACGGTACTCAGGGCCCGGCATCGCCAGTGCGCTGCCGAAGACGTAGCCGAAGAACAGCAGCATGTTGACCGGCATCAGCTGGGTGAGGACCGCGAGGCCGGGGCTGTTGCGGACCCGGCGCAGCTGCCGGCCCGTCATCGCGGCACCGTCGTACACGAGCGCACTCATGCGGGGCTTCCCGTCAGTCGGAGGAACACGTCGTCGAGGGTCGGTGGTCTGAGGCTCGCGTCGAGCAACGGGACACCCGCCGCGTCGAGTTCGCGCACCAGGCGGGGGAGGGTGAGGGTCGGGTCCGTGGTGACGGCGCCGACGGTGTGCCGGTCGTGGTCGAACTGCGGCTCCCTGCCGGTGAGCCGGTCGAGAACCGCGGCCGCCTTCGGCAGCGCGTCCCGGTCGGCGACCACTGCCTGCGCGTACCAGCCGATGAGCGCCTTCAGTTCGGCGGGGGAGCCGGTCCGGGCCACCCGGCCCCGGTCGATCAGCGCGATGTCGTCGGCGAGTTGGTCTGCCTCCTCCAGGTACTGCGTGGTGAGCAGCACCGTCGTGCCCTCCGCCGTCAGCCCGCGCACCGCTTCCCAGACGCCGTTCCGGCCGGCCGGGTCGAGGCCGGTGGTGGGCTCGTCGAGGAAGAGCACGGCCGGCCGGCGGACCAGGCTCGCGGCGAGGTCGAGGCGGCGGCGCATACCGCCGGAATAGGTGGCTGCCTTGCGGTCGGCCGCCTCGGTGAGGCCGAAGCGGCCGAGGAGCTCGGCCGCCCGGTCGTCCGGCCTCGGCACCCGGAGCAGCCGGGCGAACAGGCGCAGGTTCTCGCGGCCGGTGAGATCGCCGTCGACCGAGGCGTACTGGCCGGTGACGCCGATGCTGCGGCGCACGGCCGCCGGGTCCCGGACCACGTCGTGCCCCGCGATGCGGGCGGAGCCCGCGTCGGGCCGGAGGAGGGTGGCCAGCAGCCGTACGACCGTGGTCTTCCCGGCCCCGTTCGGCCCGAGCAGTCCGCAGACCGTGCCCTGTCGCACGGCCAGGTCGAGACCCTGCAGCGCGGACACGGCGCCGAAGCGCTTCTCCAGACCTTCACTAAGTACAGCGTACGTAGTAGTCATGGGGTGACCATAGCGCACTACGTACGGTGTACGTAACTAGCATGGTGGGCGAGGTGATGATCGATGGCAGTCCGAGGGGCCGAACCCGAGGTGATCTGGGCCCGTCCGGAGCGCGCCGGGCGGGGGCCGAAGCCGACGTTCACCCGCGCCGACATCGCCGCCGTCGCGGTGCGGATCGCCGACGCGGAGGGGCTGGACGCCGTGTCGATGCGGCACGTGGCGGCGGGGGTGGGGTGCGGGACCATGTCCCTGTACAACTACGTCCCCCGCAAGGAGGACCTGTACGAGCTGATGGTCGACGCGGTCAGCTCGGAACACGAGCTGTGGGAGCCGACGGGGGACTGGCGGGCCGACATGATGCGGGTCGCCGAACAGACGCGGGAGCTGATGCACCGGCATCCCTGGCTGCCGCGTCTGATGTCACCGGTCTACGGGTTCAGCCCGCACGCTCTGCGCTATCTGGAGCACTGCCTGGCCTGCCTGGATCCGCTGGACGCGTCGTACGGCACCAAGTTCGAGCTGATCGCCATGGTGAACGGTGTGGTCACGACCTATGTGCGGAACGAGATCGACACGGCCGAACGGGTGCGGAACCTGCCGTGGTCCGAGGAGCGGGAGAACGCGGTGCGCATCGCCTATCTCGGAGGGCAGATCGCCTCGGGGGCGTATCCGCGGATGGCGGCGGCGTTCACGGAGGATGCGGGGCCGATTGATCTGGAGGGGGTTTTCCGGCGGGCGTTGGAGAGGGTTCTGGACGGGTTCGCGCCGTCTTAGGCTGCTGGTGGGTGGGGGTTGAGCGCGCCCACGCGGCGGCAGCCGCACATCCAATACAGCCCCGCGCCCCCGGGCAGGTGGGTCACAGCAAAGTGAACTGGCCTGCCGGGCCTTCCTCGTGGTGATCCAGAACCGAAGCCGGCCTGCGGGCTGTCCCCGGGGGCGGGAGTACGTCCGCTGCCGTCAGGTCGGCTGCCGTGATCCGTGTCTTGATCTCCAAGGCGGCCTGCTGGGCGCGGACGTCCGCCAGCAGGGCCAGGACCGTGATCAGTTCCAGCAGTTCCGAGGTCCATGCCTGGGACCAGGCCGGCGGGGTGATCGCCGGCAGTGTGCCCGGTTCCGCCGGCTGCGCCGTTCGTGCCTCGAACCACGCCTCCAGGACCCGCACCTCGCCCATCCTGAAGTCCCACGCCTCCGGCGGTACCGGGGAGACGCGGCCCTCGTCGAGGTGGAGGGCCTCCTCCTCCCTGTCGTAGATGAGCGTGAGGGGGCGGCTGGGCAGCGGAGCTCGGACGTACGGGCGGCGGCCGCCCGGGAGTTTGGGGCGGTCGCCGTCGCGGCGCAGCAGCCACAGGGCCCGGTGGCCGAGTTCCACGCCCCGCGCCCAGAGTTCGGTGTCGTCGGTGAGCGGGACGGCGCGGTCCGGGCGGACCGCGGTCAGGGTCCAGGCGAGGACGTCCAGCGGGGTGACTCCCCGGCCCAGGCGGTCGGCCAGGTGTTCCAGCAGGCCCGGCGCCAGATTCGGTTCCTCGCCGCCCGGCCGGCGGTACAGCGGGCGGATGCGGCCCGCGCGCAGGGCCGGGAGGAGGGAGGTCGCCAGCAGGGGCAGCGGCATCCCGTCCGCCGACTCCACCGCGAAGACCTGGTGGTCGTCCGTCACCCGCCACAGCTCCGGGCGGGCCGCGTCGATCAGGCGGTGGTCCGGGATCAGCCACTGTTCGTCGAACGGGGCGGCCAGGACGCGGACCGGGTCCGGACAGCGGCCCGAGGCGTCGGCGAGCGGTTCGGTGCCGCTGGGCTGGCCGGGGAGCTGGGCGACCGCGGAGTGGACCGTCCGGGCGCGGGTCGGTTCGAACAACGTCTCCCGGTCGGGTCCCGCGGCCTTGAGGAGGGCGTCCCAGCGGGCCTTCAGGGTCGCCGGGTCGGGGGCCGTCGGCCACCCTCGGCCGAGCCGTAGTGGTGCGACGGACCACGGCATGAGGTCCGCCAGCAGCGGAGCGTCGTCGTGCGTCACGCCCGGCATCGTACGACGACTTCAGGTGGCGTCGAGCGTGACCGTGAAGGAGAAACGGTCGCCGCGGTAGTGGATGACCACCAGGTCCAGGACCCGGCCGGCGGTGTCGTAGGTGACACCCGTGTAGTGCAGGATCGGGCTGAGGAGGGGGACTTGGAGCAGGCGGGCGGTCTCCGGGTCGGCCAGCCGGGCCTGCACCGTGTCCGTGATACGGCTGATGTCCGCGCCGACGACGTCCCGGAGCACCTTGGTCATCGGCTGTCGGGCCAGGTCCTCCGGGTCGATCCGCTCGGCCAGTTCGGGGCGGACGTGGTTGCGGGCGTGGTTGGTGGGCTCGCCGGTCTGCTCGTCGCTGCGGAGGCGGTGGTAGGCCGCCACCTCGGTGAGGTCCGGGAAGTACTCGGTGAGTTCGCCGGCGACGGGCACCGTGCCGTGCTCCAGCAGCTCCGCCGTCATCCCCGACTGCTGGGCCACGATCGCGTCCACCGAGCCGAGCAGCCGTACCGGGGTGCCGCGCCGGGCGTCCGGCGCGATGAAGGTGCCCCGGCGGCGGTGCCGGCTGATCAGGCCCTCGTCCTCCAGCTCCTTCAGGGCCTGCCGCATGGTCAGCACGCTGACGCCGTAGTGCTCCGCGAGCTGTTCCTCGGTGGGCAGCCGGAGCGGGTCCCGGGGCGAGCGGCCGAGTATCGAGGCGCGCAGCGACTGCGACACCTGGTACCAGAGCGGCAGCTTGCGGTTGAGGACGATCGAGTCGGGGGCGAAGGAGGTCACGGGCCATCCGTACCGTCGGGGGATCTTCAGTGCAAGGGGCGGAAGTGCCGTTCCAGGCCCTGCCACACGTCGTCGTAGCGCTGCTGGAGGTGTTCGGCGGTCGCCGCCTGCGGGGTGAGCGTCACCGGCCAGCGGGTCTCGAACATGAACGCCAGGCCGTCGTCCACCTTCTGGGGCTTCAGTTCGGCCGCGCTCGCCCGGTCGAACGTCTCCCGGTCCGGACCGTGCGCCGACATCATGTTGTGCAGCGACCCGCCGCCCGGCACGAAGCCCTCCGCCTTCGCGTCGTAGGCGCCCTCGATCAGCCCCATGTACTCGCTCATCACGTTCCGGTGGAAGTACGGCGGCCGGAAGGTGTTCTCGCCCACCAGCCAGCGCGGCGCGAAGACCACGAAGTCGACACCGGCGAGGCCGGGGGTGTCGGACGGGGACGTCAGCACCGTGAAGATCGACGGGTCCGGGTGGTCGTACGAGATGGTGCCGATCACATTGAAACGGCGCAGATCGTAGGCGTACGGCACATGTGTGCCGTGCCAGGCGACCACGTCCAGTGGGGAGTGGTCATATGTGGCGGTCCACAGGTTGCCGCAGAACTTGTTGACCACCTCCACCGGGCCCTCGACGTCCTCGTAGGCGGCGACGGGGGCCAGGAAATCCCGGGCGCCGGCGAGGCCGTTGGCGCCGATCGGGCCGAGGTCGGGGAGGCGGAAGGGCGAGCCGTAGTTCTCGCACACATAACCCCGGGCCGTGGCATCCAGCAGCTCCACACGGAAGCGGACCCCACGGGGGATCAGCGCCACCTGTCCCGGCTCCACATGCAGCAGGCCGAACTCCGTACGCAGCAGCAGACCGCCGTGCTCCGGGACGATCAGCAGTTCGCCGTCCGCGTCGGAGAAGACCCGCTCCATGGAGGCGTCGGCGTGGTAGAGGTGCACGGCCATGCCGGTGCGCTGGGCCGCGTCGCCGTTGCCGCCCAGGGTCCACAGGCCGGCGAGGAAGTCCGTGCCGGGCGAGGGCGCCGGGAGGGGGTTCCAGCGCAGCCGGTTCGGGTCCGGGGCGATGTCCGTGAAGGGAGCGGTGCGCAGCCCGCCGTCGCCGGCGGCCCTGGTGAAGGCCGGGTGGGCGGCCGAGGGGCGGATCCGGTACAGCCAGGACCGGCGGTTGTGGGCCCGCGGTTCGGTGAAGGCCGTACCGCTGAGCTGCTCCGCGTACAGGCCGAGGGGGGCACGCTGCGGGGAGTTGCGGCCCTCGGGCAGGGCGCCCGGCACCGCCTCGGAGGAGTGCTCGTTGCCGAACCCGGAGAGGTACGCCAGCCCTTCGGCGGTCTTCCGCGCCTCCCCGCGCTCTCGCTCGAACGCGCTCGCGCGGGAGGAACCCCCATCGCTCATGATCGCTCCCTGAACCTGCGTGCCATCGATTCCTATGCATCACCGTAGGATTGCGTGGGGGCGGGTGCAAGAGGGCCGGGATCATCCCGGCGACGGATGGCGAGAACCCGACTCCAGGGGGATCCGGTCCGCGGCGTGCTGTTCTACGCTCCCGGGCATGTCGTGGACGCGTGGACTGCCGGGTGCGCTCGCGGTCTGCGTGCTGCTGCTGGTCGCGGCGGCGGGGTGCGGGACCGGGACGGCGCACGGGCAGCGGGCGGCGGGGTCGCCCTCCCCGGTGGGCAAGATCCTCGACGACACGGACGAGAGCGGGCGCCACTACCGCGAACTGGACAAGAAGCAGGCGCCCGCGGTGGGCACGGTGGTCACCCCGGACCCGTCCGGCGGCTGGGACGTACGGCTCGACGTGCACCGTTTCCGGTTCTCCCGGGCGGGCACCGCGGCGAAGGCGGTCGCCGGCCGGGGGCTCGCCTACCTCTTCGTGGACGGCGGCCTGGTGGCGCGGCTGCGGACCTCCGCGTACCACCTGCCGGCCGGCCTCGTCCCGCACGGCACCCACCACATCACCGCCCGGCTCTACGCGGACGACGGCACGGTCTGGGCCGTGCACGGCAAGCCGGTGGAGAGCACGGTGGACGTCACGGCGTCGGGCGCGGAGACGGCGTCGCCGTCGGCGTCAGGGGCCGTGCCCGCCACCCCCTCGGCCACCGGCACCGGCGCGAGCAGCCCGGACGCCGGATGAGTGCATGGGCCATCCGTCCGCGTACCGGGGGGCGAGGTTCACCTGATCCCGGCGGAAAGGCATCATGAAGCCCGTGCCCCCAGCGACACCGCTTCGCAAAGCGCCCGTACAGCGCCGCAGCGCCGAACGGCTGACCCGGATCCTCGACGCCTGTGCCGACCTCCTCGACGAGGTCGGCTACGACGAACTGAGCACCCGGGCCGTCGCGGTGCGCGCCGGGGTGCCCATCGGCTCGGTCTACCGCTTCTTCGGCAACAAGCGGCAGATGGCCGACGCCCTCGCCCAGCGCAACCTGGAGCGCTTCACCGAGCGTGTCACCGAGCGGCTGAAGGAGGCGCCGAAGGGTGACTGGCGGACCGCGATGGACGCGGTGCTCGACGAGTACCTGGCGATGAAACGTACCGCCCCCGGCTTCTCCCTCGTCGACTTCGGCAACCAGATCCCGGTCGGCGCCCGCCACGCCGAACCCAACCGGAGAGTCGCCGACCGCCTGACCGACCTCCTCTCCGGCTACCTCGGCCGCACCCCCGACGAGGACCTGCGCCGCACCTTCCTGGTGGCCGTGGAGACCGCCGACACGCTGGTCCACCTGTCCTTCCGGGTGGACCCGGAGGGCGACGAGGAGATCATCAGGGAGATGCGGGAGCTGCTGCGGGCCTATCTGGGGCGGGTCCTGGACTGACGGTCCCGGGAGAACGCCCCGAATGGAGCGCCCCGTCAAAGGCGCGGGGCTGTATCGGCATGCGGCTCCGCCGCGTGGGCGCGACCGGCCCCACCGGCCCGCACTCGTACGACGACAGGGCTCCCCTCCCGACATACCGAACGGTATGCTCGCTCCCGGGTTCCACGACTCCTGGGAGGATTCATGCCCCGCACCGCCCTCCGCGTCTGCCCCCTGTGCGAGGCCACCTGCGGCCTGACCCTCACCATCGAGGGCACCCGCGTCACCGGAGCCCGCGGTGACCGCGAGGACGTCTTCAGCAAGGGGTTCATCTGCCCGAAGGGCGCCTCCTTCGGCGCCGTCGACGGCGACCCCGACCGGCTGCGCACCCCGCTCGTCCGCCGGGACGGCGAACTGCGCGAGGCCACCTGGACGGAGGCCTTCGACGCGGTCGCCGCCGGGATCCGCGGCGTCGTCGAGCGGTACGGCCCGCACTCCGTCGGGATCGTCCTCGGCAACCCCAACGTCCACACCGTGGCCGGCGGCCTCTACCCGCAGGTCCTGGTCGGCGCCCTCGGCACCCGCAGCGTCTTCACCGCGTCCACGGTCGACCAGATGCCCAAGCACGTCTCCAGCGGACTGCTCTTCGGCGACGCCAACGCGATACCGGTGCCCGACCTCGACCACACCGACCACCTCCTCCTCATCGGCGCCAACCCCCTGGAGTCCAACGGGAGCCTGTGCACCGCCGCCGACTTCCCCGGCAAGCTCAAGGCGCTCAAGGCCCGCGGCGGCACCCTCACCGTCATCGACCCGCGCCGCACCCGCACCGCCAAGCTCGCCGACCGGCACATCGCCATCCGGCCCGGCGCCGACGCCCTGTTGCTCGCCGCCATGGCCCAGGTCCTCTTCGAAGAGGACCTGGTGGACCTCGGGCAGCTCGCCCCGCACGTCGAGGGGCTCGACGAACTCCGCGCCGAACTGGGCGACTTCACCCCGGACGCGGTCGCCCGTGCCTGTGACGTCGACGCCGGGACCATCCGCGCCCTCGCCCGCGAACTCGCCGCCGCACCCACGGCCGCCGTATACGGCAGGATCGGCAGCTGCACCGTCCCGCACGGCACCCTCGCCAGCTGGCTCGTCGACGTCCTCAACACCCTCACCGGCAACCTCGACCGGCCCGGCGGCGCGCTTTTCCCGCAGGCCGCCACCGACCGGACCCCGCGACCGGCCGGACCCGGCCGGGGCTTCGCCCTCGGACGCTGGCACTCCCGGGTCAGCCGACACCCCGAGGCGAAGGGCGAGTTGCCGCTCTCCGCGCTCGCCGAGGAGATCGACACCGCGACGGCGGAGGGCGAGCCGATCCGGGCGCTGATCGCGATCGCCACCAACCCCGTCCTCTCCGCCCCGGACGGCGACCGACTCGACAAGGCCCTGGACTCCCTCGACTTCATGGTCAGCGTCGACCCCTACCTCAACGAGACCGCACGCCACGCCGACGTCGTGCTGCCCCCGCCGCCGCCCTCGCAGAGCCCGCACCACGACTTCGCCTTCAACACCCTCGCCGTACGCAACCAGGTCCGCTACTCCCGCCCCGCCGTCCCGCTGGAGCCCGGCCGGATGGCGGAGACCGAGATCCTGGCCCGCCTGGTCCTCGCGGCCGGTGGCATGCACGGCGCCGAACCCTCCGCGGTGGACGACATGGTCATCGGCCAGACCCTGGGGAAGGCGGTCAAGGAGCCCCACTCACCGGTGCACGGCCGGGACCCGCAGGAACTCGCCGGCCTGCTCACCGGAGACACCGGGCCCGAGCGCCGGCTGGACCTGATGCTGCGCCTCGGCCCCTACGGCGACGGCTTCGGCGTACGGCCCGACGGGCTCACCCTGGAGCAACTGCTCGCCCACCCGCACGGCATCGACCTCGGGCCCCTCACGTCCCGCCTACCCCAGCCGCTGAAGACCAGGAGCGGCAAGGTCGAGCTGCTGCCCGGGCCCATCGCCGACGACCTGCCCCGGCTGCGCGCGGCCCTCGGCACCAGCCCCGCGGCGCTCGTCCTCGTCGGCCGCCGCCACCTGCGCTCCAACAACAGCTGGATGCACAACGTGCCCGCCCTCACCGGCGGCTCCAACCGCTGCACCCTGCACATCCACCCCGAGGACGCCGAACGGCTCGGCGTGCGCGACGGCGCCGACGTCCGCGTCAAGGGCGCGGGCGGCGAGGTGGTCACCCCCGCCGAGGTCACCGACGGCGTCCGGCCCGGTGTCGTCAGCCTCCCGCACGGCTGGGGCCACGACCGCCCCGGCACCCGGCTCAGCCACGCCGCCACCACCCCCGGCGTCAACGTCAACCAGCTCCTCGACGGCAGCCTGCTCGACCCGCTGTCCGGCAACGCCGTCCTCAACGGCATCCCCATCGAAGTGACCGCAACCTCGTGACCTGGACTTTCGCGCTTATTGCTCGCGCGTCAACGTCTTGTTAACGACGTTTGACGCGACCTAACGTCGTCGCACCGCCGGCCCTGGTGGGAGTTCAAGGGCGAACGTTAGGTAATCCACTCATGCTGACCATCCTCGGCTTCGCCATGATCGCGACCTTCCTGGTCCTGATCATGCTGAAGAAGATGTCGCCGATCGCGGCGCTCGTGTTGATCCCCGCGCTGTTCTGCGTGGTCGTCGGCAAGGGCGCCCACCTCGGCGACTACGTCATCGACGGCGTCACCAGCCTCGCGCCCACCGCGGCGATGCTCATGTTCGCGATCGTCTACTTCGGTGTGATGATCGACGTCGGCCTCTTCGATCCGGTCGTCAAGGGGATCCTGAGGTTCTGCAAGGCCGACCCGCTGCGGATCGTCGTCGGTACGGCCGTACTCGCCGCGATCGTCTCGCTCGACGGCGACGGCTCCACCACCTTCATGATCACCGTCTCGGCGATGTACCCGCTGTACAAGCGCCTGAAGATGAGCCTGGTCGTGATGACCGGTGTCGCCGCGATGGCCAACGGCGTGATGAACACCCTGCCCTGGGGCGGCCCCACCGCCCGCGCCGCGACCGCGCTCAAGCTGGACGCGAGCGACATCTTCGTGCCGATGATCCCCGCGCTGGCCACGGGCCTGCTGTTCGTCTTCGCCCTCGCCTACGTCCTCGGCCGCCGCGAGCGCAAACGGCTCGGCGTGCTGACGCTGGACGAGGTGCTGGTGGAGGAACCGCGGACGGAGACCGTCCTGGTCGGAACCGCGACCGGAACCGCAACCGGCAAGGGCGCGCGGAGCGCCGGCGGCCCCGGCACCGGCGGCGCGGAACTCCCCGACGAACCTGAGGACGGCGGCTTCCGGGGCCTCGACCCGCACCGCGAGACCCTGCGGCCCAGGCTCTACTGGTTCAACGCGCTGCTCACGGTCGCCCTGCTCACCGCCATGATCATGGAGTGGCTGCCGATCCCGGTGCTGTTCCTGCTCGGCGCGGCCCTGGCCCTGACCGTCAACTACCCCCAGATGCCCGCCCAGAGGGCCCGGATCGCCGCGCACGCCGAGAACGTCCTCAACGTCTCCGGCATGGTCTTCGCCGCCGCCGTCTTCACCGGCGTCCTCCAGGGCACCGGCATGGTCGACCACATGGCCGAGTGGCTCGTCGGCAACATCCCCGACGGCATGGGCCCGCACATGGCCCTCGTCACCGGTGTGCTGAGCATTCCGCTCACGTACTTCATGTCGAACGACGGCTTCTACTTCGGCATCCTCCCGGTGCTCGCCGAGGCCGGCCAGGCCCACGGCGTCCCGGCGGTGGAGATCGCCCGCGCCTCGATCGTCGGCCAGCCGCTGCACATGTCCAGCCCGCTCGTGCCCGCCGTCTACGTCCTGGTCGGCATGGCCAAGGTCGAGTTCGGCGACCACACGCGGTTCGTCGTGAAGTGGGCCGCGCTGACATCGGTGGTGGTGCTCGGGGCAGGAATCCTGTTCGGAACCATGTGACACACCGCTTCGGGACTGTGTGACATACCACTGGGAGGTCTCCTCATGGCGCCCGGCAGGAACCGCGGCTGGCTGCTCCGTCTCGTCATCGCCTTCGGTTTCGCGCAGGGCGCGGTGTCGATGGCCCGCCCCGCCGTCTCCTACCGGGCGCTCGCCCTCGGCGCCGACGAACGGGCCGTCGGCGTCCTCGCGGGTGTCTACGCCCTGCTCCCGCTCTTCGCCGCCGTACCGCTCGGCCGCCGGACCGACCACGGGCGCTGCGCACCCCTGCTGCCCGTCGGCGTCGTACTGATATCCGGCGGCTGCGCGCTCAGCGGACTCGCCGGCTCCCTCTGGGCGATGGCCCTGTGGAGCGGGGTGATGGGCCTCGGGCATCTCTGCTTCGTGATCGGCGCGCAGTCGCTGGTGGCCCGTCAGTCGGCGCCGCACGAGCAGGACCGCAACTTCGGCCACTTCACCATCGGCGCGTCGCTGGGCCAGTTGGTCGGGCCGATCGCCGCGGGTGCGGTCATCGGCGGGCCGGACATGGCGGGCACGAGTGCGCTCGCGCTGGTGGTGGCGGGTGCGGGGGCTGCGGTCGCGTTCACGTCGCTGTGGCGCATCGAGGACCGTACGGTGGTCAAGTCCCGCGCGGCGGAGGGGGACCGGGTGCCGGTGGGCCGCATCCTGCGTGCCAGGGGCGTTCCCGCCGGCATGCTGATCAGCCTCTCGGTGCTGTCCGCGACCGACATCCTGACCGCCTACCTTCCCGTGGTCGGCGAGCACCGGGACATCTCCCCGGCGGTGATCGGCGTGCTGCTCAGTGCGCGGGCGGGGGCGACGATCGCCTGCCGGCTCGTCCTCACACCGCTGCTACGGCTGCTCGGGCGGCCGCTGCTGCTGACGGCGACCTGCTTCCTGGCGGCCCTGCTGTGCGCGGGGATCGCCGTCCCGGTGCCGGTGTGGGCGCTGGGCCTGATGCTCGCCGTACTCGGCTTCTGCCTGGGGGTCGGACAGCCGCTGTCGATGACGACGGTCGTCCAGGCCGCACCCGAGGGCGCCCGCTCCACGGCGCTCGCCCTGCGGCTGACCGGCAACCGGCTGGGCCAGGTGGCCGCGCCGGCCGGGGCGGGACTGCTGGCGGGAGTGGCCGGGGTGGCCGCGCCGTTCGTGATGCTGGGCGCGTTGTTGCTGGTGTCGGCCGGGGTGGCGGTGCGCTCGCCGGGGGCGGTGGGACGGGGTGAGGGTTCCGGTCCGGTGCCGCCGACGCGGCGAAAGGGCCCGGCGTTGCGCCGCACGAGCGATATCTGACGGCGCGTCGGACGTGGATGCCACGGGTTGTGGCGTGCATGAGTGACAGTCCAGACGAGAGGTCGATTTGTATGAAAATCATCTAACTCGGAGGAGCTTGCATGGTCACGCTCACACATCCGCGCACCGCCGGTTCCCGTGCGGGCGCCACCGTCATCCTCACCGCCATCGCCGCGGCGGGTGCGTCGTGGGTGGCGGCGCCGAACGCGGTGGCCCAGGGGGAGAACGGCGACATCAGGCTCCACCGTGTGGGCGTGCCCTTCGGTGTCTCGAAGGACGACCCGCTGGTCTGCAAGTTCTACCTGGACGCCGTCAACTTCGACATCCTCCGCACGATCGACTACACCATCACGCCACAGCCCCCGCTGCCCACCGCGGCCAGCGTCACCGGGACCATCCAACTCGCCGGAGGTGCCGGTCACACCGATCCGCTGGGGCTGGCGGACGGACAGTACCGGCTCACCTGGGTCGTGGACGGTGCCCAGAAGGAGAAGATCTTCCGGGTCAACTGCCATGACGGCAGGCAGGACGGGGCGCAGGGGCCGAACGGTTCGAACGGCCCGAACGACCAGAACGGCCCGAACGGCGGTCCCAATGATCCGAACGGCCCGAGCGGTCCGAACGGCCCGAACGATCAGAACAACCAGAACGGTCCGAACGGGCAGATCCAGGACAATCAGCGCGGCGACACGTCGTGGGGGCAGGGCGGTGACCACAACGGCCCGCAGGGCGGTGTGCACGCGGGCGGCGGTGGCATCGCCGACACGGCGGCCGCGTTCTCGCCCGTGGCCGCGGCCACGGCCGTCACCCTGGTCGCGGCCAGTGGAGTGGTGTACGTCCGGCTGATCCGCCGTCGGCCCCATGGCGCCGCGTAGGCGCAGACGCAGGCCCTGGTACCGGACCCGCACCTACCGCCTCGCCAGAACGACCCTGCTGGCGATCGTCCTGGTGGCAGTGGTCCGGTGGTGGGGGCACGACGGGCCGGCCGCGCCGGACGGGTCGGACGCCCTGGCGGCGGCCGGCCCGGGCGCGGCCGAGTCCGGGCCGCCGCCCCGCCCGTTGTCCCGGTCCCGGCCGACGTCGATGCGCATCCCGTTCCTGGGCGTCGACGCGCCGGTCATCGGAGTCCGGCTCGACCGGGGCCGGCAGCTGGAGACACCGCCGGTCGACGACCCGAAGCTGATCGGCTGGTTCCAGGGGGGCGCCACGCCGGGCGAGTCCGGCCTCGCGATCGCCGTCGGCCACCGTGACACCAGGACCGGGCCCGCCGTCTTCGCCGCGCTCGCCCAGGTGAAGCCGGGCAAACGGATCGAGGCCGGGCGCGCGGACGGCCGTACCGCCGTGTACACCGTGGACCGGGTGAAGGTCTATGACAAGGTCGGCTTCCCCGACAAGGAGGTGTACGGCCCGACCCGGCGTCCCGAACTCCGCGTGATCACCTGCGGTGGCCTCTTCAGCCGGAGGACGGGCTACACCAGCAACGTGGTGGTCTTCGCCCACCTGACCGCGACGAGGTGACCGGCCGGGGCGCCGTAGCTCGACCTGGACGAGTGAACTCCGGCGGGAAGCGGGGATTCGGGAGGGGCAACCCCTCTAGGAAGGGGGCATGCGCTCTCCTTCCCTCCGCAATCGGTCGGCCCTCGCCGTGGCCGGTCTGCTGCTCGCCGGCGCTCCGGCCGCGTACACGGCGCCGGCCGCCGACCATCCCTCCGCCGCACCGACGCGCGGCAGGCCGTACGTCGAGACCCGGCTGCTCTTCGGCACCGCCCGCCCGGACGGCGGGCCCGCCGTCACCGACCGGCAGTTCACGGCCTTCGTCGACAAGGAGGTCACCCCGGACTTCCCCGACGGGCTCACCGTGCAGAGCGGGCGCGGGCAGTGGCGGGACGCGCACGGGACGATCGAGAAGGAGCGGTCGTATGTGCTGGTCCTGCTGTATCCGGAGTCGGCGGCGAAGGGCAGCGACCGGAAGATCGAGGAGATCCGGCGGGCCTACGAGAAGGCCTTCGCGCAGGAGAGCGTGGGCAGGGTGGACGAACATGCCCAGGTCGACTTCTGATGATCCTGAGGTGTGTCCCGGGGCACGTCTGGCGCGCTAAAACTATCGCCGCTAGTTTGTGACTCGGACGCCACAGCCCCGCCAGGAGGACGCAGCATGAAGGCACACGACGGCCTGTACATCGACGGCGCCTGGCGCACCGCCGAGAGCAGGGACGTGATCGAGGTCGTGAACCCGGTCGACGAACAGGCCGTCGGCCGGGTCCCGGCGGGCGGCGCGCTGGACGTCGACACCGCCGTACGCGCCGCCCGTGCCGCCCTCCCGGTCTGGGCCGCCACCCCGCCCGCCGAGCGGGCCGCCCGGCTCGGCGCACTGCGCGATGCGCTCGCGGCCCGGAAGGACGAGATCGCCGAGACGGTCACCGCCGAGCTGGGCGCACCGCTGCAGTTCTCCCAGGCGGTCCACGCGGGCCTGCCGATCGCCGTCGCGGGCTCGTACGCCGAACTGGCGGCCACCCACCCCTTCGAGGAGAAGGTCGGCAACTCCACCGTCTACCAGGAGCCGGTGGGCGTGGTCGGCGCGATCACGCCCTGGAACTACCCGCTGCACCAGATCGTCGCCAAGGTCGCCCCGGCGCTCGCCGCGGGCTGCACGGTCGTGCTGAAGCCCGCCGAGAACACCCCGCTCACCGCCCAGCTGTTCGCGGAGGCGGTGCACGAAGCCGGCTTCCCGGCCGGTGTGTTCAACCTGGTCACCGGCCTCGGTCCGGTCGCCGGGCAGGCCCTCGCCGAGCACCCGGGCGTCGACCTGGTCTCGTTCACCGGCTCCACGGCCGTCGGCAAGCAGATCGGCGCGGTGGCCGGGGCCGCGGTCAAGAAGGTCGCCCTCGAACTGGGCGGCAAGTCCGCGAACGTCATCCTCCCGAGCGCCGACCTCGCCAGGGCCGTCAACGTCGGCGTGGCCAACGTGATGTCCAACTCCGGGCAGACGTGCAGCGCCTGGACCCGGATGCTGGTGCACGCCGACCGGTACGAGGAGGCGGTGGAGCTGGCGGCCGCGGCGGCCGCGAAGTACGGCGAGCGGATCGGGCCGGTCGTCAGCGCCGAGCAGCAGGCGCGGGTGCGGGGTTACATCGAGAAGGGCATCGCGGAGGGCGCCCGGCTGGTCGCCGGCGGTCCCGAATCCCCTCGCGAGCGGGGCTACTTCGTCAGCCCGACCGTCTTCGCCGACGTCACCCCCGAGATGACGATCGCACAGGAGGAGATCTTCGGCCCGGTCCTGTCGATCCTGCGCTACACCGACGAGGACGACGCCCTGCGCATCGCCAACGGCACGGTCTACGGGCTCGCGGGCGCCGTCTGGGCCGGGGACGAGGCGGAGGCGGTGGCCTTCGCCCGGCGCATGGACACCGGTCAGGTCGACATCAACGGCGGACGCTTCAACCCCCTTGCCCCGTTCGGCGGCTACAAACAGTCGGGCGTCGGCCGCGAGCTGGGCGCGCACGGCCTCGCCGAGTACCTCCAGACCAAGTCCCTGCAGTTCTGAGGAGGTCGCTGCGATGACTTTCACGGTCCGAGCCGCCGTACTGCCCGCCGTGGGCGCCCCGCTGTCGGTCACCGGGATCGAACTCCCGGACCCCGGCCCCGGCCAGGTCCGGGTGCGGCTCGCCGCCGCCGGTGTCTGCCACTCCGACCTCTCCCTGTCCGACGGCACCATGCGGGTGCCGGTCCCGGCGGTCCTCGGCCACGAGGGCGCGGGCACGGTGGTGGCCGTCGGCGCGGGCGTCACCCGCCTCGCCCCCGGTGACCCGGTCGTCCTCAACTGGGCGCCCTCCTGCGGCAGCTGCCATGCCTGCGCCCTCGGCGAAGTCTGGCTCTGCGCCAACGCGCTGAACGGCTCCGCCGACGTCTACGCCCGTACCGCGGACGGCACCGACCTGCACCCCGGCCTGAACGTGGCGGCCTTCGCCGAGGAGACCGTGGTCGCCGAGTCCTGCGTCCTCCCGCTGCCCGCCGGCATCCCGCTGACCGACGCGGCCCTCCTCGGCTGCGCGGTCCTCACCGGGTACGGCGCCGTCCACCACTCGGCACGCGTGCGGGAGGGCGAGACGGTGGCGGTGTTCGGCGTCGGCGGGGTGGGCCTGGCCACCGTCCAGGCGGCCCGGATCGCGGGCGCCTCCCGGATCATCGCGGTGGACGTCTCGCAGGAGAAGGAAGGGCTGGCGCGGGCGGCGGGCGCCACGGACTACGTCGTCGCCTCCGACACGACGCCCCGTGCGATCCGCGCCCTCACCGGCAAACAGGGCGTCGACGTCGCCGTGGAGTGCGCGGGCCGCGCGGTCAGCATCCGCGCGGCCTGGGAGTCCACCCGCCGGGGCGGCCGTACGACGGTGGTCGGCATCGGCGCCAAGACCGAACAGGTCACCTTCAACGCCCTGGAGCTCTTCCACTGGGGCCGCACCCTCTCCGGCTGCGTCTACGGCAACTCGGACCCGGCCCGCGACCTGCCGCTGCTCGCCGACCACGTCCGGGCGGGCCGCCTGGACCTGACCGCGCTGGTGACGGAACGCATCGCGCTGGAGGACATCCCGGTCGCCTTCGAGCACATGCTGGCGGGGAAGGGCGGCCGGGCGTTGGTGGTGTTCTGAACAGGCGCGTTCCGGACAGGCGCGTTCCGGACAGGAGTTTCTCTGAGCGGGAGTTTCTCTGAGCGGGGGGTCGTCACGTCGGCCTGCGGGCCTCCTCGGGCCGGGCCTCGTGCGCGGCCACGACCCGGGAGCTCCGCGGCCGCGACCGGGACACCGCGACACCGGCCAGGCACAGCACCCCGCCCGCGAGTGTCAGCGCGCCGGGCACCTCGCCGAGCGCCAGCCACGACATCAGGACGACCAGCGCGGGCACCGCGTAGGTGGTCGCGCCCATCCGGCTGGCGGTCGTACGGGCGAGCGCGTACGCCCACGTGGTGAAGGCCAGCGCGAGCGGGAACACGCCCAGGTAGAGCATGTTGAGGGTCGCGGAGAGCGGGGCGTCGGCGGCCTCGCCGACGAGTTGCCCGGAGAACGGCAGACACAGCACGGCGCCGATCAGACACCCGAACGTCGTCACCTGGAGCGCGCTCGCATGTCCGAGCGCCGGCTTCTGCGTGACGACGCCGCCGGCGTACGCGACGGCCGCGAGCAGGCACAGCACCACGCCGAGCACCGAGGAGCCGCCCTCGCCCGACATCGACAGACCGACGGTCACCGCGCCCGCGAACGACACGGCCATCCCCGCGAGCAGCCGCGGCGGCATCGGATCGCCGAGCAGCCGGGCGCCGAGCAGCGCGATCAGGATCGGGCCGATGTTCACGACGAGCGCGGCGGTGCCGGCGTCCACCTGCTGCTCGCCCCAGTTCAGCACCACGCTGTAGAAGCCGAACCAGAGGAGGCCGGACACCGCGATGCCGCGCCAGGCGGACCTGGGCGGGAGTCCTTCGCGCCGCACGACACAGAGGAGCCCGAGCACGAGCGACCCGGAGAGCAGCCGGCCGAGGGCGAGCGCGCCGGGGGAGTAGGAGTCGCCTGCGCTGCGGATCGACACGAAGGCCGACGCCCAGAGCACGACGGTGACGGCGGCTGCGGCGACGGGGAGGAGACGGGGGTCGGGCTTCTTCATGTGGTCGAGGGTAAGGAGAAGAGGGGGGCCGGGGCTGGCGGATTTCGGACGGGGGGCCGGTGGGTGGTCGGACGGGGGCTGGTGGGTGGTTGGTGAGCCGGGGTGGTGGGTGGAGGGGCTGAGACGGCAGGACGCCAGGCGTCGCGCACGCGCAGCAGGGTGCCGTACTCGGTCGCCATGACCAGGACGGCCAGGACGACGACCGGCGCCTGGCCGAGCTGTACGCCGGTGAGGCTCAGCCTGGTCGGGTCGCCGCAGCCGGCGGACCCGCAGGCCGCCACCGAGACCGCGCCGGCGCTCAGGGCGACGGTCGCCACGACGGTGGCGAGCAGCAGCCACAGCGGGCCGCGGACGGTCCGGAGCTTCGTCCACTCCGCGTGCGGGGCCGGTCTCACGCGTCCCTCCGGTGCAGCACCAGGGCCGCCGCGGCGGGCCCCGCCACCGCGTAGCCGGCCAGGACGGCGAGCCCGGCCCACGGGGCGAGCGAGATCCGGTTCGCCCACAGCACCGACAGCGGAAGCGCCCCACCAGAGGCGCGGGACGTCATCGACGCCCTAGACCGTCCCCTTCACGAGCGTGAACTGTTCACTCAACCCGTCCAGCAACGCCCGCAACCCCGTCTCGAACGCCCGCTCGTCCACCTTCTCCTGCTGTTCCGCGAGCAGATGCGCCTGCCCCAGATGCGGGTAGTCGGCCGGATCGTACGCGCTCGCGTCGTCCACGAAGCCCCCGGCGAACGACCCCAGCGCCGAGCCCATGATGAAGTACCGCATCAGCGCCCCGATCGACGTCGCCTGCGCCGGTGGCCACCCCGCGTCCACCATCGCGCCGTACACCGCGTCGGCGAGCCGGAGTCCGGCCGGGCGGCGGCCGGGGCCCCGGGCGAGCACCGGGACGATGTTCGGGTGGTCGCGGAGCGCCGCGCGGTAGGACACCGCCCAGTCGTGCAGCGCGGTACGCCAGTCCCGGCCGGCGTCGTGCGCGAGGTCTTCGAACATCGACAGGTCGACCTGCGCGCTGACCGAGTCCGCGACCGCCTCCAGGATCTCGTCCTTGGTGCGGAAGTGGTTGTAGAGCGAGGGCCCGCTCACCCCCAGCTCGGCCGCGAGCCGGCGGGTGGAGACGGCCGCGAGACCTTCCGCGTCCACGAGTTCCCGTGCCGCCCGGACGATCCGGTCGGTGCTGAGGAGGGGCTTGCGCGGTCGGGCCATGGCGCACATAGTAGGGCCGGAGGAAGAAACTAGCAGTGCTAATTTAAAGGGTGATCGCATGGTGAACCTGGGGCTCAGCGAGGAGCAGACCGCCGCACGGCAGCTCGCCCGGGACTTCGTCGACCGTGAGATCACCCCGAACGTGATCGCCTGGGACCGTGCCGAGGAAGTCGACCGGGGGATCGTGAAGAAGCTCGGCGAGGTCGGTTTCCTGGGCCTGACGATCGACGAGGAGTACGGCGGCTCGGGCGGCGACCACCTGTCGTACTGCGTGGTCACCGAGGAACTCGGCCGGGGCGACTCCTCCGTGCGCGGGATCGTCTCCGTCTCCCTGGGGCTGGTCGCCAAGACCGTTGCCGCCTGGGGCACCGAGGAGCAGAAGCGGCGCTGGCTGCCGGGGCTCACCTCCGGCTCGTACGTCGGCTGCTTCGGCCTCACCGAACCCGGCACCGGCTCCGACGCGGGCAACCTCACCACCCGCGCCTTTCGCGAGGGCGACGACTACATCGTCAACGGCACCAAGATGTTCATCACCAACGGCACCTGGGCCGACGTCGTCCTGCTCTTCGCCCGCTCCACCGACGCCCCCGGCCACAAGGGCGTCTCCGCCTTCCTGGTGCCGGCCGACACCCCCGGCCTCACCCGCCGTCCCCTGCACGGCAAGCTCGGCCTGCGCGGCCAGGCCACCGCCGAACTCGTCCTGGAGGACGTCCGGGTCCCCGCCTCGGCGATGCTCGGCCCTGAGGGCAAGGGCTTCTCGGTCGCCATGTCGGCGCTCGCCAAGGGGCGGATGTCGGTCGCCGCCGGCTGTGTCGGGATAGCGCAGGCCGCGCTGGACGCGGCCGTGCGGTACGCCGGGGAGCGCGAGCAGTTCGGCACGCCGATCGCCGGGCACCAGCTCGTGCAGGAGCTCATCAGCGACATCGCCGTCGACGTGGACGCGGCCCGCCTGCTGACCTGGCGGGTCGCCGACCTGATCGACCGGGGGCTGCCGTTCGCCACCGAGTCGTCCAAGGCCAAGCTCTTCGCCTCCGAGGCCGCGGTGCGGGCCGCCAACAACGCCCTCCAGGTCTTCGGCGGCTATGGCTACATCGACGAGTACCCGGCGGGCAAACTCCTGCGCGACGCCCGCGTGATGACCCTGTACGAGGGCACCAGCCAGATCCAGAAACTCCTCATCGGGCGGGCGCTGACGGGCGTTTCGGCGTTCTGAGTACCTCCCTGAGTATCCGGACGGATGTGGCGCGGGCCACGGCGGCCGATGCTCTACCCATGAGTGACACACCGGTCAGACACCAGAACACGGCCGCCTTCTACGGGCAGGCCGTCGCCTCCTTCGCCCTCGCCCTCACGGCCACCGCCATCGGCGTCTTCCGGCTGCACGCCGACGCCTGGGTGCGCGGCTTCCTCGGCATCGCCGTGCTCTACCTCGTCACCTCCGCCTTCACTCTCGCGAAGGTCGTCCGCGACCGCCAGGAGGCCGGGCAGATCGTCAGCCGCGTCGACCAGGCCAGGCTGGAGAAGTTGCTCGCCGAGCACGACCCCTTCGAGAAGCTCTGACCCTTCGGCAGGCTCTGAGGCCCCGGCCGCCCGTGAAAAGCTCTGAGCGGGCACACTAAGCGCTCGCTCAGCCGGGGCGGTATGGTGGAGCTCCGGTATCGAGAGGGGCGAGCGAGCGATGAGTACGGCGGAGGAGACGACCGGCGGCGAGGTCGAGCCGTGGGAAGAGGTCACCCCTGACGCGGCCCGGCGCCTGCTGGTCGCCGCCGTGGAGGCCTTCGCCGAGCGTGGCTACCACGCCACCACCACCCGCGACATCGCGGGCCGGGCCGGCATGAGCCCCGCCGCGCTCTACATCCACTACAAGACCAAGGAAGAGCTGCTCCACCGGATCAGCCGCATCGGGCACGACAGGGTCCTGGAGGTCCTCCAGTCGGCCGCGCGGCGCGAGGGCACCGCCACCGAGCGGCTCGCCGACGCCGTCAGCTCCTTCGTCCGCTGGCACGCCGGGCGGCGCACCACCGCCCGGGTCGTGCAGTACGAACTCGACGCCCTCGGCCCCGACGCCCGCGCCGAGATCCTCGGCCTGCGCCGCCAGGTCGACGCCGAGGTGCGCGCGATCATCCGGGAGGGCGTTGAGTCCGGCGAGTTCGACGTCATCGACGTGCACGGCACCACCCTGGCGGTGCTGTCGCTGTGCGTCGACGTCGCCCGCTGGTTCAACGTGGACGGTCCCCGGACCCCCGAGGAGGTCGGCGCGCTCTACGCCGACCTCGTGCTGCGGATGGTCGGGGCCAAGTAGCGCCTCGCCGTCCTCAGAGGTAGTACCGGGACACCGACTCCGCGACGCAGACCGGCTTGTCGCCGCCCTCGCGCTCCACGCTGAAGGCGACCGTCACCTGGACGCCGCCCGTGACGTCCTCGACGCCGGTGATCTGCGCGGTGGCGCGCAGCCGGGAGCCGACCGGGACGGGAGCGGGGAAGCGGACCTTGTTGGTGCCGTAGTTCACACCCATCTTGACGCCCTCGACCGTGATCAGCTGGGGGCCGAAGAGCGGGAGCAGCGACAGGGTCAGGTAGCCGTGCGCGATGGTCGTGCCGAACGGGCCGGCGGCCGCCTTCTCGGGGTCGACGTGGATCCACTGGTGGTCGCCGGTCGCGTCCGCGAACAGGTCGATCCGCTTCTGGTCGACCTCCAGCCAGTCGGTGTAGCCCAGCTGCTCGCCCACGGCCGCCTTCAGCTCGTCGGGGGAGGTGAAGATCCTCGGTTCTGCCATGTCGCCGGCCCTCTCGCACTCACGGATCACGCGTGCATTGTCTAAGCAACTGCTTAGCATGGTCGGGTACGGGCGCTCTGTCAACGGACCGCGGCCGGGGCCCGGTGGGTAGTCTCTACGGGATGCCGCAGATTCCCGAGAAGATCCACGAGCTGACCGTGGGCCAGTTGTCCGCGCGCAGCGGTGCCGCCGTCTCCGCGCTGCACTTCTACGAGTCCAAGGGCCTCATCAGCAGCAGGCGGACGTCGGGCAACCAGCGCCGCTACACCCGCGACACACTGCGCCGGGTGGCCTTCGTCCGGGCGGCACAGCGCGTCGGCATCCCCCTCGCGACGATCCGCGAGGCCCTTTCGGAACTCCCCGAGGAGCGCACCCCGACCAGGGAGGACTGGGCCCGCCTCTCGGAGGCCTGGCGCGCGGAACTGGACGAGCGCATCAGGCAGCTGAACCGGCTCCGCGACCACCTGACCGACTGCATCGGCTGCGGGTGCCTGTCCTTGAGCAGCTGCGTGCTGTCCAACCCGGACGACGCGTTCGGCCAACGCCGTGCGGGGTCCCGTCTGCTGCCGGAGACGGGGCGGCCGTAGTTCGGCTGCGGGCCGGTGGGGGCTGGTCGCGCAGTTCCTCCCCCAGCCTTCGGCCGGGGGTACCCCCAGCGCCCCTGAAAGACAAAGACATAGCTGCGGGCAGGCGTGCCTCCCCCAGTGCCTCAAGGGCCTGGGAGGTGCCCCCATGGCGGCACGGGTGGGCGATGGGGGTGTCCCCTCGCGCGAGCGAAGCCGAGCGTGGGGGAGGCACCCTGCAAGCGCCGGTAAGCGACCCCCGCCCCAGCCCCCACCCCGGGCACCTACTCGAACTCGGTCCCCCCTTTCCGCGTCAGGTACGCCCCGCTCACCGCCTTCGCGATCGCCCGTCCCCCGGTCACCGCGCTGTACCGCTCCACCACCGGACGGATCACCACGCCCTCCCGCAGGTGCAGCCCCCGCCCGGACACGGTCTCCCGCCCGCTCGCGACCTCCAGTACTCGCTCGATGTCGTACGCCCCCTCGAACAGCCGTGGTACCAGCGGCAGTTCGCCCGCCAGGAACTCCGCCGCGTCCAGCCACCGCACCACCCCGCCGAACTCGGCCGACACGTCGAACGCGGCGTACCCGAGCGACTCCCGCCGCCCGTCGGCGCCGTATGTCAGGTCCTGGACCCCTGCCCCGTACACCTCCCCGAAGATCCCGACCCGGCGCGCGCCGAGCCGTTCGGCGAGGCGGCGGGCCACCGCGGCGACGCCGTGGCCGCGCACCGCCCGCCAGTAGAGGTTGCGCGGGTCCTCCTTGAGGGCCAGGGACTTCGCGCCGAAGCCCTTGGAGGACACGTACACCCGGTCCTCGTCGGCGACATAGGTGACCAGGCACGCCGAACCGTGGAGTTTCTCGGTGAGGACCACCGGTTCGCCGGACTCGAAGATGCCGGGATAGCGCTGGATGTTCTCGATGTCGACCCAGGGCAGCAGATCGGGCGCCGACTCGACGTCCCCGTCCATCGTGGGCGGGATCGGCGGCACCCACTTGGTGATGCCGAGGGTCTCCGCGAAGTCGGTACCCTCCGCCGCCGCCCGCGCCAGGTCGGCGCCGGCCAGCGCCTTCGGACGGCACACGATGCCCTGCGACAGCTCACCGCGCAGCCGCACCGCCCTGACCCGGTCCGCGTTGCTGCCCGCCAGCCGCCCGGTCAGCCCCAGTTCCTCGATCAGCCCGGCCGGCAGCACGGCCTGCTCGGGGATGTAGAGGGCGGTCTCGCCGGTCCGGTACACGCCCTTCGCGACGACCGCGCGGTAGAGGCCCACCTGGGCCAGCTCCAGCGCGTCGGCGTTGGGGTGCTCGTGGACGGTCAGCACTTCGGCGGTGACGCGCAGCGTCGACATCGGTGCTCCTCGCTCGGAGGGAACCCGCGGGGCTCCTCAGCTGGGTTTCATCGGACCCAACTCTCCGGACGGGAAACGGGTGGAACCAGTGGATTAGCCGCTGCTATGGCGGTGTCGTGAGCGGTGTCCACCGCGGGCCGCCGGCAGTTGGGGGGTGCGGCATCCCCGGCGCACCCCCATGTGGTCAGGCCGACATGAGAAGCCGCCCGCGCCTGGCATAGGCCAGGGCCTCGGGGGTGAGGACCGGACGCGGCACCAGGATCCCGCAGTCCGCGCAGACCGGACCGGCGGAGGGCTCGTGGTCCAGGTCGTACTTCCAGATGAGGCGCTCCCCTTCGCATACCGGGCAGACCGTGCCCGGCTCGCGCTCCAGGGCGGCGATCAGCCGTCGCAGCACCTCGGCGAGTGGTTCGTCGGGATGGACCCGTGGGTCGTCGCACCAGGCCACTCCGAATCCGCCCCAGGTCAGCCGGTGCCAGTCGTCCACGCTGCCCGGGCGGCGCAGCCCGTCGTGCTTCTCCTTCTTGCGGCGCTCGGCGAACTCGCTCTCATAGCCGAGCCATACCGTCCGCGCCTCCTCCAGCTCCTCCAGCGCGCCCACGAGACGCACCGGATCGGGGGACCGGTCCTCTGGACCGAACCCGGCCCGCGAGCAGAGATGGTCCCAGGTCGCGCGGTGCCCGTAAGGAGCGAACCGCTCCAGGCACTTGCGCAGCGAGTAACGCCGTAGCGCCAGATCGCACCGTGGGTCTCGCACCTGTCTCGCCAGACTCCGGAAACCGGCCATCGCCCTGCACCTCCGTCACACCTGCAGCTGTACTTCGGTCACTTCGGCGTCGCCGCACGGGCTCCGCGCGGCGTTGCCGTATAGACGTATCGACACTCGAATCGGCTCCATCCGATTTCCGATGCCGTCCATAAGGCCTCCCGCCTTGACCGACGGCGGGTGACACCGCCGACGCGGGCGACCACTCCAAAACTTGACGCATGTTCATCTTCAATCCCGGGGATACCGGCGGTAACGTCCGGCACCACCCCCGTCGTGAGGAGCTGCCATGCCACGGCGCACCAGACATCACGCGTTGTTCGACAGACTGAGAACTCCCCGCAAGCTCCCCGGGTTCCTGAAAGCCGCATCCGTATGCGCGCTCATCGCCGGGCTGCTCTCCCCGCTGGCCCAGGCGACCCCCGCAGTGGCGGCCACGGCCTCCAACGACTACTGCGGCGGCCAGTGTTCCGACATCCTGCCGCCCGGCGAGAACGGCAACGCCACCCTCGCCCAGATCCTGCTCAACCAGGTCTTCGGCACCGAGCCCGACCATGCCGAGGACCAGCTGGGCACCTACAACAGCCTGGCCACGGGCTACTCCACCCTCACCGACGCGAAGATCAACACGTTCTTCAACGACTCGTCGTTCGGGGTCGCTTCCGATCAAGTCGCCTCCACCGAGAAACCGGCCGGCCGCAGCGACGTCAGCATCGTCCGCGACAAGAAGACCGGTGTGCCGCACATCACCGGTACCACCAGATACGGCACGGAGTTCGGCGCGGGGTATGCCGCCGCTGAGGACCGGCTGTGGCTCATGGACGTGTTCCGGCACGTCGGCCGCGGCCAGCTCACCACCTTCGCCGGCGGTGCCGCCTCCAACCAGGGCCTCGAGCAGGAGTTCTACCGCAACGCCCCCTACTCCGAGGCCGACCTGCAGGCGCAGATCGACAACGCCGTCGCCAACAACGGCACCCGCGGCCAGCAGGCCCTCGCGGACGCCAACGCCTACCTCGACGGCATCAACTCCTACATCGACGCCTCCGACAGTGGGCGGTACTTCCCCGGTGAGTACGTGCTGACCGGGCACAAGGACTCGATCACCAACGCCGGCACGATCGACCACTTCAAGATCACCGACCTGGTGGCGCTGGCCTCCGTGATCGGCGCGCTGTTCGGCTCCGGTGGCGGCGGCGAGGTCAACAACGCCATATCGCTGCTGGCCGCGCAGGAGAAGTACGGCGTGACGGAGGGCACCAAGGTCTGGGAGTCGTTCCGCGAGCGCAACGACCCCGAGGCCGTGCTCACCGTCCACAACGGCGAGAGCTTCCCGTACGGCACCAAACCGGACAATCCGCAGGGCGAGGCGCTGCCCGACTCCGGCTCGGTGACCACCGAACCGCTGGTCTACAACGCCACCGGCACCGGCGCCGACCAGAGCGCCACCGCGGCCGCCGAGACGGCGACCAAGACCGCGCTCAGCTCGGCCAGACGCGGCATGTCCAACGCCCTCGTCGTGAGCGGCAAGTACACCGCGAGCGGTCATCCCATCGCCGTGTTCGGACCGCAGACCGGCTACTTCGCCCCGCAGCTGCTCATGCTCCAGGAGATCCAGGGTCCGGGCATCAGCGCCCGCGGCGCCTCCTTCGCCGGCCTGAGCATGTACGTCGAACTGGGCCGCGGCCAGGACTACGCGTGGTCCGCGACCACCTCCGGCCAGGACATCATCGACTCCTACGCGGTCGAACTCTGCCAGGACGACTACCACTACATCTTCCACGGCACCTGCACGGCCATGGACGAGGTCGAGCAGACCAACTCCTGGAAGCCGACCACGGCCGACGGCACGGCCGCCGGGTCGTACACCATGAAGGTCTGGAAGACCAAGTACGGTCCGGTCGAATACCGGGCCACCGTCGGTGGGAAGAAGGTCGCCTACACCACCCTGAGATCCTCCTACATGCACGAGGCCGACTCGATCATCGGCTTCCAGATGCTCAACGATCCCGACTACGTGAAGAGCCCGCAGACCTTCCAGAGCGCGGTGCAGCACATCAACTACACCTTCAACTGGTTCTACGCCGACTCCACGCACACCGCGTACTACAACAGCGGCAACAACCCGGTGCGGGCGAGCGGCGTCGACGCCGAGTTCCCGGTCTGGGGCCAGGCCGCCTACGAGTGGCAGAACTGGAACCCGGCCACCAACACGGCCGACTACACCCCGGCCGCCCAGCACCCCCAGTCGATCGACCAGGACTACTACGTCTCCTGGAACAACAAACAGGCCCTGAACTACACGACCGCGAGCTGGGGTGACGGCTCGGTCCACCGCGGCAACCTGCTGAACGACCGGGTCAAGAAACTCGTCGCGGCCGGGGGTGTCACCCGATCTTCGCTTGTCAAGGCCATGGCAGACGCGTCGCTCACCGACCTGCGTGCCGAGGACGTCCTGCCGGACCTGCTGAAGGTGATCAACAGCAGCACGGTGACCGACTCCACGGCCGCCGCGGCCGTCACCAAGCTCCAGACCTGGCTGACCGCGGGCGGCAAGAGAACGGAGACCTCGGCGGGTTCGAAGACGTACGCCAACGCCGACGCCATCCGGATCCTGGACGCCTGGTGGCCGCTGCTGGTGAAGGCCGAGTTCCAGCCCGGCCTCGGTGGCGACCTGTACACCGCGTTCACCAACAACCTGTACGTCGACGAGACCCCGTCGGCCGCCCACGGACCGACCGGTGCGCATGCCGGAAGCTCCTTCCAGTACGGCTGGTGGAGTTATGTCGACAAGGACATCCGGTCGGTGCTCGGGCAGACCGTGTCGGGACCGCTCGCCGAGCAGTACTGCGGCGGCGGCAGCCTCAGCGCCTGCCGGGACATCCTGATCAGCACCCTGAAGACGGCGGCCGGCACCAGCGCGTCCACCGTCTACCCCGGGGACTCGCTGTGCTCGGCGGGCGACCAGTGGTGCGCCGACTCGATCGTGCAGCGCACCCTGGGCGGCATCAAGCACTACAACATCAGCTGGCAGAACCGGCCGACCTTCCAGCAGGTCGTGGAGTTCACGTCACACCGGTGAGCTGATGCCCCACGGCGGCGGGGTCACACGATGTGCCCCGCCGTCAGCACCACCCGCGCCAGTTCGGGGTGCACGATGTCACTGTGCGCCCCGGACGGCGGACCGCCCCTCTTCACGACCGCCGCCGCGTCGACGTTGACACAGCCCGGCGCGGCGAGCGGCCCGCGCAGCGCCGCCGCCAGGTCCAGCGACCGGGTTCCCGGCACCTCCTGGACGCCGTCGTGGCCCATCGCACCCCACTTGGCGCCCAGCATCCGCGCCACGTCCTCGCCCAGCGCCGACTCGCAGTCGTCCGCCATCCGCGAGGCCAGCGGGTACAGCGTGCCGAGCGACTCGTCGAAGTGGGAGTAGCAGCACACCAGCGGGCCGTCGATCCGGTTCTGCTGCCCCTGGAGCACCCCGCCGGCGCGCGGATCGTGGGGCAGCCGGGCGGCGAACGCGTAGTGCGAGAAAGCCCCTTGCAGCAGGGTCACGGACTTCACCGTACGCACCCCGTCCGGCAGTCCGCGCAGCGCGAACGACACCAGCCGGCCGCCGAAGCTGTGCCCCACCAGATGCACCCGCACGTCCGGCGCCACCCCGGCCAGCTGCCCGATCACCCGCCCGAGCCCACGCTCCCCGACGGTCCCGGCGCGCCGCTTCATCGCGTAGTACGTCGCCTGCCGCAACAGTTCCTTCGCGCCGTCCCAGGGGTTCGGCATCGTGAACCCGGCCGCGCCGCCGTGCCCCTGAAGGGTGGCCAGCGTCGCCGCGAACTCCTCGCACAGGGCCGTCGGGTCCCCGCTGAACAGCACGGGCTCGCTCTGCGGGACGCCCTCCGCGAGCGTGTCCGCCGCGAACAGCGGCTGCGGTCCGCCGGGCAGCACCTCGACCAGCAGCCGGACCAACCGTCCGAACTCCTCCAGCTCGTTCGCCGGCCGCTGGTCCAGCATCCGCGCGATCTGGTCGACCACGGTGGCCCGCCCCGGGAACGCCTCGAGGAGCGCGTGCCGGGTGTCCTTGTCGAGGACGGGGGCCTGTGTCTCCTCCGCCTCCGTGGCCACCACCGACTTCGGGAAGTCGGGGATCGGCTCGTCGCAGAACCGCATCGACGGCCAGATCACCCCCGCGTACCCGATCCGCGCCTTGGGCGCGAGCTTCGGGATCGGCGCGAAGAACCGCCGGTACAGGCGGGTCGCGCCCGAGCGGTCGTTGTTCCAGCCGTGCGCGAAGACGATCAGGTCATGGAGGCCATGGCCGCCGATCTCGCCCAGCAGCCGGTCGCGTTCGGCGCCGTCCGGGTCCCCGTCGGCGTCGAAGGTCAGCTCCCAGTAGGGAGTCACACTCATCCCAGGATCCGCCATACCAGGCTCCTCGTCCCCCGAACCGGTGCGATGTGCGCGCATCGTCCCGCTGCGGGGCAAGGTTGGCCATACAACGCGCCTCACCTGTAGAGGAGAAATTCCGTTCGGATCCGGCGGAATGCGGCGAGTTCGTCCTGCCACGCGCCGACGATCTCGTCCGGGCCCGCGCCGGCGTCGGTCATCGTGCGCACGCGCGTGGACCCGGTGAGCTTGTCGATCCAGTCGTCCGGGCGCCAGGCGAAGCCGCTCCACACCTTCTTCGCGGTGACCAGGAGGGCGATTCCGGTGCGTACGGGGTCGTAGGCGGCCCGGTCGTGCACGTGGATCTGCACCCCGCCGACGGTCCTGCCCTGGAACTTGGAGAAGGTGGGCGCGAAGTACGCCTCCCGGAACCGCACGCCCGGCAGCGCCAGCTCGTTGGCGGCGGCCGCCCAGCGCGCGTCGATGCCCTCCGCGCCCAGCAGTTCGAAGGGGCGGGTCGTACCGCGTCCCTCCGACAGGTTCGTGCCCTCGAAGAGACAGGTCCCCGAGTAGACCAGGGCGGTGTCCGGGGTGGGCATGTTGGGGCTCGGCGGCACCCAGGGGAGGCCGTAGGCGTCGTAGAAGCGGGAGCGTTGCCAACCGGTCATCTTTACGACGTCCAAGGCGACCGGCGTGCTCAGGAACCGCTCGTTGAACAGCCGCGCGAGCTCGGCGACCGTCATCCCGTGCGCCTGCGCGATCGGCTGCCGGCCGACGAAACTGGCGAACTCCCGGTGCAGGACCGGGCCCTGGGCCGTGCGGCCGGTCACCGGGTTCGGGCGGTCGAGGACGACGAAGCGCTTGCCCGCCAGCTGTGCGGCCTCCATGCAGTCGTACAGCGTCCAGATGTACGTGTAGAAACGGGCGCCGACGTCCTGGATGTCGAAGACGACGGTGTCCACGCCGGACGCGGTGAAGACGTCGGCGAGGGGCTGTCCGCTCTTGAGGTACGTGTCGTACACGGGGAGGCCGGTCGCCGGGTCGTCGTAGCGGCCCTCGGAGCCGCCGGCCTGGGCGGTGCCGCGGAATCCGTGTTCCGGGCCGAAGACCGCCGTCAGCCTGACCCGGGGGTCGGCGTGCATGACGTCGACGATGTGGCGGGCGTCGGGGGTGATGCCGGTGGGGTTGGTGACGATGCCGGTCTTTTGGGCGGCGAGGAGGGAGTAGCCGTCGGCGGAGAGGTGGTCGAAGCCGCTCTTGAGGGTGCCGTGGGCGTCGGCCGTGGTGGCCGGCACTGCCGTGAGCGAGGCGGTTGCCGTGGCAGCCGTGAGCAGAGCTCTTCTGGACAGGCGCATGGGGTGACCTCCACGTCGAGTGCTCCCGCAGGAAGTTTGGCAGGCCGCGGGCGGCATGTGGCTGGTCGCGCAGTGCTCCGCGCCCCTTTCGGGGCGCGTTGCGGGGGGCCCTTTCCTGGAACATACCGACCGGTTAGTGTGTCGGTGCTGAGCCGAGTCTGGTCGCGTCGTGTCGAAGGAGACCGATGGTGGGAGCCGTGCAAGATGCCCGAGTCGTCGTCACCGGGGCGGGAGGGGGCATCGGGGCCGCCCTTGCCCGTCGGTTCGCCGCCGAGGGCGCGCGCGTCGTCGTGAACGACCTGGACGGGGAGAAGGCGGCCGCCGTCGCCGGGGAGATCGGCGGGATCGCCCTTCCGGGGGACGCGTCCGGCATCGTCGGCGCCGCCCGGGACGCGCTCGGCGGGAGCGTCGACGTCTACTGCGCCAACGCCGGGCTCGGGTCGGCCGGGTCCGAGGCGGCCGACGCGGTCGTGTGGGAGTCCGCCTGGGACGTCAACGTCATGGCTCACGTACGCGCCGCGCAGGAGCTGCTGCCGGAGTGGCTGGAGCGGGGGAGCGGGCGGTTCGTGTCCACCGTGTCCGCGGCCGGCCTGCTCACCATGATCGGCGCCGCGCCCTACAGCGTGACCAAGCACGCCGCCTACGCCTTCGCGGAGTGGCTGTCGCTGACCTACCGGCACCGTGGCCTGAAGGTGCACGCCATCTGCCCACAGGGCGTCCGTACCGACATGCTCGCCGCCACCGGCAGCGCGGGCGACATCGTGCTCCAGCCGACCGCCATCGAACCGGAGACCGTCGCGGACGCGCTGTTCAAGGGGATGGCGGAGGACCGGTTCCTGATTCTGCCGCATCCCGAGGTCGCCGACTTCTACCGGGCCCGGGCCACCGACCCGGACCGCTGGCTGACGAGCATGAACCACATCCAGCAGAAGTGGGAGGCATCCCGGTGAGCGAGTCGGTGACCGAGTCCATCTACGCCGCCCGGCCCTGGGTGGGGCTGCTCAACGACGCCCAGCGCGGACCGGTCGATCCGCCCGCCTCGCTGGTGCACGCCCTGCGGGCCGCCGTGGCCGAGGCGCCCGACCGCACCTGCCTCGCCTACTTCGACGCCCGCCTCAGCTTCCGCGAGGTCGACGAGCTGAGCGACTCCGTCGCCGCGCATCTCGCCGAGCGGGGCCTGGCGCGCGGCGACCGGGTCGCCGTCATCCTGCAGAACTCGCCGCACTTCGTGCTCGCGCTGCTCGGTGCCTGGAAGGCGGGCGCGACCGTCGTGCCGGTCAACCCGATGTACAAGTCGGGGGAGGTCACGCACGTCCTGCGGGACGCCGAGGTGGCCGCGCTGGTCTGCTCGCAGCGGGCCTGGGAGTCGTATCTGCGTGACACGGCCGCCGACTCGCCGGTGCGGATCGTGCTCACCGCGAGCGAGCTGGACTTCCAGACGCGCGACGACGCACGGGTGCTGGCCTTCGAGCGGCTGCCGCAGGCCGCGGACGCCGAGGACCTGGTCGCCGTCGCGCGCAAGGGCGGGAAGGCGCCCGAAGGGCGGGACCCGGAGCCCTCCGACATCGCCCTGATCAGCTACACCTCGGGGACCAGCGGCACCCCCAAGGGCGCCACCAACCTGCACTCCAACATCATGTACAACGCGGAGCGGCAGCGGACCGGGCTCGCGCTGCCCGACGCGCCGGTCTACTACGCCCTCGCGCCCCTCTTCCACATCACCGGCATGGTCTGCCAGCTCTGCGCCTGCCTCACCAGCGTGGGCACGCTCGTGCTGACCTACCGCTTCGAGCCGGGCCTGGTGCTGGAGACGTTCGCCGAGCACCGCCCGCAGTACACGGTCGGCCCGTCCACCGCCTTCATGGCCCTGGCCGCCCACCCGGACGTCACCCCGGAGCACTTCTCGTCCTTCGTCAACATCTCCTCCGGCGGCGCGCCGCTGCCGCCGGCCCTGGTGGAGAAGTTCCGCGCCGGGTACGGGCCGTACATCCGCAACGGCTACGGGCTCACCGAGTGCACCGCGCCCTGCGCCTCCGTGCCGCCGCAGCTGGAAGCGCCCGTCGACCCCGTCTCCGGGACCCTCGCGGTCGGGGTGCCCGGCCCCGACACGGTCGTCCGCATCATCGACGACGAGGGCAACGAGATGCCCTTCGGCGAGCAGGGCGAGATCGCCGTGCGCGGGCCGCAGGTGGTGCCCGGGTACTGGCGGCGGCCCGAGGCCACCGCCGGGACCTTCCCGGACGGCGAACTGCGCACCGGCGACATCGGCTTCATGGACCCGCAGGGCTGGCTGTACGTCGTCGACCGCAAGAAGGACATGATCAACGCGTCCGGCTTCAAGGTCTGGCCGCGCGAGGTCGAGGACGTGCTGTACACCCACCCGGCGGTACGCGAGGCGGCCGTCGTAGGCGTCCCGGACGGGTACCGCGGCGAGACCGTCAAGGCCTACATCAGTCTTCGCCCGGGAACTGCAACCGACCCGGACGATCTCGCCCTCTATTGCAAGGAGAGACTGGCCGCCTACAAATATCCGCGCCAGGTGGAGATCCTGCCCGACCTGCCGAAGACGGCGAGTGGGAAGATCCTCCGACGGGAACTGCGTTCCCGACCGCAACAGGGTTAGCAGAATTACGAGAAAGGCAGGTGGAGGCAGTGCCCAGGACGACGGACGGAGACGGGGCTCCTGTTCCGCAGCGGCTTCTTGCCGCCGCCACCCGGCTCTTCGCGGAGCAGGGGTACGACCGGACCTCCGTGCAGGAGATCGTGGAGGCGGCCGGCGTCACCAAGGGGGCGCTGTACCACTACTTCGGCTCCAAGGACGATCTCCTGCACGAGGTGTACGCGCGCGTGCTGCGCGTCCAGCAGGAGCGGCTCGACGCCTTCGCGAACGCGGACGAGCCGATCGAGAAGCGGCTGCGGGGCGCGGCGGCGGACGTGGTCGTCACGACCATCGAGAACCTCGACGACGCGATGATCTTCTTCCGGTCCATGCACCACCTGAGCCCGGAGAAGAACAAGCAGGTGCGCGCCGAGCGCCGCCGCTACCACGAACGCTTCCGCGCACTCGTCGAGGAGGGCCAGCGCGAGGGCGTCTTCTCCACCGCGACCCCGGCCGACCTCGTCGTCGACTACCACTTCGGCTCGGTCCACCACCTGTCGACCTGGTACCGCCCCGACGGCCCCATGACCCCCCAGGAGGTCGCCGACCACCTGGCCGACCTGCTGCTGAGGGCACTGCGCCCCTGAGGCGCCTGGGCTGGACGGCTGAACTCCGCTACGAGTCGACTCGCGGGGAAGCAGACCGAGTGCGATGGAGAAAGTCCTGTTCCTCGTCGGTGCAGGGGCCGTAGACGTCGGCGGTGTCGAGACGCCAGGATCCTCCTCGACATGCCCGGCCCCCCGCACCGGCCCGACCTCCCCGACCGCTCCGAGGTGCGGACCCACGACCGGCGACCGGGACCCGGCGACCACTGACCGGCCCGCCGCCGTCACTGGTGGCGCGCGGCACGTGCGCATAGCCTCGCCCGTATGGCAGATGCGTTTGCGGGCGTCCGGCTGCTCGGCCCGCCGGAGACCGACGGCGAGTACATCGAGCTGAGCGAGCACGAGACCTTGCACCTGCACGAGTACACGCGGATCTACGCGGTGCCCGGTCTCTACGAGCATGTCGTCCAGGAGCGGCTGCGGTGCAGATCGCCGCAGGTCGCGGCCGAGGGTTTCCTGCGCGCGGCCGCGCGCCTCGGGCTGGAGCCGCAGTCGACGACGGTGCTGGACGTGGGCTCCGGCACCGGACTGGTCGGCGAACTCGTGCGGCGCGGAGGCGTGGCGCGGGTGGTCGGGGTCGACGCGCTGCCGGCGGCGCGCGAGGCGTGTCTGCGCGACCGGCCGGGCGTCTACGCTGGCTACGTGGTCGGCGACTTCCAGCTCGGCGACGGACTCCGTGCGGCACTGCGCCCGTACGCCTTCGGCGGGCTGGTGTCGGCCGGCGCGTTCGGCGGCACACACGCCACACCGCGGGCGCTGGTCAACGCGCTCGCGGTGCTGCCGCCCGGCGCGCCCGTGGCCTTCACCGTCCACGAGCAGTGGATGGACGAAGCGGATCCGGACGGGTTCGGCGTCGCCGTCGAGCGGCTGGTGGCCGAAGGACGTCTCGAACTGCTGGAACGGACCCGGTTCCAGCACCGGGTGACCACGACCGGCGAACCGGTCTGCTACCAGCTCCTGGTGGGCCGGACGGGCTGAGGCGGACGGCGACGGGCCGGTGCGGGCAGCTCCGATGCCCGCACCGGCCCCGAACCGCGCGTCCCCTACAGGTACTTCTTCAGCTCCCGCCGCGCCAGCGAGCGCTGGTGCACCTCGTCCGGGCCGTCGGCGATCATCAGCGTCCGGGCCCCGGCGTACAGGTCGGCCAGGGGGAAGTCCTGGCTGACACCGCCCGCGCCGTGCAGCTGGATCGCGCGGTCGATGATGCCGACGACCGCCCGCGGGGTCGCGATCTTGATGGCCTGGATCTCGGTGTGGGCGCCCCGGTTGCCGACGGTGTCCATCAGCCAGGCGGTCTTGAGGACCAGCAGCCGCAGCTGCTCGACCGTCACGCGCGCGTCGGCGATCCAGTTGTGCACCACGCCCTGCTGGGCCAGCGCCTTGCCGAAGGCCTCGCGGGACACGGCCCGGCGGCACATCAGCTCGATCGCCCGCTCGGCCATGCCGATCAGCCGCATGCAGTGGTGGATCCGGCCCGGGCCGAGCCGGGCCTGGGCGATGGCGAAGCCGCCGCCCTCCTCGCCGACCAGGTTCGACACCGGCACCCGCGCGTGGTCGAAGATCACCTCGGCGTGGCCGCCGTGGTAGTGGTCCTCGTAGCCGAAGACCTTCATCGCGCGCTTCACGGTGACGCCCGGGGTGTCACGCGGGACCAGCACCATGGACTGCTGGCGCCGGATGTCGGTGCCGTCCGGATCGGTCTTGCCCATCACGATGAAGATCTTGCAGTCCGGGTTCATCGCCCCGGAGATGTACCACTTGCGGCCGGTGACGACGTAGTCGTCGCCGTCCCGCTCGATGTACGTGGTGATGTTGGTGGCGTCCGAGGAGGCCACCTCCGGCTCCGTCATGGCGAACGCCGAGCGGATCTCACCGGCGAGGAGCGGCTCCAGCCACTGCTTCTTCTGCGCGTCGTCGGCGAACTGGGCGAGCACCTCCATGTTGCCGGTGTCCGGGGCCGCGCAGTTCAGCGCGGTGGGCGCCAGGTGCGGGGAGCGGCCGGTGATCTCGGCGAGCGGCGCGTACTGGAGGTTGGTGAGGCCCGCGCCGTACTCGGCGTCGGGGAGGAAGAGGTTCCACAGGCCCTGCCTGCGCGCCTCGGCCTTCAGCTCCTCGACCACGGCCGGGGTGTCCCACGGCGAGGCCAGTGCGGCCCGCTGCTCCTCGGCCACCGCCTCGGCCGGGTGGACGTACTCGTCCATGAAGGCGAGCAGCTTGGCGCGCAGTTCCTCGGTGCGCGCGTCGAACGCGAAGTCCATGGCCGGTCAGCCTTCCTGAAGAGTGGTCAGTCCGTGGTCGATGAAGACGGGCACGAGGTCGCCGATGCGGTCGAAGCCCTGCCCGAGCGTCTGGCCCAGCGTGTACCGGTAGTGGATGCCCTCCAGGATCACGGCGAGCTTGAACCAGGCGAACGCCGTGTACCAGGAGATGTGCGAGACGTCCCGCCCCGACCGGGCCGCGTACCGCTCGACCAGCTCGCGCGGGTCCGGGTGGCCCGGCGCCTCGGCGGTCGTCGACACCGGTGAGTCCGGCGTGCCCAGCGGCAGGCTGTACATCACCAGCAGGCCAAGGTCGGTCAGCGGGTCGCCGAGCGTCGACATCTCCCAGTCGAGAATCGCCTTGATCCGGTCGTCGTCGCCGATCAGCACGTTGTCCAGGCGGTAGTCGCCGTGGATCACCGTGGGCGCCGGGGACTCGGGCAGGCGATGGCCCAGGGTCGCGTGCAGCTCCTCGATGCCGGCCAGCTCGCGGTTGCGGGAGGCGTCCAGCTGCTTGCCCCAGCGCCGGAGCTGGCGGTCCAGGAAGCCCTCGGGGCGGCCGAAGTCGGCGAGGCCGACCTCCGCGGGGTCCACGGCGTGCAGCTCGACCAGCGTGTCCACCAGGGAGAGCACGGCATCGCGGGTGCGCTCGGGGCCGAGCGGGGCGAGCTGTTCGGAGGTGCGGTAGGGGGTGCCCGCCACGAACTCCATCACGTAGAACGGCGCGCCGAGGACCTCCTCGTCCTCGCACAGCAGCACCGGGCGCGGCACCGGCACCTCGGTCGGGTACAGCGCGCTGATCACCCGGTGCTCGCGCCGCATGTCGTGCGCGGTGGCCAGCACATGACCCAGCGGCGGCCGCCGTACGACCCACTTCGAGGTGGAGTCGGAGATCGCGTAGGTGAGGTTCGACCGTCCGCCCTCGATCAGCCTTCCGGTCAGCGGACCGGTCACCAGGCCGGGGAACTCGCGGTCGAGCAGGCCGCGCAGCCGGTCGAGATCGAGTCCGGGCGGGTGGTCGGGGCTCATGCATCGCTCCTACGAACGAATGGACAGGACCCGACTCATGATGCCGACCAGTCGGTATGTCGTCCAGCGAGTGAGCCAAACGTGACCGGGACCACCCTACGACCCGAACGGCGTGCGGCGCCCCGCGCGCAGGGCGGGGAGCCGCCACGGGTGAGGGCAGGTTCAGTGATCGTCCCAGTGGCCGTTGTGCTCGGCGTGCCGGTGGCCGTCGTGCAGATAGTCGATGTGGTCGCCGTGCAGGACGCCGGTGTGTCCGCAGCCGTCGCCGTGCCGGTGCTCGTGCCCCTCGTGGGTGACGTGACCGTCGGGCTCGCACTCGTCCCAGTGGCCGCCGTGCTCGCGGTGCAGGTGCCCGTTGTGCGCGTAGTCGACGTGGTCGCCGTGCGGCACCTGGTCGTGCCCGCAGTCCGGTCCGTGGCTGTGGCCGTGCGCGGTGTGTTCCTGGTGAAGGGTGGTCATGGTGCTCGCCTTCGGGGGTGCGGGGTTCAGGAGTGTGGCGTGACGCCGACGGACAGGCTGCCACGCGAACCGCGCATATGCGGGCATCCCGGTTGCGTGGCGTCCGAGTACCCCGGAGGGTCATTTGCATGAAAGGCATCAGCTACAGCCGGTACGGCGGCCCCGAGGTGCTGGAGTACGGCGAGGTCAAGGACCCGAAGGTCGGCCCCGACTCGGTGCTGGTGAAGGTCCGGGCGGCGGCCGTCAACCCCGTCGACTGGAAATGCCGTGAGGGTCAGTTGCACGGCATCATGGACGCCGTCTTCCCGGTGATCCCCGGCTGGGACGTCTCCGGCGTCGTCGTCCAGCCGGGCCCCGCCGTCACCGAGTTCGCGGTCGGCGACGAGGTGATCGGCTACGTCCGCGAGGACTTCCTCTCCCGGGGCACCCTCGCCGAGTACGTCGCCGCCCCGGTGCGCACCCTCGCCCGCAAACCGCGCAACCTCACCTTCGAACAGGCCTCCGGCCTGCCGCTGGCCGGCCTCACCGCCTACCAGGTGCTGGTGCACGCCCTGGAGGTCAAGCGCGGCGAGACGGTCCTCGTGCACGCCGCCGCCGGCGGGGTCGGCTCCCTCGCCGTCCAGGTCGCGGCCCACCTCGGCGCCCGGGTCATCGGTACGGCGAGCGAGCGCAACCACGACTTCGTCAGGGGCCTCGGCGGCGAACCGGTGACCTACGGAGCGGGCCTGGCCGAGCGCGTGCGGGGCCTGGCCCCGGAGGGCGTGGCCGCCGTCTTCGACACCGTCGGCGGGGAGGCCCTGACCGCCTCGGCGAACCTGCTCGCCCCCGAGGGCCGGATGGCCTCGATCGCCGACCCGGACGTCGTCGACTTCGGCGGCCGCTACTGCTGGGCGCGGCCCGACGCCGCGGACCTGACCCGGCTCACCGCGCTCGCGGAACAGGGCGCGGTCACCGTCCATGTCGCCGAGACGTTTCCGCTGAAGGCGGCGGCCGACGCGCAGCGCCGCAGCCAGGAGGGGCGGACCCGGGGCAAGCTCGTGGTCACCGTGGACTGGCCGGAGGAGGGCTGAGGGGGGCTGCACGACCAGTGCGGCTACACAACCAGTGCGGCGGCACGACCAGTGCGGCTACACGACCAGTGCGGCGGCACACAGGGCGATGGCGACCGTGCACAGCACCGCTCCGGCCGCCTGCCGGGGCGTCAGCGCCGCTGGGCCGCCGCTGGCCGCGAGGGCCCGGATTCGGCGGTGGGCGACCAGGAGGAAGCCCAGCCACAGGACGCAGCAGGCGGCGCAGGCGACGACACCGGCGGCCGAGGTGCTGCCGTGCAGGGCGGTCTTCGCCCCGAGTACGGCGGCGACGGTCGCCGACAGGGTCGTACGGCGCCAGGCCAGCCGGGTCCGCTCCGGCTGGAGCCCGGGGTCGCGGGCCGGCTCCGTCATCCCTCCCACCCGACGAGCACGACGACGACCATGGCGACGGCGACCACCGCGACGACCACGCTCAGCAGCGCCGGGAACCGGGACACCGGCAGGTCCTCACCGCGCCGCATCGCCCGCTCGCAGCGCATCCAGTGGTTCACGGCACGCAACGAGCACAGGACGCCGGAGCCGAGGAGGGCGAGGGCGAGACCGAGACGCCAGCCGCGGCCGAGGTCGGGCAGGAACTGGTCCACGGCGAAACCGCCGCCGATGAGGGCGAGGGCGGTACGCAGCCAGGCGAGGAAGGTCCGCTCGTTGGCGAGGGAGAAGCGGTAGTCGGGGGTGGTGCCTTCCTGCCGCACCTCTTCGGGGGCGAACCACAAACGGACGTTCCGCGCGAATTCGATCACGTGCAGGAAGACTACCGGGGGCCGTTGCCGTCCGGCTGCGGGCCGGTGGGGGCTGGTCGCGCAGTTCCTCCCCCCGCCTCAGCCCCGCCAATCCCGCAGCCGCTCCCACGCCGCCATCCCGTCCGGCACCCACTCCCACTCCCCGAGCCGCGACACCAGTTCCTCCTCGGTCAGGAAGTCGTGCCACGCCACCTCCTCCACCTGCGGCCGCACCGGCAGCTCGCAGCGCACCTCGTACACCGCCGACCACCAGCTGTGCCCGGCCTCGTTGTGGTACAGGAACTTGAAGAGGAACGTCGGCCGGGGGAGACCGCTCACACCCAGCTCCTCCTCGGCCTCGCGCAGCGCCGCGTCGTCGTAGGACTCGCCCGCGCCGACCACACCGCCGACGAACATGTCGTACAGCGAGGGGAAGACCAGCTTGGTCGCGGTGCGGCGGTGGACGAAGATTCGGCCGGTGGCGTCGCGGGCCAGGATGAAGGCGCACCGGTGGCGCAGGCCCCGGGCGTACGCCTCGCCGCGTGGGGACGTGCCGATCACCCGGTCGTTCTCGTCGACGATGTCGAGGATTTCGTCAGCAGCGCTCATGCAGCCATCCAAGCAGGCGGACGGCGGTCGGCGTCAGCGCGGCTGGAGGTCCAGCGACGGCTCCTTCGGCGCCGTACCGCGCGGCATCGCCGGATGCAGTCCGAGCAGCACGATGCCCGCCACGATCGCCGCGAGCCCCGCCGCCTCCCAGGCCAGCGCCCCGGTGTCGGTGCGCAGCCGGTCCCCGAGGAAGCCGACCCCGCACAGGATCCCGGCGAGCGGCTGGGCCGCGGTGAGCGCGGGCAGCGAGTTGCGCAGCTCCGCCGTCTCGAACGCGCTCTGGACGAGGATCAGCCCGGTGACCCCGAGGGCCAGCACGCCGTACGGCTGCCAGCCGGTGAGGACCTCCATGATGCCGCCCTCGGAGAAGCGGGTGCTGGTGACCCGGGTCAGCGCGTCCTGGACGCCGTAGAGCAGGCCGGCGGCGAGGGCGAGCAGGGTGGGTCCCGCGCTCAGGCGGGACCGCTTGGCGTAGGTCGTGAGCAGCAGGGCTATGCCGACCATCACGCCGATGATCAACCAGTGGCGCAGCGGGTTGGTGACGGCGTCGCCGCCGCGTGGCTGGCCCGCCAGGATGAAGGAGGTCACCCCGCCCGCGAGCAGGATCAGGCCCGCCCAGCCCTGGTGGCTGAGGGGATGCTTGGTCTGGTGCCGGGAGAGCGCGAGGGCGAACAGCAGGTTCGTCGCGAGCAGTGGTTCGACGAGGGAGATCTCGCCCTTGCCGAGGGCGACCGCCCCGAGGATCATGCCGGCCACCATCAGGCCGATGCCGCCCAGCCAGCGCGGCACCCGCATCAGGTCGAGCAGCAGCCGGGGCGAGAGGAAGTCGCTGAGCGGTGCCTTCTGGGCGACGTTCTGCTGGAGCACGAACCCGAAGCCCAGGCAACAGGCCGCGCTCACGGCGAGAATCAGTACCAGAACGGACACGCTGCGTACCTCGATCTGCGGCCGGGCTACGGAGTGCGTAGTGGCCGACTGTAGCGCTCCCGGATGGGGATTGCTCCGGGAGTACCCGGAACCGGGCGGTTGACTCGGTCACGCCGCCCGGGTCGGTCACGGTGGGCGGATCGGGACGGCGGCGGGACCCTACGGCCATGGTCCGACGCCCGGGCGGCCCGCGCCATGGCGTACGCCACAGCCGGGACCCGGAGCCCCACGGCCACCGTACGCCAACCGAACCCCGGCGCGCGCCAAGTTCCGCTACGCACAAGGTAGTTGAACGGGGTACCAGCCCCGTTCAGCTTGACGCAAAGTCTTGGCTGGGGGTTTGCTGTGCGTGATCGGCCGATGGCAGCCCGACAACCAGGAAGTCCCGCGGTGCCCCCAACCCCGCCCCTCTTAGGCCCAGGCCCGGCCCTCTCGCGCCCAGGTCGGGCCGTCGCGGAAGCTCCCCCCGCGACAGCGCACCCCGGGTGCGAACACTGTCCCGACGACGCCCTCGACGACGCCGAACTCATCTCGGCGCGGGCCGCGTTGGCCCAGGGCCGCTGGCAGCCCGCCCGCTCCCTGCTACTCCACACGGGTGAGGACTGGGACCGCCGCGGCCACCGGGTCACCGTCCTCGCCCGTGAGCCCTACGCCATCGCCTGGGCCCGCGAGTGGCTGCTCGCCGAGCCCGGCTCCGCCGGCGCCGCCACCCTGTACGCCGTGACCCTGGTCAGGCGCGCCCTGCGCGGCAAGGAGGAGCCGGAGCGGGCCCGCGAGGCCTGCGCCCGCGCCGCCGTGCTCGCCCCCGCCGACCCCACCCCCTGGCTCGGCCTCCTGCTGCTCGCCCGCCACCTGGGCACCGACGAGGAGACGCGCCGCGTCTTCACCGAGGTGCGCCGCCGTCACCCCGAGCACCACCACGCCCACCACCTGATGGCGGCCCGGATCGCGGAGACCGAGACCCTGGGGACGTACGAGCTGTGCGCCTTCGCGGAACGCGCGGCGGCCGAGGCCCCGGCCGACTCCCCGCTCGCCGTCCTGCCGGTCGTCGCGTACACCGAACGCCACCGGGTGCTGGCCGCCACCGGCCGGGCCCCCGCCGACCCGGCCGCCGCCGGGCACTGGTCCGAGCCGTCGGCGCTGCGCGCCCTGGGCGCCGCCTTCGACTGGTGGCTGGAGTGGGGGATCGAGGAGCATCCCCGCCGCCACATCGACCTCAACCACCTCGCCCACGCCACCTTCGGGGCCGGCCGGTACGCCGAGGCCGCGGCCCTGTTCCAGCGGATCGGCCGCCATGCCACCCCGGCACCCTGGTCGTACCCGGACCGCGACCCGTGCGAGGCGTTCCGGGCGGCCCGGGAGCGGACGCTGGGAGGTTGAGGGGAGGTTCATGAGAAGAGGTTGTGGATTCCTTACGGCCGCCGGATTTCGTGGCCGAGCACGCCCCGATGGTGTTCGAATGAGTGCGTGAACTCTGAACAATCCGAGGAACGCAGGCGCCCCGAGGAGGGCAACCCGGTCGGCCGCCGGGTGTTCCTCGGCACGATCGGTCTCGGCGCGCTCGGCCTGGTGACCGCGCCGGTGCTGCAGCGCATGACCGAGACGGTCCTCGGCGCCTTCTCCGGCAAGGACCCCACGGGCCTGACCGGGCTCCTCCCGAACGGCGGCGGCTTCCGCTACTACTCGGTGACCGGGTCCGTGCCGGACAAGACCGCCGCGAACTACCAGCTGAAGATCGACGGGCTGGTCGACAAGCCGCAGACGTACACCCTGGCCGACCTGCGGGCCCTGCCGCAGACCAGGCTGGTCAAGGACGTCCAGTGCGTGACCGGCTGGCGGGTCCCCGACACGCCCTTCGAGGGCGTCCGCCTCTCCCATCTCCTGGACCTGGCGGGCGTCCGGGACACGGCCAAGGCGATCCACTTCACCTGCTTCGACGGCGCGTACACCGAGAGCCTCACCCTCGACCAGGCGCGCCGGCCGGACGTCCTGGTCGCGCTGCGCATGCAGAACAAGGCCATCACCCACGACCACGGCGGCCCGGTCCGCCTCTACGTCGCCCCCATGTACTTCTACAAGTCGGCCAAGTGGCTCTCGGGCATCACGGTCACCGACAAGGTCGAACCGGGTTACTGGGAGAACCTCGGCTACGACGTCGACGCCTGGGTCGGCCGCTCGAACGGACGTGACGATGACCCTACGAGCTGAGGCCCCGGCCGCCACCGACCGGCTGCACCGCTTCACCGCGGCCGAGCGCTGGATCCACCGCACCACGGGGCTGCTGATGGGCCTCTGCGTCGCGACGGCCGCCTGCCTCTACATCCCGCAGCTGGCGGTCCTCGTCGGCCGCCGCGAACTGGTCGTCCGCATCCACGAGTGCGCGGGCCTCGCCCTTCCCGTCCCGGTCATCCTCGGCCTCGCCTCCCGCGCCTTCCGCAGGGACCTCGGCTTCCTGAACCGCTTCGGCCCCCACGACAAGCTCTGGCTGCACGCCGCCCTGAGCCGCGACAAGCGCCCGTCCTCCCGCCCGGCGGGCAAGTTCAACGCCGGCCAGAAGATCTACGCGAACTGGATCGCCGGCGCGACCCTCGTCATGCTCGCCACGGGCCTCCTCATGTGGTTCACCCATCTCACCCCCCTGATGTGGCGCACCTCGGCCACCTTCGTCCACGACTGGCTGGCCCTCACGATCGGCATCGTCCTGGCCGGCCACATCGGCATGGCCCTGGGCGACCCGGAGGCGAGACGAGGCCTGCGGACAGGCACGGTGAGCAGGCAGTGGGCCAAGCGCGAACATCCACTGTGGCGGCCGTAGCCGGGGCGGCGCCCGTCGAACGAGCTCCGACGCCGTAGCGGGCACCGCCGGTCTCCTCCGTCGTGGCTGACCGCCGTTGCGGTGGAGAGAAGAAAGAGAAGAAGGGGACGTCCCGCCGCGGCACTCCGACGGCACGTCGGGCACCGCCGGTCTCCTCCCTCGTGGCTGATCGCCGTTGCGGCGGAGGAAATCCCGGAAGCCCTGCTTCCTCCTCCCCCCCGCAACGGCGACCAGCCGAGACGGAGGAGTCCGGCGGTGCCTCGTCGACCGCACCGCCGGACTCCGCCTCCGTCCTGCCTCTAGATCACCAGGGACAGCAGCAGCACCAGCCCGCCCGCGACCACCGAGATGATCGTCTCCATGACCGACCAGGTCTTCAGCGTCTGGCCGACGGTCAGGCCGAAGTACTCTTTGACCAGCCAGAATCCCGCGTCGTTGACATGGCTGAAGAACAGCGAGCCCGCGCCGATGGCCAGGACCAGGAGGGCCGTGTGGGCCGTCGACATGTCGGCCGCCAGGGGGGCCACCAGGCCCGCCGCGGAGACCGTGGCGACCGTGGCCGAGCCGGTCGCGAGGCGGATCGCGACCGCGATCAGCCAGGCCAGCAGCAGCGCCGGGATCGACCAGTGCTTGGAGACGTCCAGGATCATCTGGCCGGCACCGCAGTCGATCAGCGTCTGCTTGAAGCCGCCACCCGCGCCGACGATCAGCAGGATGCCCGCGATGGGCATGAGCCCCTTCTCGACGGTCTGTGAGATCCGCTCCCTGGAGAACCCGGCCGGCCGGCCCAGCGTGAACATACCGACGATCACGGCCGCGAGCAGCGCGACCAGCGGTGAGCCGACGACGTCGAAGACGCGCTGGACGGTGTCCGCCGGGTCGTCGACGACTATGTCGACCAGTGCCTTGGACAGCATCAGGGCGACCGGCAGCAGGATGGTGGCGAGGGTGGCGCCGAAGCCGGGGCGGTTCTCCAGTTCCTCGGACGGGCGCTGCGGGAGCATCCGGTCCGGGGCCTGCACGTCCACCCAGCGGGCGGCGACCTTCGAGAACAGCGGGCCGGCGATGATCACGGTCGGGATCGCGACCAGGACGCCGAGGGCCAGGGTCACGCCCAGGTTCGCGTGGACCGCGTCGATCGCGACCAGCGGGCCGGGGTGCGGGGGCACCAGGCCGTGCATCACGGACAGGCCGGCGAGGGCCGGGATGCCGATGCGCATCAGGGAGTAGTGGCCGCGCCTGGCGACCATCAGCACCACCGGGATGAGCAGCACGATGCCGACCTCGAAGAACAGCGGCAGTCCGACCACGGAGGCGATCAGCACCATCGCCCAGGGCATCGCCCGGCCGCCGGCCCTGGCGAGGATCGTGTCGACGATCTGGTCGGCGCCGCCGGAGTCGGCCAGCAGCTTGCCCAGGATCGCCCCGAGCGCGATCAGGACACCCACGCCGGCGACGGTGGCACCGAGCCCGGTGGTGAAGCTGGTGATGGCCTTGTCGAGCGGTGCCCCGGCGAACGCGCCGAGCGCGAGCGAGCCGATGGTCAGCGCCAGGAAGGCGTGGAGCTTGAACTTGGTGATGAGCAGGACGATGACGGCGAAGCCCAACAGGACGGCGATGCCGAGCCGGGCGTGTCCGGCCGAGGTGATGGGCGCGACGGTGTCCGCTGCCAGCATCTCGACGCTGAGTCTGGTCACGGGGTTCCTTGCAGTTATGAGTTATGGGGGACGAGAAAACGGGGGGTTACTGCGGGGTGCGGTCGGGCAGCGCGGCGAGCGCGCGCACGGCCCGTGCGGTGATCTCCTCGGGGGTGCCCGAGACCTCCACGGCGACACCGGCCTCGTCCGCCTCCAGCGGCTGGAGCGTGGCGAACTGGGAGTCCAGCAGCGCGGTCGGCATGAAGTGGCCCTGCCGGTGCGACATCCGGTCCTCGATGAGCCGCCGGTCGCCGGACAGGTGCAGGAACACGATGCCGGGGGCCGCGGCCCGGAGCCGGTCGCGGTACGACCGCTTCAGCGCGGAGCTGCTGACCACCCCGCCGAGCCCCGCCCGCCCGTGCGCCCAGGCGCCGATGGCGTCCAGCCACGGCCACCGGTCGGCGTCGTCGAGCGGGTGGCCGGCCGACATCTTGGCGATGTTGGCCGGCGGGTGGAAGTCGTCGCCCTCGGCGTACGGGACGCCGAGCCGGGCGGCGAGCAGGGGACCGATCGTGGTCTTGCCCGTGCCGGCGACGCCCATCACCACGACGACGTGAGGGGTCCGCATCACTGCCTCGCTGTCTACCTCGGGTTCCTCGACGAGACCTCGACGAGGAGGCACCGGCGTACGGCATCCGGTGCCGGCCTCACTGAAACCCATTAGGTACGACGAATTCAAGAGTCTGTGACATATAAGTCTGACTTTATGGCTCGGTGATCCACTCGGTACGCTGAGTGCATGAGCACACCGGGCCGGGGCCTGCACGGCCGAGTACTCGACACCCTCGGTCCCGCCATCACCGCGGGCGAGTACCCGCCGGGCAGCGTCCTGCGCACCGACGAGCTGGCCCAGCACTTCCAGGTGTCGCGCTCCGTGATGCGCGAGGCGGTCCGGGTCCTCGAATCCATGCACCTGGTCGAGTCCCGCCGCCGGGTCGGCGTCACCGTCCGCCCCAAGGCCGAGTGGAACGTCTACGACCCGCAGGTCATCCGCTGGCGCCTGGCCGGCGCCGACCGCCCGCACCAGCTGCGCTCGCTCACCGTGCTGCGCTCGGCGATCGAGCCGGTGGCGGCCGGTCTGGCGGCGCGGCACGCCACGGCCGGGCAGTGCGCCGAGCTCACCGAGTGCGCCCTCGGCATGGTCGCCCACTCACGCGGTCACGCGCTGGAGAAGTACCTGCTCCACGACGTGGCCTTCCACCGGGTGATCCTGGTGGCGTCGGGCAACGAGATGTTCGCCCGGCTCGGCGACGTCGTGGCCGAGGTCCTCACGGGCCGTACCCACCACGAGGTCATGTTCGAGGACCCCGACCCGGCCGCCGTCACCCTCCACGTCCAGCTCGCGGAGGCGGTACGCGAGGGCGACGCCCCCCGCGCGGAACAGCTGACCCGCGAGATCACGGTGGGCGCCCTCCAGGAGCTGGACATCCTGGCGCCGTAGCGCTACTGCTCCGGGAACTCCCCGTCCAGATACACCCAGACCCCGTCGACCCGCTCGAACCGGCTGCGCTCCAGCAGCGAGCCGTCCCGGTACGAGGCGCGGAAGGTCACCGTGCCGGTGGAGTGGAAGGCCGAGCCGTCGGTCGCCGCCAGGATCTCCAGACCGGTCCACCGCATCCCGGGGTCCAGGTCCAGCCGGGCCGGGCGGGTCCGGGGATGCCAGGTGCGCAGCAGGTAGGGCTCGTCACGCCTGACGAAGGCGCTGTAGCGCGAGCGCATCAGCGCCTCCGCGGTGGGCGCCGCCGCACCGCGGTGGAACCGGCCACAGCAGTTCTCGTACGTCTCCCGGAGACCGCACGGGCAGGCGGCGGCGGACTGCTGCCGGGGTCGCTTCGATGCCACGGCCCCGCCCCCTACGCCGACTCGGCGTTGGTGGGCGGCTGGGCCGGACGTACCGGGACGGCCAGGGTGGGCAGCGCGGGCAGCGCCGTGCGGTGCACCCAGGCGTCGAGGAGACCGTCCAGCGGCTCGTCCGCGAACCGGTTGACGTGAGCCGTGAACATCGCGGTCGTCACCGACCCGCCCCGGTGCAGCCCCGCCCACGCGCGCAGCATGTGGAAGAACCGCTCGTCGCCGAGCGCGCAGCGGATCGCGTGGATCGTGACCCCGCCGCGCTCGTAGAGCCGGTCGTCGAACATCGCCTTCTTGCCCGGCGCGGCGATCCGGATGTCCTGCGGCAGCCCGGAGAGCAACCGGTGTGCGATGGCGGCCAGTTGCTGCGCGCTACGGCCGCCGGACCGCTCCGACCACAGCCACTCCGCGTACTTGGCGAGCCCCTCGTTCAGCCAGATGTGCCGCCAGTCGGCGATGGACACGCTGTTGCCGAACCACTGGTGCGCCAGCTCGTGCGCCACCAGCCGCTCCGAACCCCGGGCCCCGTCCACGTGGTTGACGCCGAACAGCGACAACCCCTGGGCCTCGACGGGGACGTCGAACTCCTCGTCGGTGACGACGACGGCGTACTCGTCGAAGGGGTAAGGCCCGAACAGCCGTTGGAACAGGTCCATCATCGCGGGCTGCCGTGCGAAGTCCCTCGAGAACTCGGGGAGCAGCTGCGCCGGTATGTGGCCGTGCATCGGGATCCCGCCGAAGCCCGGGTCGCCGAGCAGCACCGTCTGGAACTTGCCGATGGCGAGGCCGACCAGATAACTCGACGTCGGCGCCGCCTGCTCGTACACCCAGGTCGTCGTGGACGCCTTCGTGGTCCGGGTGAGCAGCCGGCCGCCGGCCACCACCGAGTACGCCGACGGGCAGGTGACCGAGAGCAGGTACGACGCCTTGTCGGCCGGCCGGTCGTTGCACGGGAACCAGGAGGGCGCGCCGATCGGCTGGCTGGCCACCAGCGCGCCGTCCGTCAGCTCCTCCCAGCCGATCCCGCCCCAGGGGCTGTTCACCGGCTTCGGGTTGCCCGACCAGTGGATCTCCACGGTGAAGGCGGCCCCGGCGCGCAGCGGCTTCGCGGGCTTGATCCGCAGCCGGCCGCCCCGGTGCGTCCAGTGCGGCTGGCGGCCGTCCACCCGGATCCGGCCGATCTTGAAGTCGGCCAGGTTCAGCTGGAACTCCGGCAGCGCGGCACGGCCCGCGATCGCGTTGATCCGGGCCATGCCGGCCAGGCGGTTGGGTCCTGGCCGGTAGTCCAGCGTGAGCTCATAGCGATGCACCCGGTACCGGGGATCGCCGTTGTCCGGGAAGTACGGGTCCGGACCCGCCGACTGCTGCACTGCCACTTCCGCGTTCGCTCCCTGCGCTGTGCTCGAACCGTCCCTCGGTGCACCGATGCCCGCGGCCACCACCGGACGGCCCGCGCTCAGGGACGCCATGCCTCGATCGGGTTGCCGAGCCAGCGGGTGTCGTCGGGGACCGACTCCGCCGCCATGACGAGCGACGCGGGACCCAGGGTGGTGCGGGCCCCGATCGTGCTGCCGGGCAGCACGATCCCGCCAGGGCCCAGGGTGGCGCCCTCACGGAGAACCACAGTATCCGTCCGCAAGATCCGGTCGTGGAAGAGGTGAGTCTGCAGGACACAGCCGCGGTTCACGGTGGCCGCGTCCTCCAGTGTGACCAGATCCGTCTCCGGCAGCCAGTAGCTCTCCACCCAGACACCCTTGCCGATACGGGCGCCGAGGCCGCGCAGCCAGGCCGTCATCACCGGTGTACCCGGAACCGAGCCGGCCAGCCACGGCACCGCCAGCACCTCGACGAACGTGTCCGCCAGCTCGTTGCGCCATACGAACGAACTCCACAGCGGGTGCTCCCCGCTGCGGTGCCGCCCGACCAGCACCCACTTGGCGAGCACGGAGACCAGGCCCGCGACCGCCCCGGCGCCGAGCAGCACAAGCCCCGAAAGGAGCGGCGCCCAGGCACCCAGCGCGCCCAGGGCGGCCACCGTCAGCCCGGCCAGCGCCACCGAGCACAGCACCGGCACGATCCGGCACGTCTCCACCAGCGCCCGCGCCCACAGCAGCCGGGCCGGCGGCTCGTACGTCCGGCTCTGGTCGCCGTCGGCCGCGCTGCGCGGCAGCTTCACCGGGGGCAGCCCCAGGTACGAGGTGCCCTTCTTGGCCTTCTTCGGCGTCGCCGACAGCACACCCACCAGCCCGCCGTCCGGCACGCTGCGGCCCGGCGCGGTCATCCCGGAGTTCCCGAGGAACGCCCGCCGCCCGATCTCCGCGCGCCCTATCCGCACATACCCGCCACCCAGCTCGTACGGCGCGGTCAGCGTGTCGTCGGCCAGGAACGCGCCCTCGCCGACCGTCGTCAGGCTCGGCAGCGCGAGCACGGTCGACACCTCGGCCCCGCGCCCGATCCGCATCCCGAGCAGCCGCAGCCACACCGGCGTGACCAGGCCCGCGTACAGCGGGAAGAGCGTCTCGCGGGAGCGGTCCATCAGCTGGGACACCGTCCACGCCTGCCAGCCGGTCCGGCTGTGCGTCGGATAGGTGCCGGTGCGCAGCCCGAGGCTCAGCAGCCGTACGGAGACGAGGATCAGCAGCGCGTACGCCAGGCCGAAGGCCAGGGTGGCCGGGACCAGCGCGACCGCCGCGCCCCGCAGGGCCTCGGCCAGGCCGTCGCCCGGGGTCACGAAACGCCCGGCGACCAGCAGCGCCGCCGCACCGGACAGCACCGGAAGGGCGCTGAGCCCGAGCCCGGTGAGGCCGTACATCACCCGCCAGTACGTGCCGCGCTGCGGCCGGTGCTTGGGCCAGTTCCGCTTGGCCTTGCCCAGCTTCACCGCCGGGGCGCCGGCCCAGCGCTGGCCGGTCGGGATCTGCCCGGTGACCGCGGAGCCGGGGGCCACCTCGGCGCGCTTGCCGACGCGGGCGCCCGGGAAGAGCATGCTGCGCGTGCCGACGACCGCGTGGGCGCCGATCCGGACCGGGCCGATCACCAGCCGGTCGCCGTCCAGCCAGGAGCCGGACAGGTCCACCTCGGACTCCACGGCCGCGCCCCGACCGACCCTGAGCAGGCCGGTGACCGGCGGCAGCGAGTGCAGGTCCACCTCGGGACCGATCTTGGCGCCGAGCGCCCGCGCGTACCGCTCCAGCCAGGACCCGGTCAGCGTGGTCGCCCCGGCGAACTCGGCCAGCCGCTCCGCCGCCCACAGCCGCAGATGGACGGAGCCGCCGCGCGGGTACGTGCCGGGCTTCACGCCCCGCAGCAGCAGCCGTGCGCCGCCGGCCGCGACCGCGATCCGGCCGGGCGGGGTGAACAGGGCCAGGGCCCCGAGGCCGACCAGCCACCAGGGCGCGGTGGGCAGCCAGCCGTAGCCGCCCAGCACGTTGCCGAGCGCCGCGAGAACCACCGTCCAGCGCAGCCCGAGGACGGTGAACAGCGGGAGCAGGAGCAGCAGCTGTACGAACTGGGCACTGCGCGGCACCGGCGCGATCGTCCGCTCGGCGCCGTCGTCCTGCACGGACTCCTCCAGCCGGCGCGCCAGCTTGCGCAGCACCGGCTGCTGGTAGATGTCGAGGACGGCCGCGCTCGGGTAGCGGGTGCGCAGCCGGGTGGTGAGCTGGGCGGCGGACAGGCTGCCGCCGCCGATCGCGAAGAAGTCGTCGGAGGCGCCGCCCACCGGGATGCCGAGGACCTCGGTCCACTGCTCGGCGAGCCAGGCCTCGGTGCCGTACAGCTGCTCGGCCGGCCCGCCGGTCTCCAGGCCCTCCAGGGGCCAGGGCAGGGCGTTGCGGTCGACCTTGCCGGAGGTGCGGGTGGGCAGCTCGGCGACCGGCGCAAGCAGCGGGACGAGGGCCGCGGGCAGCTCGGTGCGCAGCTTCTCGACGGCGGCCGCGTGGTCCCAGCCGTCCTGGGTGACGACATAGCCGACCAGGAGCTGGTTGCCGCTGCGCGCGGTCCGCACGGCCGCGGCCGCGCCCGCGACACCGGGGAGCGCCTGGAGGGCCGCGTCGACCTCGCCCAGCTCGATCCGGCGGCCGCCGAGCTTGATCTGCTCGTCGGCGCGGCCGAGGAAGACCAGCCCCTCGCGGTCGGCGCGCACCAGGTCGCCGCTGCGGTACGCCCGCTCCCAGCCCAGCGACTCCAGTGGCGCGTACTTCTCCGCGTCCTTCTCGGCGTCGAGATACCGGGCGAGGCCGACCCCGCCGATCACCAGCTGGCCGCTCTCGCCCATCGCCACGGGCTCGCCCGCGTCGTCCACCACGGCGAGCTCCCAGCCGTTCAGCGGCAGCCCGATGCGGATCGGCTCCTCGCCGGTCATCAGGGCGGCACAGGCGACGACGGTGGCCTCGGTGGGCCCGTAGGTGTTCCAGACCTCGCGGCCCTCGGTGACCAGGCGCTGCGCCAGCTCGGGCGGGCAGGCCTCGCCGCCGAAGATGAGGAGGCGGACGTCGTTGAGGGTCTCGGGCTCCCAGAGGGCGGCCAGGGTGGGCACGGTCGAGACGACGGTGATCTCCTGCTCGACCAGCCAGGGGCCGAGGTCGGCACCGCTGCGGACCTGGGAGCGCGGCACGGGCACCAGGCAGGCGCCGTAGCGCCAGGCGAGCCACATCTCCTCGCAGGAGGCGTCGAAGGCCACCGAGAGGCCCGCCATGACCCGGTCGCCGGGCCCGATCGGCTCCTCGGTCAGGAACAGCGCGGCCTCGGCGTCCACGAAGGCGGCGGCGCTGCGGTGGGTGACGGCGACGCCCTTGGGCCTGCCGGTGGAACCGGAGGTGAAGATGATCCAGGCGTCGTGCTCCGCGCCGGGGCGCCCGGAGGGCTGCTCGGACGCGCGGCGTACGTCGATGTGCAGCCCCTCGCCGAGGACGGCCGCCACCTCCGCCTCGCCGAACACCAGGGCGGCCCGTTCGTCCGGGTCCTCGGCGTCGACGGGAACGTAGGCGGCGCCGGCCGCGAGGACGCCGAGCACGGCGATGTAGAGGTCGTTGGTCCCGGAGGGGACCCGGACGCCCACGCGGTCCCCGAGCCCGATCCCGGCCTCGGCGAGCCGCCGCCGCAGTCGGGCCACCTCTATGGCGAGCGCGCGGTAGGTGAGCTGGGTGGTGCCGTCGTCCAGTGCGGGCTCATCGGGGTGCGCCCGTACCGTTGCCTCGAACACGTCCACGAGCGTGCGCGGCGAAGCCGCCGCCCCGGCCGAGAATCGCGCCGTGTCCCCGAACTCCTCGCGGATCTCTTCGTCGAGCAGGCCGAGAGCACTGCTCTCGTCAATCGCTGCCATCCGGTCCTCGCGTCTCGTTCCCGGAACCTCCGGGGTGCCGGCGGGCCCGCAGGTCTGCCTGGGGTTGTCCGGCTCCGGCTAGGTAACAAGCCGGAAATATTAGTACGACGCTAGGCGCGCGTTCATTTCGCGGCCACCTGGAGACGGCCGTTCGGAGCAGTCCCTTGGATCTTGAGCAACTCCTGACCTGCGGTTCCTGGCGCACGACGAGAGATGGGACACACAGCGTGAGGCAGGTCAACTCCATGTGTCCGGCGGCCCGTACGACAACGGCCGGCCCTGCGGCGAAGAGGGGGGAGAGAACGCCGCGGAACCGGCCGTCGCCGTGGGGGCGGAGGAAACGTCACGGAGCGCCGGACGTCACACGGCGCTGACCTCCGCCCAGATGGACTTGCCCCAGGGCAGATTGCCCACACCCCAGCGGCCCGAGCACAGCGCGTCGAGGATCAGCAGACCGCGCCCGCGGTCGCGTTCGACCGAGATGGGCCGCAGCCGGGGATGGCGGCCCAGCGGGTCGTGCACCTCGACCCGGGTCCGGGAGCCGTCGGTGTCGATGAGGAGACGGACCGGGTCGTCCGGGTCGGTCTCGTAGCGCAGGGAGTTGGTGACCAGCTCACAGGTGACCAGGGCGACCGCGTCGATGTGGTCGCGGGAGGCGTCGGGGGTGTGGTGCGCGATGAAGTCGCTCACGAACAGCCGGGCGGCTTTGGCCGACTGAGGCTCGCTGGCCAGTAACAGGACCGGCGGTGGGGCGACTTGCACGGGGCGGGGTTCGGTCGTGGTGCTCCGCTGGCGTTCGATCATGTGCATCCCCTCACGGGCATGTCCCAACGCAGGCACGGTAGTTCGCCATGCGAGTGCGGTCACTGTCGTATTTCCCGGATTCATGGTGCCTTCACGGCACAGTCGATAGCAATACGTCCCACGGGATGTGAAATATTGCGCATCGCCTTGAGAGACTTGCGGCACAAGTCGTCAGTCGGTGGCGGGGGTAGGGGCGGCACGGGCAGACTGTCGGGCAGTTCACCGGAGAGAAGGGGGACCCCGTGAGCACGCCCACGGTGCGCCGGCGACGGCTCGGTGCGAAGTTGCGCGAACTGCGCGGCGAACTCACCCTCGACGAGGTCGCCGAGCACTCCGAGGGCGCGTTCGTCTCCTCCAAGCTGTCCCGGATGGAGACCGGCAAGACCGCCCCCAAGGCAGCGGACATCGAGGCGCTGCTCCACCTGTACGGCGAACTCGGCCGCGACGTCAGCGACGAACTGCGCGCGGCCCTGATCACGCTCACCAAGGAGGGCGGCCGGCGCGGCTGGTGGCACTCGTACCGGGGTGTCCTCACCCCGGTGTACGAGGACCTGATCAGCCTGGAGGCGGAGGCCGAGACGGTCTCCACCTGGCAGCTGGGCATGGTCCCCGGACTGCTCCAGACCGCCGAGTACGCCCGCGAGATCATCCGGGCGACCGCCATGTCCGAGGCGGTCGAGGCACGGGTCGACGCGCTCGTCGAGGTACGGCTGGCACGCCAGGCCGTCCTCACCCGGGACACCGACCCGCTGGCGCTCTGGGCGATCATCTCCGAACAGGCCCTGCGCTCCACCACCGAGGATCCCGCCCTGATGTACGACCAGTTGGGGCGCCTGCTTACGATGGGGCGGCGCCCGAACATCAACATCCAGGTGTTGAGATCGGACGCTCCCCTGCACGCCGGGCTCACCGGCACCTTCAGCATCCTGGGCTTCGGTCCGCACACGGACCTGGACGTCGTCCACCAGGAAGGGCTGACCTCCGCCCTGTACATCGAGGAACGTGATCGGGTCTCCACGCACCGGGCCGCGTGGCAACGCCTCACGTCTGCCGCCGAGTCCGTCGAGGCGTCGGTGGAACTGATCACCCAGATAAGGAAGAACGAATAGCGAATGAAGCACGTTGACGACGCGTCGACTCTGCCGGTGACCTGGTGGAAGTCCTCGGCGTCCGCATCACAGTCCGACTGCGTGGAATGCGGGATCGTCGACGAGGCGACGGTCGCCGTCCGCGACAGCAAGCGGCCCGACGGGCCCGTGCTCCTGCTGGACCGCACCACGCTCCGCGCGTTCACCTCCGCCGTGGCCCTCCGTGACGGCCGAATAGGCGGCCCGGTCGACCTCGGCTGAGACAGCGGCGCCCACCGCGAGGTGGTCGCCCGCACTCCGCTCCGAAACCGCTCAAAAACCAAGAAACCCCTGCTCAGCAGGGGTTTCTTCGTGGTGTCCGAGGGGGGACTTGAACCCCCACGCCCGTTAAAGGGCACTAGCACCTCAAGCTAGCGCGTCTGCCATTCCGCCACCCGGACAAGGTGTCTGTCGTGCGAGATGTTCCGTGTGGGTTTCCCCCGCGGCGACGGAGGAAACACTACCAGGCTTTCGGGGGTGGCCGATCACACCCCGTTCCGTGGCTCGCGGGCGTGAACGGCGTGTGACGGGCCGGGACCGGCCTTGGGTCCGCGCGGGAAGGGAGAGAGGATGGCGGGGACCGGGCGGCAGTGACAGCGGAAGGAAGCAGCGTGAGCGAGACGGACACGGCCAGGGGCGTCACCGGCGAGGACGAGGTCGTGGACCTCTGCCGCGAGCTGATCCGGTTCGACACCAGCAACTACGGCGACCACTCCGGTCCCGGCGAACGCAAGGCCGCCGAGTGGGTCGCCGAGAAGCTCGCCGAGGTCGGCCTGGAGCCGAAGATCTTCGAGTCGCACCCGGGCCGCGCCTCGACGGTGGCCCGCATCGAGGGCGCGGACCCGTCCAGGCCCGCCCTGCTGATCCACGGCCACCTCGATGTCGTACCGGCCAACGCCGACGACTGGACCCACCACCCCTTCTCCGGTGAGGTCGCGGACGGGTGCGTGTGGGGCCGCGGCGCCGTCGACATGAAGGACATGGACGCCATGACCCTGGCGGTCGTACGGGACCGGCTGCGCAGCGGCCGGAAGCCGCCCCGGGACATCGTGCTGGCCTTCCTCGCCGACGAGGAGGCCGGCGGCACCTGGGGTGCCCGGCACCTGGTCGACCACCACCCGGACCTCTTCGAGGGCGTCACCGAGGCGATCAGCGAGGTCGGCGGATTCTCCTTCACGGTCAGCGAGCAGCGCCGGCTCTACCTCATCCAGACGGCCGAGAAGGGCATGCACTGGATGAAGCTGAAGGTGGCCGGCACCGCCGGGCACGGCTCGATGATCCACCGCGACAACGCGATCACCGAACTCTCCGAGGCCGTGGCCCGGCTCGGGCGGCACAAGTTCCCGGTCCGGGTCACCAAGACCACCCGGGCCTTCCTCGACGAGCTGGGCGACGCGCTCGGCACCGAGCTGGACCCGGAGGACATGGAGTCGACGCTGGCCCGGCTCGGCGGCATCGCCAAGCTGATCGGCGCGACCCTCGGCAACACCGCCAACCCGACCCAGCTGAACGCCGGCTACAAGGTCAACGTCATCCCCGGCGAGGCCACCGCGCACGTGGACGGCCGCTTCCTGCCCGGCCACGAGGAGGAGTTCCTCGCCGACCTGGACCGGATCCTCGGCCCGAACGTGGTCCGCGCGGACGTGCACTCCGACAAGGCGCTGGAGACCAGCTTCGACGGGGCCCTGGTGGAGGCCATGCAGTCCTCGCTGCTCGCCGAGGACCCGACCGCCAAGGCCGTCCCCTACATGCTCTCCGGCGGCACCGACGCCAAGTCCTTCGACGACCTCGGCATCCGCGGCTTCGGCTTCGCGCCGCTCAAGCTGCCGCCGGAGCTGGACTTCGCGGGCATGTTCCACGGCGTGGACGAGCGGGTGCCGGTGGACGGGCTCCAGTTCGGGGTGCGCGTGCTCGACCGCTTCATCGACGCGTCGTGAAGCCGTACGCGTCGTGAAGCCCTGGCTTCAGCTAATCGGGCGGCTGTACGAGGTCGACTGAAAAGAGTGAATGCGACGATAAGCTCGTAGCTCCATTACTCCCTCCTCGTTACATCTCATGCGATCCGCTACTTGGAATCGCATTGCCAACAAGGAGGAATAATGCTCAAGAAGGTCGTCGCTGCTGCGGCTGCCACTGGTGGTCTGGTTCTCGCGGGTGCGGGCCTGGCCGTCGCCGACTCGGGTGCCCAGGGCGCTGCCGTGGGTTCCCCGGGTGTCGTCTCCGGCAACGTGATCCAGGTTCCCGTGCACGTCCCGGTGAACGTCTGCGGCAACACGATCTCCGTGATCGGGCTGCTGAACCCCGCCTTCGGCAACACCTGCATCAACAAGTGACGCCGACTCCCTGAGGGGCGCCGTCATTCCGTCGGCCCCGGAGCGCGCGCCATGCGCTCCGGGGCCGACCGGTTTTTCCGCAGGTTTTCTCTGCGGTGAATGTTAGGTCAGGATCCAAGGCAGGGGGGAATTCATAAAATGCGACAGGGCACCCGTAAGGGCCTTATGACAGTGGCCGCGGCGACCGGTGTGATCGCTGCGGCGGGCGGTTACGCCCACGCCGACTCGGGAGCCGTCGGCTCCGCCACCGACTCACCCGGTGTGCTCTCCGGCAACACCGTGCAAGCGCCGGTACACGTGCCGGTGAACGTCTGCGGCAACACCGTGAACGTCGTCGGCGCCCTCAACCCGGCGATGGGCAACAAGTGCGCCAACCACGGCGGCGGGGGCAGGCCTTCGGCCGGCTACGGCGACACCGGAGGCTACGGCGATCACGGCAGCCACAGCAGCCACGGCGGCGCGCACGCCGGGGGACACACCAGTGGCTCACCCGGCGTCGGTTCGGGCAACACCGTGCAGGCGCCGATCGACGTTCCGGTCAATGTCTGCGGCAACAGCGTCGACGTCATCGGCGTCGGCAACGCCGCGGTGGGCAACGAGTGCGCCAACGGCGGGGGTTCCGGACACCCGGGCCACCCCGGTCACCCCGGACATCCGGGTGGCGGTCACCCCACGCAGCCGCCCGGACACGGTGGGCACGGAGGCCATGGCGGTCACGGCGGTGATGGCGGCCACGGCACGCCCCCTGGGCACGGGGGACACGGGAGCACCCCGCCCGGGAAGCCGGGGAACCCCGGAACTCCGGGCCACCCGGGCACTCCGGGCCACCCGGGCACTCCGGGTCAGCCGGGACACCCGGGCCAGCACCCGGGAACGCCCCCCGCTCACACCGGCGGCAACACCGGCCCGACCGGTGCCCACAGCTCCAGCGTCGTCAATCCGCTCGGCAGCGCCTCGGTGAGTCAGCCCGTCGCCGCAGCGCAGCTCGCGCACACCGGCAGTGACCTGCCGCTCGGCCTCGCGGTGCCGGCGGGCGCGGGCGCTCTGCTCGCGGGCGTGGTGCTGTACCGCAGGGCGCGCGCCGCGGCGTAGCGCACCGACGGTGACGCACCGGCGGCGGTGCGTGGAACGGGACGGGCCCCGTCGACGCGGGGCCCCTTCCGTCAGTCGGCGAGTCTCACCATGTGGCACGCACCTGGCGGATGATCCGCCGGCGCAACCGCACCCTGCGGCTGCCGTCGCGCATGAGGCTCAGTCGGTCCAACTCCCAGTGTCCGTACTCGGCATGGTCCGTCAGCAGGCGTGTCGCCTCCTTGCGGGACACCCCGCGAGGTACGTACACGTCGACAAATTCGTATTCCGGCATCGCATCTATTGTGCGGGCTGGTGCCCGGTACGGATAGCGTCTGCACTATGTCTGATGCTGCGCAGCCCACCGCTGCCGAGGTACGCGCCGCCGCCGAGGCGGTCAAGACCGCGCTCGACCGCCATCTGGCCGCGGTCGAACGCAGGTCGGGGGAGGACGACCCGGCTGTCTACGAGGCGTTCAACCAGCTGGCCGCGGCCGCCGAGGTCTACGACGAGCTCCTGTACGACCGCTACGACGAGGTCACACCCTTCGAGATCCCCGGTACGGAAGACTCGCTGCCGCCGTACGCGGGCCCCGAGGAGCCGAACGCGATCAGTGTGCTGATCCGCCGCGACTACTCCGTGGCGGAACCGCAGCGGCTGCTGGCGCAGGCCCAGCGGGTCGAGGCGGCGGAGTACGACGACGGCCCCGGCGCGGACGAGGACGCGGCCGGCACGATCCACGGGGCGCTGGGCGTCCTGTTCGGCGAGTTCGAGCCGGACGAGATCGCCTCCCGGCACAAGGAGTTCGGCCTGGAGGAGGGCGACTCCACGCTCTGGGTCACCGCGGCGGACGAGCCGGCCGAGCCCGGCGAGTGGCTGGAGATGCCCTTCGAGCAGGTCGACCCGCAGCGGGTGGTGTGCCGCTTCGACGTCAGCGCGGTCTTCGACGACGAGGACGCGGAAGGCGTCGGGGACTCCGAGGAGACCGACGAGCTGGACGACGACCTCGACCTGGACGAGGACGAGGACCTGGAGCCGTTGGACGCGGAGCGCTGATCCGCCGGCCGGCGGTGCCCTCCGGAGGCCGAGTCCGGACGGGCACCGCCGGCCGGCGCCGTTGGGGCCGATCGCCGTCGCGACGGGAACCCCGTCAGTTCACCGCGGGGACCTGCGTCTTCAGCAGCAGTGGCAGGCGGGTCGTGCGCGGCTTGGGCAGGGTCTCGGCCACCGCCTTCGGCAGGGCCTGTTCCACGCCGTGCACCACCGACAGGTGGCGCTCCGCCCGGCTGAACGCCGTGTACACCCAGGGGCGGCTGAGCGACTGGACCGCGTCCCCGGGCAGCACCACGACCGCCGCCGGCCAGCGGCTGCCCGCCGCCTGGTGGGCGGTCAGGGCCCAGCCGTGGCGGACGGACTGCTCCACCCGCTCCTTCGGTACGACCACGGGCCCGCCGGCGCAGGACAGGTGCAGCCCGTCGGCGTCGGCCTTCACCACCTGGCCCGGCACCGTACGGCCCGGCGCGGGGGAGTAGGCGATCCGGTCACCCGGGTCGAAGCCGCCGAAGCGGCCCGGGCCCGGATTGAGCCGTTCCTTGAGAGCGGTGTTGAGGGCGCGGGTACCGGCCGCTCCGCCGTGGCCCGGGGTGATCACCACGGTCTGCTCGGCGGGGACGCCGATCGCGCGCGGGACGGAGTCGGCGACCAGCTGCACCGTCCGGTGCACCGCCTCGCCCGCGTCCCGCACCGGCACGATCATGACCTCCTTGCCGGGCGCCTCGACCTGGGTGAGCTCGCCGACCCCGATCCCGGAGACCAGCTCGCCGAGCGGGCCGGGGTCGGGCGTGCGGGAGGCGATCTGCGGGCACACGCGGGCCGCCAGCAGGTCGGCGAAGACCCGCCCGGGGCCCGCGGACCACAGCGCCGCCGGGTCCCCGCTCAGCACCAGCCGGGCCCCGTCGGGCAGCGCCTCCACGAGCATCGCCGCACCCTCCACGTCCAGCTGGGGCGCGTCCAGCACGATCAGCAGGTCGAGGGCCAGGGCGCCGTCCGCGTCCCGGCCGGGTCCCGCGGCGCCGGCGAGCAGGTCGGCGACGGTGCCCACGACCCCTTCGCCGACCGCGAGGCGCCGGCTGCCGTCAGGGGTGTGGGTGGCCGCGAAGGCGCGCAGTCCGGCCGCGCGGGCGGCGCTGAGCAGGGCCGCGGGTTCGGCGCGGGCCGCCTCGCCGCCCGTGTGCAGCACCAGGCCGTGCCCGGCGACCGCCCGCGCCAGCTCGGCCGCGCCGCCGGCCGCCGCCGCGGCCGCCTCCCAGGGCTCCGAGGCGTCCTTGGCCAGGGTGTTGACCAGCCGGGCCAGCCCGTCGGCGAGGCTCTCCTCGGCCAGCGCGTACCGCTCAAGGGCGACCAGGACCCGGACCGGCCGCTCCTCCTCGTCGTCCTCGGGCTCCGGGGCGCCCGGATCCAGGGCGTCCTGGAAGACCAGCGCCTCGCCCTCCGCGACCGCGCTCTGCACGGCCTCCTCCGGGTCGGGCACCGCCCGCTGGGACAGCGCGGCGGTCAGCGCCGGCATCTCCAGCGCGGTGTGCCCGGCCACGGCGGCCTGTTCGAGAAGCCAGCCGGTCACCGCCCGGCCGCGTCGTTCGTCGTCCGGACCGCATTCCGCGCCGAGCAGCGCCCGCGCGAACCCGTCGGCCTGGTCCGGCCGTACCCCGGTGACCCGGAGCAGCTGCCAGGGGTCCTCCCGCAGCAGCGCGTCCGCGCCCTCGCCGAGAGCGGTGGCGACCTGGGGCGCGAGCGACTCGGGCGCACCGCCGTCGGTCAGGACCCGTCGTACCGCCCCGATCGTCTCCGTGGCGGGAGCGGCGGTGCCCGGCGCGGGCTGGGGCCGGCGGACGGGCTCCGGGGCGGGGGCCGCCCGGGGCGGGGCCGGCTCCGGTTCGGTGAACACGGTGGCCGCCGGCTTCTCGCCGCTCTCCACGGCCCGGATCGCCGCGAGCAGATCGGCCGCCTTTCCGCTGAGCTTGGCCCCGCTCTCGATCGGCGCGGACTTCTCGGCCTTCCGCCGCGCGATCCGCTCCCGCTCGACCCGCTGAGCGGCCAGCTCGGCCTCGGCCTCGGACACCTGAGCCGCACCGTCGGCGCCGCCGCCGGCTTCGCCGCTCGCCGCGTCCGCCCCGTCGGAGTCGGCCGTGTGGGCCCCGGTGGTCTCCGCCCCGTCGGAGTCCGTCGTACCGGACCCGGCGGTGGCCGTGTCGCTCGCCGCGGCCGGGCCTGCGGTGAGGTCGCCGGCCCCCGTCGTCCCCCCGGCCGTCGTGCCCCCGTCGGCCTCGGGCTTGGCGCCCAGCCCCGGCTCCGTGCTCACAGCGTGCTCCAGTCGTGATCGGGATAGCGGTGCACGGGCGCCGACACGTCGTCGAGCGCCCGGCAGATCTCGTCAGGAAGACTAAGCGCCTCCACTGACAATGCCCCCGCGAGCTGCTGCGCGTTGCGCGCGCCGACGATCGGGGCGGCCACGCCGGGCCGGTCCCGCACCCATGCGAGCGCCACCTGGAGCGGGGTGACCGCGAGCCCGTCGGCCGCCGTCTGCACCGCGTCCACGATCCGGGTGGCGGTGTCGTCGAGGTACGGCTCGACGAACGGCGCCAGATGCTCGGAGGCGCCGCGCGAGTCCGGGGGAGTGGAGTGCCGGTACTTCGCGGTCAGCACGCCCCGGCCCAGCGGGGAGGACGGCAGCAGTCCGATGCCCAGGTCGAGGGCGGCGGGCAGCACCTCGCGCTCGATGCCCCGCTGGAGCAGCGAGTACTCCAGCTGCGTGCTGGCCAGCCGGGTGCGCGTGCCCGGCGCCGCGAGCTGCCAGGTCGCCGCCTTCGCCAGCTGCCAGCCGCAGAAGTTGGAGACCCCGGCGTACCGGGCGCGACCGCTGCTCACCGCCAGGTCGAGGGCCTGCAGGGTCTCCTCCAGCGGGGTGTCCGGGTCGTAGGCGTGCACGTGCCAGACGTCGACGTAGTCGGTGCCGAGGCGGGCCAGGGAGGCGTCCAGCGCGGCGAGCAGATGGCCGCGCGAGCCGTCGAAACGCCGGTCGGGGTCGGGGACGCTGCCCGCCTTCGTCGAGATGACCAGGTCCCGGCGCGGCACCAGCCCTTCCATGAGCTGCCCGAGCAGATACTCGGCCTCGCCGTCGCCGTACACGTCCGCGGTGTCGACGAGGGTCCCGCCGGCCTCCCAGAACGCCTTCAGCATGTCCGCGGCGTCGTGCTCGTCGACGTCCCGGCCCCAGGTGAGGGTGCCGAGCCCGATCCGGGACACGCGCAGGCCGGTACGGCCGAGATGCCTCTGCTCCATGTCCGCGAGATTACTGGCCAGAGCTGGTGCGTTGGGTTGCCTGTGGATAACCGATTTCACAAGGCGGCTGTGCGTTGCAGGAGGCGGGAGCCGCCCTGCCCAGAGGCGCTGGGGGTACCCCCGGCCGAAGGCGGGTGGAGGAAGTGCGCGACCGGCCCGCCACGGCCCGCAGCGAACCACTGCCGATCCCCACGGCCACAACCCCCGCGCTAAGGTCTCTCGCAACAGCGACGTTACTGATCGGTAAGGGGAACGGCCATGCAGCTCGGGATCAACCTCGGCTACTGGGGTGCCGGGATGGACGGGGACAATCTGGCCGTGGCGCAGGAGGCCGAGCGGCTCGGGTACGCCGTGTGCTGGGCCGCCGAGGCCTACGGCTCCGACGCCGCCACCGTGCTCAGCTGGGTCGCCGCCCAGACCGAGCGCATCGACGTCGGCTCGGCCATCTTCCAGATCCCGGCCCGGCAGCCGGCCATGACCGCGATGACCGCCGCGACCCTCGACTCGCTCTCCGGCGGCCGGTTCCGGCTCGGCCTCGGCGTCTCCGGACCGCAGGTCTCCGAGGGCTGGTACGGCGTCAAGTTCGACAAGCCGCTCTCCCGCACCCGCGAGTACGTGGAGATCGTGCGGCGGGCGATGAGCCGGGAACGGCTGTCGTACGAGGGCGAGCACTGGACGCTGCCGCTGCCGGGCGGCCCCGGCAAGCCGATCAAGCTGACCGTGCACCCGGAGCGCGAGCACATCCCGGTCTACATCGCCGCCATCGGCCCGAAGAACCTGGAGCAGACCGGCGAGATCGCCGACGGCGCGCTGCTGATCTTCCCCTCCGCCGAGCACCTGGAGGAGACGGCCGTGAAGTACCTGCGCGCGGGACGGGAGAAGGCAGGCAAGACCCTCGACGGGTTCGACATCTGCCCGACGCTGCCGCTGGCCGTCGGCGACGACAAGGACGTGGCCTCGCTCGCCGACACCTTCCGGCCCTACACCGCGCTGTACGTCGGCGGCATGGGCAGCCGCAAGCAGAACTTCTACAACCAGCTCGCCCAGCGCATGGGCTACGAGCGGGAGGCCGCCGAGATCCAGGACAAGTACCTGTCCGGGGACAAGAACGGGGCCGCGGCCGCCGTACCGCAGGAGCTGATCGACCAGACCACGCTGCTCGGCTCCGTGGACCGGATCGCCGACCGGATGAAGGCCTACGCGGCCGCCGGGGTCACCACGCTCTCCCTCGCGCCCGCCGGTTTCGCCCTGGACGAGCGGCTCGCCTCGCTGCGGGCCGGCGCCGAGGCACTGGAGCGCGCCGGGCTCGCGTGAGCGTCTGACACGGAAGAAAGTCCACGGCCGTGGTGGGGGCTCGGGGGGTCTTCCCCGCCACGGCCGTCACGGAGAACAACGCGTCGCCGTCCGCGCGGTTACGCCCTCGGCGCGACCCCGGTGCTCCTCCTTTCGGCCGAGTCGGCCCGCACACCTGTTGCAGCGCCCGTGATGCGGCATTTGACTCGTTCTTTACGGGTCTGGTGAGTCCTCCGGAGAGGTGCCCACGATGCTTTCGGCCAGGAGTCTGTTCCAGGAGATCCTCGACAACGACGAGTCCTTCCGGCTCTTCTGCTCCATCGCCGCCGGCGGGGAGTCCCAGGGCGGCTGGGAGAACGCGCGGATCGCCGCACTGGTACCGCGGAGCGAACGCGACCTCGCCCCCAAGATCACCCGCCACGGCGCCGACGAGGACAAGCACGGGCGCATCTTCCACGCCCTGCTCAGGAAGCGCGGGCTGACGCCCGTTCCGGTGCCGGCCGACACCGACTACACGATGATCCTGGAACGGCACGGCATCGGGCTCGCCCACGCCCGGCTCCGGGCCGACCGTGCGCTCACGGTGCCGGACATCGTCACCTACCTCGCCCACAGCCGGGTCACCGAGCAGCGCGCCTCCGAGCAGATGGAGCTGCTGCGCCGGGCCTTCGGCGGCCACCCGGAGGTGGGCCCCGCCGTGCGCATGATCTCCGGTGACGAGGACAACCACCTCGCCTACTGCCACGAGGAACTGCTGCGTTTCGCCGCCGCCGGGCACGGCCGCGCCATCCAGCGCACGCTCCGCGCGTGCGCCCTCGCCGAGATCCGCATCTACCGGGACGTCAGCCTCGCCGTCATGGCCCACATGGGCCGCATCCTCGGCTGGCCGAGGGCCAGGTCCGCGCTCCTGGCGTTCGGCATCCACGCCGTCTACGCCTACGAACGCGCCGTCGGCTGGCGCCGCATGGTCTCCCTGCGGATGCCGGAGCACAGGAACGCGCTGGGCGGCCCCGCGACCCCCGCCCCCGAGTTCGCCTGAGCCCACCGGGCCCAGGGCCCGAGGGCCGCAGGCGTCCCTCACATCCACCCGCGGCGCTTGAACAGCCGGTACAGCGACAGCTCCAGCAGGGCCATGAGCATGATCACCGCCGGGTACGCCCAGAGCCAGTGCAGCTCGGGCATGTGGTCGAAGTTCATGCCGTAGATCCCCGCGATCAGCGTCGGTACCGCGGCCATGGCCGCCCACGCGGAGATCTTCCGCATGTCGTCGTTCTGCCGCACGCTCATCTGCGCGAGATGGGCGCTGAGGACGTCCGACACCAGCCGGTCCAGACCCTCCACACTCTCGTTCACCCGCGTCAGGTGGTCGTTGACGTCCCGGAAGAACGGGCGGGCCTCCGCGTGCACGAAGGGCACGGTCACGCCGCTGGCGGGGCCCACTCCCGCCAGCTTGGTCATGGGCAGCGCCAGCGGCACCGTGGCCCGGCGGAACTCCAGGATCTGCCGCTTGAAGGTGTAGATCCGCGACGCGGTGTGCCGGGAGCCGCCGCCGCTCGGCGAGAACACCTCGGTCTCCACCTCCTCCAGGTCGTTCTGCAACTCGGTCGCGACCGCCAGGTAGTTGTCGACGACCGCGTCGGAGATCGAGTGCAGCACCCCCGTCGGACCGTGCTTGAGCATCTCGTGCTGCTCCTCCAGGTGCCGCCGGATGTCACCGAGGGGTGAGGGCGTCCCGTGGCGCACGGTGACCACGAAGGAGTCCCCGATGAAGATCATCAGCTCGCCGGAGGTCACCGTGTCGCTCTTCGGCTCGTACGTCACCGGCTTCAGGACGACGAACAGCGAGTCGTCGTACACCTCCAGCTTGGGCCGCTGGTGGGCGGTCAGGGCGTCCTCGACGGCCAGCGGATGCAGCCCGAACTCGTCGGTGACCAGGTCGAACTCGCGCTCCGTCGGCTCATACAGGCCGATCCACAGAAAACTGTCGCCACGCGCGCGTGCCTCCGCGAGGGCGTCGGAGAAGTCCTGCGGGGTCTCCGTCCGCTCCCCGTCCCGGTAGATGGCGCAATCGACGATCACGGAGCGTATTCTCCCGTCGCCCGCCCGCCTGCGCACTTCGGGGTGCGCCTACGCTGGGCCGCATGCCCACGCTGATCCTCGTAAGGCACGGACGGTCCACCGCCAACACCTCGGGTGTGCTCGCCGGCTGGACGCCGGGCGTCGCCCTCGACGAGCGGGGGGCCGCCCAGGCCGCCGCGCTGCCCGGCCGGCTCGCCGGGCTGCCGATCTCCGAGCTCGTCACCAGCCCGCTGCAACGCTGCCAGGAGACGATCCGCCCGCTGCTCGACGCCCGCCCCGAGCTCACCGCCCACACCGACGAGCGGATCGGGGAGGCCCACTACGGCGACTGGTCCGGCCGCAAGCTCGCCGAACTCAAGGACGAGCCGCTGATGCAGGTCGTCCAGGCCCACCCGTCGGCGGCCGCGTTCCCCGGCGGCGAGTCCATGCGGGCCATGCAGACCCGCGCCGCCGAGGCGGTACGCGAGTGGAACGCGCGCGTGGAGCGCGACCACGGCTCGGACGCGGTCTATCTCATGTGTTCGCACGGTGACATCATCAAATCCCTCGTCGCGGACGCGCTCGGTCTGCATCTCGACCTCTTCCAGCGGATCTCCGTCGAGCCGTGTTCCATCACAGCGATCCGTTACACCCGCCTCAGGCCGTTTCTCGTTCGTCTCGGGGACACCGGGGATCTCGCCTCCCTTGCCCCGCGCGAGGAACCACCCGGCGAAGACGCCACGGTCGGTGGCGGCGCCGGCGCGCCGTGATCGTCGGCCGCAGTAGGGTGAAGCGATCCACGTAAGCGGCCCCCGGTCGCATCGTCGCCCTCCCGAAACCCACGCACTCTCGATTCCCATGGAGACAGGACGTGTCCCGTCAGGTGTTCCTCTACGATCCGCCGGACCGCTTCGTCGCGGGCACGGTCGGGATGCCCGGACGCCGTACGTTCTTCCTCCAGGCCACGGCCGGCCCCCGGACGACCAGCGTGGCCCTGGAGAAGACCCAGGTCGCCGCACTCGCCGAACGCATGGACGAACTCCTCGACGAGGTCGTGCGCCGCAGCGGCGGCAACGCGGCCGTGCCCGCCGTCGCGCCCACCGAGGTCGCCGACAGCGCCCCCCTCGACACCCCCATCGAGGAGGAGTTCCGCGTCGGCACCATGGCGCTCGCCTGGGACGGCGAGGAAGAGCGCATGATCGTCGAGGCGCAGGCCCTCGTGGAGCTGGACGCCGACTCCGAGGAGGACCTCGCCGAGGCCGAGGAGCGGCTCCTGCAGGACGAGGAGAACGGGCCTCCGATGCTGCGGGTCCGGCTGACCGGCGCGCAGGCCAGGGCCTTCGCCAAGCGCGCCCTCGACGTCGTCAACGCCGGGCGGCCGCCGTGCCCGCTGTGCAGCCTCCCGCTCGACCCGGAAGGACACGTATGTCCGCGCCAGAACGGATACCGCCGCGGAGCGTGACCGCCGCCGAGCTGCTCGCCCACGGTGAGCTGAAGGTACGCGGCCGCATCCGCGACGCCTCCAACGCCGCACTGTTCTGCACGGTCGCGTACGACGGCCAGGAGGCGTCCTGCGTCTACAAGCCGGTCGCCGGGGAGCGCCCGCTGTGGGACTTCCCCGACGGCACCCTCGCGCAGCGCGAGGTGGCCGCCTACGAAGTCTCCGCGGCCACCGGCTGGGACCTGGTCCCGCCCACCGTGCTGCGCGACGGGCCGTACGGCGAGGGCATGGTCCAGCTGTGGATCGACGTCGACCCCGAGGGCACCGAACTGCTCGCCCTGGTGGACGCGGAGGAGCCCGAACCCGGCTGGAAGGCGATCGGGCTCGCCGAGGTCGGCGAGGGCAGGACCGCGCTGCTGGTGCACGCCGACGACGAACGGCTGCGCCGGCTCGCCGTCCTCGACGCCGTCATCAACAACGCCGACCGCAAGGGCGGCCATCTGCTGCCCACCGCCGACGGCCGCCTGTACGGCATCGACCACGGCGTCACCTTCAACGTCGACAACAAGCTGCGCACCCTGCTGTGGGGGTGGGCGGGGGAGGACCTGACCGGCGAGGCCGTCGAGGTCCTCAAGGGCCTGCGCGAGGCCCTCGGCGGGCCGCTGGGAGCCCGGCTGGCCGAGCTGATCACCACGGCCGAGCTGGACGCCACGCGCGCGCGTGTCGAGACGTTGCTCACCGCCGGGAAGCACCCGGAACCCGGCGGCGAGTGGCCGGCCATCCCCTGGCCGCCCGTATAGCGCCCACCAGCACATTCCGGCCCCGAGATCAAGACTGCCTTCCCGGCCGTCCGGTTCGTATACCGAACTCGGGTCCGGTTACGCTCATGTACATGCATGCCTGGCCCGCTTCCGAGGTCCCCGCCCTGCCTGGTCAGGGCCGCGACCTGAGGATCCACGACACCGCGACCGGCGGTCCGGTCACCCTTGACCCCGGTCCCGTCGCCCGTATCTACGTCTGCGGCATCACGCCGTACGACGCGACCCACATGGGGCACGCGGCGACCTACAACGCGTTCGACCTGGTTCAGCGCGTGTGGCTCGACACCAAGCGGCAGGTGCACTACGTCCAGAACGTGACGGACGTCGACGACCCGCTCCTGGAGCGCGCGGAGCGCGACGGCGTCGACTGGGTCGCCCTCGCCGAGCAGGAGACCACCCTCTTCCGCGAGGACATGACCGCCCTCCGGATGCTGCCGCCGCAGCACTACATAGGCGCGGTCGAGGCCATACCCGGCATCGTGCCGCTGGTCGAGCGGCTGCGCGACCTCGGCGCCGCCTATGAACTCGACGGTGACATCTACTTCTCCGTCGAGTCCGACCCCAACTTCGGCAAGGTGTCCAACCTCGACGCGGCCGCCATGCGGCTGCTGTCCGCCGAGCGCGGCGGCGACCCCGACCGTCCCGGCAAGAAGAACCCCCTCGACCCGATGCTGTGGATGGCCGCCCGGGAGGGCGAACCGAGCTGGGACGGCGGCTCCCTCGGCCGCGGCCGCCCCGGCTGGCACATCGAGTGCGTGGCGATCGCCCTCGACCACCTGGGCATGACCTTCGACGTCCAGGGCGGCGGCTCCGACCTGGCCTTCCCGCACCACGAGATGGGCGCCTCGCACGCCCAGGTGCTGACCGGCGAGTTCCCGATGGCCAGGGCGTACGTCCACGCCGGCATGGTCGCCCTGGACGGCGAGAAGATGTCCAAGTCCAAGGGCAACCTGGTCTTCGTCTCCCAGCTCCGGCGGGACGGCGTCGACCCGGCCGCCATCCGCCTCGCCCTCCTGTCCCACCACTACCGCGCCGACTGGGAGTGGACCGACCAGGTGCTGGCCGACGCGGTGGCCCGCCTGGGCCGCTGGCGCGCGGCGGTCTCCCGTCCGGACGGCCCGCCCGCCGAGTCCCTGGTGGAGGAGATCCGCGAGGCCCTGAGCAACGACCTGGACGCCCCGGCCGCGCTGGCCGCGGTGGACCGCTGGGCGGCCGTACAGGAGCAGCAGGGCGGCACCGACACGGGCGCCCCCGGAGTGGTGTCGCGAGCAGTGGACGCGCTGCTGGGCGTGGCCCTGTAAGGAGACGTCAGGCCCCGCGCCCTGTCCTTCAGGGCCGCGGGGCCGTGTCGATCTGCGGCTTCGCCGTGTGGGCGCGCTCGGCCGCCACCGGCGCAGGGCCGGCACTCGACGCGCACGCCCCAGCCTGGTCAGTCCCCGGACACAGCCTCTGTGATCAGTCCTCGGACGTGTCCTCGCCGTCCGGCCCCGGGTTCCCGGAATCACCGGTGTCCCCGGAATTCTCCGTGCTCCCGGGCGTGTCGGGCCTCGGCGGGCGCGGCGGCCGGGCCTTGCCTGCCGGGTTGCCGGGGTTGTCCCGCAGGTACGACGCGCCGTCGCTGCCGTCCGCCGTGGCGTGACCGCCGGGCGGGTTCACGTCCCGGCGCCGCAGGTAGCGCTCGAACTCACGGGCGATCGCCTCTCCCGAGGCCTCCGGCAGCTCGGCGGTGTCCCGGGCCTCCTCCAGCGTCTGCACGTACTCGGCGACCTCGCTGTCCTCGGCGGCCAGCTGGTCCACCCCGACCTGCCAGGCGCGCGCGTCCTCGGGCAGCTCACCCAGCGGGATCCGCAGGTCGAGCAGGTCCTCCAGGCGGTTGAGCAGCGCCAGCGTGGCCTTCGGGTTGGGCGGCTGGGAGACGTAGTGCGGGACGGCCGCCCAGAGCGAGACCGCCGGCACGCCGGCGTGCGTGCACGCCTCCTGGAGGACGCCGACGATGCCCGTCGGGCCCTCGTACTTGGTCTCCTCCAGGTCCATCCGCTGCGCCAGGTCCGAGTCCGAGGTGACCCCGCTGACCGGCACCGGACGCGTGTGCGGGGTGTCGCCGAGCAGCGCGCCCAGGACGACCACCAGCTCGACGCCCAGCTCGTGGGCGAAGCCCAGCAGCTCGTTGCAGAACGAGCGCCAGCGCATGGACGGCTCGATGCCTCTGACCAGCACCAGGTCCCGCGGCTTCTCGCCGCCGACCCGGACCACCGACAGCCGTGTCGTCGGCCAGGTGATCTTGCGCACGCCGGCGTCCATCCACACGGTGGGGCGGTTCACCTGGAAGTCGTAGTAGTCCTCGGCGTCGAGCGCCGCGAACACCTCGCCCTTCCACTCCCGCTCCAGGTGCGCGACCGCGGTGGAGGCGGCGTCGCCGGCATCGTTCCAGCCTTCGAACGCGGCCACCATGACTGGGTCGATCAGCTCGGGAACCCCCTCCAGCTCGATCACCCAGTGCCTCCTTCCGACGTGCCCTCGCGTACGCCCCAACCTTACGGCGTGAGGCGGGGGCGCCCGCAGCCCCCTTGCACGGGGGAGTGAACGGATCACTGCCCCGTTCGCCGTCCTCGAACACCCCCGGTTCCAGGAAGCCGGTAAGCGCTTCACAGGCTGCTGCGCAGCCACTGCTCCACGCTCGCGATGTGCACGGTCGCCCAGGACCGGGCCGCCTCCGCGTCCCGGTCGCGCAGCGCGGCCAGGATCGCCCCGTGCTCCCGCAGGGTCCGGGCGACCGCGTCCTCCTGGGTCAGGCCGCGCCAGATCCGGGCCCGGGTGGTCGGCCCCGACAGCCCGTCAAGGAGCGAGCACAGCACCGAGTTTCCCGAGCTCTGCACGATGCCCCGGTGGAACTCCAGGTCGCAGGCGACCAGCTCCTCCACCGACGGCTCGGCGCCGAGCGCGTCCAACTGGGCGTCCAGTGCGTCCAGTTGCTGCTCACTGATCCGGGAGGCGGCCATCGCGGTCGCGGCCGGCTCCAGGATCCGGCGCACCGCGAGGAACTCCAGGACCGTGTCGTCGCGGTGGAAGTCGACGACGAAGCTCATCGCCTCGAGGAGCAACTGCGGGTCCAGGCTGGTGACATACGTGCCGTCGCCCTGCCGGACGTCCAGGATCCGGATCAGCGACAGGGCCCGCACCGCCTCCCGCAACGAGTTGCGGGACAGGCCCAGTTCGGCGGCGAGTTCGCTCTCCTTGGGCAACCGCTCACCGGGGCGCAGCGCACCGGAGACGATCATGTCCTTGATCTTCTCGATCGCCTCATCGGTGACTGCCATACCGGCCTCCTTGTCGCCCAGACATCCGATGTCTCAGACTCATTATGCGGCCTGGTCAAGGCGTCCGCGGTCACGCTTCGTCCCCCTCCGCCGACCTCGGCGAACCTGCTGCTGGAACCACGTGTGAAGGAGCGTGCCGGAGTGATCGCGGGCGGTCACCGGAGGCACGAGGCGACGGCATACCGCCTTCCGGCGGGCATGCGAGAGGGGCGGCTCCCCAGGGGAGGGGAGCCGCCCATCCTGTCGCCCGCCCCCGGTACGGCGGGGCCGGGTCTTCAGCGGTTGCCGGGACGGTCAGGGGAGGACCCGGCAGCCGCCTGTTCCTGGTGTCAGCCCTTGTCGAGCAGGTCCTGGACCTTGGCCCGGACGTCGTCCGTGGCCAGGCCGCGGATCGTCAGGGTGGTACGGCGGCGCAGCACGTCGTCCGCGGTCTCGGCCCACTCGTGGTCGCGGGCCCAGACGACCTGCGCCCAGATCTCCGGGGCGTCCGGGTGGACGCGCTCGGCGAGCTGCGGGTCCTCGTTGGCGAGGCGCGCGATGTCGAAGGCCAGCGAACCGTAGTGGGTGGCCAGGTGCTTCGCCGTGTCGGCGGCCATCCGCGGGCCCGGGGCCGGGTTGTCCACCAGCAGGCGGTGGGCGACGGCACGCGGGTTGGCGACACCGGGCAGCGGCAGCTTCTTCGGCAGCGAGGCGATGGGCTCGAAGTCGTCGCCCAGCGGGTGGCCCGGCAGCGCCTCCAGCTTCTCCATCACGGTGCGGCCGATGTGCCGGAAGGTGGTCCACTTGCCGCCCGCGACGGACAGCATGCCGCCCTTGCCCTCGGTGACCACGGTCTCCCGCTTGGCCTTGGCGGTGTCGCCGGGGCCGCCCGGCAGGACGCGCAGGCCGGCGAAGGCGTAGGTGATCAGGTCGCGCTCGAGCTGCTGGTCCCGGACGGAGAACGCGGCCTCGTCCAGGATCTGGGCTATGTCCTTCTCGGTGACGGAGACGTCCGCCGGGTCGCCCTCGTACTCCTCGTCGGTGGTGCCGAGCAGCAGCATGTCCTCCCAGGGGAGGGCGAAGGTGATCCGGTACTTGTCGATGGGGGTGGCCAGCGCGGCCTTCCAGGGGGAGGTGCGCTTGAGGACCAGGTGGGCGCCCTTGGAGAGGCGGATGGACGGGGCCGCGTTCGGGTCCTCCATCCGGCGCAGGTGGTCGACCCAGGGGCCGGTCGCGTTGAGCACCAGACGGGCGTTGACGCCGAACTCCTCGCCGGAGACCGCGTCCTTCAGGTCGGCACCGGTCACCCGGCCCCGGGTGAAGCGCAGCCCGGTGACCTGGGCGTGGTTGAGGACGACCGCGCCCGCCTCGACGGCCGCGCGGACCGTCATCAGCGCCATGCGCGCGTCGTTCATCTGGTCGTCGCCGTAGACCGCGACGGCCTTGAGGTTCTCGGTGCGCAGCTCCGGCACGTCCCGCTGGGCCCGAGCGGGCGAGAGCAGGTGACCGACGCCGTCACCGAACGCGGAGAGCGCGGAGTAGGCGAACACGCCCGCCCCGAGCTTCGCGGCGCCGTGCGGACCGCCCTTGTACACGGGGAGGTAGAACGTGAGCGGGTTCGCCAGGTGGGGGGCCACCTGGCGGGAGACCGCACGGCGCTCGAAGTGGTTCTCCGCCACCAGCTTCACCGCGCCGGTCTGCAGGTAGCGCAGACCGCCGTGGAGAAGCTTGGAGGAGGCGGAGGAGGTGGCGCCGGCGAAGTCGCCGGCGTCGACCAGTGCCACCCTGAGCCCGGACTGCGCGGCGTGCCAGGCGGTGGAGATGCCCAGGATGCCGCCGCCGATCACGAGAAGGTCGTACGACGCCTTGGAGAGCTGCTCCCTGGTCTCGGCCCGGCTCGGGTTCGAGCCGGAGGCCGGGTGCGTCCCCAGGGCAGGTACGGACTGCAGGGTGGACTGACTGGTCATGTCGGGTTCTTACTCCTCGTCAGAGCTCGATCGTGAGAGCGGTGCGCGCTCTCGTCAGCTCTCGTCGTCGATCCAGCCCATGGTCCGGTCGACGGCCTTGAGCCAGTTCTTGTACTCACGGTCGCGGGTCTCCGCGTCCATGCGGGGGGTCCACTCGGCGGCCCGGCGCCAGTTGGCGCGCAGTTCGTCGGTGCTGGACCAGAAGCCGACGGCGAGGCCGGCGGCATAGGCGGCGCCGAGGCAGGTGGTCTCGGCGACCATCGGGCGCACCACGGGTGCGTCCAGGACGTCGGCGAGGGTCTGCATCAGCAGGTTGTTGGCGGTCATGCCACCGTCGACCTTGAGGGCCACCAGCTCGTCGCCGGAGTCCTTCACCATGGCGTCCGCGATCTCGCGGGTCTGCCAGGCGGTGGCCTCCAGGACGGCGCGGGCCAGGTGCGCCTTGGTGACGTACCGGGTCAGGCCGGCGATCACGCCGCGGGCGTCGGAGCGCCAGTGCGGGGCGAACAGGCCGGAGAAGGCCGGCACGAAGTAGGCGCCGCCGTTGTCCTCGACCGAGAGCGCGAGCGTCTCGATCTCGGCCGCGGTGGAGATCAGGCCCATCTGGTCGCGCATCCACTGCACCAGCGAGCCGGTGACGGCGATCGAGCCCTCCAGCGCGTACTGGGTCGGCTGGTCGCCGATCTTGTAGCCGACCGTGGTCAGCAGACCCGCGTAGGAGTTGATGATCTTGTCACCGGTGTTCATCACCATGAAGGTGCCGGTGCCGTAGGTGGACTTGACCTCGCCCTCGGAGAAGCAGCACTGGCCGAACAGGGCCGCCTGCTGGTCGCCGAGCGCGGAGGCGACCGGGATGCCGCCGAGCAGGTCGCCGAGCTTGCCGCCGGTGACCTCGCCGTAGACCTCGGCGGAGGAGCGGATCTCGGGCAGGATCTGCAGCGGCACGCCGATGGACTCGGCGATCTTCTCGTCCCACTGCATGGTGTGCAGGTTCATGAGAAGGGTGCGGGAGGCGTTGGTCACGTCGGTGACGTGCCGGCCGCCGTTGGCACCGCCGGTCAGGTTCCAGATGACCCAGGTGTCCATGGTGCCGAAGAGGATGTCGCCCGCCTCGGCGCGCTCCTTGAGGCCGTCGACGTTGTCGAGCAGCCAGCGGGCCTTGGGGCCGGCGAAGTAGGAGGCCAGCGGCAGGCCGGTCTCGCGGCGGAAGCGGTCCTGGCCGACGTTGCGGCCGAGCTCGCGGCAGAGGGCGTCGGTGCGGGTGTCCTGCCAGACGATGGCGTTGTGGACCGGCTCACCGGTGTTCTTGTCCCACAGCACGGTGGTCTCGCGCTGGTTGGTGATGCCGATGGCCTTGATGTCGTCGCGGGTGATGCCGGCCTTCTGGATGGCCCCGGCGACGACTTCCTGGACGTTGGTCCAGATCTCGTTGGCGTTGTGCTCGACCCAGCCCGGCTTCGGGAAGATCTGCTCGTGCTCCTTCTGGTCGACCGAGACGATACGGCCGTCCTTGTCGAAGACGATGCAGCGGCTGGAGGTCGTGCCCTGGTCGATCGCGGCGATGAAGGGGCCTGCGGTGTGGGCGTCGGTCACTGTGTGCTCCTCAAAGATCCGTGGTGTGTGCCGGTACGTCTGTTTCTTCGGCGAAGCCTGCTGCTTTAAGCGAAGGCGACGTTGTAGATACCCGCGGCTATGGCTCCGCCGATCAGCGGGCCGACGACCGGGATCCAGGCGTAGCTCCAGTCGGAACCACCCTTGTTGGGCAGGGGGAGGAGCGCGTGCACGATGCGCGGGCCGAGGTCACGGGCCGGGTTGATCGCGTAACCCGTCGGGCCGCCGAGCGACAGACCGATCGAGACGACCACCAGGGCGGTGATCAGGCCGCCCAGCACACCGAGGCCGTTGCCCTTGTCGTTGAGGCCCTGGGTGAGGACCGCGAGGATCAGCACGACGGTGCCGATGATCTCCGTGGCGAGGTTCTGGACCGCGTTCCGGATCTCCGGACCGGTGGAGAAGATGCCGAGGACCGGTCCTGCGCCCTTCTCCTGGGCCTCGACGGCCTTGGCCGTGGTGGCCTGCGCGCCCGGACCGCCGACGATCTCCTTGTCGGTGAGGTGCGCCTGGAACTGGCCGTAGTAGGCGACCCACACCAGGGAGGCGCCGATCATCGCGCCGAGCAGCTGTCCGGCGAAGTAGACCGGGACGTTGCTCCAGTCGCTGTTCTTGATGGCGAGAGCGACGGTGACGGCCGGGTTGAGGTGGGCACCGGACAACGGTCCGGAGATGTAGACGGCCGTCAGGACGGCGAAGCCCCAACCGAAGGCGATGGCGAGCCAGCCGGCGTTACGGGCCTTCGAGGCCTTGAGCGTGACAGCGGCGCAGACGCCGCCGCCGAGCAGGATGAGTATGGCGGTACCGATGGTCTCGCCGATGAAGATGTCGGAGCTGGACACCCGCGACTCCTTTGTCCTTCGTCCAGGGAAGCCGAACCCCGAGTCCCTTCGGGGTGTTGGCGCCCTCGGGGGTGAGAGCGATGTCGGCCTTTGGCGTTGTCACACTCTAGCGCGTATTGCCGGTAGGTGTTCGACAATGCCGACCGATGGACGGGAGTCTTGCTCCGGCGTTACGCGTGCGTCAAGGGTTCTGTTATCGAAAGCGCGATCGTTATTGATTGCTGTGGGTTATCGATGAGTCGGGTCGTCCGCCGGGTGTCCCGCGCTAACTCCACTGATCTGCAAGTTTGCCCTGTTATGTCCATCTCAGGGTACGGCTGAGGCCGGTCCGCCACACGCGAACCGGCCTCGGTCGTCGGTCAGGGGCGCGCCGTCAGAACCGGCCCGCGCCCAGGTCCCGCGACACCGCACGGGCACAGTCCCGCACCGCCGCGATCAGGTCGGGCCGCAACTCCCCGTCCTTGCAGAGCCGCTCCACCGCGCCCGTGATGCCCACCGCGCCCACCGGCATGCGGCGGCGGTCGTGGATCGGGGCCGCGACCGAGGCCACGCCCTCCCAGGTCTCCTCCACGTCGGCCGCGTAGCCCCGGGCCCGCGTGATGTCGAGGATGTGCTCGAAGGCGTCCAGATCGCAGGTGGTGCGGTCGGTGAAGGGCTTGCGGTCGGCCTCCAGTGCCTCGCTGTGCGCCACCGGGTCGTAGGCCGACAGCACCTTGCCGAGGGCGGTGGAGTGCAGCGGCTGCATGGCGCCGATCTCCAGCACCTGCCGGCTGTCGTCGGGCCGGAAGACGTGGTGCACGATCAGCACGCCCTGCTGGTGGAGCACGCCCAGATAGACGCTCTCGCCGCTGGAGCGGGCCAGGTCGTCCGTCCACACCAGCGCCCGCGCCCGCAGCTCGTGGATGTCCAGGTAGGTGGTGCCGAGCCGGAGCAGCTCGGCGCCCAGCTGGTATCGGCCCGAGACGTCGTCCTGCTCGACGAACCCCTCCTGCTGGAGGGTGCGGAGTATGCCGTGTGCGGTGCCCTTGGCGAGGCCCAGTGACGAGGCGATGTCCGACAGTCCGAGCCGTCGCTCGCCGCCCGCGAGCAGCCGCAGCATCGCGGCCGCCCGTTCGAGCGACTGGATGTTCCGTGCCATCGCCGTTCTGCCTCCGTCCCCTGTGACCCTCACCGTCACAACGCCGTAACCATCGTTCGGCAATGCCGAACACTACCGGTCCATGCCGACTCACCGCTAATGGTCGGTCGACATCCGTTACTTCACGCGTGGCCCATCCTTCGGTGTCCGGCCACACACATCCGCCCCGCACCATGACCCGTGAGCGGCCAGAACGCCATGGTCGGCGTCATACTGCCCGCCCCGCCGGTCACTCGTCCGCCACATGGACGCCCTGCCCATCCAAGCCCACTCCCGGTTACGCTGGCGCCGTGCGTCCATAGCCGGGTCCACCCGGGGAAACCGCATAGCCGACAGCCGTCGCATCCAAGGGAGCCCTTCATGGCCTCGTTGCCGCCGTCCCCTTCCGCCGACAGCCGGACCCGGGTGTCCGCGCTCCGGGAGGCGCTCGCCACACGTGTGGTGGTCGCCGACGGAGCCATGGGCACCATGCTCCAGGCGCAGGACCCCACCCTGGAGGACTTCGAGAATCTCGAGGGCTGCAACGAGATCCTCAACCTCACCCGCCCCGACATCGTCCGGTCCGTCCACGAGGCGTACTTCTCCGTGGGTGTGGACTGCGTGGAGACGAACACGTTCGGGGCGAACCACGCGGCCATGGCCGAGTACGACATCGCCGACCGCGTCCACGAGCTGTCCGAGGCCGGTGCCCGCATCGCCCGTGAGACGGCCGACGACTTCACCGCCCGGGACGGCCGGCAGCGCTGGGTCCTCGGCTCCATCGGCCCCGGCACCAAGCTGCCGACCCTCGGGCACGTGCCGTACGTCACCATTCGTGACGGCTTCCAGCAGAACGCCGAGGGCCTGCTCACCGGTGGCGCCGACGCCCTGATCGTCGAGACCACCCAGGACCTCCTGCAGACCAAGGCCTCCGTCCTCGGCGCCCGCCGCGCCATGGAGGCTCTCGGCATCGAGGTCCCGCTCCTCGTCTCCATGGCCTTCGAGACCACCGGCACCATGCTCCTCGGCTCCGAGATCGGCGCCGCGCTCACCGCCCTGGAGCCGCTCGGCATCGACATGATCGGCCTGAACTGCTCGACCGGCCCCGCCGAGATGAGCGAGCACCTGCGCTACCTCACCCGGCACTCCCGCATCCCGCTGCTGTGCATGCCGAACGCGGGCCTGCCGGTCCTCACCAAGGACGGCGCCCACTTCCCGCTCGGTCCCGAGGGCCTGGCCGAGGCCCAGGACAACTTCGTCCGCGAGTACGGCCTCTCCCTCATCGGAGGCTGCTGCGGCACCACCCCGGAGCACCTGCGCCAGGTCGTCGACCGGGTCCAGGGGGTCACCCCGCCGGAGCGCAGCCCGCGTCCCGAGCCCGGCGCCGCCTCCCTTTACCAGACCGTGCCCTTCCGCCAGGACACCTCCTACCTGGCCATCGGCGAGCGCACCAACGCCAACGGGTCGAAGAAGTTCCGCGAGGCCATGCTGGCGGCCCGCTGGGACGACTGTGTGGAGATGGCCCGCGAGCAGATCCGCGAGGGCGCCCACATGCTGGACCTCTGCGTGGACTACGTCGGCCGGGACGGCGTCGCCGACATGGAGGAGCTGGCCGGCCGCTTCGCCACCGCCTCCACCCTGCCGATCGTCCTCGACTCCACCGAGGTCGACGTCATCCAGGCCGGCCTGGAGAAGCTCGGCGGACGCGCGGTCATCAACTCCGTCAACTACGAGGACGGCGACGGCCCGGAGTCCCGCTTCGCGAAGGTCACCCGGCTCGCCCGCGAGCACGGCGCCGCGCTCATCGCGCTGACCATCGACGAGGAGGGGCAGGCCCGCACCCCCGAGAAGAAGGTCGAGATCGCCGAACGGCTGATCGACGACCTGACCGGGAACTGGGGCATCCACGAGTCGGACATCCTCATCGACACCCTGACCTTCACCATCTGCACCGGTCAGGAGGAGTCCCGCAAGGACGGCATCGCCACCATCGAGGCGATCCGCGAGCTCAAGCGCCGCCACCCGGACGTCCAGACCACCCTGGGCCTGTCCAACATCTCCTTCGGCCTCAACCCGGCCGCCCGGATCCTGCTGAACTCCGTCTTCCTCGACGAATGCGTCAAGGCGGGCCTGGACTCGGCGATCGTGCACGCCAGCAAGATCCTGCCGATCGCCCGCTTCAGCGAGGAGGAGGTGCAGACCGCCCTCGACCTCATCCACGACCGCCGCGCCGAGGGATACGACCCGCTCCAGAAGCTGATGCAGCTCTTCGAGGGCGCCACCGCCAAGTCCCTCAAGGCCGGCAGGGCCGAGGAACTGGCCGCCCTCCCGCTGGAGGAGCGCCTCAAGCGGCGGATCATCGACGGCGAGCGCAACGGCCTGGAGGCCGACCTCGACGAGGCCCTCCAGACCCGCCCCGCCCTGGACATCGTCAACGAGACCCTGCTGGACGGCATGAAGGTCGTCGGCGAGCTGTTCGGCTCCGGCCAGATGCAGCTGCCGTTCGTCCTGCAGTCCGCCGAGGTCATGAAGGCCGCGGTAGCCCACCTCGAACCGCACATGGAGAAGTCGGACGCGGAAGGAAAGGGCACCATCGTCCTGGCCACCGTGCGCGGCGACGTCCACGACATCGGCAAGAACCTCGTCGACATCATCCTGTCGAACAACGGCTACAACGTCGTCAACCTCGGCATCAAGCAGCCCGTCTCCGCGATCCTGGAGGCCGCCGACGAGCACAAGGCCGACGTCATCGGCATGTCCGGACTGCTCGTCAAGTCCACGGTGATCATGAAGGAGAACCTGGAGGAGCTCAACCAGCGCGGCCTCGCGGCCACTTACCCGGTCATCCTCGGCGGCGCCGCCCTCACCCGCGCCTACGTCGAGCAGGACCTGCACGAGCTCTACGGGGGCGAGGTCCGCTACGCCCGCGACGCCTTCGAGGGCCTGCGCCTGATGGACGCGCTCATCGGCGTCAAGCGCGGGGTGCCCGGCGCGGTCCTGCCGGAGCTCAAGCAGCGCCGGGTCCGGCAGACGGCCGCCGTCGAGGTCGAGGAGCGGCCCGAGGAGGGCCACGTCCGCTCCGACGTGGCCGTCGACAACCCGGTGCCCACCCCGCCGTTCTGGGACACCCGCGTCATCAAGGGCATCCAGCTCAAGGAGTACGCGAGCTGGCTCGACGAAGGCGCCCTCTTCAAGGGCCAGTGGGGCCTCAAGCAGGCCCGCACCGGCGAGGGACCGTCCTACGAGGAACTCGTCGAGACCGAGGGCCGCCCCCGGCTGCGCGGCCTCCTCGACCAGCTCCAGACGGAGAACCTGCTGGAAGCGGCCGTGGTCTACGGCTACTTCCCGTGCGTCTCCAAGGACGACGACCTGATCATCCTGGACGAACAGGGCAACGAGCGCACCCGGTTCACCTTCCCCCGCCAGCGCCGGGGCCGCCGGCTCTGCCTCGCCGACTTCTTCCGCCCGGAGGAGTCCGGCGAGACGGACGTGGTCGGCCTCCAGGTCGTCACCGTCGGCTCCCGCATCGGCGAGCAGACCGCCAAGCTGTTCGAGGCCAACTCCTACCGCGACTACCTCGAACTGCACGGCCTGTCCGTCCAGCTGGCCGAGGCCCTCGCCGAGTACTGGCACGCACGCGTGCGCTCCGAGCTCGGCTTCGCCGGCGAGGACCCGGCCGACATCGAGGACATGTTCGCCCTGAAGTACCGGGGCGCCCGCTTCTCCCTCGGCTACGGCGCCTGCCCCAACCTGGAGGACCGCGCCAAGATCGCCGACCTGCTCCGGCCCGAGCGGATCGGCGTCCACCTGTCCGAGGAGTTCCAGCTGCACCCCGAGCAGTCCACCGACGCGATCGTGATCCACCACCCGGAGGCGAAGTACTTCAACGCCCGCTGAGCGGCGCTCGGCACCGAGACGTGTCCCACACGGCACACTGATCGGATAAGTCGTACACTGGTCGGTCCACAGCAGGCCGGTTCCCCGCATGGGAACCGGCCTGGTCGTCCCTCAAGGAGGTGTGTGGATGACCAGCACGGTCCCCGCGCTCGGAACCCGTACGGCGGAAGGCTCGGCCCTCCAGGCGGTGCTCCTCGACATGGACGGCACCCTGGTGGACACCGAGGGCTTCTGGTGGGACGTCGAGGTCGAGATCTTCGCCCGCCTCGGCCACACCCTCGACGACTCCTGGCGCCATGTCGTGGTGGGCGGCCCCATGACCCGCAGCGCCGGGTTCCTCATCGAGGCCACCGGCGCCGCCATCACGCTCGCCGAGCTCAGCGTGCTGCTCAACGACGGCTTCGAGGAACGCATCGGCACCGCCCTGCCGCTGATGCCGGGCGCACAGCGGCTGCTCGCCGAGCTGTACGAGCAGCAGATCCCCACCGCCCTGGTCTCCGCCTCGCACCGGCGCATCATCGACCGTGTCCTTTCCTCGCTGGGCCCCCAGCACTTCACCCTGTCGATCGCCGGCGACGAGGTCTCGCGCACCAAGCCGTACCCGGACCCGTATCTGCTCGCCGCCGCCGGGCTGGGAGTGGATCCGGCCAGATGCGCGGTCGTCGAGGACACCTCGACCGGCGTCGCCGCCGCCGAGGCGGCCGGCTGCCAGGTGGTCGTGGTCCCCTCGGTGGCGCCGATCGCCCCGGCCGCCCGCCGTACCGTGGTGACCTCCCTGGAAGAGGTCGACCTGGCTTTTCTGCGCGGTCTGATGACGGAAATGCGCTAGCCGTTCACGCAGCGTACAAAGTCCATTGCGTGAAATCCCGGCGCCGGTCATTCAACGGAATTCGCAACTGTTCAACCGGCTGAATTCCGATACCCCAGCACGGAAATGCGTGTGTGACGTTCCCCACGTGTGAGACGCTCGACAACGTTGCCCGGTTGTGCAGCCCGCCCCCGTTCGGGGGGAAACGGGGCGACCATGTGTCCCGATTGGGGAGAGGCTGCACTAATCCTGCCGCTGTCGGGTTTTCGGTCTGTCCGCACGCGGTTCCCCTGCGTGATGGGACCTCAACTCACGCCGCTGCCAACCCTCCTGCGGGCGCCGACTAATCTCGTCGCGAGAACATCGCCGTAACCCCCGTGATCCGCTTCGACACCCCACGCATGCGGTATACACGGACACGATCAGCTCTGGAGAACTTCGAGCATGAACCGCAAGACTTTGGTGCTGCCGGCCGTGGTCGGCCTGCTCGCTCCGGTGCTCGCCGCATGCGGTGGATCCGACAGCGGGAGCAGCAGCAGCGACGCGATCGTCGTCGGCACCACTGACCAGTTCACCGCCACGAAGGACGCTCCGGCGCCGGTCGACCCCGCGTACTCCTACGACGTCGGCGGCTGGAACATCCTGCGCCAGACGGTGCAGACCCTCATGTCCCAGCCCAAGGGCGACGGCGACCCGGTCCCCGACGCGGCCGAGAGCTGCTCCTTCACCGACAGTGGCAGTGAGCGCTACGCCTGCAAGCTGCGCGAGGGCCTGAAGTTCTCCGACGGCAACGCCGTCACCGCCGACGACGTCAAGTGGTCCATCCAGCGCGCCCTGCGCATCAAGGCCGACACCGGCGTCTACGCCCTCCTCGCGAACATCGACACCATCGAGACCCAGGGCGACCGCGAGGTCATCTTCCACCTCAAGTCCGCCGACGCCACCTTCCCGTACAAGCTGTCCACTCCGGTCGCGGGCATCGTGAACCCGAAGGACTACGAGAAGGACAAGCTCCGCGACGGCTTCGACATCGACGGCTCCGGCCCCTACACCTTCAAGGCCGACGTCAAGGACGACGCGATCGTCTCCGCCACCTTCTCCAAGAACCCGAACTACAAGGGCAGCGTGAAGGTGAACAACGAGCAGGTCGTCATGCGCTCCTACAAGGACGCCGACGCCATGGGCGAGGCGATCGACAAGGGCGACATCGACGTCATGACCCGCACCATGTCGCCGTCCCAGATCAACAAGCTCGACGCCGGCGACGACTCCAACGTCGACCTCGTCGAGATGTCCGGCCTGGAGATCCGCTACCTCGGCTTCAACACCGACGCGCCCTCCGTCAAGTCCAAGGCCGTCCGCCAGGCCATGGCCCAGGTCATCAACCGCGACGAACTCGTCGCCAAGGTGTACGGACAGCAGGCCGACCCGCTGTACTCGCTGGTCCCGGCCTCCGTCACCGGCCACTCCAACTCGTTCTTCAACAAGTACGGCGACCCCAGCGTCTCCAAGGCCCGGGCCCTGCTGACCGCGGCGAGCATCACCACCCCGGTGAAGCTCACCCTGCACTACACGACCGACCACTACGGTCCGGCCACCAAGCAGGAGTTCGAGGTCCTCAAGCAGCAGCTCAACGACAGCGGCCTGTTCGACGTCAGCATCAAGGGCACCCTCTGGTCGACCTACCAGACCGCCGAGCGCAAGGGCGACTACGACGTCTACGGCATGGGCTGGTTCCCCGACTTCCCCGACGCCGACAACTTCCTCGCGCCGTTCCTCGACAAGGACAACTTCCTCAAGTCGCCCTACGTCAACAACCGGATCATCAACACGCTGATCCCGGCGTCCCGCCGCGAGGCCGACCGCGCCAGCGCCACCAGCAGCCTCACCGAGATCCAGGACGACGTCGCCAACGACGTCCCGGTGCTGCCGCTGTGGCAGGGCAAGCAGTACGTCGCCGCCCGCGACGACATCACGGGCGTCGCCTACGCCCTCAACTCCTCCGCCAGCCTCCAGCTGTGGGAGCTCGGCCGCGGCTCCAGCAGCTGACGCCCGGTCATACGACGCGAAGGGCGCCCCTCTCGGTGGAGAGGGGCGCCCTTCGCGTCGTCCTTGCCTGTGCCGCCCTACTGCGCGCCAGGGCGCACCAGGCCGCTCTCGTACGCGTACACCGCCGCCTGCACCCGGTCCCGCAGCCCCAGCTTGGTCAGCACATGCCCCACATGCGTCTTCACCGTGGTCTCGCTGACGAACAGGTCCGCGGCGATCTCCGCGTTCGACAACCCGCGCGCCACCAGCTTCAGCACCTCCACCTCACGGTCGGTCAGGGTGTGCAGGGTGTCCGGCACCGGCTCCTCGCCGGACGGAAGATGCGTCGCGTACTTGTCCAGCAGCCGGCGCGTGATGCTCGGCGCCAGCATCGCCTCGCCGTTCGCCACCACCCGGATCGCCTGCACCAGCTCGTTGGCCGGCGCGTCCTTCAGCAGGAAGCCGCTGGCCCCCGCGCGCAGCGCCTCCACCACGTACTCGTCCAGATCGAACGTGGTCAGCACCAGCACCTTCGCCGGACCGTCCCGGCCGGGGCCGGTGATCTGCCGGGTCGCCTCCACGCCGTCCATCCGCGGCATCCGGATGTCCATCAGCACGACATCGGGCTGGAGGGCGCGCACCTGGTCGAGGGCCTGCAGGCCGTCTCCGGCCTCGCCCACGACCGCGATGTCCTGCTCGGCCTCCAGGATCATCCGGAACCCGGTACGCAGCAGCGGCTGGTCGTCGACCAGTAGGACGCGGATGGCCACGGTGAGTCTCCTTCTGCTAGTCCGCGCCCATTCTGCCCTGCGTCACGTCCCCGGCCCCGGCCGACCTCACCGGCAGCGGGTACGGCGGGGGAGTGCCGCCGAACTCCGGGCAGTGCGCCTGGTGGTCGCACCAGCCGCACAGCTTCGTCGGACGCGGCCGCCACTCACCCGACTCCGTCGCCTGCCGGATCGCCTCCCACAGCGCGAGCAGCTTGCGCTCCACCCGCTGCAGATCGGCCAGGACCGGGTCGTACGTCAGCACGTCACCGCTGCCGAGATACACCAGCTGCAGCCGCCTCGGCACCACGTTCTTCAGCCGCCACACCACCAGCGCGTAGAACTTCATCTGGAACAGCGCACCCTCGGCGTACTCCGGCCGCGGCGCCTTGCCCGTCTTGTAGTCGACGATCCGCACCTCACCCGTCGGCGCCACGTCGACCCGGTCGATGATCCCGCGCAGCCGCAGCCCCGACTCCAGCTCGGTCTCCACGAACAGCTCCCGCTCCACGGGCTCCAGCCGGACCGGATCCTCCAGCGTGAACCAGCGCTCGACCAGCTGCTCCGCCTCACCCAGCCAGCGCGCCAGCCGCTCGCCCTGCGGATCCTCCGCGAACAGCTCCCCGAGCTCCGGCCGGGACTCCCGCAGCCGGTCCCACTGGCCCGGGATCAGCGACTTGGCCCGCGGCGCCGTCCGCTCCGCCGCGGGGGCGTCGAAGAGCCGCTCCAGGACCGCGTGCACCAGCGTCCCGCGGGTCGCCGCCTCGCTCGGCTTCTCCGGCAGCCGGTCGATCACCCGGAACCGGTACAGCAGCGGACACTGCATGAAGTCACTGGCCCGCGAGGGCGACAGCGAGGCGGGCGGCCCGGCCGCCTTCCCCGCCACCGCCGTGACCGGCCCTTCCCCCTGCGCGGCGACCGCGTCCTGAGCCCGCGAGGCGTCCTCGATGCTGCTGTCCATGACCACAGACCATACGGCCCGCCACTGACAGTCACCCAACCCGGACGACGGCCCGGCCAACACAGGGGGTGCCGGGGCGGAACACGCCACGACCGCCGCATACCATCGACCAGAGACGACGCATCTAACGAGGGGACACCGTGGACGTGAGCGGCGGCAGCGGGCAGCCCCGGTCGGACAACGCCGAACCGACCGAGCACCGCGCAGGGCCTACGGTCCCGCCCCCCGACGGAGGCCCGGACCCGACCCACCCCCGTGCCCCCACCCCCGCCGACCGGACCGAGCCGGCGCAGGAGGAGACCGGGGAGGAGCCCACGCCCCAAGCCACGGAGACGCCGGAGAATCCGGAGACGGCCGAGACGGCCGAGACGCCGGAGACGACGAAGGCACCGGAGACGGCCAAGGCACCGGAGACGGCCAAGGCACCGGAGACGGCCAAGACACCGGAGACGGCCAGGGTGCCGGAGACGCCGGAACCCGCCGACGCCCGCCAGGACCCGCCCACCGGCGCACCCGGAACGGGCGACGGGCCGGCCCCCGCGCAGTCCGGCATGGCCAAGGGGCGGCCGCCGCAGCGGCCCAAGGAACCCGGTGGCGGGCTGCTCATGGGCCGGCCCTTCGGCGTCCCCGTGTACGTCGCCCCCAGCTGGTTCGTCGTCGCCGCGCTGATCACCTGGGTCTTCGGCGGCCAGCTCGACCGCGTGCTGCCCGAACTCGGCGCCGCCCGCTACCTCGTCTCCCTCTTCTTCGCCATCGCCTTCTACGCCTCCGTCCTGATCCACGAACTCGCCCACACGGTCGCCGCGATCCGCTTCAAACTCCCCGTCCGCCGCATCCAGCTCCAGTTCTTCGGCGGCGTCTCCGAGATCGAGAAGGAAGCGGAGACCCCCGGACGGGAGTTCGTGCTGGCCTTCGTCGGCCCGCTGCTCTCCCTCGTCCTCGCCGGCCTCTTCTACCTCGCCATGCAGCCCGTCGAGCCCGGCACCGTCCCCGGCGTCCTGCTGGCCGGCCTGATGGTGTCCAACCTCATCGTCGCCGCCTTCAACCTGCTGCCCGGCCTGCCCCTCGACGGCGGCCGGATGCTCCGCGCCGTCGTCTGGAAGATCACCGGCAGGCCCATGAGCGGCACCGTCGCCGCCGCCTGGGTCGGCCGCGCCCTCGCCGTCTCCGTCCTCATCGGCCTCCCGCTGCTCAACCACTGGGGCGCCTTCGGCGGCGGCACCGACGACAGCAGCGGCATGGACGCCGTCACCGACGCCCTGCTCGCCGCCATCCTCGCCGCGATCATCTGGACCGGCGCCGGCAACAGCCTGCGCATGGCCCGGCTCCGCGAACACCTCCCGGAGCTGCGCGCCCGCACCCTCACCCGCCGGGCCGTCCCCGTCGAGACCGACACCCCGCTCTCCGAGGCCCTGCGCCGCGCCAACGCCGCCGGCGCCCGCGCCCTGGTCGTCGTCGACGCCGACGGCAACCCGCTCTCCCTCGTCCGCGAGGCCGCGATCGTCGGCGTACCCGAACACCGCCGCCCCTGGGTCGCCGTCAGCGGCCTCGCCCAGGACCTCACCGACGGCATGCGGGTCTCCGCGGAACTCGCGGGCGAGGACCTCCTCGACGTCCTGCGCGCCACCCCCGCCACCGAGTACCTGGTGGTCGAGGAGACCGGCGAGATCTACGGCGTCCTGTCCGCCGCGGACGTCGAACGGGCCTTCGTCAGGGCCATGGCCCGGCCCAGCTGAGAACCGCACGCACGGTGAACAGGTAGAAGCAGGCGTACGCGGCCACCACCGCCCCGATCAGCAACGCGACACCCGAGGCCCGTGACCAGCCGCTGTCCGGTTCGTCCGCGGCCCCGTCGGCCATGACCCGCCCCTCTCCGTCGGCCGGCCCGCCCGGAGGGCCCTCGCGCCGACCCGTCGGACGTCACTTGGCATGGACGCCGCGACCCGGCGCGGCGGTTGCGGGCACCCGCCCGGCCCCCGGGCCGGGCCGCCCGCACCGTGGTCGGTGCCCTCCGCAAACCCCGGTAGGCTGTTCACATGTCCGAACCGACCGGTGCCGCCCGCAGGCGCGGGCCCTTCAAGGTCGGGGACCAGGTACAGCTGACCGACCCCAAGGGTCGCCACTACACGTTCACGCTCGAAGCCGGGAAGAACTTCCACACCCACAAGGGCTCCTTCCCGCACGACGAACTGATCGGCGCTCCCGAGGGCAGCGTTGTCCGCACCACCGGCAACGTCGCCTACCTCGCGCTGCGCCCCCTGCTCCCCGACTACGTCCTGTCCATGCCCCGCGGGGCAGCCGTCGTCTACCCCAAGGACGCGGGGCAGATCCTCTCCTTCGCCGACATCTTCCCCGGCGCCCGCGTCGTGGAGGCCGGCGTCGGCTCCGGCTCGCTCAGCAGCTTCCTGCTGCGCGCCATCGGCGACCAGGGCATGCTGCACAGCTACGAGCGCCGCGCGGACTTCGCCGAGATCGCCCAGCAGAACGTGGAGCGCTACTTCGGCGGCCCGCACCCGGCCTGGCAGCTCACCGTCGGCGACCTCCAGGACAACCTCTCGGACACCGACGTCGACCGGGTCATCCTCGACATGCTCGCCCCCTGGGAATGCCTGGAGGCCGTCTCCAAGGCACTCGTCCCCGGCGGCATCCTGTGCTGCTACGTCGCCACCACCACCCAGCTCGCCCGGACCGTCGAGTCCATCCGCGAGATCGGCTGCTTCAACGAGCCGACCTCCTGGGAGACGATGATCCGCAACTGGCACGTGGAAGGCCTGGCCGTCCGCCCCGACCACCGGATGATCGGCCACACCGGCTTCCTGCTCACCGCCCGCCGCCTCGCGGACGGCGTCGAGCCGCCCATGCGCCGCCGCCGCCCCGCCAAGGGCGCCTACGGCGAGGACTACGACGGCCCCAACGCCGACGGCGGCGCCGGCCGCTGAGCCCGCCCCGCTGCCGCGGGACCCCCGGCCCCCCGGCCCCCCCCCCCCCCCCAACCCCCCCCCCCCCCACCCCCCCCCCGGCCCCCCCCCCCCCCGCGGTTCCCCGCCACCGCAGGACCACGGAACCCCACGATCCGCGAAAGCCCACCCCGCCGTTCCCACCCGCTGTGACGTGTGGCACGATGCAGGCCACCCCCCCCACCGGCACAGGCCTCACAGGAGACACTCCTAGTGCAGCATTCCGTGGTCCCGGAGCTCGCTCACACCGACACCCGCCCCATGCACTGGCTGGCCACCGCCGCCGCCGTGGCCGGCGTCGTGGCTCTGTCCTCCCTCTTCCAGCCGGGCTCGGCCAAAGCCGCACAGCCCGCCGCCGGCACCGGGAAGAAGTCCGCCCCCGCGGCCGCCGCGCCGCCCAGTACCACCGGCGTGGACTTCCCCCTCGACTGCGGCCCCGTGAAGGAGCTGGTCGTCAAGAAGGCCACCGGCGACCTCGACGGCGACGGCAGGCCGGAAACCGTGGCGGTGGTCCACTGCGACTCGGCCATGGGCACCCCGCCCGACGGCGTCTACGTCCTCACCCAGGCCGCCGGCGCCGCCGGCCCCCGCGTCGTCGCCACCCTGGTCGACCCCAAGGACCGCTACACCGTGACCGACTTCGCCGTCGCCGGCAAAGCCGTCACCGCCACCCTGCTCGGCTATTCCTCGGACAATGTGCCCAGTTGCTGCCCGGACCTGAAGTCCAGCGCCAAGTGGCAGTGGAACGGCCACGCGTTCGTCCGCTCCACCCCCGCCGCCGCCCACAGCGTCTGACGGCCGCGCCCGCCCGTTGGGCCGGACGCCCACGCCACGCGGAGTGGCCGGAAAGTCACTCCGCGTCCGGCCCGTGCACCTCGACACGGTCCGCGACCCGGCGTACGTGGATGCACTCGCCCGGGCACTCCCGCGCCGAGTCCACCACGTCCGTGAGCAGCGGCAGCGGCACCGGGACGGTCGCCCCGGGCGCCTGCAGCAGCTCGTCGTCCGCGCCCTTCACATAGGCCAGGCCGTCGATGTCCAGCTCGAACACCTCCGGGGCGTACTGGGCACAGATCCCGTCACCCGTACACAGATCCTGGTCGATCCAGACCTCGAGCGCCTCGTCGCCGGCCAGGGCCTCCTGCTGCACGATCATCTCTCCTGCCGTCGAAAGCGCCGGACGGCCGGACCCGGGCGTCACCCGGTCCCGCCCCGGCGGGTGTTGAACGACTTCGACCCTACCTCCGGCCCACAGCCGTCCGCGCACCCTCCTCGCGCACCCTCCGGGCGCGCCCTCCGCCCGCGCACACGGCGCGTCCCACCGCGCGGGACGGCGGCGCCCGGCCACCGGATCGATCGACTTGAGCCAACCCGTGACCCGCCCCGGCGAACACGCAGCAGATCCGGCCGGTCGCTCTGTGTAAGAAATCCGCCACCGGGGCACAACCCCTGAACCGGCACTGGAGCGGACAACTCCGGTCAGTCACGAAGGGTTTTGACCACTCCAGGCCTGGAACACGCCGCTTCTGAATCGCGTTGAGTGGGTATCCACCCGGCACGAGGGAGAACGCGATGGGTGACCGACGACACACCTTGACAGTCTTTGTGATCTAGGGGTTTCAATCGACACCCACCCAGGTAGGGTCTGGAAGCGTCCAGCTCCCCTTGGAGGAGGTGAGGACCGTGGCAGCCCACGACGACGACATGAACCGCGGCATCCGCCCGGGACGAGGGTCCGACGACCCGACCGAGCAGATCGCCTATCTTGAGCAGGAGATCGCCGTCCTGCGACGCAAGCTCGCCGACTCTCCGCGACACACGAGGATTCTCGAAGAGCGGATCGTCGAGCTGCAGACGAACCTGGCCGGCGTGTCCGCCCAGAACGAGCGACTCGCGAACACCCTCCGCGAGGCCCGCGACCAGATCGTGGCCCTCAAGGAAGAGGTCGACCGACTCGCGCAGCCGCCGGCCGGCTTCGGTGTCTTCCTCACGGCGAACGAGGACGGCACCGCCGACATCTTCACCGGCGGCCGCAAACTGCGGGTGAACGTCAGCCCGAGCGTTGACCTGGACGACCTCAGGCGCGGCCAGGAAGTCATGCTCAACGAAGCGCTCAACGTGGTCGAGGCCATGGAGTACGAGCGCGTCGGCGACATCGTCACCCTCAAGGAGATCCTCGAGGACGGCGAGCGCGCCCTCGTACTGGGGCACACCGACGAGGAGCGGGTGGTACGGCTCGCCGAGCCGCTGCTGGACGTGAACATCCGGCCCGGCGACGCCCTGCTGCTCGAACCCCGCTCCGGCTACGTCTACGAGATCGTTCCCAAGAGCGAGGTCGAGGAACTCGTCCTCGAAGAGGTCCCCGACATCGGCTACGAGCAGATCGGCGGTCTCGGCGGCCAGATCGAGGCCATCCGCGACGCCGTCGAGCTCCCGTACCTCTACCCGGACCTGTTCAAGGAGCACGAACTGCGCCCGCCCAAGGGCGTCCTGCTCTACGGCCCCCCCGGATGCGGCAAGACACTCATCGCCAAGGCCGTCGCCAACTCGCTGGCCAAAAAGGTCGCCGAAGTCACCGGCCAGGCCGCCGGCAAGAGCTTCTTCCTCAACATCAAGGGCCCCGAGCTCCTGAACAAGTACGTCGGTGAGACCGAGCGGCAGATCCGCCTCGTCTTCCAGCGTGCCCGGGAGAAGGCCAGCGAGGGCACCCCCGTCATCGTCTTCTTCGACGAGATGGAATCCCTCTTCCGCACCCGCGGCTCCGGCGTCAGCTCGGACGTGGAGAACACCATCGTCCCCCAGCTGCTCGCCGAGATCGACGGTGTCGAAGGCCTCCAGAACGTGGTCGTCATCGGCGCCTCCAACCGCGAGGACATGATCGACCCCGCCATCCTCCGCCCCGGCCGGCTCGACGTGAAGATCAAGATCGAGCGTCCCGACGCCGAAGCGGCCAAGGACATCTTCGGCAAGTACCTGACCGAGCGCCTTCCGCTGCACGCCGACGACCTCGGCGAGCACGGCGGCAGCAAGGCCACCACCGTCGAAAGCATGATCCAGACGGCGGTGGAACACATGTACGCCGAATCCGAGGAAAACCGCTTCCTGGAAGTCACCTACGCCAACGGAGACAAGGAAGTCCTCTACTTCAAGGACTTCAACTCCGGCGCCATGATCGAAAACATCGTCGGACGCGCCAAGAAGATGGCGATCAAGGACTTCCTCGACCACAACTCGAAGGGTCTGCGCGTCTCCCACCTCCTCCAGGCCTGCGTGGACGAGTTCAAGGAGAACGAGGACCTGCCCAACACCACCAACCCCGACGACTGGGCCCGGATCTCCGGAAAGAAGGGCGAACGGATCGTCTACATCCGTACTCTCATCACCGGAAAGCAGGGCGCGGACACCGGACGCTCCATCGACACGGTGGCGAACACCGGACAGTACCTGTAAAACACAGGGCGGCTGCGGGTGCCCTCACCGGGTACCCGCAGCCGACTGTTTTTCCGGCCAAAACCGGAACCGAGGCGAGCAAGGCAATGACGCAAATGATCTCCCCACCAGCGCAAAGGCGTTCTAGGCTCTTTCCTACCGCCGAGTCGCGCAGTGCGGGGACGGGCACCGCACACGCACCGGAGCGCCAGCGGTACGCGAGCGCAGCCCACGACCGAGGGCTCCGCCGGGCAAGGAGGGCCGCATGACCGTACGGCGAGTAATGGGCATCGAGACGGAGTACGGGATCTCCGTCCCCGGCCACCCCAACGCCAATGCCATGCTCACCTCGTCCCAGATCGTCAACGCCTACGCGGCGGCGATGCACCGGGCCCGCCGGGCCCGCTGGGACTTCGAGGAGGAGAACCCGCTACGGGACGCCCGAGGCTTCGACCTCGCACGCGAGGCCGCCGACGCCAGCCAGCTCACCGACGAGGACATCGGCCTCGCCAACGTGATCCTCACCAACGGCGCCCGCCTCTACGTCGACCACGCACACCCCGAATACAGCGCCCCCGAGGTCACCAACCCCCGCGACGCCGTCCTCTGGGACAAGGCCGGCGAACGCATCATGGCCGAAGCCGCCGAACGAGCCGCCGCACTCCCCGGCGCCCAGCCCATCCACCTCTACAAGAACAACACCGACAACAAGGGCGCCTCCTACGGCACGCACGAGAACTACCTGATGAAGCGGGAAACCCCCTTCTCGGACATCGTGCGCCACCTCACCCCCTTCTTCGTCTCCCGTCAGGTCGTCACCGGCGCCGGCCGCGTCGGCATCGGCCAGGACGGCCACGAACACGGCTTCCAGCTCAGCCAGCGCGCCGACTACTTCGAGGTCGAGGTCGGCCTGGAGACGACGCTGAAGCGGCCCATCATCAACACCAGGGACGAGCCCCACGCGGACGCGGAGAAGTACCGCCGCCTCCACGTGATCATCGGCGACGCCAACCTGTCCGAGATCTCGACCTACCTGAAGCTGGGCACCACCGCCCTGGTCCTCTCCATGATCGAGGACGGCTTCATCGCCGTCGACCTCGCCGTCGACCAGCCCGTACGCACCCTCCACCAGGTCTCCCACGACCCCACCCTCAAGCGCCTCGTCACCCTCCGCAGCGGACGCACACTCACCGCCGTCCAGCTCCAGATGGAGTACTACGAGCTGTCGCGCAAATACGTGGAGGAGCGGTACGGCGCCGACGCCGACGACCAGACCAAAGACGTCCTCGCCCGCTGGGAAGACACCCTCAACCGCCTCGAACACGACCCCATGAGCCTCTCCGGAGAGCTCGACTGGGTCGCCAAACTGGAACTCATGGAGGGCTACCGCCGCCGCGACGGCCTCGACTGGGACGCCGCCAAGCTGCACCTCCTCGACCTCCAGTACGCCGACGTACGGGCCGAGAAGGGCCTCTACAACCGCCTTGCGGCCCGCGGACGCATGAAGCGGCTCCTGGACGAGGCCGACGTGGAACGGGCCCGTACCAGCCCGCCCGAGGACACCCGGGCCTACTTCCGCGGCCGCTGCCTGGAGCAGTACGCCGACGACGTCGCCGCCGCGAGCTGGGACTCGGTCATCTTCGACCTCCCGGGCCGCGACAGCCTCCAGCGCGTCCCAACCCTGGAACCGCTACGCGGAACGCGAAATCACGTCAAGGAGCTCCTGGACCGCTGCCGCACCGCAGAAGACCTGGTCAGGGTCCTCTCCGGCGGCTGAACGGGTACCCGGAGCACACCGGGCGCCCGGGGTCAAAACCCCGGCGCCCGGGAATCATCGAGGTGGCCCCCGTACGTTGGAGAAACTGCGGGGCCGATGTCGGACCCGGCTTGTAGGGTCTGATCATCACCGATCGGCAGGAAAGCCGACCTGTCGACCCATGTCGGGCGAACTGAGCGGGGTGAGTGTCATGGCAACCAAGGACACCGGCGGCGGACAGCAGAAGGCGACGCACTCCACCGAGGAGGTCGAGGAGCAGGCGGCAGAGTCGCAGGGCTCCGAGGACCTCAAGGAGCGGCACGAGAAGCTGAGTGACGACGTCGACTCGGTTCTTGACGAGATTGACGATGTACTCGAGGAGAACGCAGAGGACTTCGTGAGGTCATTCGTGCAAAAAGGTGGAGAGTAAAGGCAAATTGGCCACTTCGCCTTCGAATTAGAAAGGCCGGGGGGATCGGGTGGCTGCGGAGCCGAACGCGAAGCACTGCAGGAGATGCGAGCGGGATCTGCCTCCTGCGGCGTTCGCGCGAGACAAGAACCGGTGCGATGGCCTCCAGGTGTACTGCCGGGAGTGCGTGGCGGAGTACAGTGCCGCGCACTACCGGCGTCGCCGAGAGGCTGTTGGGAAGACCGTCCGAGAGAAGGTGGACGTCCCGGCCGGGCACAAGCGGTGCCCGCAGTGCGAAGTGGTGAAGCCGCACTCCGAGTGGGAGCGCAACAAGACTTCGACGGACGGCTGGGCGAGTTACTGCCGTGCATGCCGCGCGGAGCGAAACCGGGTCAGCTATTTCAAGCGCAAGTACGGTCTCACCGAAGTCGAGCGTGACGCGCTGATCGCCTCGCAACGTGGCGTCTGCTGTATCTGTCTATCCGCCCCCGCTGCGCATGTGGATCACTGCCATGAGACGGGTAGGGTCCGTGGCGTACTGTGCTTCAGCTGCAACGCCGCGCTGGGGCAGTTCAAGGATCAGCCCGACGTCATAAGACGGGCTGCAGCATACGTGGAAGGAAACGTGTGGAAGCCAACACTCGTAGCACCGGGCGTCTACCAGCTGCCTTCCTGACGCCAGGCTCCTCTTCGTTCATGGACTTTCTTGCCGATCACCAGCCGGAGATGCTGCCCGGCAGGCGGCAGTTGCCGCCCACGCAAGGGGTGATCGAGGCGCCGCACGGGACGACGATCGTGGCGGTGACCTTCCCCGGGGGCGTGGTGCTCGCCGGTGACCGTCGGGCCACGATGGGCAATGTGATCGCGCAGCGGGACATCGAGAAGGTGTTCCCGGCGGACGAGTACTCGGCCGTCGGTATCGCCGGCACCGCCGGTCTCGCCGTGGAGATGGTGAAGCTGTTCCAGCTGGAGCTGGAGCACTTCGAGAAGGTCGAGGGCGCCCAGCTGTCCTTGGAGGGCAAGGCGAACCGGTTGTCGACGATGATCCGGTCCAACCTGGGCATGGCCATGCAGGGCCTGGCGGTCGTGCCGCTGTTCGCCGGGTTCGACGTGGACCGGGCCAAGGGGCGGATCTTCTCGTACGACGTGACGGGCGGCCGTTCCGAGGAGCACAACTTCGCGGCCACGGGGTCCGGCTCGATCTTCGCGCGCGGGGCGATGAAGAAGCTGTTCCGTGAGGACCTGTCCGAGCAGCAGGCGACCACACTGGTGGTGCAGGCGCTGTACGACGCGGCTGACGACGACTCGGCGACGGGTGGCCCCGATGTCGCCCGCCGGATCTACCCGATCATCACCGTGATCACTGACGACGGTTTCCGTCGGCTCACCGACGACGAGTCCTCCGAGCTCGCCCGCGCGGTGCTGGCGCGCCGTCTGGAGGAGCCGGACGGTCCGCGCGCGGCGCTGCTGTAGGGCCGGCGTTCTTATCAAGGTGATCCCAGTGACTTCGACGGAACCCTAAGGAAGGGGACGGATACCGGTGTCGACGCCGTTCTATGTCTCACCTCAGCAGGCGATGGCGGACCGTGCCGAGTACGCCCGCAAGGGCATCGCGCGTGGCCGCAGTCTGGTTGTGCTCCAGTACGCCGACGGCATCGTGTTCGTCGGTGAGAACCCGTCCCGTGCGCTGCACAAGTTCAGCGAGATCTATGACCGGATCGGTTTCGCGGCCGCCGGTAAGTACAACGAGTACGAGAATCTGCGGATCGGCGGGGTGCGGTACGCCGATCTGCGTGGTTACACCTATGACCGCGACGATGTGACGGCGCGGGGTCTTGCGAACGTGTACGCGCAGACGCTGGGCACGATCTTCTCGTCGGCGGCGGAGAAGCCGTACGAGGTGGAGCTGGTCGTCGCGGAGGTGGGGGAGACCCCGGAGGGTGACCAGATCTATCGGTTGCCGCACGACGGTTCGATCGTGGATGAGCACGGTTCGGTGGCGGTCGGTGGCAGTGCGGAGCAGATCAGTACGTATCTGGACCGTGAGCACCGGGAGGGGATGCCCCTCGCGGAGGCTTTGAAGCTGGCTGTGACGGCGTTGTCGCGGGAGCCGAACGGTACGCAGCGGGAGATTCCGGCGGAGCGTCTTGAGGTCGCGGTGCTGGACCGGACGCGTCCGCAGCAGCGGAAGTTCAAGCGGATCGTCGGCCCGCAGTTGTCGCGGCTGCTGGAGCCGGGCGGTGCGGCCACGGCCGCGGAGTCCGAGGATGCCGAGGAGTCCGGCGGGGACGTCGAGTAGTCGTTCGTGTCGGTCCCGCTCTGCGCGCCCCGTCCGGTGGTCACCGGACGGGGCGCGGGCGTTTGTGCGCTGCGGCGGATACGGCGGGCAGGGCGGCTATGAGGGCCGTGGGGGTGCCGTGGAGCCCCGTACGACCAGTTCCACCGGGATGTCTCCGTGTTCGGGTTCCCGGCCGTCCAGGACGGCGAGGAGGGCTTGCATGCCGCGTTCGCCGAAGAGTTCGGCGTCGAGGCGGACGGTGGTGAGTTCGGGGTCGATGGCGGTGGCGAGGGCGAGGTCGTCGAGGCCGGTGACGGAGATGTCGTCGGGGATGCGCAGGCCTTGGCGGCGGATGGCCTTGTAGGCGCCGGCGGCGAGTTTGTCGTCGTCGCACAGGAGGGCGGTGGGGCGGGGGCCGGGGGTGGTGAGGGCGGCCTCGGTGGCGGCCTGGGCGCCTTCGATCGAGATCGGGGCGTGGATGGTGCGTACCGAGGTGCCGGGGACGCCTGCCGTGCGGGTCGCCAGTTCGCGGGCGCGTACTTCGAAGGTCCAGGAGGCGACGTCTGCTGCGAGGTGGAGGAAGCGGCGGTGGCCGAGGTGCAGGAGGTGGTCGGTGACCTGGCGTACGCCGTCGGCGATGTCGAGGTTGACGGTGGCGGCGCCGAGGCTGCCGTCGGGGTCGCTGTCGAGCATGACGAGGGGGAGCTGGTCGCCGCGGATGGCGGTGAGGGCGTCGGCGGCCATGGAGGAGGCGATGACGCCGTCGAGGGCGGCCTGGGCGGAGGCGAAGGGGTCGCGGGCGGGGCCGATGCCTTCGGGGGAGGGGTAGAGGACGACGCCGAAGCCGTGTGCGGAGGCGACGCGGGCGGCGCCGGTGTAGACGCCTGCGAAGAACTCGGTGGTGAGGGCGGGGACGACGAGGAGGACGGTGCGGGTGCGGCCGAGGCGGAGGTTGCGGGCGGCGAGGTTGGGGCGGTAGCCGAGGTCGCGGGCGGCTTCCCGGACGCGTTCGGCGGTGGCTTCGGAGACGCGGCCGCGCCATTTGTCGCCGAGCACGAGCGACACGGCTGCCTGGGAGACGCCGGCAGCCTGGGCGACGTCGCGGCTCGTGGGGCGCGTGCTGCTGCGTGGCACGGGGGGCGGGCTCCTTCGTCTGGACGTGTGAACAGCGCACATGGTACGTATGGGAGACGGGGTTATACGTAAAACGTGGAGGTGGGACATGGCCGCGGGGTACCTGGAGATCCTCAGGGCGAGGCACGCGGCCCGGCTGCTGACGGGGACGCTGGTGGGCCGGCTGCCGAACGCGACGGCCGCGATCGCGATCGTGCTGTTCGTGCGGGCGGAGGGCGGTACGTACAGCCTCGCGGGGGCGCTCGCGGCGGTGTACGGGGTGGCCAACGCGGTGGGTCAGCCGGTGCTGGGGCGGCTGGTCGACCTGTGCGGGCAGCCGCGGGTCCAGCTGCCCGCCGCGCTCGCGTCGGCCGTCGCGATGGCCGTGTTCGCCTTCGCCGGTACCGGGTCGCTGCCGGTCGCGTACGCGGCCGTGGCGGCGGCAGGGCTGTTCACGCCGCCTCTGGAGGGCGGTCTGCGTGCTCTGTGGCCGAGTGTGCTCGGTGCGGAGGAGCAGGTGCACACGGCGTATGCGATGGACGCGGTGGCGCAGGAAGTCATGTTCACCGTGGGGCCGTTGCTGGTGACGTTGTGCGTGTCGCTGTGGTCGGCGCAGGCGGCGCTGCTCGTCGTGAACGTGGTGGGGGTCCTCGGGGCGCTCTCGGTCGTGGTCTCGCCGCCGTCGCGCGCGTGGCGTTCGGCGCCGCGCGAGGCGCACTGGCTGGGCGCGCTGCGCTCGCCGGGGCTGCTGGCGCTGCTGGCCGCGTTCCTGTTCGTCGGGATCGCGCTGGGTTCCATCACGGTGGCGTCGGTGCCGTACGCGGACGACCACGGCGGTGACGCGGTGTACGGCTGGATGATGGCCGCCCTCGGGCTCGGCGCGCTCGTCGGGGGGAGCGTCTACGGGGCGCGGCGGTGGGCGGGGGAGCCGGCGCGGCGACTGCGGGTGCTGGTGGCCCTTCTGGCGGTGTGTTATCTGCCGCTGATGCTGATGCCGGGCGCGTGGGTCATGGTGTTGCTCACCGTGTTGGCCGGGGTGTTCCTGGCGCCGGCGATCGCGTGTGCGTTCGTGCTGGTGGACCGGCATGCGCCGAGCGGTACGGTCACCGAGGCGTTCTCCTGGCTTGTGACGACGTTCACAGTGGGGGCGTCGGTGGGAACGGGCCTGGCGGGGCCGGTGGTCGAGGCGGGCGGGGCCCTGTGGGGGTTCGCCGTTCCGGGTGCGGCGGGGGGTGTGTCGTTGCTGGTCCTGGCGGTCACGGGGCGGGTCCTCGCAGCTCCCGGTGGGGGTGCGGTGGTTGCGTCCGGTTCGGAAAATGATCCAAATCGTGCTGCCGAACCCCGTTTCAGCTCAGGGGATCGGGCGTAATGTTCAGTCATGGACCGCCGCATTTTCGGGCTGGAGAACGAGTACGGCGTCACGTGCACGTTCAGGGGACAGCGCCGCCTGTCGCCTGACGAGGTGGCGCGGTACCTCTTCCGCCGTGTCGTGTCATGGGGCCGTAGCAGCAATGTCTTTCTGCGGAACGGCGCCCGGCTCTATCTCGACGTGGGCTCACATCCGGAATACGCGACACCCGAGTGTGACAATGTGACCGAACTGGTCACCCACGACAAGGCCGGCGAGCGCATTCTCGAAGGGCTGTTGGTGGACGCCGAACGACGCCTGCATGAGGAAGGAATCGCGGGCGACGTCTACCTTTTCAAGAACAACACGGACTCGGCGGGCAACTCCTACGGTTGCCACGAGAACTATCTGGTGGCGCGGCACGGGGAGTTCTCCCGCCTCGCGGACATCCTCATTCCGTTCCTGGTGACCCGGCAGCTGCTGTGCGGCGCCGGCAAGGTGCTGCAGACGCCGCGCGGTGCGGTGTACTGCGTGAGCCAGCGGGCGGAGCACATCTGGGAGGGCGTCTCCTCGGCGACGACGCGTTCCCGGCCGATCATCAACACGCGCGACGAACCGCACGCGGACGCCGAGCGCTACCGCCGGCTGCACGTCATCGTCGGCGACTCGAACATGTCCGAGACGACGATGCTGCTGAAGGTCGGCGCCACCGACCTGGTGCTGCGCATGATCGAGGCCGGCACGGTGATGCGGGACCTGACCCTGGAGAACCCGATCCGGGCGATCCGCGAGGTCAGCCACGACATCACGGGCCGGCGCAAGGTGCGCCTGGCCAGCGGCCGGGAGGCCTCCGCCCTCGAGGTGCAGCGGGAGTACTACGAGAAGGCCGTGGACTTCTGCGAGCGCCGCGGTATCCGCACCGGCACGGTCGAGCAGGTGCTGGAGCTGTGGGGCCGGACGCTGGACGCCATCGAGGCCGAGGACCTGGACCGGATCGGCACCGAGATCGACTGGGTGATGAAGTACAAGCTCATCGAGCGGTACCGGGCCAAGCACAACATGACCATGTCTCATCCGCGCGTGGCGCAGATAGACCTCGCTTATCACGACATTCACCGTCGTCGGGGTCTGTATTACCTGCTGGAGAAGAAGGGTCAAGCAGCGCGGATCTGCAATGACTTGAAGATCTTCGAGGGCAAGTCGGTACCGCCGCAGACGACTCGGGCGCGGTTGCGCGGTGACTTCATCCGGCGGGCCCAGGAGCAGCGCCGGGACTTCACGGTCGACTGGGTGCATCTGAAGCTCAACGACCAGGCGCAGCGCACGGTGTTGTGCAAGGACCCGTTCCGTTCGGTCGACGACCGGGTGGAGAAGCTCATCGCCGGTATGTGAGAGATCGGCACAGAACGCCACACGGGCGCCGTACGTTTTCCGTACGGCGCCCTTCTCACGTCGTAGAGTTGCGCGCACGCCATCCGCAAGATCGACCGATTACGAGGCTCTTCCGTGCGCCGACGCTCTCTTCTTCTTGCCGCTGTTCCCGCGGGACTGGTCACGCTCGCCGGGTGTGGTGACAACTCGTCCTCCTCCAGCAAGGCCAGCGCCTCGCCGTCGGCCTCCGCTTCGGTGCCGCCGCCGAAGATCGTGGACGGGCCGTTGCCGGCGATCACGGCGGGCACGAAGTTCGACGAGAAGCCGACGGTCGCCAAGGGCAGCGGTGACCCGTCGAAGAACCTGGCGGTCAAGACGGTGATCGCGGGCGGTGGCAGGACGGTCGCGGAGAACGACTTCATCCAGGCCAACTACCTGGGGCAGATCTGGTCCACGGCGAAGGTCTTCGACCAGTCGTACGACCGTACGCCGCTGCTCATGCAGCTGGCCGCGGGCAGCATCATCGACGGCTGGCGGTACGCGCTGGCCGGGAAGAAGGTCGGCAGCCGGGTGCTGATGGCGGTGCCGCCGACCTGGGGGTACGGCAGCTCGGGCAACGCGCAGGCGGGGATCAAGGGCACGGACACGCTGGTCTTCGTGGTGGACGTGCTGAACTCGTTCAACTCGAAGAGTTCCAGCACGGGCAAGGAGGTCGCGCAGAGCGACTCCGCGCTGCCCAAGGTCGGCACGAACACGGACGGCAAGGCCCCCTCGATCGAGATTCCCAAGGTGGCCCCGCCGACGAAGCTGGTGTCGAACTACGTGCTGGAGGGCGACGGCGCGGAGGTGCAGTCGGCGCAGACCGTCCTGTGCCAGTTCAAGGGCGAGGTCTGGGACAGCGGCAAGGTCTTCGAGCAGACGTATGAGAGCGGTCGGTTGGCCCAGTTCTCGGTCGCGCAGATGCAGGAGGTCGTCAAGGGGCTGGCGCAGGGGATCACCGGCAAGAAGGTGGGCAGCCGGGTCATGGTCGTCACGCCGCCGGACCTGGCCTACGGGAACAACCCGCCGAGCGGTGGCGTGGTGAAGAAGGGTTCGACGCTGGTGTTCACGGTGGACATTCTTGCGGCGATGTAGTCGCGCGGGCGCGACCCGGGCGGGGATGAAAGACTGTCGGGGTTCCGTGTCGTACACAAGCAGGAGCCAGAGACGTGAGCATCGACAAGCCCGAGATCGACTTCCCCGAGGGCGAGCCCCCGGCCGACCTGGAGATCAAGGACATCTGGGAGGGCGACGGCGAGGTGGCCGAGGCGGGCCAGACCGTCACCGTGCACTACGTGGGTGTCGCGTTCAGCACCGGCGAGGAGTTCGACGCCAGCTGGAACCGTGGTGCGCCGTTCCGCTTCCCGCTGGGCGGTGGCCGGGTCATCAAGGGCTGGGACCGGGGCGTGCAGGGCATGAAGGTCGGCGGCCGGCGCCAGCTGACCATCCCGGCCCACCTCGCCTACGGCGACCAGAGCCCGACGCCGGCGATCAAGCCCGGCGAGACGCTGATCTTCATCGTGGACCTGATCGCGGTCTGAACCGCGTGGGTCCGGGGGGCGCCCCCCGGCGCCCCCCCCCCCCGGGGCGCCACCCCCCCGCCCCGGGGCCCCGGCCGTCGCGCCCGGCCACCGCCGGTTTGGGGACCTGGCCGGGTAGGGGGGGGTGTGTTGGTCG
>NZ_JBIAUL010000022.1:0-158091 GCF_042892755.1 Streptomyces sp. NPDC001714
CTGTGCCAGAAGATCCCGCGCCATCGACGCCATCTGCTCCGCGAACCGACCCCAGTCCACGCCGTCCTCCGCCACTCGTCACGTCCGGACAAGCCTCATACCCGGTCTCGGGCGAGACTCGCCACCACATCGCGGACGGATACCCGCGGCGGGCAGGAAGATGGCGCCAGGTGCTGCTGACTCGTCCTTGTGGCGGGGCGGACGACAGGCGAACGGACTGCCGAACCGGAGATCAAGTTGTTCGGGCCGGCAGTCCGAATGAAGTGCGGACGGGCCCCGGAGTCCTCCAGGGCCCTGTTTCAGGGGCCTCGCTGCCAGCCTTCGGCGGGTTGAGCCGCGCGAGCCGGGCGAGAGCCCCGCCTGCCTGGAATCAGCCGGCCAGGCGGCTGCGCAGCAGAGCCTTGCCCAGGTCTGCGCCCTTACGGCTGTCCGCCTGTGCCTTGGTGAACAACTCGACCAGTTGCTCGTCCTTCGCCCGCTCGGCGTCCTTGATGTAGGTGTCCAGCCGGAGGGCGTTCTCCAGGCAGCTCTCGACGTACCAGAGAAGGTTGTAGTCCTTGTCCTGGGTTCCGGTGATGCCTCCGGTCTCCGTGGCACTGGCCATCGTCGCATCACTCCATTCCGTGGTGTCGAAGCGGGCGCTTGGCCCGCCGGCATTGTCGTCCGGACCGGTCGAGTACCCCGGAGGGACACGACGCACCACGGGGAGCCGACCGACAACCTCGTCGGCGTTGCGGGGGACCTGACCGTTCAGCCGCCGTGGCCTGGCCGTCGAGGACCTGCTCACCGCCCACGACCCGGGTTTCACACCGGACCCCTTGGACACCCGGGACGAGAGGGGCAACGGGGACAGGACGGATGAACCGGACCTCAACAGGCCGGACTCAGAAGGAAGATGAACCGCCGTGACTGCGGAAGCCGGCGACCGAACCGCCGTTCGCCGACCCGAAACGGGCTGGGCGAAGGCACGCCGCCTGCGCGGGAAAGCCGTACGCACCTGTCTGCGCGCGACGCTCGACAACAGCGCGGGACGGTTGCGGCAGGGAGACGACTGGAACGTCGTACGGGGCGAGGACTGACCGCTTTCGCACGCGCACGCCGGTAGTGCTCTGTCACCAGCGCTCTGTCACCCTGTCGTGCGCACGGTCGGACGCCGGTTCCCGAACGGCGGCGGCACCCGACCGGGTGGACATCGCCCGGAGCGGCGGGAGGTCCCGTCCGAACAGGGAACCACTGTCAGCTGGGCGGGACCCACCCGGCCCGGACATGACCAGCGAGGGGCGGACAGACGATGGGGCATGGCGGAGACGCGATCGCGGAACTGATGACGGACCACCGGGAGGTCGAGGAGATGTTCGCCCGCATCCAGGCGATGCCGGCCGGCGGGCAGGAACTCCGTGACGTCGTGGACGAGGTCACCATCGAACTCGTACGGCATTCGATCGCCGAGGAGGAGTACCTCTACCCGGCGGTGCGCGAGCACATCGCAGGCGGCGACCGCATCGCGGACAAGGAGATCGCGGACCACGGCCGGGTCGAGAAGCTCCTCAAGGAGCTGGAGAAGAAGGACACCGACGACCCGAAGATGGGCCCGTTGCTGCAGCAGCTCATGGACGAGGTCTCGGCCCATGTCCAGGACGAGGAGGACAACCTCTTCCCCGCGCTGCGGCAGGCATGTACGGCGGAGACGCTGAACGACCTCGGGGACAAGATCCGCCGGGCCAAGTCCATGGCCCCGACCCGCCCGCATCCCTCGGCCCCAACCACCCCGCCCGCCAACAAGCTCCTGGCCCCGGGCGCCGGCCTGGTGGACCGGGCCCGCGACCTCATCACAGGCCGCGGCAAGTCCTGACCCCGCAGGAGCCGGTTGCGGGCCGGGCGGCTCCCGCCCGGGTTCCCGATCAGGAGTCCGGGCGCGCGGCGGGCCGTGACGAGGCTCAGTCTCTCTTCGGGTTCGGCTGAACACGCTGTGGGGTCCCAAGCGGGGCAGCGCGGCCCCGCGACACAGCTCGCGGGACCGAGCTGCCGGACACTGGCGAGCACGCTCCCGAGGGACCGACCGTGGCGGTGTCGGTCACTGGGCGTCCTTCTCGAACTCGGCGCGGTCGAAGCGGTGTCCGCGCCTGACGGTGTACGTGATGGTGCGCAGGTTGCCGATGTCCTGGAGGGGGTTCTCGTCCAGGACGGCGAAGTTGGCGAGTTTGCCGGGTTCGACGGTGCCCATGTCCGCCTCGGTGCCGGCGGCGCGGGCGCCGACGAGGGTGGCCGAGCGCAGGACGTCGGCGGCGGGGATGCCGCAGCGGTCGGCGAGGAAGGCGAGTTCGCCGTACAGGGCGGGGAAGGGGTCCCCGGGGTCGGTCTCGTGGTCGGTGCCGGTGCAGACCGCGACTCCGGCGCGGTACGCCTGGGCGGTGACGGCGGCGGCCAACTCGGCGTTGCGGGCGGCCCGTTCAATGGATTCGACGGTGTCGCCGCGGAGTTCGTCGCTGGTCCACATCGACGCGGTGGCGTCCAGGACCGTGCCCCGGCGGCGCATCTCTGCGAAGAGGGCAGCCAGTTGCGGGTCGTCGCCCGCAGCGAAACGGTCGTGGTCGACAGGCGGTTTGGTCTTGTAGCTGCTGAGGGGACCGATGGGGCCCTCGAAGGCGAGCAGGGTGACGTGGGAGACGCTGTCGACGCCCGCTGCGACGACCTCGCCGGGCGCGGCCGGGAAGACGGTGGCGTGCGCCCAGACGGCGATGCCCTGGCGGTGTGCCTCGGCGGTGACGGCTGCGACGGTCGCGGCGTCCAGGTCGGCGTAGACCTTGATCGCGGCGGCGTGGGTGCCGCGGGCGAGGGCGACGGCGATGGGCAGGTCGGTGTCGGGGGTGACGGCCTGCATCCAGGGGACGGCGCCGGGAACGGCGCCGCGGGAGACCTCGTGGGTGCGGGGGTCGTCGAAGAAGGAGGGCCCGGCCATGAGGGCGGCGTAGCGGATGTCCGGGCCGGGGATCTCGCCGACCAGGGTGGCCCGGGCGAGGTCGCCGATGTGGCGCAGGTCGTCGGCCATGTCGCGGACGGCGGTGACCCCGCTGTGCACCAGACGGCGGAGCACCGCTTCGGCGACGGGCCGGTCGGGCGGGGTGGCCAGGTGCTGGTGGGTGTCGATGAGGCCGGGGACGACGAACCGTCCGTCGAGGTCGACCCGGGGGGCGTCGGCGGCGTGCGGGGGCAGCGGGTCGGCGTCGTCGGCGACGGTGTGCAGGCGGGCGCCGTCGGTGACGATCGTGGTGTTCGGCCGCAGCGGGCCGCCAGTGCCGTCGAAGAGGGTGGCGCCGCGGTAGACCGTGACGGTTCCGGCGGGCGGAGCGGCCCAGGGGGTCGGGGCGCCCGGGGGCAGGTCGGTCATGGTCACCCTTCGGTCCGCTGGGCTTTGTTACGCTGTGCGTAACAGCTGTATCGTGTGGCGAAAACCCAGGTAACTGTACTCTGCAGCCGGCAGACCGGCGCAAGGGCCCGTACCGGACAGGACGCGCCGGGCCGCGGTCGTCGCGGTACCGGGGACGAGAGGGAAGAGCCACCGTCATGCCCGACGCATCCGTCGCCCCGGGGCCGCCCCGGTCGGCCGTGGACAAGGCCCTCGACCTGGTCGAGGCCGTTTCACGCGCGCCGCACCCCGTGCGGCTGACCGACCTCGCCGCCGAGGTCGGACTGCACCGCGCCACCGCCTACCGGATCCTGCTGGACCTGGTCCGGCGGGGCTGGGTACTGCGGGCCGGTGACCGCTATCTGCCGGGCGCCGCCGTGCTGCGGATGTCCGCGTCGGCCGCGGGCAACTCGCTGACCGCGCTGGCCCGTCCGGTGCTGGAGCGGTTGTCGGCCACGACCTCGATGATGGTCAACCTCCAGGTGCTGGAGGAGGGCGGCGGCCGGGTGATCGACGTGGTCAGACCCGAACGGCTCGCCATGATCAGCCATCTGCGCGGCGAACTGCTGCCCGTACGACGGTTCGCCGGGCCGCAGGCCCTGGTCGCCGCGCTCGAACCGGAGGCGCGCAAGCGGTGGTTGGGCAGGCTGCCCGGGGACGACCCGGACCTCACGGACCTCACGCGGGAGCTGGCCGAGGTGGCTCGGACCGGTGTCGCTGTGGAGCACGGCCGTAACGACAAGCTGGTGGCCTCCGTCAGCCGGGCGGTCGTGCCCGCCCCCGGGGCACCGGTGTGCGCACTGACGGTCGTGGGGCCGGAGTCTGAGTTCGACGGCCCGAAACTGGCCGCCGTGGAGCGGGAGTTGACCGCGGCCGCCGATGAACTGGTGGCGGCGCTGACCGTAGACGGAGCGGAGGCGGGCCGGTGAGCGGTGTGCTGGTGCTGGACCGCCGGCAGACGGCCGCCGCGCTGGAGCCGGCCGCCGTGCTCGAAGCGGTGGGCCGGGCGCTCGTCGCCGTCGCCCGTGGCGAGGTCTCCGTTCCGCCGCGGATCGCCGCCCTGACGCCGGCCGGCCTGCTGGGCGCGATGCCCGGGTACGTCACCGGGCTGGGCCTGGCCGCGAAGCTGGTGACCGTGACCGCGGATCCGTCCCACCCCGGACGGAGTTTCCACCGCGGGCTCGTGGTCCTGTTCGACGAGCACGACGGGCAGGCTCTCGCACTGGTGGACGCCGAGGCGCTGACCGAGGTCCGGACGGCGGCGTCCGCCACGCGGAGCGCGCTGGCCCTGGCCGCACGGCCGGGTCTGGAACGGGTGGCGGTGGTGGGGACGGGGGCGCAGGCGCGCGCCCAGTTGGCGTTGCTCGCCGCCGTCCGGCCGGAGGCGGAGGTCGCCGTGGCCGGCCGTGACCCGGTGCGGGCGGGTGAGGCGGCCGTGCTGTTCCCGGGTGCGCGGGTCGCCACGGGCATCGAGGACGCGGTGCGCACGGCCGACGTGGTGTTCTGCTGCACCGGCGCCACCGCTCCCGTCGTCCGCCGGGAGTGGCTCTCCCCGGGTACTCATGTCTCCTCGGTCGGCGGCTCGCACGGGCCCGAGCTGGACCCCGGCACGGTGCGGGACGCGGCCCTGTTCGCCGAGTGGACCGGCGCGGCCGCATCGCCGCCGCCGGCGGGCGCCCACGAACTCCAGGACCTGCCCCCGGGACGGCCCGTCACCCTCCTCGGCTCCGTCCTCGCCGGCGACCATCCGGGGCGGGACGGCGACACCGAGGCCCTCACGGTCTTCAAGTCCACCGGGCACGCGGCGCTGGACGTCGCGGCGGTCCGGGTGGCCTACGACGTGGCACGGGCGCGCGGGTCGGGGGTGCGGGTGGACCTGTGACGGACCGCCGGGACCGTCCTGCTTCGACAAGACTCTTTGTTTCACAGTACATCTAGATGCATAAAGCGGTTATGGACAACCGGATCGAAGAGCGGGCCGCCGACGGCCGACCGGGCGGCGAGGCTGGTCTCTCCGGGGCCCCGGAGCAACTGATGGCCGCCGTCGAGCAGTTGGTACGGCATGTACGGCACAGCGCCACCGCCGGTGGCCTGAGCACCGCCGCCTCCTCGGCGCTGGCCCGGCTGGGCCGGGAGGGTCCGCTGCGGCTGACCGAACTGGCCCGAGCCGAAGGCGTCTCACAGCCGGGGATGACCCAGCTCATCGGCCGGCTGGAGCGCGCGGGGCTGGTGGCACGGAACGCCGACAGCAAACCGACGGGCGGGGTGTCCTCGTGGAGATCACCGCGACCGGCCTCGACGTGTTCCGGCGGCGCCGCGCCGAACGCACCCATGCCCTGCAGGAGCTGATCGAGGAACTGACCGAGCCGGAACAACGGGCCGTACGGCTCGCCCTGCCCGCCCTGGCCCGCGCGATCGAGGAACGCCGGGCACGCGACTGAGGCGCCCGCGAACCTGCGCGCCGCCAGGAGCAACGCCCTCCGGCATCCGCCCCGTCCAGGCCATCCGTTCCCGTCCATTCCGGCCGTCCCGCCCATTCCGTCCGTCTCAGATTGGGCGAGTACATCGCGGACCTTCGGGCTCCGTTGGAGATCAGTCAGGAGCAGCTCGCCGACAAGACCGGCATCAGCCGGCGCACCATCCAGCGCATCGAATCCGGCGAAGGCGACCCGCGCTACAGCGAACTCATCCGCATCGCCGCCGCCCTCCGCGAAGACGTGGACGTGCTCATCAGCGGCCCACCAGAAGGCCCCGCCAGGCCGCCACAGGAGTAGCGGACGGACGGGGCCAGTCGGCCGCTGGTTCACACCGGCCAGGACGCCTCCGGTGAGTCCAGCCACGCCAGGTGCTCGCCATCCCACGTCACCGTGAGCCCGAACCGGTCGTAGTCAGGCTCGCCGAGATCCGGCCACCAGTGCAGGGCACTCTCAACTTCGTCCCACAGTCGGCGCGGTCCGGACTGCCAGACGTCTGTGTCCCCGATCTCGCGGAACATCACGCACGCCCAGGAGCGGTCGTCCAGCCCGTAGAACCAGACCGGCCGGTCGCCACCGCGGCTGGCGGCCGGCACCTGGTAGCAGTTGCGCACGTGCAGGCCGATGGCGAACGTCCGGGCGTCGAAACGGTTCTCGCCGAGCAGGTCGGCCTCCGTGACCTTCGTCGTCGACCGGTCAGCACTGGCGATGCCGCCGGCCGGGACGTAGACCGCGTGCCCGTCGAAGTGGCGCCGCTGCGCCCGGAGCTTCATGAACTCCGCGGCCCGCGTGAACCGGCCCTCGACACCGTGCTCGCTTCGGCAGAGCCGGGCGATGGCGTCCCCGTTGCTGTAGTCGGTGCCCCATGGGGACACGATCATCCCGTCGAGACGCAGCTGCTCCAGCCACGCTGCCGGGATGCGCCGCAGGCCGGCCGTGGCGATGATCCGGTCGTACGGTGCTCCGGCCGGGTCCCCGAGCGCGCCGTCCCGTGTGAGAACGGTGCCCAGCAGGTTGCGCGCACCAAGGCAGTCCCGGGCGGCGTCCGCCACCTTGGCATCGATCTCAATGCTGGTGACGTGGTCCGGGCCCAGGCGGTGCGCGAGCAGCCCGCAGTTCCACCCGGTGCCCGTACCGATCTCCAGCACCTTGTGCCCGGGCTCTACGACCAGGTCCGCCAGCATGCGGAAGACCACCGAGGGCATCGACGCCGACGAGGTCGACTCACCGTCGGGGCCCGTCCCGGCGCCGTCGTCCCACTGGGTGACGATCGGGATGTCCTCGTAGGCATACCGGTGCCACGTCTCCGGGTCCTTGCGCCGGTCGACCTCGACGGGCCGCCGGGCGTCCATGTCGAACGGCCAGATGACGTCAGGCAGGAAGCTGGCTCTCGGCACGGCTGCGAACGAGGGCTGCCAGTCGGGGAGCATGGCCCCAGCACTCAGGAGGTAGCGGGCCAGTCCGGCCCGCTCCTCCGACATGACGGTCTGCGCCATCAGCCGATGAACCGCGGGCCACCGTCGGGGGACGGCGGGTCGGACGGCCCTGGCCACGGCTCGCCGGGCAGGCCGTCGCCGTCGCCCTCTCCTCCGCCACCGTTCGCGAGGTGCTTCATCTCCATGCCGACTCCCTCGACGGTCCGTCTCATCGTGGCCCTTCCCGATGGGGTGAACTGTGACTCTCAGCGATAGTTGGCCAGTCTCAGTGCTACTTGGCCGCAAGGGTGCCCTGGTGGTTTGTCCTGGGCGCTCGCGCGGTCCCTAGAGGCTGTCGCCCCGGGTCACCTGGCAGGGGCTGACGGGCCGAGGGCCGGCAGTCTGTCCAGGTGCCGGGGGCGTAAGGGCGCGATAAAACGTAGGAGTGAGGGACGAGGGCACCCCTGATGAGGGTGCACGGCCACAGCATGTAGCGAGACCGGGGATCGACTACCAGGCGTTGTTCGCGGTCACCCCCAGCCCCTATATGGTGCTGGGCCCAGACCTGGTGATCGCCGACGTCAACGACGCGGCTTGCCGGGTGACCGGCCGCACCCGGGAGGATCTGCTCGGCCGATACCTCTTCGACGCCTTCCCTGAAAATCCGGCGGACCCGGGCGCTGAGGGGGTGCGGATTCTGCATGACTCCCTGCACCGCGTCTTGCGCACGAAGGAGACGGACGCGGTGGCGGTGCAGAAGTACGACATTCCCGTCGCCGACCAGCCGGGCATGTTCGAGGAGCGGTGGTGGTCCGCGATCAACACCCCAGTGCTCGGGCCGGACGGACAGGTGGCGTGGATCATCCACCGGGGGGAGGACGTGACCGAGTTCCTCCTCTCCCACCCCCGCCCGCGAGAAGGCAGGGTGTTCAGCAACATGGAGGCGATAGAGGCCGAACTGTTCGAGCGGGCGCGCGAACTCCAGCGGTTGAACGAGGAACTGCGCCAAGCCAACGCCCGGGACCGCCAGGTCGCCCTCACCTTGCAGGAGGCGATGCTCCGCTCGCCTCACCTGGCCCGGCACCGGGACACCGCGGTGCGCTACCTGCCCGCCGCCGGGTCACTGAACGTGTGCGGCGACTGGTACGAAGTGGTCGACCTGCCCGAGAACAGATTCGCCGTCGCGGTCGGCGACGTCGTCGGCCATGGCCTGGAGGCAGCCACCGTCATGGGCATGCTCCGTAGCGCACTGTCCGCCTCCATCCGCGCCGTGGACGGGCCAGCGAGGGCCTTGGACTGCCTCGGCCTGTATGCACGCTACGTGGAGGGCGCGCTGGCCACCACCGTCGTCCAAGCCGTCGTCGACAGCCACGCTCGCCGCATTACGTACAGCTGCGCCGGCCACCCGCCACCCGTGCTGGTCCACCCTGACGGCACCTACGACTTGCTCGATCAAGCCACCGACCCTCCGCTGGGCGCCCGCCCCGAACCCGTCCCCCGCCCTCAGGCCGACCTGACCTTCACTCCCGGCGACACCTTCGTGCTCTACACCGACGGCCTCATCGAACGCCGCGGCGAGGACATCGACGCCGGCCTCCAACGCCTCACCGACGCGCTCGCCCGCTATGCCCGCCACAGCCCCGAACACCTCGCCGACGCCCTGCTCGCGCACCTCGGCGTCAGCAGCGGCGCCCGCGACGACATCGCCCTGATCGTCCTCCGTCTATGACATGCACCACCAGCTGAGCGAAATAGGTGGCGAACCCCGCCAACGCGCCACATCGAAGTCGGGGCCCCGATCGCCAACTATCTCTGAGCAAAATGGCCAACCGCCATTGAGCGCCGACCGCCCACCAGCGCACTTTCCAGCCTCTCTAGCCACCTATCGCTGGGGGCCACAACCAGCACCTGTGCCGGTCAGCGATAGTTTGCCCGCGTAGCGCTGGGACAGCGCGGTACGGCTGGGGAACCCGGTCGCCGCCTGACGGTCGAAGTCGCCGCCCTTGGTAGTGCCGGAGGATGAGTGACTCACCTGCCCCTACATAAGGTGTGCGAATCTGACCGACGGCAGAGGCTAGGGAACGGGTGACGACGCGGGAGGCACGCGATGCGTGAGCACTACCACGAGGAACTGGAGTCGATCACTGATGGGCTCATAGAGATGGCGAACCTCGTCGGCTCGGCCATCGGCCGTGCCACCACCGCCCTCCTCGATGGCGATCTACAAGTCGCCGAGAACGTGATATCAGGTGATGCGGAGGTCGATGGTCTACAGCGCGACTTGGAGGACCGCGCGATCGCACTGTTGGCGCGGCAACAGCCGGTCGCCACAGACCTACGGATCGTGGTCACCTCTCTGCGTATGAGTGCCGATCTCGAACGGTCGGGAGATCTCGCCCAGCACGTGGCCAAGCTGGCCCGGCTGCGCTATCCCGATCGGGCGATTCCGCGTGACTTGCGCCGCACGATCCTGGAAATGGGCCAGCTTGCACAGCGTCTGATGGCCCAGACCGCCGAGGTGCTCATCACCCGCGACGTGGACGCGGCGCTTCAGATGGAGCGGGACGACGACCGCATGGATGAACTGCACCGTGCGATCTTCCAGCACCTTATGGACGACCGGTGGCATCACGGGGTCGAGACAGCGGTCGATACGACGCTTATAGGCCGCTACTACGAGCGCTTCGGCGATCACGCTGTGGCGGTAGCCCGACGTGTGGTCTTCCTCGTTACCGGTGAGCAGGCGGACGACCTGCTAACCGAACCGCCCACGATCGCCTGACCGATCCCAGGGCACTCGCGACGCAGGGAAACCCGGCTGGCATAGGGCTGGCCGGGCTCACGAACGGAGGCCCGGACCACATCACTGTTCCTGGGACCTCCGCGTTTCCAGGTTACGCCCGCTCCGGCTGGTTAAGCCTGCTCCCGACGATCGGCATGCCGCCGGATGACCGCAACCGCAGATCGGCCAAGTTGCTGCGCGGTCACCGATGTCCCGGCGTCAACAACACCCTCACCACACAGGCGGTGATGGTCGTCTCGCCGGTCGAGCGTCCCGTCGCCTCCTCCGCCTACGGCTTCCTGCGGTTCATCGGCGGCGGCCTGGCCCCGTACGTCGCCGGGAAGCTGGCCGACGCGACCGACCTCAGCGTGCCGTTCTACCTGGGCGCAGGCACCTTCCTGCTGGCGATCCCCGTGCTGGCCGGCGGGCACCGGCTGCTGCGGGACGCGGAGGCCCGCCTGGCCGAAGGCGAGCCGGCCGTCCCCACGCTCACACCCGTCGGGCGCCAGGCCTCGGCCGGCACGGGTCCGGTCGTCGTGGCCGTCGGCGCCCACCAGCAGGCCGCGGCCATCGTGGACGCCGCCGCCCGGCTCGCGCGGGACACCGGCAGCCCGTTGGAGGTGGTGCACGTCCAGCGGACCGCCGTCGTCGAGGAGCTGGCGGCGGACACCGAGACCCCCGACGAGGCCCGGGCCGCGGTCGTCGCCCATCTCGACCGGCTCGCCGCCCAGGGGTTCGCCGCCACCGGCCAGATCCTGGACAGCGTCGGCGACCACGCCGCCGCCGGCCGGGTCCTCGCCCGGCATGCCGCCGAGGTCCACGCCCGTGCCGTGGCCGTGGGCCGCTCACCGCGCGGGCCGCTCGCCCAGTTCGCCGACGGCAGCCTCACCACCGCGCTCGCCCACGCCGCGACCTGCACGGTCGTCCTGGTCGACCCGGCCGACGCGCCGCTTCCGCTGACCGCGTCGACACTCGTCGAGCTCCGCGAGCGGCCGGATGAGTACACCGAGCCCTGCTCCGTCGCCTCCCTGCGGCTGCCCGACGGAAGCGTCCGCGCGTGGGGCAGCGGCTGGGAGCCCGTCGAGCACCTTGCCGCCGGCCCCCGCCTGATCGACCTGCTCTCCGCGTCGTCAGCCACTCCCCCGCTCACCGATATGCCGTACGGCGGCGTCCATTTCGACCCGCTGGCCCGCACCGTCTCGCTCTGGGCGGTGCAGACCGTGGCCGGCGTCCACAACTGGCCGTTGCCGGGCTGGGAGGACTGGGTCCTGGACTTCCGCGGCGACGACCACACCCGGCAGGCCGGACTGCTGCCCGCGGACTTCCCCTTCCCGTCGCCGCCGCTCGCGGCCGCGCTCCGGAGGCTCGGCGACGACCTCAGCGCCCAACTGCCCGACATGAGCGTGCCCCTGGCCCGCGCCATGGGTGCCCCCGGCCCCGAGGGCACCACCCCCGTGGTGAACCCCGCTGCGCTGGTACCGCACGAACCGGCCGATCCCACCCCGGCCGAACTGGCCGCACTGCGTGGGGCGATCGATGCGCTGGTCACAGGGGCGGAGGTCGACTGACCCGGCTCGGCTCGGTTCTCCGGTCCGCGCCGAGTCATGTCATGTCATGTCATACCGAACCCGAACACGATGTCGGGCCAGTCCGTGTCAGGTGTCCCGTCGTCGAGCGCCTCACCGATCGTCCGCTCTTCGTATCTGAAGTGGGATTCCATGATCGCCGCCAGTCCGTCGAGTTCACGCCCGATCGCTTCCAGGGTGGGGCCACGCGGTTCGGCAGCCCGGTCGCCGAGTTCGCTCATCCGGGACAGGATCGAGGAGATCAGTGCATGGTCCTCGACGAGATTCGCGATCGTCGCGGCGAGATCCGGGCGTTCCCGGAGCAATTGGGCGAACATCCCGTTGTCCTCACCCTGATGGTGCGAGGTCAACGCGGTGCAGAAAGCCAGGCAATGGGTGAGCAGCACGTCGTCACCCAACGGCCGGTGTCTGAGACCTGTCCTGATCTCACGGATCTGGCGACGCAGTTCTTCATGCGCCAGCGCAAGTTGCCGGCTCAAGGCGACTGCACGGTCGCCGTCACGGGAAGCCATGGATGGCCGCCCCTTCGATTCCGCACCTCCATGCCTGACGCAGACCGTCACCGGCACGCGATGCTGCCGCCATCCGATCACGCGACGCCGTGGAACAGCAAGCAGGTTGCCCGGTCGGCCCAAGCACCACTGATCAGGAGCACGTACTCGGACACGGCACGGCCGGGTGTCGTGGAGTCACGGATGGAACCGCCAGCGGCCTTCAGAAATGACATCCACCTTGTCGTCCCTGACGCGAACGGCCGTCTCGTCGTCGATGAAGTAGATCGGGAAGTCCGCCCGTGCAGCGATGCGATCGGCCCAGGCGTCGTCCCGCTCGGGGAAATCCGGCGAGTAGAGGTGGGGCTTGAGGTACCAGTCGAAGAGGCCGAACGGCGGCTCCACGGTCGTCGCGCCGAGCACGTGGAGGTCCCTGGTGTCCCCGATGACGTCGGCGGAGTGTGCGGTGAGATGACGGCTGAAGATCATTGATCCGGCGCTGAGCCCCACATAGACCCGGCTCTCCAGCGCCTCCAGGAAGCCGTCGGCCAGGCCGTTGCCGGTGATGCTGCGCGCGAGGTGGTAGTGGCTGCCGCCCCCGACATAGATGACGTCGGCGTTGAGCAGTCGGTCCAGCACCATCTGCCGGGGCAGGCCGTTCAGCTCCAGGATGTCGAACTCCCGCCAGCCGAGGCCGTGCAGCCGGTTCAGGTCCGCGACGAGCCACCCGTGGTCCCCGGGCTCGGCGACGGATGCCGTGGGAACGTACACGACGTTCGCCGACCCGAACGGCTTTCCCAGCATGTCCCGCAGCGCATCCCGCAGCGTCTCGTTGCGCAGGCCACTCGCCGTCAGCAGAAAGTTCATCGGGTGAGCCAAGCACGACTGACGGGCTGGCGCAACGACTCCAGGATCTGCCGGAACTGTCATGGAACGGCTGCATCAGGAACAGGCACCCGGCTTGTTCTTCGGCCTCGGGCCGGCCTTGACGGTGCAGCCGGCGGGCCTGAGTGTGAGTGGCCGAATCGGGATGCGCCGTCCTGGTCGTGAGAAGGCCGCCCGGGTCATCCGAGCACCCGGAGGATCTGATCCCGGGGACGGATCTCGTTCAGGCCCCGGCGTCTGGTCTGTCGTGGCTGCGGACTGTCCCGGGTGTGGAGCGGCCGTCGTGTCGCGCTCTCCGCCGGCACGGCTCAACCCGCGACGGATCCGTACTTCGGTATCCCCTTGTGGCTCCAGATCGAGACCCGGCATGGGTGGATGTGGGCGTTCGACCTCGAGCATCCAGACCTGACCCGTCGTCTTGTCCAGGCGCCGCTGCGGGGACGAGCGCTCTGGTACGACATCGGGCAGACGATGACGATGGTGGCCCGCGTTCCGGCAACGGTCCAGGCCATCGCTGTCACGGCGTGTTGCGCAGGGTTGCGCGCCAGGCCGCGACAGTGGAACCTCGCAACCCGGCCAGTGTGTGTTTCTGGTCTCCGGTCGCTGTTGATCAGATACGGGTTGGCGTCGGCTCCGCAGGATTGATGTCGCGGCGGAGGTGTTCTGGGGAGGGGACGAGTAATGCAGACGGCGTTCGACGAGTCCGAGCGGCAGGCGTGGGCGGGGCGGGCCGATGCCTATGCTGCGAGTTTTGCCAAGCTCTGCGCATATCCGGTGCCTGAGCTCCTCGACGCTGCTGGAGTCAGGGAGAGTGTGCGGGTCCTCGATGTGGGGACGGGTACGGGCACCGCCGCCGCACTTGCGTATGGGCGGGGAGCGGAGGTGACGGCGGTGGACGCCGAACCTGGCATGGTCGCCCGGGCCGCGCTGGCGGCTCCGGAAGCCGACGTACGGCTTGCCGCACTGCCCCAGCTGCCGTTTGCCGACGACGAGTTCGACGCCACGGTCGGCAACTTCGTCCTCAACCATGTCGGACGGCCTCGGCAAGCCCTGGCGGAGTTGCGACGGGTGACGCGTCCTGGCGGCCGGATGGCCGTCACTGTCTGGAGGGCTCCCGCGGCCGCCGGGCAGACGCTACTGGGCAGGGCTGTCCAAGCGGCAGGCGTCACCCGTCCGGCTCACCTGCCGGCTCTTGCTCCCGAAGACGACTTCCCCCGTACCGAACAGGGCCTCGCCGTCCTGCTCGGTGAGGCGGGTCTGACGGACGTCGTCTGCGACACCGTGACCTGGGACCACCAGACAACTGCTGAGGAGTGGTGGAGCGGACCAGCCGCCGGAGTGGCGACGATCGGCCGGATCGTGACAAGTCAGAACCCGGTGGTCATTGACCAGATCAGAAGCCACTTTGAGTCGTTGTGCGCGGAGTTCACCGGTCCGGGCGGTGTACTGGTCTTGCCTCACGCAGCCCTGATCGCACATGGCCAGGCTTGACGTCGCCCTGCCCACGTGGGTGATCAGCGTTTCCGAGTGCTGAATCAACCGTTCGCAGTCCGTCGCGTGACGTCGGGCGCGCTTCATCCAGGCAAGGCCGCGTTCGACGACCAAGCGGCGGGGCAGCACGACGAAGCCGGTGTCGTGCTTCCATGCATGCCGACGCCAGAGGCCCTTGAGGCCACGATCAACTGCGGACCGGCTCACATAGGCGACCGCCGTCGCCCCCGGCTCCGACCGCTCGAAACGCCCAGCGATCCGCGGCCCCAGACCTGCCAGCTCCGCACCCCGCAGCTCCACCTGATACGAAGTCACCACACGACGATCATTGCAGGCAAAATGCCCCATCTGGCAAGTGCCGCCGCAGCACCAGGGAGACCCCGCATGGCTGACTGTTATCCGTACCGAATCGCGGCCAGGAGAGGTGACCTGACGCTGATCTGGCGGCCGGGAGCGGGCGATGCCGCCGATGAGCTCGTCGTTGACGAACTTGGAAGGCTCCTCGCGTTCCATGACCTCAAGACGCTGCAGGAATACTGTGATCGCAACGGCTGGGAGCTCGTCCGGGAGGGCGGAGGCACTCTCGATCTGAGCGTCATACGGCGGTGGGTCGAGCACCCCAGCCTTGGCTCAGTCCCGGCAGGACTGCTGCTGGACGCCTGGAACTTCTTCGAAGACCTCTCCCACAGCCTGAAGGCCGGCCCACCCCTTCCCTCCCAAGGATCGATCCACAACAGCGCCTACGAAAAGATTTTCGGCGGCGAAGCTCTCGAACCGACCGCCGGCGACGGAGCCTGGACGGCGGAGGAGACCGCGGCCGTGCGTGAACTCCTCCGCGCGGGACTGGACCTTTGGGAACAGGCCGTGCACAGGTCCAGCACCGGCTGATCGATTCGACGAGTCTTCCGCGCGCACCCAGCTCAACTGCCGCTACAGCACTAGACCATTGTCACTGTGGGTAATTTCCGATCGGGTTCCGGTCAAGGTCCTGCCCGCACCTCTCGCTGTTCCGCGCTGACCGGTGACCCGGTTTACCCGCCATTCACCCGCCGCGAAAGGGGACCGACGGACCGCCCGCACGGCCGTGGACACCGACCTCGACCTCGCTCACCTTCGGCAGGGGCGAGCGTCACGCCGATGGCAGGGTGAGTTTGGCGGCCACGGCGTCGAGGACCCAGTCCAGGCCGGTCGCGAAGGATGTCTCGGCGTCCACGTCCGTCCCGTCGTGCACGGCCTTGGCCAGCGCCGGGAAGCGGCCCGTGGCCAGCATCCTCGTCACATGCGGGCCGTGAGCGCGCTGCCAGTCGCGCTTGGACAGGCCCGTGGCGCGCTCCGCCCGCAGGTTCGCGATCTCGCGCCTGATCGCGCCGGTCCAGTATGCGCTGACCGTCTCCACGGCCCGCATGACGGTGTCGACGTCGGCGAGGCCGTCGAGGGTGGCCAGCGTGGCCTCGGTCACGGCGAGGCCGTTCGGGCCCAGGGCCGGGCGGCCGCCGAGCAGGTCGGCCAGCCATTCATGGCGGAGGGCGGCCTGCCTGGTGCGGTGGGCGAGGACGCGCAGCGCCTCCCGCCAGTCACCCGGCTGCTCCTCGGGGAGGATCTCGCCCTGGACCTCGTCCACCATGAGGTCGAACAGCTCCTCCTTGGTGGAGATGTATCCGTACAGCCGCATCGGGCCGGCGTTCAGCCGGGCGGCGACCTTGCGCACGGACACCGCCTCCAGCCCGCCCTCGTCGGCCAGCGCGACGGCGGCGGCGACGATCCGCTCCCGGTCGAGAGGCACAGGGCGAGTCGGCGGCTCCGGCCGGTCCCAGACAGTCATGGTCACATCGTACGGTTGCCATGCACCGTACCGAGAAAATACAGTGTATCGACATGAGACAGCGCATCGCCGTGGTGGGCAGTGGCCCTGGCGGCCTCACCTTCGCCCGTGTCCTGCACCGCCATGACTACCCCGTCACCGTCCTCGAACGCGATCCCGCCCCCGACACGCGTCCCCCGGGCGGCACGCTGGACCTGCACGAAGGGCTGGGCCAGCTCGCGCTGGACAAGGCGGGGCTGCTGTCGGAGTTCCAGGCGCTGTCCCGCCCCGAGGGTCAGGCCATGCGCATCCTGGACCCGGACGGGACCGTCCTGCGCGACTGGCGCCCCCGCCCGGACGACCGGGCCAATCCCGAGATCGACCGCCGGCACCTCCGTGACCTGCTGCTCGGCCCGCTCGACGTACGGTGGGGGCGGGGCGTGACGCAGGTGGTACCGGGGACCCGGGACGGCGTACTCGTCCATTTCGCGGACGGGCGGCAGGAGACGTTCGACCTCGTGGTCGGCGCGGACGGCGCCTGGTCCCGGACCCGCCCGGCGGTCTCGCCGGTGACTCCGCACTACACCGGCGTCACCACGGTCGAGACCTCCCTGGACGACGTCGACACCCGCCACCCCGACCTCGCCCGGATGATCGGCGACGGCTCCGTGGCCGTGTACGGCGTGAACCGAAAGCTCGTCGCCCAGCGCAACAGCGGCGGTCACGTCAAGGTGTACGCCCAGTTCCGCGCGCCGCTGGACTGGCACACAAACCTGGACCTGGCCGACGTCAAGGCCGTGCGGTCGAGTCTGCTGGCCCTGTTCGACGGCTGGGCCGCTCCCGTCCTCGACCTCCTCCACCACGGCGCCGCCTTCGCCCACCGCCCCCTCTACGTCCTGCCCGTGTCCCACACCTGGACCCACGTCCCCGGCGTGACGCTCCTGGGCGACGCCGCCCATCTGATGCCTCCACTCGGGGCGGGCGCGAACCTCGCGATGCTGGAGGGCGCCGAACTCGCCGACTCCCTCGCCACCGGCACCGGAGACCCGGACGACGCCGTCCGCGCCTTCGAGGAACAGATGTGGGCACGAGCCGGCCGATGGGCGAAGATCACGACGGCCGGCCTGGAACGCCTGGTGAGCCCGGACCCCACCGCAGCCCTCGCCCTCTTCGACCAAGTCCAGCCATCCTGACTGCCAAGCGGAGAGCACCAGCCAAATTGTCATGCCTTCCCCAGCCGCCGAGGGACTGCGGTCACCGTGACCGGTCTCCGGGGGCGTAGTGCCGCCAGGTTCCTCCGGCCTCGGCGGCGAGTTGGGCGGAGGTGTCGTCGTGGTAGCCGAGCATGCGGGCGACCACGGGGGCGGGGACCTGGAGTACGAGGCGGCGGATCGTCGACCCAGCCCGGCCAGGGCGTACCCCACGCCGAACCGGCGGCGCACGATCTCAGTGTTCCTGGCCGGCGTCCAGCACTGGGCGGACCCGAAGCGACCGGGCCGGCGTCCAGCACGGCTTCCAGGTGACAGAGTTGTTCCGCAGCCGGTGCCCGCCGCCACCGGTTCGCCGACATCCGGGTCACCTGAACCGGCGGGTCACCTCCCGGTCACCTGCCCCGGCCTCGATCAGATCGGCGGCTGCGAGCCGGACCTGCTCACGCCGAGACCGTTCCTCGGCCGTCAGTCCACCGCCGTCGGGATACCTCATCGTCCGGGCACAGCGCGGCCCACGACAGCTGTCACCGGTCGCGCCCCGCCGCGTGGTGCGGCCCGCGAGCATCCCTGCGGGGGATCCGATACAGGACACACAGGCGAAGCGGCCCCTCGGGCACGCTCGGATCCTCGAAGTCGTCGGCCGGATCCCGGGTCATGCCGATCCGCCGCATCACTGCCTGGGAACGAAGGTTGTGGACGGTCGTCGACGCCACCACCTCCGGCAGCCCGAGGACCTCGAAGCCGAAAGCCAGACAGGCCAGGGCAGCCTCAGTGGCATAACCGTGCCCCCACGCCGAACGCATCAAGCGCCAACCGACATCCACCCCCGTGAACGGCATGTCCTTGCCCACCTCGTCCAAACCGGCACGGCCGATGAACTCACCAGTCCCCCTTGCTTCGAGCGCCCACCACCCAAAGGCCCGCTCCTCGAACTCGGCCTGCATGAGTGCCACCGCGGCATCGCTTTGCTCCCGCGTCAGCAGTCCCCCCAAGTGTTCTCGGACTTCAGGATCGGCGTTCATAGCCGCCCACGGTTCGAGGTCGGACTCCCGCCACCGACGGAGCAGAAGACGGTCAGTTCGCAGCTCTGTCATGCCATCCAGTCAATCCGATCAAGATCAGGGTGTCGATCGGTGCACCTGGTGGTCGAGGACGGCCGGATCGTTCGCATGCACCTGTACGAGGACACGCTGACCGTCGCCGAGGCGTTCAACGCCGGCTGAGCGGAGGGCACTCAGGGATCCCGCGGGACTGGGCCTCCGCGGCCAACAAGCGCTGAGCCACGCCGCGCCTGCTCCGTTTCATCGGCGACCGCCGCGCCCACGGCCGCCGTTGGACCGGCGCCCTCGAACACCGTGAGGGTCCGCTCCCGTCCGTCGGGGGCCCGAAGACCCATCAGCTCAATCCGCTTACTCGACCGACTCCGACTCCGACTCCGACAACGCCGCGACCGACTAGGTCAGCCTCGGTTCGGCTCGGTCACGCCCTGAGCGGGTGCGGCGGGGCGGTCCGGCTCCGCGGGTTCCTGGACGGTGACCACCTTCGAGGGGCGGTCGCCGCGGTCCAGGAGGCCGCCGGTGACGGCCAGCCCCAGACCTGCCACCGCGAGGGCCGCGCCGACCAGGTTGGGCGCCGCCCAGCCCCAGCCCGCAGAGATGACCAGGCCGCCGAGCCAGGCGCCGGCCGCGTTGGCCATGTTGAAGGCGGAGTGGTTGGAGGCGGCCGCCATCGTGGGGGCGTCCTTCGCGTTGATCATCAGCAGCATCTGGACGGGCGTGGTGATGAGCGCGCCCATCGCGCCGATGAAGGTGACCGTCACCAGGGCCGGCACCGTGCTGTGGACGGTGAAGTAGAACGTCACCAGCGCGGCCCCCAGCAGGACGATCCCGGCGTACAGGGTCGGGCGCAGGGCGCGGTCGGTCAGGGGGCCGGCGAGCAGGGTGCCGAGGGTCATGCCGACGCCGTAGAGGGCGAGGACCCAGGTGGTGGAGGCGTCGGAGAGGCCCGTCAGGTGCGTCAGCATCGGGACGAGATAGCTGTAGACGGCGAAGAAGCCGCCGAACCCGACGACGGCGGTGGCCAGGCCGATGAAGACCTGCCGGTTGCCCATCGCGCGCAGTTCCTGCCGGATGCCGGCCTGCGGGCCCCGCGACTGGTGGGGTACGAGCAGGGCGAGCGCGAGGAGCGCCACGAGGCCGATGACGGCGACCGCGCAGTAGGCGTACCGCCAGCCCAGGTGCTGGCCGAGGGCGGTGCCGGCGGGGACGCCGACGATGTTGGCGATGGTGAGGCCGAGGAAGACCCGGGAGACGGCGCGTGCCGCGCGGTCGGCGGCCACCAGCCGGGAGGCGACGACAGCGCCCACACCGAAGAGGGCGCCGTGCGGCAGTCCGGCCAGGAAGCGGGCGGCGAACAGCAGGCCGAAGTCAGGGGCGAGCGCGGACGCCGTGTTGCCCACCACGAAGAGCCCGGTCAGCAGGAGCAGCAGCCGTTTGTGGGGCACGCGGGCGCCGATGCCGGTCAGCAGCGGGGCGCCGATGACGACGCCGAGGGCGTAGGCGGAGACGAGGTTGCCGGCGTGCGGCACCGACACCCCGACGCCGTCCGCGATCTGGGGCAGCAGGCCCATGGTGGCGAACTCGGTGGTGCCGATGCCGAACGTGACGACGGCAAGGGCCAGCAGAGCCAGAGGCATGGTGAGCGGGGGAACCTTTCGGGGACGGCGGGTTCGGGAGGGATGCCCGGACGGAAGCGAATGGCTTCTTCGCCCTCCGTGGCCGGCCGCACCGAGCGCCCTTGCCCAGTCCACCCCAAGAACGTTGCAGCGGGATGCGGCCGGCGTGCATTCCTGAATCGGCTCACGCGACGGGGTGACCTGTGTCACGTGAGGGAGTGTCGGCTGGGCCTACTGCTGTGCGGTGGCCCGCCGGCACTCCGCGCACAGTCCCCACCAGGTGATCTCGGCCTCGTCGACGGCGACGCGCACGTCGGCGCCTTCCTCGCCCTGCTCGGCCAGGGGTTCGACCCGCTGACGGCCGCGCGCGGCGCCAACGCGGCGGCGGCCTTCTCGGTGACCCGTCGCGGCCCGGCCACGGCGCCCGGCCGGACGGAGCTGGCCGCGTTCCTGGCCGGCGACCCGCCCGCCGGGCAACTCGCCTGAATCTCCCGGGCCTTGACGCGCTTCGAGTCCGGTCCCGGGAAGAGAGTCGCGCCGCCGGGTCGTTGAACGCGGAGCCGCGGTCGGCGGTTGGCCGGCCCGCGGCTCGTCGGCCAGGGCTTCTCTCAGCGAGGAAGAACGGTGATCACGCGATGAAGGCGGTGCGGTTCCACGCGTACGGCGGGATCGAGGTGCTGCGGGTGGAGGAGGTCGAACGGCCGGCGCCGGGCCCGGGGCAGGTGCTGGTCGAGGTCCGCGCGGCCGGGATCCAGCCCGGTGAGGTGATGATCCGCGAGGGTGCCCGGCACGGACGCTGGCCCGCGACGTTCCCCTCCGGGCAGGGCAGCGATCTGGCCGGGGTCGTGGTGGCGGCAGGACCCGAGGTGCGCGGCTTCGCGGTGGGCGACGAGGTCCTCGGTTTCACCCACGGCAGGGCGAGCCACGCGGAGTACGTCGTGGCCGAGGACGTCAACCTCGTGTCCCGTCCGGAGGGACTGCCCTGGGAGGTGGCCGGATCGCTGTACGTGGCCGGCACCACCGCGTACGCCGCCGTGTTCGCGGTGGACCTGCGGCCGGAGGAGACCGTCGTGGTGTCCGGCGCGGCCGGTGGCGTGGGGTCAATCGCCGTACAGCTCGCGCGGCGGCGCGGTGCCACCGTCGTCGGGCTGGCGAGCGAGGCGAACCACGCCTGGCTGGCGGCCCACGGCGTCGTGCCGGTCGGCTACGGGGAGGGTGCGGCCGAGCGGATCCGGAAGGCCGCCGGGGGCAAGGACGTCGACGCGTTCATCGACACCTTCGGCGACGGCTACGTGGACATGGCCGTGGACCTGGGCGTACGGCCCGAACGGATCAACACCATCCGCGACTGGTCGGCCGCGGCCCGGGTCGGCGCCCGGACCTACGGGGAGGGGTCGGCCGCGGCCGCGGTCGTGGTCGGTGAACTCGCGCGGCTCGCCGCACGGGGCGAGCTGGACGTCCCGATCGCCCGCGTCTACCCGCTGGAACAGGTGCGGGAGGCGTTCCGTGAGCTGGAGCAGGGGCACCCCCAGGGCAAGATCGTGCTCCGGCCGTAGTGCACGCTCCGGTCCTGCGGCGGCCGGCGGCTCCCGGGGCTGAGCGGGCGGGGCGCAGCGGGCATGCTGGAACCATGATGGTGCTCGCCGTGCTCTTCGCCGTCCTGGGTGCCGTCAGCAACGCGGCGGGCACGGCCTTCCAGCGCAAGGCCGCGTCGGCCGTGCCCGGCCGCAGTGGGCTTCGCCTGCTGCTGGCACTCATGCGGCGGCCGGCCTGGGCCGTCGGTATCGTCGGCGTGGCGGGGGCCGCGGTCTTCCAGGCGCTCGCCCTGGTCAACGGGCCCATGGCGCTGGTCCAGCCCCTGTTCATGCTGGAACTGCCGTTCGCGCTGCTGATCGCCGTGCCGCTGATGCATCGCAGGCCCAGTCCGGAGGGCTGGCGGACGATCGCCGTGGTGGTGGCCGGCCTGGCCCTGCTGCTCGCCTCGGCGGCCCCGTCCGGCGGCCGTCAGCAGGCGTCCATGCAGCGCTGGATCCCGGCCCTCGCTCTCACCCTGGGCGCCATCGCCGTCACCGTGCTGCTCGTGCGGTCCTCGTCGTCGCCGCTGTTTCGCGCGGCGGCGCTGGCCACGGGGGCCGCGATCGGCAACGCGCTGACCGCCGCGCTCATGAAGTCGGCCACCGGCCGTCTCGCCGACGACGGCCTGGCCGCCTTCCTCACCGCCTGGCAGACCTACGGCTTCGCGCTCACCGGGATCGCGGCGCTGCTGCTCCTGGAGAACGCGCTGCAGGCCGGTCCGCTCGTCGCCTCCCAGCCCGCGCTGACGATCGGCGACGCGGCGGTGAGCCTGCTCCTCGGCGTCGCCCTGTTCGACGAGTCGGTCCGCACCGGGTGGTGGCTGCTGCCCGAGGTGGCCGGCGCCGGCCTGATCCTGTGGGGCGTGACCCGGCTGACCCGTGTCGTCCCGCACCTCGTCGACGTCATGCGGTGAAAGGGACCACAGGATCGCCGCGGGTACGTCCGCACGGTCGGCCGCGCGGTCGATACCGTCGGGCCGGCGGCAGTTCAGTGGCTGTTACACGGGCCGCTGTCCGTCGCGCCGACGACCGGTGCGATGATCATAGGGTGGGGCTGGAAGAACTCGTTCGGCGCCGGACGCGCCGACCCGTCACGCCGTGATTTGGCGTCCCTGACCACCGAGAAGACCTTCCAGGCCCCCGGAAGGGGAAACAGAGTGTCCGTGTTCCAGCGCATCCTCGTCGCCGTCGATCCCAGCCCCGCCCGCCGCTCCGCCGTACGGCTGGCCGGCGAGCTGGCCCGGCTGACGGACGCCGAGGTCCGCGTCGTACACGTCATCGCCTCCGCCGCGTCCGTCGCCGCGATCGTGCCTCTGGAGGAGGACGCCGAGGCCAAGGCCGTCCTCGACGAGTCGCTGACGGCCCTGCGCGACCAGGGCGTCAAGGCCGAGGGGACCCTCGTCAGGGGGCTTACCACCCAGGTCGCGACCACCATCGCCGACACCGCCGAGGAGTTCGCGGCCGATCTCATCGTCCTGAGCCCCCACCACCGGAGCTCCGTCGAGGCGCTGTTCGACCCGCGGGTCAGCGACGCCGTGGCGCACCGCACCAACACGGCGATCCTGCTGGCCCCGGAGGGCCACGAAGAGGACTGACCGGCCACCGCCCCGGGGCCCGCTGCGGATTCTTCGGCCGCGGAGGGCTCCGGGTTTTCGGGCCGTACCGGTGCGGTGGGCGCTGTGCTGAGCGATCTGCTGGTGCCGCGACATGCCGTCTGCCGACCGCGGCGCCGTCGTGGCCGGTCGCGCAGTTCCTCCCCCGGCCTTCGGCCGGGGTACCCCCAGCGCCCCCTCGGGGGCGCGTTGCGCTACCGGCGGCGCCAGGGCAGCGCCTCCTGTTCGTCGGTGTCGGCGTCCATGCGCTGCAGGGCGGTGTTGACGGCCTCGCCGATGGCGGCGAACTGGGTGACCTGCTCGGGGGTGAGGGCGTCGAAGACGGCTCGGCGGACCGCCTCGACATGGCCGGGGGCCGCGCGCTCCAGGAGGCTCATGCCGGCCGGGGTGAGGACGGCGTGCTGGTTGCGGCGGTTGACGGTGTCCTCGCGGCGGTCGACGTAGCCGGCCTCCTGGAGGCGGGTCACCGCATGCGTGAGGCGGCTTCGGGTGATCTTCAGGCGTTCGGCCAGCTCGGACATGGTCAGGCTGTGGTCCTGGACCGAGGACAGGTGGACGAGCAGGGTGTAGTCGGCGTGCGTCATCCCCGCGTCCCGCCGCAGCTGGCGGTTCAGGTGGTCGGACAGATGCGTGGAGAACTGGACGTAGGCGAGCCACGCCCGTCGTTCCTCGGGGTTCAGCCAGCGTGGCGTCGTGGTCATGGGCGCAGCCTAACCACTGACGTTTGAATATTCAAACCTCTTGCGAGCGGCCGCACCGAGGAGTCCTCGCCTCCTCGGTGCGGCCCGGCTCAGGCGCGGACGTACTCCGCGAGGTGCTGTGCGGTGAGGGTGGAACGGGCGGTCACCAGGTCGGCCGGGGTGCCCTCGAAGACGATGCGGCCGCCGTCGTGGCCGGCGCCCGGGCCGAGGTCGATGATCCAGTCGGCGTGGGCCATGACCGCCTGGTGGTGTTCCACGACGATGACCGACTTGCCGGAGTCGACCAGCCGGTCCAGCAGCCCGAGGAGCTGCTCGACGTCGGCGAGATGCAGGCCCGCGGTCGGCTCGTCGAGGACGTAGACGCCGCCCCTGTCGGCCATGTGCGTGGCGAGCTTGAGGCGCTGGCGCTCACCGCCGGACAGGGTGGTGAGCGGCTGGCCGATGGTGAGGTAGCCGAGGCCGACGTCCGTGAGCCGCTGGAGGATGCGGTGGGCGGCCGGGGTGTGCGCCTCGCCCGCGGCGAAGAACTCCTCGGCCTCGGTCACCGGCATCGCGAGCACCTCGCTGATGTCGCGGCCGCCGAGGTGGTAGTCGAGGACGGACGCCTCGAACCGCTTCCCGTCGCAGTCCTCGCAGGTGGTGGCGACGCCGGCCATCATCGCCAGGTCGGTGTAGATCACGCCGGCGCCGTTGCAGGTGGGGCAGGCGCCCTCGGAGTTGGAGCTGAACAGGGCCGGCTTGACGCCGTTCTCCTTGGCGAAGGCCTTGCGGATCGGGTCGAGCAGTCCGGTGTACGTCGCCGGGTTGCTGCGCCGGGAGCCGCGGATGGCGCCCTGGTCCACGGAGATCACCCCGGCGCCGGCCGGGATCGAGCCGTGCACCAGGGAGCTCTTGCCGGAGCCCGCGACACCGGTCACGACGGCCAGGACGCCGAGCGGGATGTCGACGTCGACGCCCTGGAGGTTGTGCGTGCTCGCGCCGCGGATCTCGAGCGTGCCGGTGGGCTTGCGGACCGTGCCCTTGAGGGCGGCCCGGTCGTCGAAGTGGCGGCCGGTGATGGTGCCGCCGGTGCGCAGGGCCTCGACGGTGCCCTCGAAGCAGACCGTGCCGCCGCCCGCCCCGGCGCCGGGGCCGAGGTCGACGACGTGGTCGGCGATGGCGATGACCTCCGGCTTGTGCTCCACGACGAGCACGGTGTTGCCCTTGTCGCGCAGCCGCAGCAGCAGGCCGTTCATGCGCTGGATGTCGTGCGGGTGCAGGCCGGTGGTGGGCTCGTCGAAGACGTAGGTGACGTCGGTGAGCGAGGAGCCGAGGTGGCGGATCATCTTGGTGCGCTGGGCCTCGCCGCCGGACAGGGTGCCGGCCGGCCGGTCGAGCGAGAGATAGCCGAGGCCGATCTCCACGAACGACTCCAGGGTGTGCCGGAGGGTGGCGAGGAGCGGTGCGACCGAGGGTTCGTCGAGGCCGCGCACCCACTCGGCGAGGTCGCTGATCTGCATCGCGCAGGCGTCGGCGATGCTGATCCCGTCGATCTTCGAGGAACGGGCGCCCTCACTCAGCCGGGTGCCGTCGCAGTCCGGGCAGGTGGCGAAGGTGACCGCGCGCTCCACGAACTCACGGATGTGCGGCTGCATCGACTCCTTGTCCTTGGAGAGCATCGACTTCTGGATGCGCGGGATCAGACCCTCGTAGGTCATGTTGATGCCCGCGATCTTCATCCGGGTCGGCTCCCGGTGCAGGAAGTCCTGCAGCTCCTTCTTGGTGAACTTGCTGATCGGCTTGTCCGGGTCGAAGAAGCCGGACTCGATGTAGAGGCGGGAGTTCCAGCCGCCGCCCTTGTAGCCGGGGACGGTGATCGCGCCCTCGTTCAGGGACAGCGTCTCGTCGTAGAGCTGGGCGAGGTCGAGGTCGGTGACGGCGCCCCGGCCCTCGCAGCGCGGGCACATGCCGCCGGTGATGCTGAAGCTGCGGCGCTCCTTCACCTTCTGCCCGGCGCGTTCGACGGTGACGGCACCCGCCCCGCTGATCGAGGCGATGTTGAAGGAGAACGCCTTGGGCGAGCCTATGTGCGGTGTGCCGAGGCGGCTGAAGAGGATGCGCAGCAGGGCGTTGGCGTCGGTGGCGGTGCCGACGGTGGAGCGCGGGTCGCCGCCCATCCGCTGCTGGTCGACGATGATCGCGGTGGTCAGTCCCTCGAGGACGTCCACCTCGGGGCGGGCCAGGTTGGGCATGAAGCCCTGGACGAAGGCGGGGTAGGTCTCGTTGATCAGCCGCTGCGACTCGGCGGCGATGGTGTCGAACACCAGCGAGCTCTTGCCCGAGCCGGAGACTCCGGTGAAGACCGTCAGCCGGCGCTTCGGGATCTCGATGCTGACGTCCTTGAGGTTGTTCTCCCGCGCGCCGTGCACGCGGATCAGGCCGTGGCTGTCGGCCACGTGCGGCGTGGACGTCGTCTTCTCGGTCTCTCTGGCCATGCTCAAACCCGTCTCCGTCTGCTGCGCGGGGCTTCGGTCGATCGCCGCCACGCTAGCCGGGGAGGAAGACTAACGCTTCTCCATTCCTGACCGGCCTCGCCGCCCCCGGTCATGGGGGGCGATGCCGGGGCGGCTCCGTCGCAGGTCGGGTTCCGGGTCGGCAGCGCGCCGTCGACGGTGAACGCCCCGCTCCAGGCGAGGTGCAGCAGGCGGCCGTCCCGGGTCGTCCATCCACCTGTGGATCGCCGGGCCGGTCCCGGCCGAAGTCGGGGGCGGAGAGGGCCTCGATGAACTCGGCGAAGCAGCCGTCCACCGCGAGCCGACCGACGGCACCCGGGACAGGTCGTCGCAGTCACCGCGCCAGGCGGGGCTGGTCAGCCAGTCGCGCACGAGTCCCCGGGGTCCAGGAAGTGCACCGCACGGCCGGCCGGCTGGAGTGACGTCACGTGAGGCTCCCTGGGAGGTACCGGAGTTGGTGTGGCGTCGCGGCAGCCGGAGGTGGCGGGATCACGACCGGCACGATCCGCGCCACGGACACGGCGGGGATGTGACCGAACGGGCCGGCCCGCGTTCTCCCGCTTCTCCCGGGTGTTCGGCTACGAAGATTTTGCGTTCTCGCGGGGTGTCCATGAACCGGCCCTCACCTGCACCGAGTCCGGTTTGTCCGCCCGTACGCCGCACAGGTAACGGCGAGTTCACCCGGCTTCCCTTCCTTGAAAGTCTACGCGCGTGGTGTCATGCCCACGCTCACCCACCCCCCACGTGAGCGTCTATTCGACTAGGAGTCACGTCCATGCTGTCGAAGCTTCTCGGTCGCGCGGGTGTCGCCCTGGCGGCCAGTGCGGTCGTGGTCGCCACCGCGGTCCCCGCGAACGCAGCGAGCTACTCCGCGTTCGCCTTCTCGCTCAGCAGCAGCGAGCCCACGATCTACGACTTCATCAACTCGGCCACCAGCTCGCTCGACATGACGATGTACGAGCTGGAGGACACCACGGCCGTCAACGACCTCATAGCCCTGAAGAACAAGGGCGTCACCGTGCGGGTCGTCCTGGACCAGGCGCACAAGAGCGCCAACAACTCCGCCTACACCTCCCTCACGAACGCGGGCGTGGGCGTGGTGTGGTCGCCGTCCGGCTTCGTCTACACGCACCAGAAGACCATCACGGTCGACGGCACCAAGTCGCTGGTCCTGACCGGCAACCTGACCTCCCAGTACTACTCGACCGGCCGGGACTACGGCGTCTTCACCGACGACACCCGGGACGTCGCGGCGATCGAGAAGGTCTTCAACGCCGACTACGCCGGCACCTCGATCACCCCCACCGACGGCGACCACCTGCTCTGGTCCCCCACCGACTCGCGCAGCCGCCTGCTGACCGTGATCAACGCCGCCACCAAGACGCTCGACGTCGAGGAGCTGGAGTTCAGCGACAGCACGGTGGTCAACGCCATCGTCGCCAGAGCCAAGGCGGGCGTGAAGGTGCGCGTCGTCCTCGAGACCCCGTCCGACTACTCCAGCGAGGTCTCCTCGATCAAGTCCGCCGGCGGCACGGTCGTCGGCTACTCCGACCCCGCCGGCTTCTACATCCACGCCAAAGCCATGGTCGCCGACTACGGCCTGTCCACCCAGGAGGTGGAGGCCGGTTCCATGAACATCAGCAGCAACTCCCTCTCCAACAACCGTGAGCTGGGCATCATCCTCACGGGCACCGGGGTGGCGCAGTCGGTGGCCACGACCGTCGAGACCACGTTCAACAGCGACTACTCGGGCGGCACCGCCGCGTAGCGGTCCGGGTTCACGGCCTGTCCCGGCCGTGCTTCGGCACGGCCGGGACAGGTGTTGCCCGCCGCCGCGTCACCCGTCAGCATGGTGACGTGAATCTGGAGCATGTCTTCGTCTGCGGGCACCCGGCCCTCGACTTCGCCGCCACCCTCAGGGCGCGCCGCACGGCCGGCTTCGAGATGTTCGTCTCGCCCGAGCGTCTGGACTCCTGGTACGTCGAGTCCGGACTCGTCGACGCCGTCTCCCCCAGCCAGGACGACGACGTGGCGCGGGCCGTCGCCGTACGCGAGGCCCTGTACCGGCTCCTCACCGCCCGCCGCCTGGGCACGCCGTACGACACGGAGTCCCTGGCCGTGGTCAACGGCGCCGCCCGCAAGCCGTCGGCGACACCCCAGCTCACCGTGGAGGGACGGTGGACCGTCGCGGCACCGGAAGCCGCGCTGTCGAGCGTCGCGCGGCTGGCCGTGGAGCTGCTGAGCGGGCCGGACGCGCCGCTGCTCAAGGAGTGCGGCAACCCCGAGTGCACCCGCGTCTACATAGACCGCTCCCGGGGCATGCGCCGCCATTGGTGCGGCATGGAGTCCTGCGGCAACCGGATCAAGGCGGCCGCGTACCGGGCCCGGAAGAAGCAGGCCCAGGGCACCGCGTGACCGGCCGAGCAGGTGACCGGTCGGCTCCTCCCGCGGGTTCGGCTCGCGCCCCGCGCTTCCTGCACGTGGCCGTAATCTTGCGCACGTGAACGCCGAGATCGTCCCAGAACTTCTGGACGCCCCGCAGCCCCGGCCACAGTCGCTCCTGCTCGCCTTCTTCGGCAACCACGTACTGGAGCAGGGGCCGCTGGCCGTCTACTCGGGCAGCATCATCACGGTTCTGGGCCGGGCGGGCGTCGGCGAGCAGGCCGTACGCTCCACGCTCACCCGCATGGTCAACCGGAACCTGCTGCAACGCCAACGGCAGGGCCGCAAGACGTACTTCGGCCTGACGCCCCTCGCCACCCAGATCCTGCACGACGGACGGCGCCGCATCTGGGAGACCGGCGCCGTCAACGACGACTGGGACGGCTCCTGGACCCTGCTCGGCTTCTCGCTGCCGGAGTCGTGGCAGCGCCAGCGGCACGATCTGCGTTCCCAGCTCGGCTGGTCGGGTTTCGGGCCGCTCTACAGCGGCCTGTGGATCGCGCCCGGCCGGGTGGACGTCTGCGCCGTCGTGGCCGAACTCGGGCTCTCCGCCCACGTGAAGATCTTCCACGCGCTGGCCGACGAGGCGACGGACATCGACCTCATGATCCGCGACACCTGGGACCTGGAGTCGGTCGCGGCCCGGTACGAGGACTTCCGCACCCGCTGGGAGGCGTGGTGCGCCGGCCCGGGAGACGACCCGGTCGTCACCCGGCTGCGGCTGGTCAGCGAGTGGCTGGGCATCATCCGCACCGATCCGCGGCTCCCCGTCCGGCACCTGCCCGCCGACTGGCCGGCCCACGAGGCGGAGACGGCGTTCCACCGTGTCGCGGCCGAGACCGAGGCCCCGGCCCGCCGGATGGCCGCGGCCCTGCTGGAGACCGCGCCCCTGTGACCCGCCGCGCGTGCTGGAGGGGGTGTGCGGTCTGTGCAGAATCCCTGGTCAGCCCAGATCACCGGGCGATCTATGCTGCTGGGGGCAGGAAGTTCGCCAGACCGTCGAAGGAGAGGGTGGTCCCCGGGTACGGCGACGCTCCCTGTCCGGCATCCGCACCGTGTCCGTCTCTCCCGAGGAAGCCCCGTTGAACTTCTGGTCGATCTATGAACACGGCTTCGCGCGCGTCGCCTCGTGCACGGGCCACACCGTCATCGCCGACCCGCTCGCCAACGCCGAGGCGGTCCTGCGGCAGGCCCGTCGCTGCGCCGAGGAGGGTGTCGCGGTGGCGGTCTTCCCCGAGCTCGGCCTGACCGGCTACTCGATCGAGGACCTGCTGCTCCAGGACGCGGTGCTCGACCAGGTCGAGGAGGCCGTCGAGGCGGTGCGGGCCGGTTCGGCCGGACTGCTGCCGGTCCTCGTCGTCGGCGCCCCGCTGCGGCACCGCAACCGGGTCTACAACTGCGCGGTGTTCGTGCACCGCGGCCGGATCCTCGGGGTCGCCCCCAAGTCGTACCCGCCGAACTACCGGGAGTTCTACGAGCGGCGCCAGATCGCCGCGGGCGACGACGAGCGGGGCGGCACCGTCCGGATCGGCGGCGAGAGCGTGCCGTTCGGGGTGGACCTGCTGTTCGAGGCGGAGGACGTCCCCGGTCTCGTCCTGCACGCCGAGGTCTGCGAGGACATGTGGGTGCCGGTGCCGCCCAGCGCGGAGGCGGCGCTGGCCGGCGCGACCGTGCTGCTCAACCTCTCGGGCAGCCCGATCACGGTCGGCCGGGCGGAGGACCGGAAGCTGCTGTGCCGCTCCGCGTCGCAGCGCTGTCTCGCCGCGTACGTCTACGCGGCGGCCGGGCTCGGCGAGTCCTCGACGGACCTGTCCTGGGACGGCCAGACCATGATCTACGAGAACGGCGCGCTGCTGGCCGAGACGGACCGGTTCCCGCTGGACGACCAGTACGCGGTGGCCGACGTGGACCTGGACCTGCTGCGGCAGGAACGGGCCCGGATGGGCTCGTTCGACGACAACCGCCGTACCCACGCGGCCCGCACCGGCGACTTCCGGACCGTTGCCTTCCGGCTCGACCCGCCGGCGGCCGACCTCGGGCTGCGCCGCCGGGTGGAGCGCTTCCCCTTCGTGCCGGCCGACCCGCAGCGGCTGGCCCAGGACTGCTACGAGGCGTACAACATCCAGGTCGCCGCGCTCCAGCAGCGGCTGGCCGCGATCGGCGGCCCGAAGGTGGTCATCGGCGTCTCCGGCGGCCTCGACTCCACGCACGCACTGATCGTCGCCGCCCGTGCCATGGACCGCGCGGGGCGCCCGCGCAGCGACATCCTCGCCTTCACCCTGCCGGGCTTCGCGACCGGCGAGCACACCAAGGGCAACGCCCACCGCCTGATGAACTCGCTCGGCGTGACCGCGGCCGAGCTGGACATCACGCCGACCGCGCGGCTGATGCTGCAGGAGATGGGCCATCCGTTCGCCGCCGGCGAGCCGGTCTACGACGTGACCTTCGAGAACGTGCAGGCGGGTCTGCGCACCGACTACCTGTTCCGGCTGGCCAACCAGCGCGGTGGCATCGTCCTCGGTACGGGCGATCTCTCGGAGCTGGCGCTGGGCTGGTCGACGTACGGCGTCGGCGACCAGATGAGCCACTACAACGTCAACTCCGGGGTGCCGAAGACGCTGATCCAGCACCTGATCCGCTGGGTCATCAGCAGCGAGCAGTTCGACGCGGAGACCGGCAGGACCCTGGCTGCGATCCTCGACACGGAGATCAGCCCGGAGCTGGTGCCGGGTGAGGAGCTGCAGTCCACCGAGTCCAAGATCGGCCCGTACGCGCTGCACGACTTCACGCTCTACCAGGTGCTGCGGCACGGGTTCCGGCCGGCGAAGATCGCCTTCCTGGCCTGGCACGCCTGGCACGACCGGGACGCGGGCGCCTGGCCGCCCGGCTTCCCCGAGGCCGAGCGCAAGGCGTACGACCTGGCGGAGATCCGGCACTGGCTGGAGTACTTCTGCCGTCGCTTCTTCGCCTTCGCCCAGTTCAAGCGCTCGGCGATGCCGAACGGACCGAAGGTCTCGGCGGGCGGTTCGCTCTCCCCGCGCGGCGACTGGCGTGCTCCGTCGGACAGTTCGGCGAAGGCCTGGCTGCACGATCTGGCCCGCGTCCCGGAGTAGCCGCGGGTCCGGTCCGTCACGCGCGGAGCCCGGCACCCGGTCCGTCGGGTCCGGTCCGTCACGCGCGGAGCCCCGCACCCGGTCCGTCGGGTGCGGGGCTCCGCGCGTGGGCCCGGGTCCGGTCCGCGTCAGTCCCCGGCCGGGTGCATGACGAGGCAGGTGGTGGTCGCGTGGGCGATCAGTTTCCCGCGCTCGTCGCGCACCTTTCCCTCGGCCGTGGCGGTGGAGCGGCCGACGTGGATGACGTTTCCCTCGGCCGTGAGGGTCTGGCCCCCGGTGTGGGCGGCACGGATGTAGTTGACCTTGAGTTCGAGGGTCGTGTAGCCGACACCGGCGGGCAGCGTGGTGTGTACGGCACAGCCCATCGCGGAGTCGAGGAGGGTGGCCGCGATGCCGCCGTGGACGATGCCGAGGGGGTTGGCGAAGTCGGGGCGGGTGTCGAGCGAGATCACCATGCGGCCGTGCTCCACCTCCTCGAAGCGCATGCCGAGCAGCCGGCCGATGGACGGGGTCACGGTGTCGGTCGGCCGCGCGGACTGTATCCAGCGCATCAGTTCGAGGCCGGACAGGGCGGCGAGGTCGGTGGTGGACACGGATGGCTCCTCGGGGTGCTCGTGGTGGTGCGGGCCGGTCCGCCTGCCGGGCGGGCCGCAGTGGTGGTCACCGGTCGTGGAAGGCGTGGGTCAGCAGTTCGCGCAGTTCGGCGGCGGCCGCGTCCAACGGCGCGGTCGTCCGCTCGGCACGGCACATGATCACGGCACCTTCGAGGGCGGCGATCACGAAGGCCGCCAGCCGGGCGCTGCGCGCCGCTGGGAGACCGTGCCGGCGAAAGTGCACGGCCAGCGCCTCCTGCCAGCGGGCGAAGACGGCGGCGGCGGAGCGGGCCAGCTGGGGTGCCTCGTCGTTGGTCTCCGCGGCCACGGCCACGACCGGGCAGCCGACGCGGTAGCCGCTCTCCGCCAGCCGCTCCCGCCACAGCGCGAAGAAGGAGTCGACCGCCGCCAAGGGGTCCGCGGCCTCCATGGCGGCGTCGATCCACCTCGCCATGTGGTCACCCGACCGGGTCACCGCCTCCTCGATCAACTGTGCGCGCCCACCGGGAAAGTGGTGGTAGACGGAGCCGCGGGGCGCGCCGGTACGGGCGAGGACCCGGTCGATGCTGGTCGCGCCGGCGCCGTACTCGCGCAGCAGCTCCGAGGCGCCGCGGAGCATCCGTTCGCGGCTGTCGCTCACCCGTGGACTCATGCGGCCACGACTCCTCTCCGGGAGACACATCACGCCCTTACCTCGCGGTAACTTATGGTGTGTGCCATAGAACATGCAAGGGCGGACAGGGGGCACCCGCCCCGGGTTTGTGGTCGGCACCGCGGTCGGGGTAGAATCGATCTTGAGCGAGGCACCCAACTGCGGGTGGCGCGCGTTGCGTTGGTGGTCCAAGGAAAGACGCCCCGCTTCCTGCGGGGAAATGCAGGTGCAAGGCCTGCCCGGCGCTCCACTCGAAGGGCCCCGCCCCTGATCCGTCAGGGGCGGGGCCCTTCGTATGCGCGGCCCACGCCGTCGGCCGAGCGCACTCTGACGGCCGAACATCCGACCGGCACCCGGACGGAGCCCCGTAGCGGAGCAAACCACCTGGTCAGGGTCTTCACCAAGGCACGGCAGACCTGCCGCGGGGCCCGTGACCGGTTGCGGGGCCGCACCCCGCTTTCCAGGGTGGGCACAAGACAGCAGTTCTCGAAAGGAACCCCATGCCCGCCCTAGTCTCCCGCGGCCTCCTCGTCTCCCCCCTGGTCTGTGCCGCCCTGGTTCTCGGCCCGGCGGCCGCCTCCGCAGCCGCCGCCGAAGCGGGCCGAGAATCGACGGGACCCGGTGTCGCGCAGACGGCTCTGCGGTCCGGCACCGATCTCGCCACGCTCCTCGACCGGATCGGCGGAGCGGACACGACGCGCTACGACCGCGCACTGACACCCCTGCTGGACACACTGCCCAACCTCGTCACGGCGCAGGGCGACCGCATCGACCCGGCGCGGGCCGCCGCCTACGCGAAGGCGCTGCGCGAGTGGAGCAGCACGGTCCAGGAGCGGCTGCGGCACCTGGACGCCGGCTCCGCCGACCGCGCGCACCGGGCCGCGCCCCGTGCGGCGGACCCCGTCTCGGACCTGGTGAACGCGATCCAGGCCGCCGTCGACAGCCTGCTCACCTCGCTGACCTCGCTCGATCTCGGCGGGGTGGTGGGCGCCGTCACCGGGCTGCTGGCTCCCATCCTCGCCGCGGTCGCCGGTCTCCTCGGCGCCGTGCCCTCGCTGCCGGCGCTCCCCTCGGCGGACAGCCTCGTCGCCACGACGACCGTCGCTCCCTGAGGACCTGATACGGCGTCGGCGCGGTCTGCGCCGCCGGGCCGTCCGGAGATCCGGACGGCCCTCCGGCGCGCCCGGTGCCTCCCGGAGCCGTCAGTGCTCGTTCCAGTCCGGGACCGTCGGCAGTACCTGCTCCGCGACCCGCACCAGGGCCGTGTCGTCCGGCGGCACGTCGTCCTGCCGCCAGAGCGCGACTTCGAGCGTGCCCTTGCCGTCGTCCTTGCCGTGCTTGGAGACCAGGAGGCAGCGCGCGGTGCCGCCGGGGCCCGTGCTCGCCTTGCCGCCGCCGAGGTCGAAGCCGATGGAGATGGTCGGGCTGGAGTAGAGGACGGCGGGGTGCCCGAGGACCGTGGTCCTGCGGGCGTCGCCCATCAGGTCGCCCACCGTGGAGACGGTCATGTCGTCGTACGACGCCGTCAGCTTCACGGAGTACGTGTCCAGGGTCACCGTCGCCTCGGGTTCGGCGATCTTCGTGCCGCCGGCGAGCGTGAGCCACTCCCCGCTGCCGTCGGCGGTCTCGACCCGTTCCTGCGAGGTTCCCAGCAGCGCCGGCAGGTCAGGCCGGTTGAGCGCCTTGCACAACCGGGCGCCGGAGACATAGCGGGCCGGCAGGTGGTCGTCCGGCTTCGAGCAGGCCGCCGGTTCGCTCGACGTGTCCTTCTGGGGGAAGAACTCCTTCTGCGCCCACAGAGCGCCGACGACCACGGCGAACAACGCCACCGCCGCGAGCGCCTGAAGCCCCGGTCTGCCGTCCTTTTCGGGCTCGGCGAAGCCCTCGGTCATGTCCCCCACCCCCGCTGTGCGTCCCCTGTGCGCGGTGGAGCCTAACTGATGTTCACGGGGAAGGCACGCGCCGCGCACACCTCTAGGTGGCATGGGGTTCCGCCGGAAGTGTTTGATGGCGAGAGCACTCTGAAAGCCGGAGGCAGCAGGGGGTTGCGGTGACCGACGGACGGGTCGTCCAGGCGGGCGGGAGCGCACTGGTGGTGCGTCGCAGACCGCGGGAGCGGACGCGCGCGGCGGTGCTCGTCCTGCACGGCGGGCAGGAGAACGGACGCCGTCCGGCGCGTTCCTGGCAGCCGGCCGCGCTGCGCATGCTCCCCTTCCTCGGCGCCGCCGCCTCGGTCTCCTCGCCCCGCGACGTGCTGATCGGTCAGGTGCGCTACCGCTACCAGGGCTGGAACGACGCCGCCGACCCGCTCCAGGACACTTTGCGCGCCCTCGACGAGCTGCGCGGCCTGGCCGGCGACGCGTCCGTGGTGCTGGTCGGCCACTCGATGGGCGGCCGGGCGGCGTTGCGCGCGGCTGCCGATCCCTCGGTACGCGGTGTGCTCGCGCTGGCGCCCTGGTGTCCGCCCGGTGACCCCGTGGACGATCTCACCGGGACGAGGATCGTCGTCCTGCACGGCGACCGTGACCGGACCACCGCTCCCGCCGACTCGGCCGCGTATGTGCGGCAGGCCCGTTCGGCCGGTGCACAGGCCGGGATGGTGCTGCTCAGGGGCGGTGATCACGCGATGCTCCGGCGCGGTCGTGACTGGCACCGCGCCTCCGCCGCCGCCATCAGGCGGTTGCTGCGGCCCGAGCGCGGGCTCGACGGGTGGACCGCCGAGGCCTGCGCGTCGGACGAACCGCTTCTGCGCTGACCCGCGCCTTGGTAGGGTGCCTCGCCCCCACGGGACATCCATCCAGAGGACTGCTGATGCCGATCGCACGATCGTTCAGGTTTGTCGCGTACCTGACAGTCACCTTCCTTGTTCTCGCGCTGTTCGGCACCGCCCCGGCCACCGCCGGTGCGCAGTCCGCGCAGCCCGCCGCGTCGGCCACCGGCACCTGGCAGCCGCCGCTGTCCACCCGCGGCCGCTACATCGTCGACGCCGTCGGCAACCGGTTCCGCCTGAAGGCCGCCAACTGGGACGGCGCACAAGGCTCCTGGACGGGCAGCGGCAGCAGCACCGATCCCGCGAACCACCACGCCGGCCAGGACTCCTACGGCATCCCTCTCGGCCTGGACCGCGCGTCCCTGTCGCAGCTCCTCTCGGACTTCCAGGCACTCGGCATCAACAGCATCCGGCTGCCGTTCTCCAACGAGATGATCCATACGACCACTCCGGTGCCGGACGCCGCGGTCACCGCCAACCCCCAGTTGCGCGGCAAGACCCCGCTGGAGGTCTACGATGCCGTCGTGACCGCGCTCACCGGCGCGGGCTTCGCCGTCATCCTCAACAACCACACCAACACCTCCCGTTGGTGCTGCGGCGTCGACGGCAACGAGCGCTGGAACAGCAGCCAGCCGACCCGGCAGTGGGCCGACGACTGGGTCTTCATGGCCCGCCGTTACGCCGCGAACTCCCGTGTCGTCGGAGCCGACCTGTACAACGAGGTGCGCCGGGACGTGCTCGACGACCCCAACTGGGGCCTGGGCGACGACCACGACTGGTACGCGGCGGCCCAGCTCGCCGCCGACCGCATCCTCACCGAGGCGAACCCGAACCTCCTCATCGTCATCGAGGGCATCAACTGGACCGGCCTGCCGGTCGACGGACTCCCCCACGGCCGCCCCATGCTCACCCCGGTACGTACCCTCTCCAACACCCTCGTCGACGCCCACAAGCTGGTCTACTCGGCCCACTTCTACGGCTACACCGGCCCGCACCACAGCGGCGCCACCGGCATCGGCGAGACCAGTGACCCGCGCTACCAGGACCTGAGCCGCGACGAGTTGTACCAGGCCCTCGCCGACGAGGCGTTCTTCGTCACCACCGAGGGCAAGCACTACACCGCGCCGGTCTGGATCAGCGAGTTCGGCATCGGTGCCGGCGAGACGGGCACGGCCGCCCGCACCTGGTTCGGCAACATCACCGACTACTTCGCCGACCACGACGCCGACTTCGCCTACTGGCCGCTGGTCGGCTGGACCGGCCACGACGACTGGGCGCTGCTGAACTACAACACCTCCGGGCACCGGTCCGGCATCCTCGACGGAGGCGACTGGCGGGCGACCGCGTGGGGCCACCTCATGGCCTCCGCCGGCCGCACCGGGTACGTCGAGCCGGGGACGACCTGGCGCATGCTGTCCACGGATCACGGCGACCAGGTCGAGTCGCTGCGCGTGCGGGCGGTTGGCGACTGGGACTCGGGCGCCTACAAGGCGGTCTGCCCGGACGGGCTGCGGCTGATCGGTCTCGCGCACTCCGGCGGGCGTGGTCTGTGCACCGACGCGACTGCCGGAGACCTGCGCGGCACGGGCAACGCCCAGACGGTGGTCACGGACGAGCGGTACGTCCCGGCGGGCGGCGACTGGGCCTCCGGGTACACCAAACTGCAGTGCCCGGCGGGCCAGTTCGTCATCGGCTACAGCCGTCGCGGGGAGCGGGTGTCGGCAGTGCTGTGCGCGCCCGCGCGCGCCACGTCGAGCGCCGGCGGCCGGACGGTGTGGTTCGACCGTTCCGACAACCGCCCCGCCGACGGGGCGGGCGACGACTTCGCGTACGGCGCCTACAAGGGCCAGTGCGCCGCCGGCGAGTACCTCGCGGGCGTCGCCTTCACCACCCGGGTGGGGAGCGCACAGGGGCCGGCCGCCGCCCTGTGTGTCCCCCTGCCGACCTGATCGGATCCGCCGGTCACCGGGCCGCCGCACCGGTCCCCGGTTCACCTGGCTCTCCTGGTCGCCCGTCCCCGGGACGACGTCGTGCCTGACGCGTGCCGTGCCGATGGCCGGATCCCCCGTCGGGACCGGCAGCCGCCCTTCGGACTCGTGGGTCATGGCATCCAGGAGCTGGTGCCGCGTCATACCCGTGTCCGTGGTTCCGGGCGGTCAGCCGGCGCGGACGGCCGGTGGTCTTCGGGCGGCGATGGTCTTGCGGAGGCGGTCCCGCGCGTCGGTGGGGGCGTCCGCGGTCACCAGCGCCTCCGCGGCCGCGCCCGCGACCGGCGCCACGTCGAGGACCCGGGGGCGGGCCAGCGGTGCCTCGACGGCCAGGCGGGCGCCGATGTGGTCCCGGAGCAGCAGCTGGTCGTTCTGCAGGGTGCCGCCGCCCAGCACCACCGGGGTCGGGGTGTGCAGCAGTCGCAGGCGGCGGAGCAACGCCGTGACCATGGCGACGATCTCGTCGCCGAGGCGTTCCACGATGCCCCGCGCCACGGCGTCGCCGCTCTCGGCGGTCGCGAAGACCACGGGCGCCAGGCCGTGCAGTGCGGTCACCGGGATCTCACCGGCGCTCACGGCCAGCGCGACGGCCTCCACGCTGTCCAGGCCGAAGTGTGCCGGCAGTTCCTGGCGCAGCCGGGTGGCCGGTCCCCGTCCGTCGCCCGCGCGGACCGCGGCGCCCAGGCCGGCCCGGGCCACGGCCAGCCCGCCGCCCCAGTCCCCGGTGATGTCACCGAGGGAGAGGAAGCGGGCCGAGCGGCCGCCCGGATGGACGGCGGCCGCGTTGATACCGGCGCCGGAGACGACCGCCACTCCCCAGCCGTCCGGCGCCCCGGCCCGCAGGACGGCCAGGGTGTCGTTGCGGACCAGGACCTGGTCCGCAACGCCCAGCGCGGTCAACTGCCGTAGCGCCAGCCGCTCCTGGGCCCGGCGGTCGACGTTCGCGAGGAAGTACGCGCCGACCGAGATGGAGGTCGTGGCGGGCAGGCCCGCCTGCGTGAGCGCGTGCCGGCCGAGGCGGGCGAGCCGTTCGGTGGTGGTCTCCATGCCCTCGGTGTGCGGGCGGGTGCCCGCGCCGCGCACCCAGGACAGCAGCCGGCCCTCGGTGTCGGCGAGGACGAGGTCGGTCTTGGAGTTCCCGCCGTCGACGCCCACCACCAGCTCAGGCATCGGCGGCCTCGCTCGCGAAGAACCGGGGCAGGTGGGCGCGGTTGGCCTCCAGCAGGGCGTCGAGGAGCCCGGCGGCGAGACCCCATTCGCGTACCAGCGGGTTGGCCACCAGCGCCCGCCGGGCCACCGTACGGTCCCCGGTCAGGGCCGCCTCGATCGCGAGCGTCTCGTAGGCGGTGACCGCCTGGACCAGCCCGAGCATCTCGGGCGGCAACGGCGGCACGGGCACCGGGTGCGGCCCGTCCGCGTCGACGTCGGCGGCCACTTCGACCACGGCCTCGTCGGGCAGCCCGGCCAGCAGCCCGTCGTTGCGGACGTTGAGGTAGTGATGGGCGCCGTCGCCGGTGAGGAGACTGGTGACCAGGGCGGCCGCGGCCTCGCTGTAGTAAGCCCCGCCGCGCTGCTCCAGCAGGTCGGGCTTGTGGTCCAGGGCGGGGTCGGCGTAGAGGGTGAGCAGTTCCTTCTCGATGGCGAGGACCCGCTCGGCCCGGTGGCCGCCCGCCCGCTGGGCGCCTACCTCCTGCTGCGTGCAGTAGAAGTAGTGGAGGTAGTACGAGGGAATGGCGCCGAGGTCGCGCAGGGCCCCGGCGGGGACGCGGAGCTCCGTGGCGAGTTCGTCGAGGGCGGGCCCGCTCAGCAGTTCCGGCAGGCGGTCCACACCGTCGACGGTGACCGAGCGGATCCAGGACAGGTGGTTGAGACCCGCGTGGCCGAGCCTGACCCGGCCGGGGTCGGTGCCGAGCCGGGCGGCCAGCTGCCGCTGGAACTTGATCGCCACGTTGCACAGGCCGACCGCGCGGTGGCCCGCGTCGAGCAGGGCCCGGGTTACGATGCCGACCGGGTTGGTGAAGTCGACGATCCAGGCGCCGGGCAGCGCCCGGCGGCGGACCTCCTCCGCGATGTCGAGCACCACCGGCACGGTGCGCAGGGCCTTGGCGAAGCCGCCGGGGCCGGTGGTCTCCTGGCCGAGCAGGCCGAACCGGTTCGGGAGGGTCTCGTCGACCAGCCGGGCGGCCTGGCCGCCCACCCGCAGCTGGACGAGGACCGCGGCGGCCCCGTCCACCGCCTCGGCGAGGTCGGTCGTGGTGGTCAGCCGGCCGGGGAAGCCCTGGCGGGCGAGGATACGGCGGGCCAGGCCGCCGATGACGGTGAGGCGCGCGGCGTCGATGTCGTGCAGGACGAGTTCGTCGACCGGCAGCACGTCGGCGCGCCGGGCGAAGCCCTCGATGAGTTCGGGCGTGTAGGTACTGCCACCGCCGACAACGGTGATCTTCACTCGTACTCCTGTGGGAGAGGTGGGGGCGGCTCGGCCCCGGGAGGTCGGCCCCGGAGGGCTCAGCCCTTGACGCCGGTCAGCGCGATGCCCTCGACGAAGACCTTCTGCGCCAGGAAGAACAGCACCAGGACCGGCAGCAGGAACATCAGCGAGGCCGCCATCTGCAGCTGGTAGGCGTTCTGGTGCCCGTTCTTGGCGAGCTGGCTGAGGGCCACCGCGAGGGTCTGGCCGGTGTCGCTGTTGCCCGTGTAGAGCAGGGGGTTGTAGAAGTCGTTCCAGGCGTAGAGGAAGGCGAACAGGCCCACGGCGGCGATCGCCGGGCGGGCCATCGGGATCAGCACCCGCCACAGGATGCGCAGTTCGCCCGCGCCGTCCACGCGGGCCGCCTCGGTGAACTCGTCAGGGATCGTGAGGAAGAACTGGCGCAGCAGGAAGATGCTGAACGCGTCGCCGAAGAACGACGGCACGATCAGCGGCTTGAGCGTGCCGATCCAGCCGGCGTGCGCGTACATGACGTACAGCGGCAGGCTGGTGACCTGGGCCGGGATCATCATCGCGGCCAGGACGACCAGGAAGGCCGCCTCCCGGCCGCGCCACTTCAGCCGGGCCAGCGCGTAGGCCACCGGCACCGAGGAGACGACCACGCCGATCGTGGACAGCCCGGCGTAGAGCATGGTGTTGAACAGGTCACGGCCGAACGGCATGGCCCTGAAAACCTCGCCGAAGTTGCCGAACTCCCAGGGCGAGGGCCACAGCGAGCCGGTGCCGGCCTGGTGCTGGGTCATGAACGCGGTGAGCACGCCGATCGTCAGCGGGAGGAGGAAGCACAGGGCCACGGCGACGGCGGGCGCGTGCTCGGCGATCACGTACAGCGCGCGGCGCCCGGCCCGGGACCTGGTCAGGGGAACAGTGCTCATCGGCCACCGCCCGAGTAGTGCACGAAACGGCGCGAGGCGCGGATGAAGACCACGGTCGCCGCGAAGATGACGAGGAACAGCAGCCAGGCCATGGCCGAGGCGTAGCCGGTCTTGAAGTACGCGAAGCCCTGCCGGTACAGCTCGGTCGAGTAGAACAGCAGCGAGTTGGCGGGATAGCCGATCAGGTCGTTGCTGGACGAGGTGGCGTTCGCGGAACTGGAGGCGACGAACGCCTCGGTGAAGTACTGGAAGGTGTAGATCATCCCGGTGAGCAGCGCGAAGAAGATCACCGGGGAGATCGCGGGGAGGGTGACGCTGCGGAACTTCTGCAGCGTGCCCGCGCCGTCGAGTTCGGCGGCCTCGTACAGCTCACGCGGTACGTCGAGCATGGCGGCGGAGAAGATCACCATGACGTTGCCGCTCGCCCACAGCGCCATCAGGACGAGGCTGGGCTTGGACCAGGCGGGGTCGGAGAACCAGCCCGGGCCGTCGACGCCCACCCAGCCCAGCATCCGGTTGAGCGGGCCGACCGGATTGAGCAGCACGATGAACGACAGGGCGGCGGCCACCACGGGCACCATCGACGGCAGGAAGAACAGCGTGCGGTACACCGCCCGGCCGCGCTTGACCCGGATGATCACCCAGGCGGTGAACATGGCCCAGGCGGTGCGCAGCGGCACCATGACGACGACCATCCACAGGGTGTTGCGCACGGCTACCCAGAAGGTGTCGGACTGGGTGAATAGGGCGCGGTAGTTGCGCAGTCCGACGAACTGCACCGGGCGGTAGGAGCCGGCCTGGAAGTCGGTGAGCGAGTAGTAGAGCGTGGCGGCCACCGGGTAGAGCACGAAGACGCAGAACCCGATGACGAACGGGGACAGGAAGGCGAGCACGACCCACCAGCGGGCCCCGCTCGCGCGCCGCCGCCCGCCCCGGGCGGCGCGCGTGCGCGCGGTGCCCGGGGCCTCGCCGACGGGGGCGAGAGTGGTCGTCATCTCTACTGCCCGCTCTCGGAGTTGAGGTCGTCGATCTTCTTCCCGACCCCGGTCAGACCGCTCGCTGCGCTGCTCACCTTGCCCTGCTCGTAGTCGAGGAGGAACGCGCGCCAGGTGTCCATGTCCTCGATGCCGGCCGGGGTGAGCGTCTTGTAGGTGGAGTTCTTGTTCTCGAAGACGTCGACGAACGGCTTCCAGTGCGGGTCGTTCCGCTTGTCCCAGGCCTTGAGCGCGGCGAACGTGGTCGGGATGTTGTAGACCGTGTCCGCGAGGGTGTTCAGGAAGGTCGTGTCGGTGGTGAGCTGCTGGAGCGCGAAGAACGCCTCCTGCTTGTGCCGCGAGCCGGCGGACAGGTAGGCGACCGTGCCGAGCGTGCTGCCCGCGCCGTACGTGCCCGACGTGCCGTCCAGGACCGGCATCGGCACCACGCCGTAGTCGAAGTCCTTCTTCTCCGAGGCGATCTCACCGACGTGCCACTCGCCGTCGTACTCCATGGCCGCGGCACCGGTCAGCAGCGGGTTGCCGGCGTCGTCGGCGTGCGGCTGGTAACGGCCCACGAACTTCTGGACGTCGGCCTCGCCGTAGTAGCCGATCAGGTCCTTGTCCCACGCCAGCAGTTGCTGCCACTTGGCGTCGGAGGCGAAGGTGGTCTTCCCGTCCTTGCCGTAGAACTCGGTCCCGCTGTGCGCGCCGGTGAACAGGTACCGGTTGACGTCGTAGTCGGAGCGGGGCACGAAGCCGTACGTCTTGATGGAGCCGTCCGTGTTCTTGACGGTCAGCTTCTTGGCGTCGGCGGTCAGTTCGGCGAGGGTCTGCGGGGGCTTGGTGATGCCGGCCGCCTTGAACATCTGCTTGTTGTAGTAGAGCGCGAAGGCGTCGGTCAGCAGCGGAAGCGCGCACTGCTTGCCCTCGTAGCGGGTGTAGGCGAGGGTCGCGGCCGGGAAGGTCGTGGCCGTGTCGATCTTCGCGGAGGACAGATAGGGGCCCAGGTCGGCGACCGTGCCGTTGTAACAGAACTTCGCCACGTTGTCGGGCGCGGAGCTGATGAAGACGTCCGGGGGATCGCCCGCGGCGACCGCCTTGGCGTAGGCGGCGTCGTCCTTGTTCGGCACGAACTTCACGGTCAGCCACGGGTACTTGGTGTGCAGCCGGTTCAGGGTCGCCTTGAACGCGGCCACCTCGTTGGGGAGGTGGTTGAAGGTCCAGACGGTGACGGTGGTGGGCTGGTGCGAGGCGCCCGCGGAGATGGCGGTGTCGGGTTGTGACGACGAGGGCCCGGTGGACGTGCAGCCGGCCAGCAGCAGCACTCCGGCGGCCGCGGCGGACACGGCCCCGGTGATAGGTTTGAACACTGATCGTCCTTCCTCGGAGACGGGATTCCCTGGGTGACGGATCGGTCGTCGGTCGACGGGCACGGCAATGCCCGGTGACCTGAAGCGGCGGCGCTGTCCGGCAAGACGGCGTCGCCGCGGTGTCTCTCAGGACAGAGCCGAGGGCTCGGCCTGGGGGACGGGGGTGGTGGCGGCGGCGAAGGCGGTCTCGCGGGCCAGCTTCGCCGACATGGTGGTCGCTCCGGTGAGCACGGCGTCCTGGCCGAGCCCGGAGGCGACGATGGGCGGCCGGAACGTACTGAAATCGGCCAGGTGGCGGGCGACGGGCTCGAGCAGCAGATCGCCGTTGGCGCCGATGGCGCCGCCCAGCACGATCAGCGCCGGGTCGATCAGGGGGACGACACAGGCCACCACGTAGGCGACGCTGCGGGCGGTGTCGTCCACGATCTCCAGCGCGCCGGGGTCGCCGGCGCGGGCGAGTTCGAAGACGGTGAGCGGACTGCCGTCGCCCGGCAGGCCCAGCCGGCGGGCCTCGGCGCTGATGTGGCGGGCGCCCAGGTGTTCCTGTACCGGATCCCGGCGCTGCCCCACCGGCGCGATCATGCGGTCGCTCGGCAGGTAGCCGGCCTCACCCGCGACGCCCGTGGCGCCCCTCCGGACCCGGCCGTCCACCACCAGCCCGAGACCGAGCCCGACGCCCAGGCTGACCAGGACGAAGTCGTCGGTCTCGGTGCCGAGGCCATGGGTGCGCTCGGCCAGCGCCGCGAGATTCACGTCGTTCTCCAGGACCAGGGGTACGGGGATCGCCCGGCCGAGCGCCTCGCCCAGTCCGCTCCCCGCGTCGGGCAGCCCGGTGGTGTACGACAGCTGACGTCCGTCGGGGCCGACCGCGGCCGGCAGCCCGGCGACGACCTGGGTGATCTCCCCGAGCTCCCGGCCGACCTGCCCGGCCAGGTCCACGCACATGTCCAGGATCTGCCCGACGAACGCCTCGGCGCCCCGCTCCCCGTGCTGCTCGCACTCGGCACGTGCCCGCACCCGGCCCGTGACGTCGGCGACCGCGGCACGGATCCTGCGGTGCCCGACGTCCACGCCGATCGCGAAGGCGCAGTCGGCGTTCACCCCGTACTGCGCGGGCGCCGGACCCTTGCGGCCGGTCACCGGGCCCACCTCGGTGATGACCCCGCGCTCCAGCAGCAGGCCGACCGCGGCGGCGACCGTCGGCCGGGAGAGCGGGATCCGCCCCGCCAGATCGGTGGTCGTGACAGGGCCCGCCTCGTCGATCGCCTCCAGGACGGCACGGCCGTTGAGCGAACGCAGCAGCCGCTGCGGACCTGCTGGATAACGGCGGGTCACGGTGCCCTCATCTCGCCATCGACGGCCTGTGCGAAAGGCCTGCAAGCGTCTGTAAGAAAGAAAGTTGCTTATTTATACGCTCGGACCCTGGCGGGAAACAACCCTTCGGGCGCGATCACCGGATCCCCCGGACTCGTCGAGCCCTCTCAGCAAGGGGACGAGTGGAGGTTCACAGTGCGCGAGCCAGTCCCCCGCCCGGTGCTGGCGCGGTCAGGTCGTCGTCGTGCGGCGATGCGCCGGGGCTCTCGGCGGTGGCCGAGAGGATGGACTGCTGGAGGCGGCGCAGGCGCGCCGACGGCTCCAGTCCCAGGTCCTTGACGAGGAGGGTGCGCAGCTGCCGGTAGACGAGGAGGGCCTCGCCGCGTCGGCCGGAGCGGTAGAGGGCGAGCATGAACTGCGCGTGCAGGTTCTCGTGGGAGCGGTAGCGGCTGGTCAGGACGGTGAGTTCGGCGAGCAGTTCGCGGTGCCGGCCGAGCCGGAGGTCTGCCTCGATGCGCACGTCCAGCGCGCACAGCCGGCTCTCCTCCAGGCGCCGCGCCTCCATGGCGAGGTGGGTCCCGTTGGGTACGTCGGCGAAGGGCGGACCGCTCCACAGGTCCAGCGCCCGGCGCAGCGTGCCGGCCGCGCCGGCGAAGTTCCCGTCGTCCATGGCCCGAAAGCCCTGCTCGCACAGCCGCTCGAACTGCCGGATGTCGCTGCCGCCGTCTCCGGCGGCGAGCAGATAGCCGCCCGGCAGGGTCGTCAGCACGTCCTTCGCGGACCGGGCGGCCGCGCACTCGGAATCCGCGCCCCGGCGCAGCGCCGCCGCGATGAGTTCCCTGAGCTGGAGCACATAGGTCTGCAGGGTGGTGCGGGCGCTGCGGGGTGGAGTGCCCGCCCAGAGCTCCTCCATCAGGGTCGGGACGGGCACGACCCGGTCGGCGTGCAGTGCCAGCAGGGCCAGCAGCTGGCGGGGCTTCGGTGCGGTCGGGGCGATGGAGGCCCCGTTCTCCCTCACGTTCAGTGCACCCAGCAGCCCGATGTCCACACGCGTCTCCCTGACCTTCTCATCTGACACTCCGCCAGTAGAAAACAGCATGAACGGTCTGTCAACAGACTGCCGACCAGACCGTTTCCGGAAACCTGCCGGAGAACGACCGCAGGTGTGCGCTTCGCCCTCTCCGGTTGCCGAAGTCGCAGCGTAAAGCCACTACTTCGGCAACCGGAGGGGCGGTTCACCGTCGGCCCGATCCCTGGAAACGGTCACGGATTCAGGCTGAATCCCGCCCTCACTGGGCGCCACAAAAGGACCATCCGGTCGGTTACTTGGCCGTCGCCCAGGTCAGGTGTCCTGCCCGCCGGTGCCGATGGGAACGGCGAGGAGCACGATGCCGAGCGCCAGGACCGCCAGTCCGCACCAGGAGACAGCCGGCAGACGCTCGCCCAGGACCGTGACTCCCAGGACCGCGGCCACGGCCGGCTCGGCCGGCGTCAGGGTCGTCGCGGCCTGGGGAGTGGCGTGGCGCAGGCCGTGCCCGAACAGGCGGTAGCAGAGGAAGGTGGTGATCACCCCCAGGTACAGCACGATCAGCGCGGCTCGCGCCGTCAGCAGCCCGCCGACGGCGCCCCACACCACAACCGGCAGCACCAGCAGTCCCGCTCCTGCGAACATCACGCCCATCACGGCGCCGGAGGCATGTCCGCAGGCGATGAGCTGCCCGCCGGCCAGGGCGTACACGGCGTACGACAGGCCCGCGAGCCCTGCCAGCAGGACGCCGACGACGTCCACGGGGGCGCCGTCACCGGCGAGTTGCGGACCGAGGACCAGCACCGTGCAGCCGAGGACGGCCGCCGCGGTCGCGGTGGCCCAGCGGGCCGAGGGTCGCGACCGGCGGGTGAACCAGGCCAGGAGGCCTGCGAGGACGGGGGCGCCGCCGAGCGCGATCACGGTGGCCACGGCGACGCCCGTACGCGCCACGGCGGGATAGAAGGCGAGCGGGTACCTGGCCACCGCGAGGGCGCCCACGGCCAGCAGCCGGCGTTCGCCACCGGTGCAGATCCCGGGCAGGGAGCGACTGCCGGGTGCGGTCAGGAACAGGAGCACGCCGCCGAGGGCCAGGCCGGCGGCGCCGATGGCGGCGGCCGGGATCCCGGCGGGGGCGAGGGAACCGGCGGTACCGGTGGTGCCCCACAGCACGGCGGCCGTGAGGATCGGGAGCGGACCGGTGAACCGGCCGGAGTGGCGGCTACGCGAGCGTGCGTCGGCAGCGCCGCCCGGCGCACGGGAAGACGGGGATGAGGTGTCGTTCGGCGCAGTCGTGGACTTCCGTCGTCGAATACCGTCTGCGGACTGGTTTCGATACGGGCGCACGACACGTGCCCCTGGCCGCCTCGAAGGCAGGGCCCGGAGCGTGGCTTCGAACCGACAGCGGGTGCGCCCGTCAGGCGCAGAGCGGCGGCAGAACGACGTGCCAGTAGGTGTTCACGGGGCGACCGTACAGGGGCCGCCACCGGGACCTGGCCGGCGCGGTCTCCGGTCGGCGCGCGAACCCCTGATCCGCCGCAGTCGGCACGGCTGCTCCCCCGCCTCGGCACGGCCGCCGTCGCCGACCGTTCCTGTCGGTCTCTTGATCGTCGGCATCCGTCCACCGCACGTCGATGACATGGTCGACGTCACTTGTCGTATGGTTCGACCAAGTTTTGGCCAACGTGCGTCGATATCGTTTCCCGGTGCCTGGCCGTGGGACAGACTCACCCGCGGAGGGGGGACGAGCACGGCCGTTTCACGCCGGCCGTGCCATCCCGCAGTGTCGCGTCGCCCAGGGGAAGGCGACGAGCAGACCAGCGGAGGAATGCATGACGCAGTCGCTTCCGGGGCAGCGCCCTGCCCAGGAGCAGGCTTTCACCGGGCACGGGCGGCCACCCGTCGTGGTGATCGGCGCCGGGCCGTACGGCCTTTCGGTGGCCGCCCACTTGCGGGCGGCGGGGGCGCCGGTGCGTGTCTTCGGTGACGTGATGGGCAGTTGGCGGCACGCCATGGCCACCGGGATGTACCTGAAATCGACGCCGGACGCGACCGACCTGTCGGCTCCCGAGCCCGGCGGCCGGCTGGCGGACTTCCGGCGCGCGCACAGCGAACCGGAACTGACCGAGCTGACACCGATCCCGTGCGACGTCTTCGTCCGGTACGGGCAGTGGTTCCAGAAGCGGTACGTCGGCGAGGTCGAGCCGGCCCGGGTGACGGCGGTCGAGCGGCCGGCGGAGGGGCCCGGCTTCGTCGTCGGACTGGACGACGGGAAGGAGATGGCGGCCTCGGCCGTCGTGGTGGCGACCGGGCTGAACGGTCTCGCCCATGTCCCGGCCGAGTTGCGGCAGCTCGCGCCCGAGGGGCCGGGTCCGCGGGCACGTGTGTCGCACACCAGCCACCACACGGATCTGTCCGTGTACGCGGGACGGCGGGTGGCCGTCGTCGGCGGTGGTCAGTCCGCGCTGGAGAGCGCCGCGCTGCTGCACGAGGCGGGTGCCGAGGCTCAGGTCCTGGTGCGGGAACGGAGGGTGCTGTGGGGCATGACGCCCGAGCTGGCCCGGCCCTGGACGCAGCGGGTGGCCAAGCCGGCCTCGCCGCTCGGCGCGGGCTGGATCCTGGCCGGTGTCTGCGCGTCACCCGGTGCTGTGCGGTGGCTGCCCGCGGCGGCCCGGCTGCTGCTGTTCCGGCGGGCGCTCGGCCCGTCGGGCGGCTGGTGGCTGCGGGACCGGGTGATGGGGGTCGTACCGGTGCACACCTCGCGCCGGATCACGGGTGCCGTGGTCCAGGGGCCGGAGGTGCGCCTGGATGTCGCAGGCCCCGGGGGCGAGCGCGAGTCCCTCGCGGTCGACCATGTGCTGGCGGCCACCGGTTACCGGCTGGACCTGGACGCGCTGCCGTTCCTGTCCCCCACGGTGCGGCGCGCCGTGGCATGCGTGCCGGGTTCGAAGGCGCCCGCGCTGCGGGGGACGTTCGAGTCGTCGGTGCCCGGCCTGTACTTCACCGGTTCGCTCGCGGCCCCGATGTTCGGGCCGATGATGCGGTTCGTGGCGGGCACGGAGTTCGCCGCCGTCCGCATCGCCCGGCACGTCGCGGCCGCCTGAGAGGCCCGTCGGCCGGTTCTGGCGGGCCCGTCAGCCGATCCTGGCGAGCGGGTCCGCCGTACCGGGTGCCGGAGCGTCGTCGGCGCGGGCCGACAGCACCGACTGCCGTATCCGGCCCAGCACGGCCGAGGGTTCCAGGCCCTGGTCGCGCACCAGGGTGGTGCGCAGTCGCCGGTAGGCGTCCAGGGCGTCGCTCCGGCGGCCCGAGCGGTGCAGGGCGAGCATGAGCTGGCCGCACAGGCTCTCGTGGGTGGGGTGCCGGTCGGCCAGCACGGTGAGTTCGGAGATCAGCTCGCGGTGCCGGCCGAGCCGCAGGTCGGCCTCGATGCGCTGGTCCAGCGCGCACAGCCGGCTCTCCTCCAAGGCCCGGACCCGGGTGCGCAGGTGCTCCCCCGCGGTGACGTCGGCCAGGGCCGGCCCCCGCCACAGGTCGAGCGCGGCGCGCAGCAGCCGGGCCGCCTCGCGCTGGTCCCCGGCCTCCCTCGTCCGGTATCCGGTCGCGGCGATCCGCTCGAACTCCCGGACGTCGCTGGTGCCTTCACCGCTGTCGAGCAGATAGCCGCCGGGTACGGTGCGCAGGACCTGCTTGGCGGTGCGCGCGCCCTCGCCGTCCCGGGCCCCTTGCAGCGCCGGGGCGATGAGGTCGCGCAGGTGCATGACGTACGTCTGCAGGATGGAGTGTGCGCTGCGCGGTGGCTGTCGTCCCCAGAGCTCCTCGGTCAGGGTGCCGACGGTCACCGCCCGGTCGGCGTGCAGCGCGAGCACGGCGAGCACCTGGCGCGGCTTGGGCGCGGTCGGGATGATGGAGACGCCGTTCTCCCGCACGTCGAGAGCGCCGAGTACGCCGATGTCCATGCCGTCCCCCTGCTCGTCCGCCACCGTGGGTCGGGCGGGGCGGTTCCTGGGCCCCGAGTCAAAAACGGCGCGGACGGTTTGTCAAACCGAACTCCGGCCGGTTGGCGCGCCGTTGCCCCGAAGCCAGGAGTCGGAGAGCGCGACGCTCTGGAACTGGTCGCTGCGCGCGGCGAGTTGGGGCAGCATCAGGGACCAGAACTGCTCGACGTGCCGGGGTGAGATCCGGCCGCGGTCCTCCGCGGCGAGCACTTCGAAGCCGACCGTCGCGGCGACTATCACGGCGGCCACCCGGTCCGGTGACACCCCGTCGGCCAGCTCCCCCGCGTGCTGCGCTCGCAGCAGCTCTTCGCACACCCAGGCACGCCACCAGCAACCGAAGCCCATGCCGTTCTTGCGGGAGGGATCGACGCTCAGCTTGAATCCGGCGCGGACGACGACGTCGGTGGCGACCGCGGCCAGGACCTCCCGGGTGACCGTGACCAGCAGGTGCAGTGCGGAGGCGGTCGACGGGCGCCGGTCGGCGACCAGTTGCTCGACGGCCCGCCGGGCCGTGCTCTCCACCTCGATCGCGAGGGCGTCCTTGCTGGGAAAGTGGAAGTGCAGCGCTCCGGCGCTCACTCCGGCCCGCCTGCTGATCGCGGGCAGCGAGGACAGCGCGTACCCGTCGGTGGCGAAGATCTCGGCGGCGGCAAGAACGAGGGCCTGCCGGGTTCTGGCCGCCCGAAGCTGCTTGACCATCGCGTCCCCCTGTTGTTCCGGGCGGATCCGGAATTGGACGGTCCGATTCCCCCTGGCCTGCGGCATTGCGATTCGAGAACCCTAGCAAACAGCATGATTGGTAGGTTTGTCGGCGTTCAGGACTCGGCCGGACGGCCACGGCTGTACTCGCTCGCGGCCGGATACGCCGACTGCGGCACGTAACAAACCAGGCAGATGGTTTGGTTCGAGGCTGGTCAGGCCTCGGCGGGCACCGGCGATTCCTGCCGACGGCGCTCGGCTTCCTCGATGACCCGGGCACCCCGGTCGGGCGCGGTGTCCAGCCGGATCAGGGCGGCGGGAGTGGCTATGGCCGGCAGTACGTGGTTGTAGAGGACGGAGATCCGGTCGTTGAGATCGGTCCAGTCGGAGACCACCTCCGACATGAACTGGGTCCCGATCCAGGCCCCTAGGAAGCACTCGGCGGTCTCGCGCGGTGTGACGTGCGGCAGCACTTCGCCGCGCTCCTTGGCCTCCACGAGCTTGTCCGTCACCAGTTCGGTCCAGGCGGGCCAGGCGCTGCCGAACAGGGAGCGCCCCTGGAGGTCGGCGGAGAGCCGTATGCCGGCGAGGAGAATGACCTCCTTGGGGATCCGGTGGGCCAGCGTCATGCCGATGTCCACCCACTCCTGGAGCTTCAGCTCGCGCGGCAGCCAGTAGTCGTCGCTGATCTGGGCGTTGATCACGCCTCGCGCGAGGGCTTCCTTGGAGTCGAAGTGGAAGTACAGGGCACCCTTGGTGACTCCGGCCCGCTCGAGGATCTCGGAGATCGTGGCTGCCGTGTAGCCGCGCTCCGCGAAGACCGCGGCGGCGGCCTCGACAACAGCGCGTCGGGTCCGAATCGCACGCTCCTGACGCGCCATGGGGACCCCTCCTCGGTCAAAACAAAACCGGACGTGACGTACCTTACCCCAATCGGGGGTCGGCATTTCGGCCGCACGGGACCGATTCCCGGTCGGTCCCGCCGCTGTCCCGATCCGGAGCCGGAGCGTCGGTGCGGGACCTGTCGGGAAGTTCACCAGGCGGTGCGCCCGTCGTCCACGGTCAGTGTGGCACCCGTGACGAAGCTCGTCTGTCACCGCATGGCCGGGCGGCGGTCTGCGCGACCTCCTCGGGTGGGCGGCACGGGCCTGCGGGGCGCGGCTGCAGGCGTGCACCTCGTTGGCGGGGGAACCTCGAACCAGTCGTCGACCACACCTTTTCGCCGTCGCGGGCGGTGCGGACGACGGTCGCCCCTGCCGGGCGAACACCCGGGCCGCAGCGTCCCCCGATGCCGCCGCCCGCGCCGGTGATCAGCCGGCGAGGGAGTCGGCGTCCTGCCAGACGGTGCCGAGCGCGGCCTCGCGGTCGAGGGTGCGCAGGCGCTCCTCGTCGATCTCGGCGAGGCCGCCGACCAGGTGCCGGACGCCGAGTTCGCGCATCAGCTCCCGCTGGAAGCCGTGTTCGAAGGTGCTGGGGCGGCCCACGAAGGGCACGTCCAGCTCTCTGGCGTGACCGGCGAAACGGGCGACGTCGTCGATGAAGAGGACCTGGTGGTAGTCGAGGCCGAAGCGGTCCCGGACGATCTCCCGGATGCCGGGGCGGAAGTCGTCGGTGCAGACGTAGTGCGGGGCGGTGAACAGGTGCTCCCAGGCGCCCAGATGACGACGGAAGTGGGACTCGTCGAGGCCGCCGTAACAGATGACGTCCAGGCCGAGGCCGCGCAGCCGGTGCAGGAGTTCCTCGGCACCGTCGAGGATGTGCACGGGATGGTCGCGCACGTAGTGTTCGCGTTCGGCGAAGTAGTCGGCGATGGCCTCCTGCTCGCTCACCGTGGCACCGGTCTCCTCCAGCAGCACCTTCGCGGCCGCGAGCCGGGACTGCGAAAAGAGCCGCTGCTCCAGCTCCCGGGTGTACACGCCGCCGTACTTGAGGACGAGCCGGTGCAGGACGGGACTGAAGCTGTCGTTGAGCAGGACGCCGTCGATGTTGACGGCGGCGAGGCGCAGGGTGCGCAGTGGTTCCATCCGGGTCTCCCTCTCGCAGTCCGTTCGACAATCATGCAGGGGCTGCCGAAGTGAGGTGGGGTTCAGATGCCGCGACGGGCGAGCCGACTCCTGGGGAGGTGGCCAAAAGAGACCGTTGGACAGGTTTCCACGACAGCGGTACGGACCCCGGTGCCATCGACAACAACTCGTCGACATCTGCCATTTAGTCCGTTTTTCGCCGTGCCTTCAGCGTGGTTGAGCGCAAAAATACTTGGCCAAACCACTACTGAGCGGAGTCATGCATGGATCGAGTCGAACCACGCTTGGTGAATCCTTTACCTAGTGGCCGACCCGAGAAAACCGGTAGGTCCGTATCTTATAGGCGTCGAACAGAGCTTCAAGCCAACGAAGAGCTTTCCGACGGGGGGTCGTCGATGAGTCTGTCCGCCAGCGAGATCGGAGTCGCTCTGCCCGTACTGCCTCGGCTGACCACCACGGTTCCCAAGGAGTACGTCCACCGCGCGTCCCTCGCCGAGGTGTTCCTCACCGGCTGCACCGCCCAGGACGACGGACTGCGGTTCTCCCTCACCGGACAGTGGCCCCGCGCCCACACGTTCTTCAACAGCGCCGACGGTTCGAGCCATGACCCGCTCCAGGCCGCAGAGACGTTTCGGCAGGCCGGCATGTTCGTGACGCACGCGGAGCACGGCGTACCGCTCGGCCATCACTTCGTGCTGTGGTCGCTCAGTTGCCACACCGATCTGGAGCGGCTGCGGATCGCCTCCCGCCCCACCGACTTCGAACTCGACGTGTCCTGCCCGGACTCCGCACCGCGCGGCCGGGCGTCCGCGCGCCGGATGGGCATCGGGTTCACCCTGCGACGGGACGGCGTGCCCGTGGCCCACGGGGAGGGGCAGTACTCCATCGTCACGCCCCCGGTCTATTCCCGGCTGCGCGCCAACCGCCCCGAGCGGCAAGGCGTTTTGGACGGTCCGGTCGTCGCGGCCGACCCGATGCCACCGGCGGCCGTGGGCCGCACCTCCCCCGCCGACGTGGTGCTGACGGCCACGGACGCGCCGGACCGGTGGCTGCTCACCCCGGACCTGGACCACCCGATCCTGTTCGACCACGGCGGCGACCACCTGCCCGGCATGGTCCTGATGGAGGGCGCCCGGCAGGCCGCCTGCGCCCGGCTGGCGCCCCGCACGCTGGTCCCGGCGAGCATGTCCACCTCGTTCAATCGCTACGTCGAACTGGACAGCCCCTGCTGGATCGACGTCACGGCCGTGACGGCCAGGGGCGACGGCACGGCGACCGTGGACGTCGTCGGCGTGCAGGACGGCGAGGTCGTCTTCACGTCCACGGTGAGCGGACCGGTCGTCCAGTCCTGATACGAGGCGTGGCCGTGGCACACGGCCGCGGCCGGGCCTCGCGAGGAGCCCGACCGCGGATGTCTCTCACCGGTCAGCGACGGTGGCTGAAGGCATGCCGGTCCTCCGCGGCGGGGTGGGCGACGGCGCGCCGCTCGTCCCCGGGACGGTGAGCGAAGACGTGCCGCTCGTCCGCGTCGCGGCGGTGGTGCATTCCCCAGGAGGCGGAGTCGACGTAGCGCCCGCGGTCGTTGCGCAGCGTGGCGGTGTCGGCGTCGCGGTTCCACACGGAGGAGCGGCGGTCCTGGTACAGGTCCGTCCGGGTGTCCCGGCCCTCCCCGGTGTGCACGCGGACCGTGGCGCCGCCCGCCAGCCGGTAGTGGCGGAAGGTGTAGCTGCGGCCCTCGGCGTCCGACAGCGACCAGCCGCTGAGGTTCACGTCCCGGCGCGAGGTGTTGGTGACGTCCACCCACTCCCGGTTCAGGGCACGGCCGGAGTAGACCGCCCGGCGCTTCAGGTCGTGCCGTACGGCACTGATGACGATCGCGTCGCGGTGCGGCTCCGCGGGGCGGGCGGCGGTCGCCGCGGCCGGCAGGGCCGTGACGCCCACCAGGGCTGCCGCCACGGTGACGGCGGAACCGAGACGGCGGGCGGTCGCGGAAACGGAAACGGACACGTGGTCCCCCTTCGCGGGGTTCGAGCACACTCCAGCCGCGCGCAGCGCGAAGCCGCAGGCCGCGAGGGGTGTGTGGGGCGAGATGGCGACCGGTCGGCCGCGCAGCCACACCCTGCGCCCCCGCCGGGCGCACACCGGGCGACACACGGCGTCTATTACGGATCCTTCGCTTTCCTATGACTCTAGGTTGTAACGTCCATTTATTAGTTGAATGGGTGGATTTGGTGCCTCTTAACCCCCTTACGCCCCGCAGGCAACGGCTTCGGCCGCCATCGACCCCTGGGTGAACAGCGCCTGGCTCACCCGAAAGTGAGTAACAGTCAGCGCCCGATCGGCTCCGGGGAGAAGCCGATCTTCCGGGCGTCACGAGGAATTTCCAAACTGGTTGGTAACAAGGGGGGTTCGGGAGAAAGCGTTTGCCGCTACGTTTTGGCGTGCCTCATTGGCATGCCCACACCCCTCAGCGCACACCTCCCCGTAGGAGACTCCCCCATGCGCAGACTCGTTGCCTGTCTGGCGGCCGCCGTCGCCGCTCTCGGCGGGCTCACGGCGACGGCCACCCCGGCCGCGGCGGCCGGCTCGGGCACGTTCAGCGTGCTCTCGTACAACGTCGCCGGACTCCCGGAAGGCCTGTCGAGCGCGCCCACCCCGCGCGACACCAGCACCACGGAGATCGGCAAACGCATCGCGCCGTACGACATCGTCAACGTCCAGGAGGACTTCAACTACCACGCCTACCTGTACGCCACCGACACCCACCCCTACCGCACCGCCACCAGCGGCGGGGCGGGCATCGGCAGCGGCCTCAACACCGTCTCCGCCTACGACTGGGACGAGGACGACTTCCAGCGCGTCGGCTGGAACTCCTGCCAGATCGACTCGGGCGACTGCCTCACGCCCAAGGGCTTCACCTTCATGCGCGAGCGGCTCGCCGAGGGCGTCTACGTCGACTTCTACAACCTGCACACCAACGCGGGCACGAACGACGGCGACGAGGCCTCCCGGGCCGACAACCTCAGCCAGCTGACCGCCTTCATCAGCACCCACTCGGCGGGCAACGCCGTCGTGGTGATGGGTGACACCAACACCCGGTACACCCGCTCCGCCGACACCATCGCCGAGTTCGCCTCGGCCAACGGGCTCACCGACGCCTGGGTGCAGCTGATCCGCGGCGGCAGCGCGCCGGCCAAGGGCAGCGACGCGCTGGTCTGCGACCAGTCCGGGGCGACCGTGCCCAACACCTGCGAGGTCGTCGACAAGGTCCTGTACCGCAGCAGCAAGCTGGTGAACCTGAACGCGACCTCGTACAACAACGAGCACGCCAAGTTCCTGACGAGCGACGGCCTGATGCTCTCCGACCACGACCCGATCACGGTCGGCTTCTCCTGGTCCGAGAACGCGAACTTCCAGCTGAGCGACCAGTTCGGCGGTCCGCACGGCGACTACTACCAGGACATCGACAAGGTGGCCGCCGGCGCCCGCGCCAGCAGCATCTCGCTGCGCTCCGGCTCCCGCGTCGACCAGGTCGGCGTCACCCTCGCCGACGGCACGACGCTGACCCACGGCGGCACCGGCGGCACGGCCTCCTCGCTGACGCTGGGCGGCAGCGAGTACGTGACGACGGCGTACCTGTGCGAGGGCAAGTACAACAACACCACCCGCATCTTCTACGCGAAGTTCACCACCAACCTGGGCCGCACCCTCGCCGGTGGTACGACGACCTCGGACTGCGTGACCCGCACCGCCCCGTCGGGCTGGCAGATCGCCGGCTTCCACGGCCGGTCCGGTGACGAGCTGGACAAGGTCGGCTTCATCTACACGAAGCGCTGACCGCACCCGGCCGGGCCGGCGGACCGCGCATGGCGTCCGCCGACCCGGCCGGTGCGAGCGGCGCATCGGCGATGATGGCCGCATGGCCGCCCTGGGACTCCGCATCGACGCCACCGACCTGCCCGGCCGCTCCTGCGCGGCGCCCGAAGGCAGCGGTTTCTCCCGCTACGGCGACATCCATGTCGCCGTACAGCGCCGCAACCGCCCCGCCGAGCTGCTCGACCCGCAGCCCGGCGACGCCGCCTCCGCGACCTGGACGCTGCCGTGCGCCGCGGCGGTGTCGGCCACCGGCGTCGACTTCACGGGGCCCTACGTCCAGGGCGGTCCCGGCGGCCGGTTCGTCTACCTGTCCTGGGGGACCGTGGGCGCCGGGGGCGCCTTCACGATGTTCCGCCGGGCCAAGCTGCTGCTCGGCGCCGTCCCCGGCGCGGTGGCCGAGGCGGCGGCGCGGAACGGGCTGCTGATCGGCCGCCTCGGGCTGACCGACGGCCGGGGCATGCCGCTGTGCGCGCGGGTCGTACCGCCGGCCGTCGTCTGGAGTGCCGGGAGCGGTCCTCAGCCCAGGGCCTCGCGGTAGTCGGCGAGCGCGGTCTCGGTGTCCGTCAGGGGGCAGCGGGCGCCGAGGTGGCCGCCAGGGCGGACGACGAAGCCGGTGGGGCCGTCGGGGTGGTAGAGGCGGGCGAACTCGTCGGCCGTGTCCGGGTGTCCGGGGACGAGGGGCATGTGCGCGCCGTCTTCCGTGCGGATGGCCAGGACGTCCCAGCCGGGGGCGAGGAGGGCCTTGATCACGTCGGTGGGGTCCGCAGCACGACGTGGTCCGGGCGGTCCCGCAGGATGTCGAGCAGGTGCAACGGGTACGCGGCGAGCGGGGTGGTGAGACCGGCGCAGCCCGGGGCGCGGTCGCCGGGTTTTGCGGGACGTCCGCAGGGCCGTGGGGGCGGTGGCCAGAGGGCCGTCCCGGTAGCCGACGAGGAGCTGGGCCTCGCGGTCGGGCGTCCACGGCTCGGCGCCGGACTTCCGCAGCAGCCGGACGCGGGGAACCGGCCTTGTCCGTGCCGTTCTGGAGGGTACGGGCGGTGGTCGTGCGGCTCCCCCGGAATGTGCACGTGGGTTGCGCACGACGCTGCCGCACAGCGGTCGGGCAAGCGCTACCTGTTCAGCCCGGCGAACAGGCCGAGGGACGCGGACCGTTCGCCCCATGGTCCGTGCGTTGACCATCGATGGTTTTGATTGAGCTTTGTACCATTTTAGAGAAACCGCTTCACTCAAACACCGGCCGATCCCGATCTCTGGGTGTTAGAAATTGGCCACAGAACGTCGGGCTGTGCACAGCCCTGCACGCCATCCCTGTTGTGAAATGGGACGATCTTGTCCAAGTCGAGACCTCTGACCGGCAATTGGCCCGTCGCAAGACGCCTCCAGGCCATTCTGCTCATCCCCGTGCTCGTCGCCCTCGGCCTCGGCGGCGTCCGGGTGAAGCACTCGATCGACACGCTGCGCGACGCCAACGACGCGGTGCACGTCGCGGAGTTGGTGCAGGCGGCGAACGCCTACGCCAGTGACGCGATCAACGAGCGCGACGTGTCGGTCATCCCGCTCCTGGAGGGCAAGCGGGACGCGCCCGCCGTGGTGGCGGCCCGCAAGGTCACCGACGCCGACGCGAAGGCGTTCGACACGGCAGTGGCCCGGGCACCGAAGACCGCGGGACTCACCCGGCGGATCGAGCTGGTGCGGGCGGGCGAGAAACAGCTGGCGGCGGTACGGGCCAGCGCGTTCACGGCCAAGTCGTCGGGGGTGCAGACGGAGGAGAGCTACCACGCCGTCCAGCACCCGCTGATGGAGCTCTCGAACGAACTGGGCTTCGGCAGCAACAACCAGGCGAGCTTCGGGCGGACCCTGTACGCCATCTCCCTGACCCAGGCGGCCGAGTCCCTCGTGCGCGCCATCGGCACGCACCTGCTGGTCGAGGACCGTGACACCCTCGCCGGTGGCGAACTGCAGAACCAGCTCGGCTCGTTCAGCTCCTACGCCTACCTGGAGCAGGTGGGCCTCCAGGAGTACGCGGGCGCCGGTACCGCCGGTGACATGACCCGGCTGCGGACGGCGCTGGCGGACGCGCAGCAAAAGGGTGCGCAGCAGACGGCCAAGGCGGCCGAGGAGGCCAAGGCGGCCGGGCAGGCCTTCGTGGCGCCGCCGGCGCTGACGAAGATGATCAGCGAGATCGCCACCGGGAAGACGACCGGGCAGCTGGCCGCCGAAGGCATCACGCCCGAGTCGTTCTTCGCCGCCTCCGCGCTCGCCTTCGACGCCTACCGGGGTATCGAGGTGCATCTCACCGACACCTCGCTCGCCGGTGCCCGCAGCGTCGCCGCCGACGCCAGACGGGACGCGATCACCAACGGCTCCGCCGCGCTCGGCGCCGTACTCGCGGCTGTTCTCCTCGCCGCGTGGGTGGCCCGCTCGATGAGCCGTGGCATGCGCAGGCTCAGCGCCTCGGCGATGGAGATCGCCGCGCAGCGGCTGCCGGCGGTGATCACCCAGTTGTCGCAGGCCGTGCCCGGCCAGGTGGACACCAGGGTCGCGCCGATCCCGATCACCACCACCGACGAGATAGGCGAGGTCGCCCGCGCCTTCGACCATGTGCACCGGGAGGCGGTCCGGCTGGCCGCCGAACAGGCCCTGCTGCGCGGCAACGTCAACACGATCTTCACCAACCTCTCCCGCCGCAACCAGTCGCTGATCGAGCGCCAGCTCGCCCTGATCACCGACCTGGAGGAGCGCGAGGCCGACCCCGAGCAGCTGGCGAACCTGTTCAAGCTGGACCACCTGGCCACGCGGGTGCGCCGCAACGGCGAGAACCTGCTGGTACTCGGCGGCGAGCGCCCCACCCAGCAGTGGGACCACCCGCTGCCCCTGGTCGACGTCATCCGGGCGGCGGCCTCCGAGGTGGAGCAGTACGAGCGGATCGAGCTGGAGGGCATCCCGGAGGCGGAGATCCACGGCCGCGCCGTCACCGACCTGGTGCATCTGCTCGCCGAGCTGCTGGAGAACGCCACCTCGTTCTCCTCGCCGCGCTCGACGGTCCGGGTCACGGCGACGCGGCTGCCGGACACCCGGATCATGGTGGAGATCCATGACCAGGGCATCGGCCTGGTGCCCGAGGACTTCGCGCTGATCAACCACAAGCTGGCGAACCCGCCGACCGCCGATGCCGACGTCTACCAGTACATGGGCCTGTTCGTGGTGGGCAGGCTCGCCGACCGGCACGGCATCCGCGTCCAGCTGCGGCCGGCCGCCGGGGAGTCCGGCACGACCTCCCTCGTCATGCTCCCGGGCTCCATCACCTGGAGCAGCGACACCGAGTCCGACGCCGACACGCTGGCGCTCGCGGCCTTCACGGCGCGCGCCACGCCCGGTCTGGCGGACCTGCTCGCGGCCGGGCCGGTGGACCCGTTCGGCGCACACGAGGCATGGGACGACGGCACCCTCGCAGCCGGCTCCGCGGCGCGGCCCGGCCCTGCCGCCCCGTCCGGTGCTCCCGCCACGGCCCGACCTCCCGGCGCCTCCGCTGCTCCGGCCGGGTCCGCCGTTCCCGCCGCGCCCGACGCGCCAGCATCGTCCGGTCGTCCCCGTCGCGCGTCCAAGCGCGGCCGCCGCCCCGCCAAGGACGGCTGAGCCCGCGGCACCGGGGGTCAGGGCGGCGGCACCGGGCGCAGGGCCCGCGCCACCGCCCAGACGACCGAGATGAACGGCACGGCCACGACGGCGCCGATCACCCCCGCGACGATGCTGCCCGCGATGACGGACACGGCGACGACGAGGGGGTGCAGCCGCACCGCCCAGCTCATCACCAGCGGATGCAGCACGTGCCCTTCCAGCTGGCCGATGACGACGATGAGCACGAGGACGGCGGCGGCCGTGAGCGGGCCCCGCCCGGCCAGCGCCACCACCGTGGCCACGCTCAGCGCGACCGGTGAGCCGACCAGCGGGACGAACGCGGCGAAGAACTCCAGCAGGGTGAGCGGCAGCGCGAGTGGCACCCGCAGGACGAGCAGCGCGATGCCGACGAGGACGGCGTTGGTGGCGGCGACGATGATGATGCCGCGGGTGTATCCGGCGAACGTCCGCCAGGCCGCGCGCCCCGCCCGGTCCCAGGCCCCGCGGGCACCGGCTGGCAGCAGTTCGCTGCTCGTCCAGGCCCACAGCCGTTCGCCGGAGTGGATGAAGAAGACCGAGGTGAAGAGCGCGAGCGCGCCGCCGGTGACCAGTTCGACGAGGGTGCCGAAGCCGCTGAGCGCCCTGCTCGCGAGGTTCGAGCGGTGGGCCTGGATGTAGTTGACGATCTGCTGCTGGAGATGCGACAGGGCGCCCGGCCCGAGCCGGAAGGGCGGGCGCTGCAGCCAGACCTCGATGCGGTGGATGCCGCCGCGGAACTCTTCGGCCAGCGTCGCCGACTCCTGCGCGACCGCGTTGCCCACCAGGGCCAGCAGGCCGAAGAACAGGCAGATGCTGCCGACCAGGCTCACCGCCACGGACAGCGGCCTGGGGAGCCACCGGGCCAGCAGGTCGGCGAGCGGGCGCAGCACCGAGGTGATGACCAGGGCCAGGAACACGGCCACCGCGATCAGCTGGAAACGGCCGAGGACGACGAAGACGCCGTAGACGACGGCGCCGACCACGATGAGCCGCCAGGCGTAGGCGGCGGCGATCCGCAGGGCGGGGACGACGACCGCGCTGACATCGGCGGCGGCGCGCGGGTCGCGGGCCCGTTTCGGGAGCCGGAGCGCGCGTGCGGTCCGGCTGCCCGGTGCCGCGCCCCGGGCCCGGCGCGCGCGGCCCCGCCCGGCCACCGGCCCGCCCGCACCCGCCACCGCGCCTCCCGTTGCCGGCCTTGGTCACCTCTCATGCACGTTAGGGGCATTTCGGGCGGCAGGCGGGCTGCGGTGGGCCAAGGGGGTCAGCCGGCGGCGGTCTCGGAGACGGCGGTGCGGACGGCTCGTTCCACCAGGTTCACGCCGTCCGCCATGGACGCGTTGCCGTCGGAGAGGACCGCGACCAGGTAGTGGTGGCCGCCGGTCGTGACCCGTCCGATGCTGTTGATGTCCCAGAGGCCGGTCGTGGTGCGCATGAGCCAGCCGTTCTTCAGCGCCCATCCCGAGTCGGCGGCGGCCGAGACGCCCCAGGACTGGTCGGCGGCGATCTCGGTCATCAGGGTGCCGATACGGTTTCGGGACGCCGTGTCGAGGGGCGTGGGGCCGCTGCCGAAGATCGCACGCAGCAGTCGTATCTGGTCGGCGGCGGTGGTCCGGGTGAGTCCCCAGAGGCCACCGGGTCCGCCCTCGGTCGAGGTGAGTCCGAGCCGCTTGTTGGCCGATGCCAGACCTGGGGCCTCGCCTATGGCCCGCCACAGGGCGGTGGCCGCGGTGTTGTCGCTGTCGCGGATCATCACCTCCGCCTCGGCGCTCTCCCGGGTGGTGAGGGCGCGCCGGTGGTCCCGCGCGTGGAGCAGCATGGCGGAGAGGATGTCGACCTTGACGATGCTCGCCGTGTCGTACGGCGTGTCGTCGCCGTAGAGGGCGGGTTCCCCGGCGGTGCCGTCCAGGTCGAGGACGGCGGCGGTCACCCGGGCCCTGCCCTGCGCCTCGACGGCGGTGCGGAAGGCGGCGGAGCCGGAACCGGCGTCGGCCGCCATGGCCGCCGGCGCGGCTCCGGCGAGCAGGGTCACCACCGTGGCCACCACGGACAGGGTTCGGTTGAGCATGGCGGGAGCCTTCGCAGTTCGGAGGGGAGGGACGCAGAACTGCGAACGTAGACAAAATGCCCGTCCCGCGACATGACCGCCGCCACGACGCGACCCGTTACGGGCCGATTGTGAGCAGGGCAACAGGGCCGCTTGTGAGCGGGGCAACAGGGCCGCGCGCGAAACGGAGCTTCCGTTTGACGGAACACGAATTCCGCATGCCTCATCCGGATCCGTCCGGGGGAAGAATGTGGTCAGAGCGACGGACCGGGCCCCTGGGAGGTGCCATGAGCACATCGGCGGAACCGCGGGTCAGCGGTCTGGAGGTCCGGTCCATCGACTACGTGCCGCTGGACGAGCGGCACGGCAAGCTGTGGCACCTCGGGCCGCTGTGGTTCATGTCCAACGCGCAGATCGCCACCCTGGCCGTGGGGCTGATCAGCATCACGGAGGGCGGCAATCTGATCTGGTCGCTGCTGGCGATCGTCGCGGGCACGCTGATCGGGACGTTCTTCATGGCGTTCCACTCGGCGCAGGGGCCGCAGCTGGGACTGCCGCAGATGATCCAGTCCCGCCCGCAGTTCGGCTACGTCGGGGCGCTGCTGGTGTGGCTGTTCGCGTATGTGCAGTACGCGGGCTTCAACGTGTTCAACACCATCCTGGCCGGTCAGGCCCTGAACACGACGATCCACGGCGGCGTGAAGCTGTGGGTGGTCGTGGTCACGGTGATCGGGCTGGTCGTGGCGCTGGTGGGGTACGACGTCATCCACAAGGCGGAGCGGTTCCTGACCTACACGTTCCTGGTGGTCTTCGGGATCTTCACCGTCGGCGTCCTGGTCACGCTGCACTACCCGGCGGGCTCCTTCGACCTCGGCGCCTTCAAGGCCACCCCGTTCCTGGCGCAGTTCGGCGTGGTCGCGGGCTACCAGATCAGCTGGGCCATCTACGTATCGGACTACTCGCGCTATCTCCCCCCGGACGTCACCGTCCGCAAGACGTTCTACTGGACGTACTTCGGCTCCGCGCTCGGCGGGATCTGGCTGATGGTGCTCGGGACGCTGCTGGCCGGCTGGGCGGGCGACAGCTTCGACACGATCCCGTCGATCAACGCCGCCGGCGACAAGGTCTTCGACGGCTTCGGCGCGATCGTGCTGCTGTTCTCCGCGCTGGGCCTGATCTCCGTCACGGCGCTGAACATGTACGGCGGATCGCTGACCCTGATCAGCGCCATCGACTCGTTCAAACGGGTGCGGCCGACCCTGGGCGTGCGTCTGGTCACCCTCGTGGTGACCGCGGCGCTCTCCCTGATCGGCGCGCTGGCGGCGACGTCGAACTTCCTGACGAACTTCAACAACTTCCTGCTGCTGGTGCTCTACCTGTTCATCCCGTGGACGTCCGTGAACCTGATGGACTACTACGTGGTGCGCCGGGGCCACTACGCGATCGCCGAGATCTTCAAGCCGAACGGCATCTACGGCCGCTGGGGCTGGCAGGGGATCGTCTCGTACCTGGTCGGGTTCGCCGTCATGATCCCGTTCTTCTCCGTCGGCACCCTCTATGTCGGTCCCGCCGCCAAGGCCCTCGACGGCGCCGACATCTCCCTGTTCGTCGGGTTGCCGGTGTCGGCGCTGCTGTACTGGTGGCTGACCCGCTCGATCGACGTCGAGGAGGAGACCCGCATCGCCGAGGCGGAGGCCGCCGCCCTGGAGCAGGCGGCACACGAGCACCGCGAGCCCTGACCAGCGGTTGTCAGAGGCGGCAGCTGATCTCCATGCCGTCCTCCACGGGGAAGGCGACGCTGCGGTAGCCGTTGGCCACCTGGCGCACGTATGCGAGGTACGGCTGCATGCTCGCGAAGGAGGAGTCGTCGGCCACGACGAGGGTGCCGGGCGCCAGGCGCGGCTCCAGCAGCTTCAGCACGGGCAGGCAGAGGTCCTTCCAGCCGTCGAGGAGCACGAAGTCGGCCGGGGCGTCGAGGCCGGCGAGGCTGTCCCGGGCGTCCCCCTCCAGCACGGTGATCACGTCGTCCAGGCCGGTCTCGGCGAAGGTGCGGCGGGCGGCGGCGATCTTCTCCTTGCTGAGCTCCGTGGTGACGACGCGGCCGGCACCGTTGTCCCGGACCGCGGCCGCGAGATAGAGCGTGGAGATCCCGTACGACATCCCGAACTCGACCACCGTGGCCGGGCGGACCGCGCGGACCAGGCTGTAGAGGAGCTCGCCGCCCGCGGCCGAGATCGGCATGTAGATCTCCGCGGCCGCGTCGGCATGTTCCTGGGGGGACATCGACCCCGTGCCGGATCCCCAGTCGACCCGGGACGCGACGGCGTCGTCCTGCTCGGCCTGCTCGAACATCCGGCGCAGGGCCGCCGCGACCCGGACGTCGGTGAGTGTGTGGGTGTGTGTCATGAACGCTAGAGTAGACGCGACGTTGCGTCACTTCTAGAGAATTTCGGCCGTATCGCGGGGCGAACACCCTTGCGGAAGGAAGGGACGACATGACACCCGGTCCGGAACGACGGCACCACGGCAACCGGCACGGACGGAGCGAGGAGGCCCGGCTGGCCGTACTGGAGGCGGCCGACGACCTGCTAGTCGAGAAGGGCTTCGCGGGCGTCACCATGGAGGGCATCGCCGCGCGGGCGGGGGTGGCCAAGCAGACGATCTACCGCTGGTGGCGGACGAAGACCGACGTCCTGATGGACGCCTTCCTCCAGGACGCGGCCGAGGATCTGACTCCGCGCGACTCCGGGGACCTCGCCGCCGATCTGCGCGCCTATCTGCGGCGACTCGCCGCGTTCCTGGGCACGTCCCACGCCGGCGCCGTCTACCGGGCCCTGATCGCCCAGGCCCAGCACGATCCGGCGTTCGCCCGCGAGTTCCGCGCCCGCTGCCTGGCGGCTCAGCGCCACCGCGACGTGGTCCTGCTCGAACGGGCCGTGGCGGCGGGCCGGTTGCCCGCCGGGCTCGATCTGGACGCGGAGGCGGACCAACTGGTGGGTCCGCTCTACTACCGCGTGCTGGTGTCGGCCGGTCCGGTGGACGAGGGGTTCGTGGACACCCTCGTCGACACGTTCCTGCTACGGCACGACGGCCAGGTCAGTACGCCGAGTTGACGTTGTCGATCGAGCCGTACCGGTGGGCGGCGTAGTTGGCGGCGGCGGTGATGTTGGCCACCGGGTCGGTGACGCTGTGGGCCGTGCCGGCCACGTGGTACGCGTTGAAGGTCGGGTCGATGACCTGGAGCAGCCCCTTGGAGGGGGTGCCCTTCTGGGCGTTGACGTCCCAGTTGTTCTGGGCGCTCGGGTTGCCGCCGGACTCGCGCATGATGTTGCGCTTGAGGCCCTCGTAGCTGCCCGGGATGCCCTTGGACTTCATGATCTGCAGGGACTGCTTGATCCAGCCGTCGAGGTTGCCGGCGGAGCCGGACTGCGAGGCGGTGCGGCTGCTGTCGCCGGAGGTGGCCGTGACCGCGGTCGAGCTGTGCGCCTGCGTCATTTCCGCGGCCTGTGCGTTCGCCGGCATCAGGGTGAGGGCGGCGGCCGCGGCACCGGTGGTGGCCAGGCCGGTGAGGCCGAGGGTGCGCAGGCGGGCGATGCGGGTGCGAGTGGTCGTGGTCATGTGTGAGCAACTCTCCGGTGGGGGACGGCGTCGGCGCTGGCCGCGGTGGGCGGCGGCGGTGGGCGGAGCCCGTACTACCGGCGGGAGTGGGCGGGCCCGGCGGTGATCCGCTCGGCCCGTCGCCCGTCTCCCGGCGACGAGAGCAATGGTTAGCGGCAGCCGGAGCGGGTGGCAATGATGTGACGTACTACCCGACTTAGGAATCAATGACCGAAATGCCCACTTATATATGCCTTGCATGCAGTTCAGGGGGTTCCGTTCCTACGATGCCGGATAGGATGTGATCTGGCTCCTATGGGGGGTGTCACGCGTTCAGGGCCCTTCGCGGGGTCCACGACACGACGCCGGCGATCTCCACAGCGCATGTACAGGCCGCCACGAGAGCATCCGTCCATGTCCGACACCCCCACACCGGCGCCGGGCGCGATCATGCGCAGCACGCCCGGCGACACCCGGTTCACCGTCACCCTGCCGCTCGCCGCGGCACGGAACCGGTCCGCCGGCGGTGCCTGACGTCACCGCACCGCCGGCAGCTCCTCCCCCGCGGGCTTCCACCGCAGATGGACGCTCTCCCCCGGCTGCCCGGCCCGCAGCAGCGACAGGCGGGGGCGTACGGCGTCGGTGCGTGCGGTGGGCGGCTTGCGGCGGCCGGCCTGGAACTGCACGGGCCAGTCGGCGGCCGCTCCCGTGTACTCCTGCTCGGCGGCCGCGTGCAGCGTCCAGTGCGGGTCGTACAGGTGGGTACGGCCGAGGGCGCACAGGTCGGCGCGGCCGGCGAGGAGGATGGAGTTCACGTCGTCGTAGGAGGCGATGGCGCCGACGGCGATGACGGCCGCCCCGGTGGCGGCGGCGACCTCGTGCCGGATGCGGTCGGCGAAGGGCGTCTGGTAGGAGCGGCCGTAGGCGGGCTTCTCGTCCTTGGTGACCTGGCCGGTGGAGACGTCGACGCCGGCCGCGCCGTGGGCGACGAAGGCACGGGCGATCTCGACGGCGTCGTGCTCGGTGTTGCCGTCCGGCATCCAGTCGGTGGCGGAGATCCGCACGATCACAGGGCGGTCGGCGGGCCAGACGGCGCGGACGGCGTCGAAGACCTCCAGGGGGTAGCGCAGCCGGTTCTCCAGCGGCCCGCCGTACGCGTCGGTGCGGTGGTTGGCGACCGGCGAGAGGAACGAGGAGAGCAGGTAGCCGTGGGCGCAGTGGAGTTCGAGGAGGTCGAAGCCGGCGTCCGCACCGCGCCGGGCCGCAGCCGTGAACTCGGTCTTGATCCGGTCCAGGTCGGTGCGGGTGAGTTCGCGGGGTGCGGGTGAGCCGGGGCCGTACGGCAGCGGGGAGGGGCCGACGGTCTCCCAGTTGCCGTCCGGGAGCGGGTCGTCCATGCCCTCCCACATCCGGCGGGTCGAGCCCTTGCGGCCGGAGTGGCCGAGCTGGAGGCCGATGCGGGCGGTGCTGTTCGTGTGCACGAACTCCACGACGCGGCTCCAGGAGTCGCGTTGCGCGTCGTTCCACAGGCCGGTGCAGCCGGGGGTGATCCGGCCCTCGGGCGAGACGCAGACCATCTCGGTCATCACCAGGCCGGCCCCGCCCATGGCCTTCGAGCCGAGGTGGACGAGGTGGAAGTCCCCCGGAACCCCGTCGACGGCGGAGTACATGTCCATCGGGGAGACGATCACCCGGTTCTTGAGCTCCAGTCCGCCGATGCGGAACGGCTGGAACATGGCGGGAGCCCGGCCGCTCAGGCCCTGCGCCGCGGCGAAGGCGGTGTCGACGCGGTCGGCGAACTCGGCGTCGCGGGTGCGCAGGTTGTCGTAGGTGATGCGGCGGGAGCGGGTGAGGAGGTTGAAGCAGAACTGGGTGGGTTCCTGGCGGGCGTACATACCGATGTTCTCGAACCACTCCAGCGAGGCCTGCGCGGCCCGCTGGGTGGACTCCACCACCGGGCGCCGCTCCCTCTCGTACGCACTCAACGCGCTTTCCGTGTCCGGGTGTTCGTGCAGGCAGGCAGCGAGCGCGAGGGCGTCCTCCATGGCCAGTTTGGTGCCGGAGCCGATGGAGAAGTGGGCGGTGTGCGCGGCGTCGCCGATCAGGACCAGGTTCTCGTGATGCCACCGCTCGTTGCGCACCGTCGTGAAGTTGAGCCACTTGGAGTTGTTCGCGAACACCTGGTGCCCGTCGAGTTCCGCGGCGAACAGCTCACGGACCCGGGCCACCGCCTGCTCGTCGGAGGCGCCCGGCGCGAACACCGTGTCCTCGGTGGCGTCGAAGCCCGCCCGGCGCCAGACGTCCTCGTGCATCTCCACGATGAACGTCGAGCCGGCGTCCGAGTAGGGGTAGCCGTGGACCTGTACGACCCCCCACTCCGTCTCCTTGACGAAGAACTGGAAGGCCTCGAAGACCCGGTCCGTGCCCAGCCACATGTACTTGCTGTGCCGCCGGTCGAGGGAGGGGCCGAAGGCGTCCGCATGGGCCGTGCGCACACCCGAGTTGACGCCGTCCGCGCCGACGACGAGGTCGTACGCGGCGCGCAGCTCGGCGGCCTCCGGTGCGGGGGTGCGGAAGTGCAGGGTGACGCCCAGGTCGTGGCAGCGCTCCTGGAGGAGGCGCAGGAGTTCCTTGCGGCTCATCGCGGCGAACCCCTGGCCGCCGACGGTGTGACTCTCGCCCCGGTAGTGGATGTCGATGTCCGTCCAGCGGGCGAAGCGGCGGGCCATGGCCTCGGCGAAGACGGTGTCGGCGTTCTCGATGCCGCCGAGCGTCTCGTCGGAGAAGACCACGCCGAAGCCGAAGGTGTCGTCGGGGGCATTGCGTTCCCAGACGGTGATCTCGTGGGCGGGGTCCAGCTGCTTCATCAATGCCGCGAGGTAGAGCCCGCCCGGGCCACCGCCGATGATCGCGATTTTCACCGGAGTTCCTCTCACTGCTCGGCGACCGGCTCGGCGGCCCGCTCTTCTTCGATGGCCCGCTCTTCTTCGATGGCCTGCTCTTGGTCGATGATCCTGCGGAGCGCGAACCGCTGGAGCTTGCCGCTGGTGTTGCGCGGCAGGGTGTCGCGGAAGCGCACGTCCCGCGGGTACTTGTAGGGCGCCAGGACCTGCTTGACGTGGTCCTGGATCTCCTTGGCCTTCGCCGCGTCCCCGGCGACGCCCTCGCGCAGCACGACGAAGGCGCACACGACCGAGCCGCGCTCCGGGTCGGGCCGGGCGACCACCGCCGACTCGACGACGTCCGGGTGGGTGTCGACGGCCGCCTCCACCTCGGGTCCGCCGATGTTGTACCCGGAGGAGACGATCATGTTGTCGCTGCGCGCGTGGTAGTGGAAGTAGCCGTCCTCGTCGCGGTGGAAGATGTCGCCGGTCACGTTCCAGCCGCCCACGACGTAGTCCTGCTGCCGTTTGTCGTCGAGATAGCGGCAGCCCACCGGGCCGATGACGCCGAGCCGCCCCGGCTCCCCCGGGCCGAGCTCCTCGCCGTCGAGACCGAGGATCGTCGCCCGGTAACCGGGCACCGGGCGGCCCGTGGCGCCGGGCCTGATGTCGTCGCCGGCGGCCGAGATGAAGATGTGCAGCAGTTCGGTCGCGCCGATGCCGTCGATGACCTTCAGCCCGATGCGGTCGCGCAGTTCCTCCCAGGTGGTGAGGGGTATGTGCTCACCGGCGGACACCCCGGTCCGCAGTCGGCTCAGCTGGCCTTCCCTGCCGTCGCGGACGATCGCCTTGTAGGCGGTGGGTGCGGTGGCGAGGACGGTGACGCCGTGTTTCTCGACGAGGTCGGCGAGCTGCGGCGGCGTCGCCGTCTCCGTGAGCAGGGCGCAGGCGCCGGCCCGCAGCGGGAAGACGACGAGCATGCCGAGGCCGAAGGTGAAGGCGAACGGCGCGGTGCAGGCGACCAGGTCGTCCGGCCGCAACCGCAGCACGTGCCGTCCGAAGGTGTTGTCGATGGACAGGATGTCCCGGTGGAAGTGCATGGTGATCTTCGGGACTCCGGTGCTGCCCGAGGTCGGACCGAGGAGCGCCACGTCGTCGGCGGCGGTGTCGACGTTCGTGAACTCGCCGGATTTCACGGCGCACCGGGCCACCAGGTCGCCGTCGCCGGTCCCGCCGTACTCGACCACCGTCAGGCCGGGCAGTGCGCCGCGGACCTCGTCGGTGAAGCGGTGGTCCACGAGGGCGAGCGCGGGCCGGGTGCGCTCGGCGATCGGGAGGATCTCCCGGGCGCGCAGCGCGGCCATCGTGGTGACCACCACCCCGCCGGCCTTCAGGACACCGAGCCAGCAGGCCACCGTCCAGGGGGTGTTGGGCGCGCGCAGCAGGACGCGCTGCCCCGGCACCAGGTCCAGGTCCGCGGTGAGCACCTGGGCGACCTGGTTGGCGCGGGTGCGCAGTTCGCCGTACGTCCACAGTTCCCCGGCCGGGGTGCGCAGGGCGGGTCGGTCGGGGCCGTGGCGTTCGACGGCCGCGTCGATGAGTTCACCGGCCGCGTTGAGGCGCGACGGATAGGCCAGTTCGGGGGTGGTGAACTCGATGGTGGGCCACTGTTCGGCGGGCGGCAGGTGGTCCCTGGCGAAGGTGTCCAGATGCGAGGTGGGTGAGAGCGGAAGAGCCAACGCGGGGTTCCTTCCGGGAGCCCGCCGGTGGTGTGCGGCGGGCGGCTCAGGCGGGACGGATCATGCCCTCCTGGACCACGGTGGCCAGGTGGCGGTGGTCGCGGGTGAAGAAGCGGCCGCTGCCCAGTCCGCGGCCCGCGTCGGCGGCCACCGCTTCCTGGGCGTAGAGCAGCCAGTCGCCGACCGGTGCGGGGCGGTGGAACCACATGGCGTGGTCGAGGCTGGCGGTGACCAGGCCGGGGTCGGCCCAGGCGAGGTCGAGGACGCGCAGGACGGGTTCGAGGATGGTGTAGTCGCAGACGTAGGCGAGGGCGGCGAGGTCGCGCTGGGCGTCGGTGAGTCCCTCGACGGGACGGAGCGCGTCGAACGGCCGTACCCAGACGGCCTGGTGGGGCAGTCGTTCGCCGTCGACGGTGAGGTAGACGGGACCGGGCACATGGCGCATGTCGAAGCCGCGGCCGCCGCTCCAGTAGGCCTTGGAGCCGTCGGTCATGGTGCCGCCGGTGCGCCCGGCGAGATACTCCGCCGTACTCGGCAGCGACCCGGGGTCGGGTACGTCCGCTGAGAAGTCGGCGTGGAAGGACGAACCGGGCTCCCCCGCCGCGAAGTTGGCGAGGCAGACGTACAGGACCTTGCCGTTCTGGTAGCCGCGCACCTGGCGGGTGCTGTAGCCGCGGCCGTCGCGCACCACCTCGACCTCGTAGCGGATCTCGGCGCCGATGTCGGCCGGGCGCAGGAAGTAGCTGTGCATGGAGTGGAGCGTCTTGCCGTCGGTCACCGAGCGCATCGCCGCGGCGGCGGCCTGGGCGACGAGGTCGCCGCCGTAGGCCTTGGGCCAGGGGCAGGGCTGGGTGGTGGCGGTGAAGGCGAGGTCGAAGCGCTCGGGCGGCGCGGGCTTGAGGGTGAGGGCCGCGGTGACGATCGCGGAGGTCGGGGTGGCCTGGCCGGCCGGGCCGGTCGGGGCGGCGGTCACCGGTTCAGCCAGTCGCGCAGGTCGGTGTCGGCCACGTCGGGCAGGTTCACCACGATGTTCTCCGGGGTCCGGGTGGTCATCCACACCAGCGGTTTGGTCCGGGACAGGTTGCATTCCACGTGCGGCATGAACGGCGGGACGAAGACCCAGTCGCCCTCCTCCATGTCGAGGTAGTCCTCGAACTTCTCGCCGAAGTAGATCCGGGCCCGGCCGGACAGGACATACCCGCCGGTCTCGGCCTCGCCGTGGTGGTGGGAGACCGAACGGTAGCCGGGCTCGTTGCTGACCTTGCCGTACCACAGGCGGCGTGCCGGGGTGTGCCGGGCGCTGACGCCCGACACACGGACGGCGCCGCCCGAATCCGCGGTGTTGACGTCCTCCTGGCCGGCCCGTGTCACGACCGGGGCGACGATGCCGCTGGGCAGCCGGTACATCGCGTTGTCGCCCTCGAGCCGGTACTTGCCGAGGTCAGGCTCCATGGAATCGACTCCGTTTCCGTGGGCTCGCCGGGGTCCGGAACCGGACCGCGCGCTCTATCTCGTATTTTTCACGGTCGTCATTTATTGTCAATACGACCGGCCGTGCGGCCGGAGCCGGACACCACCGAACCGGAGGCCTGATGACTCCCGTCGCCGTGAACCCGCCCGCTCTGCCCGCCCCGAGCGGCTACTCGCACGGAACGCTCGCCGGGAACACGCTCTACCTGGGCGGCCAGACCGCTCTCGACGCCGACATGAAGATCGTCCCGGGCGGGATCGTCGAGCAGTTCCGTCAGGCGTTCGGCAATGTGCTGACCACGCTGCGGGCGGCCGGGGGCGAGCCGCAGGACCTGGTCAGCGTGACGATCTACCTCACCGACATCCCCGACTACCAGGCCCACGGCAAGGAGATCGGCAAGGTGTGGCGGGAGCTGGCGGGGCCGGTGTACCCGGCGATGGCGGGCATCGGCTGCACCGCGCTGTGGCAGCCGGAGGCGGTGATCGAGGTCCTCGGCGTCGCGGTGATCCCGGAGGAACGGCTGGTCAGGCCGTAGGCCCTGGGCGGAACTCCGGGTCCCGGTGCCGGGTGCGGCAGCTGCCCTAGCGGGTCTGTATGACCGCCAGGGCGTGTGCGCGGGCGGGCTCCCGGAGGGTTTTGTCGAGTTCCTCGAAGAGCGCGCCGGCGGTTTCCCCCATCCAGCCCGGCGGCAGCAGGGACAGCGGCAGCCCGGGGTCGCGGTACGGGAGCCTGCGCCACTCGGTGAGCATCGGCAGATAGATGCCGAACGCCTCCCGGGCCGGTATCGCGCCCGCCGCCGCGCGCTCGCGCACCGGCCGGTACCGCTCCAGGAAGTCCGCGTAGAGCGCGGTGAGCTCGTCGAGGTCCCACCACTCGCGGACCTTCGCCGACAGGTCGCCGAAGGCGAAGTGGTCGCCGGTGAAGATGTCCACGTACGGCGTCAGTCCGAGGCGTCGCAGGGTGCGGCGGGTCTCCTCGGCCAGGATGCCGGGCGCGACCCACACGCCGGGGGCCGCGGTGCCGAAGCCCAGGCGGATCAGGGCGGTGCGCAGGGCGTGGCGCTTGTCGCGTTCGGACTCGGGCACGGAGAACACGACGACGAGCCAGCCGTCGCCGGCCGCGGCCCGGTTCCGTTCGAAGATGCGCACGTCGCCGTCTTCCAGCACCTCCAGCGTGGCGTCGGACACGGCGTACCCGGCGGCGCCCTCGTGGCGCTCGCCGCGCAGCACCCCGCGCCGTTTCAGCCGGGAGACCGCCGAGCGTACGGCCTGCCCCTCCACGCCGAGGTCGGCCATCAGGCGTATCACGGAGGCGACGGAGAGCCAGTTGTGCTCGCCGCGCGCGTACAGCGCGAAGAGGGTGATGATCAGCGGCCCAAGCCGGCTGTCCCGGCCGCTCGCGCCGACGGCGGACGACGGCTCGACGTGCGCTGTCATGCCCACCCACCTCCGGTCGGAGTCACCCTTCTGATCGCGCAGCAGCCTATCGCGCGTGCGGCGGCCGCACCGGCGCTGCCGATCGGCGCTCCGGGGCCCGGCGCGCTCACGCCGTGCTGCGCCTCGCCCGCCGACGGCACAAGGTGGTGGTACGGCACGGGCGGCAGCGTCCCCGCGCCGGCCGGGCGGCAGGGACGACCGGTCCGGCCCGAGGGCGGGAGACTGCCGGGCGCCCGACCCGGGCATCGTATTCACCGGCGCGACCGTTGTCTCTGATACGTCTGGTACGCCTGATAGCCCTGGTGCTCAGATACCTCTGGCGCCTCCGTCGTCTCTGTTGGGGAGTCCGACATGACCACACCCCGGGACCTGTTCCTCGTCACCGTGTACGACGCCGCCGCGCGGCCCGTCGAGCAGGGTGACCTCTCGCTGGCGCTCGCGGGAGCCGAACTGGTCGATCTCATCGACGCCGGGGCGGTCACGCTCGACGGCGAGTTCATCGTGCCCGCGGCGGCGGGCGGGACGGGTGACCGGCTCCTCGACGCGGCGGTGGCGGCGCTGCGGCGGGAGACGCCGTACGAGTCGGTCGAGGACTGGCTGTGGCGGCGGGGGCGCGGCCTGGGCGCCGCCTATCTGGACGCCCTGGAGGCGGACGGGACCGTCGCCCAGCAGCGGAGGCGCTGGCTGCCGCTGCCGACAGGGCGGACCGAGCCCGCCGACTCGCCCGAGCGCGGGCGGGCGCACGAGCGCTGGGCGTCCGGCGAACCCGTGCTCGCCGCCCTCGCGGCCGCGGTGGGGATCCGGGACGAGGCGGCCAAGGACCTCGCGAGTGCGGTCTCCGACGCGATCGTGACGGTGGTGGCCGCCGTGGACGACGCCGTGACGGAACTGGCCGCCGTGCGCCAGCGGAGGGAGATCGAGGACGCGGCGTTCGACAACGTGTGGCGCGGCCTGTGACGGTCGCTGTCGTGCGGCGGCGTCCGGATCGCTCGTGATCACCGTCGTACGGCCGTCTCACCCGCACGGCCTACCGCCGTGGCCGCACCGTTGCGCCCGTTACTGTGCCGCCTTCTCACCGGTCGGGCCGACCGCGAACCACTTGCCGTCGAGCCCCTGGCCGTTCAGGTCGCCCGGCTTGCTGTCGCCCGAGAAGCGGTAGACGGGCCGGCCGCCGACGGTGATCTGGACCTGGCCGTCCGGGCGGCGGATGGCCCCGACCTCCTTGGGGTTCACGCCGGCCAGGTAGACGTTGCCGCCCTCCTGGATGGTCACGGGCGGCCACTTCACCGCGCAGGCACCGGTGCAGGACGACGTCGGCGGGTCGGCGGTGTCGTCGTCGAAGCGGTACAGCGCCGCCTGGTTGATGTTGATGAGGTGCGCGGCGGACAGCGGCGCCGAGGTCACCGCGGACAACTGCACCCACTTGGGCGGCGCTTCCTGCACGGCCGCTCCGACCACGGTCCCGCCGGTGCCGCTGAGGCCGGCGTCCTGCGCGGTGGAGTCGACCACCTGCAGCGCCGAGTTGCCCGAGCCCTGGGCCGGCGTCGTGGAGGTGGACGAGGCGGAGGGGGACGGCGACGGGGTGGACGAGGTGGCCGGGGACGAGCTGTCGCCGATGGAGATCGTCTTGCCGCAGGCCGTGAGGCTCGCCGCCGCGCAGAGGGCGAGAGCGGATGCGACGACGGCACGGCGTGCCGCACCGCCGTGGGACGGCGGCCGGGTGAGGAGCGAGGTCATGCCTGCTACACGAGACGGGCACCGGCGAGGGTTCAATGCCACCCGCGCCGCGCGGGGCCTCGGGGCCACTCGGACCGTCCGCGACGGGTGAACGTTTTGCACCGTCGGCCTCGTGTTCCCCGCAGAGACGAATCCTCACCGCACAGGAACGGGGGCCCGCAGTGGCGTCGGACGTCAACATCCCCGGGAGCGAACTCAAGGAGGCCCAGGACATGCTGGGCTTCGTGCACGACTTCATCGACATCGGACACCACACGTTCGACTTCGATGCCGCGTTCGGGCCCGAGCTCTCCCACGGCTCCGCACAGAACTTCGAGAACAGGTGGGAGGACGGCAAGCACCAGTTGCAGAAGCAGGTGCAGGGCATCCGGGACGCCATCGGCAACATCCTGGACTCCTTCGAGAAGACCGACCAGGACGCGGTGTCGAACCTCGACGACGGCAGCGGCCGGTGAACTCCCCGGCGGATCCCCCGACTTGTCCCCCACTTCCCCCGAAGGCGACGGCTGACCGATGAGCACGGCACAACGATTTCTGCTGGACATACCGGACCAGTGGCAGCAGGTGGACCTGAGCGGCGAGGAACTCGCCAGGACCCGCGCCCAGGCCCTCGCCGCGACCGACGACCCACGCGAGAAGGCGCGGATCAACGACATGTTCCGGCAGGGCCGGGAGGTGACCCGGGCGGCCCGCCGCTACGGGGCGCTGCTGGCAGCGGGCACGGCGACGATGTACACCGAGGGCCTGTTCATGGCGTACGGCATGGTCTTCGCCGTCAACACGCCCAAGGGCGAGGAGCTCACGTTGCCCGTGCTGTCCACGCGGCTCGGGGTCTCCTCGGCGACCGGTGCGGCACCGAAGGACCGGGTCATCGCCTCGGCGAAGGTGCCCCACGTGGGCACGGTCGCCCGGGTCACCGGCACCGAGGTGACCCGGCTGACCGGGGACATCGACGTCAAGCTGCTGACGATGCACACGATGATGCCGGTACCCGGCAGCACCGAGGACTTCCTCGTGGTCACCCTCGCCAGCCCCAACCTGCCGTTGAAGACTGAGGTGTACGACCTTTTCGACGCCATCACGAGCACGTTCCGCTTCGTGACGGACGACGGCGTCCAGGTTCTCCCGGACGACGACGGGAGCGACGGCGTCGCCGCCTGAGCCTGTCTTTCAGCCTCCGGGGCGGTCGCGCTCGATGATGCTCGCGGCGCGGAACGAGTGGCCGGCCTCGGGTGTCCGAGGAGCGTCCGCTGCGGCCGTGGACGTGGCGGAACAGACGCTCCGCGCTGGTGGGGGGAGCGTCAGGGCGGAGCCGGTTGCTGACGTCATCCTCATTCGCCACCGCGGAGCGATCACATGAGATGACGTCTAGAACACCTTCCAGTGGCCCTCGGAGACCACTTCCACGGCGCCGTCGGTCACCTTGATGGCGGTCTGCTCGTCGATCGCGTACGCCGGGCCCCCGATCTCGGCCGCCCATCGCTCTGCCGCGGCCATGGTGTTTTCCGGGCAGGACGGATGATCCAGGTGCGGGAAGATCGAAAAGTCGACCAGGCCCAGCGCACTGTCGCCGCCGGTGGGCGGCTTCCAGCCCACGAAGTCCTCCCCGATGCGGGGGGTCATCACCATGCTCCCGGCGCTGACTCCCACGTAGACCGTGTCGGGCAGCGACGGCATGAGTTCAGCCAGCCCGGATTCCCGCATCCAGTGGCTCAGATACAGCGCGTCACCGCCATTGACCAGCAGCACGTCGGCTTCCCTGACCCAGGAGACCCAGTGCGCCTTCTCGATGCTGGGCAGCGCGGTGAGCTCCAGCACGCCCACCGACTTCCAGCCCAGCCCGGTCATGGGACTGGGGGACCGCCCGCTGATGAATCGCCACGGCCCGACCGGATCGGCGTCGGGGGCCCCGTACCCCGCGGTGGGAATGCACAGGGCGCTGGACTCGGCGACCGGCTTGCCCAGGAGGTCGACCAGCGCATCCTGGATGCTCGCGTTCTTGACGCCGGAGTCGGTGAGGAGCAGCTTCATCATGTCCTTCCCGAGGAAAGCCGCATTCGTACAAGGAAGCCGTGAGGCCACGGGAGGTGGGTTCTGACTCCAGTGAAGCGGTGGTGGCAGGAGTAGCTGGAAAACGTCGCCTTCCGCACCGACCCTGCCACAGCCCTGATCGATTTCGACCTGGCGGCCCCCGGCCGGGCCGTGTGGGACGTCGCCATGACCGCCCGCTACTGGATACCCATGCTCGATCCCACGTCCGCGGCGGTTCTCTGTCCCACCGGGCTGGACGCCCCGGCGCGGCTGCGGATCCTCGCCGGCGGCTACGGCCACTCCCCGCAGGAGCGCGCTGAACTGTCCGGCGTCATCGAGCAGGCCACCGCATCCTGCCGGGCCTTCGTCGCCGGCCGAGTGGGCGACGGCGACCCCGGCTACACCCAGGCGCTGTCCGAGCATGGTGGCTGGCAGCGCTGGGACCGCATCCAGCGGTGGCCGGCGGCTCACCACGAGATGTTCACGGCTGCCCTGTTGGGATGACCGGCCAAGAGGTCGAAGAACAAGATCAGCGCCTGTTCCCATGGGCGGCCGGCCCCGGGCACACGTCGTAGTGGCACGGCATCGTCCCTCCCGCCGGGTCGGCCAGGGATCGGGGCCACTCAGCGCATGCGTCGACCGCGATGGCCGCGCTGGCGTCGTGCAGGCGCCTCAGCAGGCTTCCCACCGATCTCAGCGCGGTCTCGGTCATCACCCGGCGCGGAAACGGCGGCAGAGCGACGTCGCCCGGGACGAAGGTCAGCTGCTCACGGCCGTCTGCGGTGAGACGGATCGGTCTCGGAGCCGCGTCGGCGCGGAGCACAGGATCTTTCACGTCTACGGGCGCAAGCGAAGGGCGTCCGGGCCTGCGGGTGGGGGGAGGCGCGCCCCAAGGGGGAAGTGGGGGCGCGCCTCCCGGCTTCACAGGTCCGCTGTGAGCGCCTCCAGGAACGGGACCTGGACCGTCCGCAGCGTTCCGTCGCCCAGGTGCAGCAGACCCCGGCCCGGCTGCGGCGCCTGTCCTACGACGCCCCGGGTCAGCTTCACTCCGATGACCTCGCCGTCACTCAGCCCCTGCGGGGAGAGCAGCATGCCGGTGCGGTTCCGCTTCACCTGGCCCATCCAGCCGGCCAGGCTCAGCGCCAGCGACTCCGCGTTGCCGGCCGCGAGCACGCCCCAGCCGGTGCCGGCGCCGCCGCGGGCGAGCAGCGCGAGGTCGGGGTCGATCTCGGCGCCCATGAACAGTTCGGCGTCGTCCACGACGATCACGCCCTGCTCCTCCGGCACATTGCCGAGCGCCTGCCGGAACTCCTGTGCCGTCACCTCGGCGTCGGTGATGAGCGCGGCCACGCCGGGCCGTCCCCGCAGCTGCCGCAGCGGCGAGCGCCGGGGTGCCAGCACGATGAGGCCGGCACCGGCGGCCAGCAGGGACTCCGCCGCCGTGAGCAGGGCGGTGCTGCGGCCGGTGCGCGGCGGCCCGGCGATGACGAACGTGGGCACGTCCGCCAGGTCCGGGGAGAGCGAGGTGAGCGTGTCGCCGCCGACGGCCACCAGGGGCCGCATGGGACCGCCCCGGGTGTGCAGGGCGAGGGCCTCGGCGTACGTGATCTGGTCGGGGAGCACGTCGAGGCGGATCGGGCGGCGCGCGGCGGGGACCGGGGACTCGCGTTCGGTCAGCTCCCGGCCGAGGGTGACCAGGATCTCGGCCTGTGCGGTGCCGGACAGGTCCTCGCCGAGCACCGCGATCTGCGCCTCGCTGAGGTCCTGGGTGCGGATGCCGCGCCCCGGTGCGGGGTCGGTCGGCGCGGACTTGGAGGGGATGCCCACGCTGGAGTAGTCCTGGCGGTCGTTGAGCCTGAGGACGATCTTGTCCTCGGTGGTTCCGGAGAACCGGCTGCTGCCCAGCACCCGGTCACCGGCGAGCACCACGTGGATGCCGACGCCCGCGCCGTCGCGCAGCAGCCGGATCATGCGCTCCATGTAGCTGCCGTTGTCGTACTGGGTGAACTCGCGCTCGAAGACCTCGAACCGGTCGACCATCAGCACGATGTGGGCGAGCCGTTCCTCGGCGGCCTGGGCCCTGCGCAGTTCGGTCAGGTCGGCCGTGCCCCGTGCGCCCAGGATGCTCTGGCGGGCGGTGAGTTCGGCGCCGAGGCGGTCCAGGAGGCGGCCGAGGCGCTCGGTCTGGTTGCGGTCGACGACGGCACCGCAGTGCGGCAGCGCCGTCAGGGCGTTGAGCGCGCCGTTGCCGCAGTCGATGCCGTACAGGTGGACGTCGTCGGCGCCGTGGGCCTGGGCGAGGGCGGCGGCCAGGGTGCGCAGCGTCTGGGAGCGTCCGCTGCGGGGCGAGCCGACGATGTGCAGATGGCCGGCCCGGTCGAGGTCGAGGACCAGGGGGACGCGGGTCTGCTGGGCGGGCAGGTCGACCACGCCGTACTCCACGGCGGGCAGGGCCGCCTCCCGCTCGGCGGTGGGCTTGGGCGCGGGCGGCGGGGTCCACGGGAGCAGGGCGGGCAGCGGCGGCAGCCAGGGGCTGGGCTGGCGCGGTACCTCCGCGAGCCGGGCCGCCTGGGCGACGGCTCCGGCGAGGACGGCCAGGTCGGTGACGGCCTCGGTCTGTGCCGCTCCCGAGCCGCCCCGGGAGCGGGTGGCCGGCAGCGGGCCGCCGAGGTTCTGCCAGATCACCGTCTCCGCGCGGACGGACACCTCGGTCCCCACGGCGGCCTGACCGCCGGGGCGCCGGCCGCCGACGCGGCCCGACTGGAACGGCAGCAGGGCCGAAGGACCGAGCCGGGCGTACGCGCGGCCCGGGTTGGCGGGCGAGATGTCCCCGGAGTCGGGGGCGTCGATGATGTCGCGGCTCTCGCTGGTGTCGGTGGTGCGCAGCGCGATCCGCAGGTTGGTGTTGGCGCGGATGTCCGGCGTGACCGCGCCGCCGGGACGCTGGGTCGCCAGCACCAGGTGGATGCCGAGCGAGCGGCCGCGCTGCGCGATGTTCACCAGACCGGAGATGAACTCGGGCAGTTCCCGCACCATGGACGCGAACTCGTCGATGACCAGCAGCAGTCGGGGCAGCGGGGGCAGTACGTTGCCGCCGCGGGCGCGCTTGTCGAGGTAGTCCTCGATGTCCTTGGCGCCGGCCTGCGCCAACTGGGTCTCGCGGCGGCGCAGTTCGGCGCCGAGGGAGACCAGTGCCCGCTCCACGAGGCGGGTGTCGAGGTCGGTGACCAGGCCGACGGTGTGCGGCAGGTCGGCGCATTCGGCGAAGGCGCTGCCGCCCTTGTAGTCGACGAGCACGAACGTCATCTCGTCGGGCCGGTTGACCACCGCGAGGGTGGCGACCAGGGTCTGGAGCAGCTCGGACTTGCCGGAGCCGGTGGTGCCGGCGATCAGTGCGTGGGGGCCGTCGCGGACCAGGTCGACGGCGAACTCACCGTCGTATCCGACGCCGAGCAGGGCCCGGGTGCTGCGGCCGCCCAGCGACCAGCCGGCCACCACGGCCTCCGCGGTGGGCGGTTCGATGTGCAGCAGGTCCAGCAGGCGTACGGAGCCGGGCAGGGCGCTCTCGTCGCTGTCGCCGACGCCGCGCAGCGGGGCCAGGGCGCGGGCGAAGTGCTCGTACCAGTCGGGTTCCGGCGAGTCGCTGCGGACGTTCTCCAGCGCGGCGCCGGAGCCGGTGCGCACCCGGCACGTGGTGGCGCCCGGTTCGGTGACGACGACGGCGCCGCACTCCTCGGGCAGCAGCCGTTCCTCGCGGTCGATGCAGATCGTGTGGACGCCCACGGACGGGCCGTCGCGCAGCAGCGCGATCACGCCGGGCAGCGAGCGGGCCCGGCGGGCCTGTTCCAGGACGACGAGGACATCGGGGTAGCCGTTGGCCCCGCCGCGGGTGACGTCGGGGCCTGCGGCCGTGCGGGAGGCCACGAGCTGGCCGAGTTCGCCGATGCGCCGGGCCAGGGAGTCGGCGGTCGAGCCGATCAGGGCGTAGGCGTCCTCGCCCTGGGCCTGGGTGTGGGGCAGCCAGCGGGTCCAGGACCAGTCGCGTTCGCCGTCCGGTCCGGCGAGGACGACGATGCGCAGGTCGGTCGGGCTGTGCAGGGCGGCGGCCTGGGCGGCCAGCCAGCCGGCCAGCCGCGTCGCGCCCGGTCCCGCCACGCCCGCGACTCCGGCCCGGCGCAGTGGCACGGCGACCGGCACCTGGTTGAGCCACGGCACGGTGGAGCGCCGGTGCTCGTCCTGCTCGGGGTCGTCGACGCTCACCGACGAGGGCAGGTCGGTGGTGCCGACGCGTACGGTGAGGAAGTCGGGGTCCTGCCAACGGCGTTCCCACAGCCGTTCCGAGGGCTGCACCGCCATCTGGAGCAGGGTGGCCGGGTCGGGCAGCGACAGCCGCAGGTTGTGCTGCTCCTCAAGGACGGCGGCGTCGATGTCCGCGCGTACCCGGGCCAGTGTCCGGTCGTACTCCTCCTTCTTCTCCAGGTACTTGAGCATCGCCTGCTTGCGGCCGCCGAACTGGGTGACCAGCGCGGCGATCGGGGAGAGCAGGGCGATGAAGACGAAGGACCAGCGGTGGGTGACGAAGATGGCGATCGCGGCGCTGCCGGCCGGCAGCAGCAGGATCGGCAGCAGCGGGATGGGCCGCTTGTCGGGCTTGACCGGCGGGGTGGGCAGCCGGAACTTGGCGCCCGCGGCGGGCGGCAGGAACCTCGGCGGCCGGTTGAACTCCAGGCCGAGCCCGTCCTGGGCCGGGGTCAGCGGAGCGCGGGCCGCCGAGCGCGAGGTCAGCTCAAGGAGGGTGTCGCCCACAGCCAGTTGGCTGCCCTCCCGCCACGGGCCGGGGTCCTCGGCGGGCTTGCCGTCGAGCAACGCCCCGTCCGTCATGAGGAGTTCGGCGCTCCCGTCGAGGCGGACCCGGATCCGGGCCGCGAGCGGCGGGGCACCCTCGGGGAGGCGGATCCGGCACAGGGGGCCGCTGCCGATGTCGTAGTCGCCCGGGACCAGCCGGAAGACGGTTCCGGCGCCCGGGCCCGACGCCAGTCGGACCTCGGTGCGGCCCTCGGGCTCGGGCTCCCGGGGAAGGGGAGCGCCGAGCCCGAGGTCCATGCCGTCCCGGACACCGGCGCCCTGGAGAGTGGTGTCCGGGTCGACGAGGGTCGAGCCGATGTAGAGGGACGGCTCCCCCGCCGTCGCCCCGGCATACCCGACGGCCCGGGCCAGCTCGGCCGCGAACCTGCCCGTCTGCGCGGACGGTTCGGTTTCCACGGCGACGGTGGCGGACACCCCCTCGACCTGCGGGTCACGCACGCTGACGGTCAATCGCACTGCTCATCGTCCTTCTCGTGTGGAGGCTCGGGTTGAGGTGGGTGCGGCACCGCCCGCCGTGGCGGCGGACCGGCCCCGTGGGTCAGGAGAGGTTGGAGCCGAGCTGGCTGTCGGTCTGGTCGAAGGCCTCGCCGACGGACTTCACGTACTGGCCGATCCCCTGGAGGCCCTGGTTGACCTGGTCGAAGCCCTTCGCGAACTCGTCGAAGAACGGCGAGAACTTCTGCTGGGCGGCCGGCGTGCTGTAGCCGTCGGCGAGCAGGTTGGAGATCTTGCCCTTGACCTCGTTGAGCTTGTCCTGGAGCTGGGAGAAGTCGTTGAGCAGGGCCTGCGAGGTGGAGGCGGTGGTGTCCGAGTTGACGGCGTAGTTGGGCATGGAAGAGCTCCTAGCTGGTTGGTTGGTGCGATCCGTCCCTTCGAGGACGGAGGACTGGGTGCGGGGTGCGCGGACGGCGGGGCGGCTAGCGGCCGTTGCCGCCGTCCTGCCCTTCGGCGGGGCTCGTCGGCGCGGTGACGAAGCCATCGCTCGACGGGGACGACGGCTCGATGCCGGAGTTCGACTGCGAGTCGGAGGTGCTGATCGGGGGGACCGCGGGGCGGCCCGGAGAGCTGCCACCGTCCGAGGCGGTGGGAGCGGGCGACGGCACGTCGGGGGCGTGCGAGGTGGTCGGGGAGGGCGGCAGCGGTACGTTCGCCGGTTCCACCGGGGGCGGGGTGGAAGGGTGCGGGCTGGTGGGCGACGGCGGGATCGGTACGTTCGCCGGATCCACCGGGGGCGGGGTGGAGGGGTGCGGGCTGGTGGGCGACGGCGGGATCGGCACGTTCGCCGGATCCAGCGGAGCGGGCGTCGCCGGGTGCGCCCCCGCCGGGGTGTTCACCGGGGCCGGGGTCGTCGGCTGGGCGCCGGCCGGGGTGTTGGCCGGGGCCGGTGCGGCCGGCGGGGCGGCGGGGGGTGTGTTCGGCGTACCGGTCGAGGGCCTGGGGCCGGTCTTGACGGGGATCTTGTCCGTGAGGCCGTCGATCGCGCGCCCGAGGCCCGCCTTGCCGACCGGTCCGGCGCCGAGCTTCGGGGCGGAGTTGGCGATCTCGCCGGCCGCGACCTCGTTGGGGTCGCCGCCCTGGGCGACGCCCACGCCGATCTTCGTCCCGAGGGTGGCGCCCTCCTCGACGAAGCCCCCGACCTGGTCGGCGGCCCGCTTGCCCACGGTGTCCCCGGCCGCGGGTTCCGTGGTGTCGCCGAACCGGCCGCCCTTGCCCTCCTCGACCGGAGGGTTCCCGCGCCTCTTTCCGATACTGCCGATGCCTCCCTTGAAGGCGGCCCCGGCCACCGCCCCGGCCGCGGCCCCCGCGAACACGCCCGCGGCCGTGATCTTGTCGCCGTTGGCCGCCTTGGCCCCCGCCTCCAGCGCCGAGTTGGTCAGGAAGTTGCCGGTGATCTCCGCGCCCACCTTGCCGACGGGGTTGGCGAGGACACCGCTCACGACCTTGTTGGTGGTGAGGGACTCCCCGATCTTGGTGAGCGACCCGCTGCTCCTGGCGATGAACCCGGAGTTCTTCACGGCGGCCACGGCGGCGGGAGCGATCGCCTCGACGGCCCTGCCGCCGAGCTTCAGCAGGGAGCCGCCGGGGACGATCCCGAGCAGACCGACGACGAAGTCACCGGCCTTGATACCTCCGGTCTGACTGGCGATGACTTGGTTGAAGACGAACAACGCCCCGCCGAGCAGCGCGCCGACCACGGGGAAGAACACCGCCACGACGGCGACGAGGGCGGCCAGCAGGATCTGGACGAACGGGAAGTCCTTGAAGAAGTCGGCGATCTTCTGGAAGATGTTCCGCTCCGGAATCGCCTCCTGCGCCGCCCGGTCCAGTACATCCGCACACTGGCGCTGCGCGCTCTCCCGCATCGATCTGGCCTGCTCCGCCAGGCTCTTGGCCGCGTTCAGCTCCGACTTGCCGGCGTCGATGGCGTCCTGGGTCCTGCGTGCCTCGGACTTCTCCGCGTCCGTGGGGTTCGCACCCAGCTCCTTGGGCGTCTGGTTCGCCTGCGGTGCGGCGGTCCGCGCCTGGTCCACCGCCCGGTCGAAGGTGTCCTGGGCCTCCCGCAGTCGCGGCATGTAGTCGCTGTAGGCCTGGGCCGCGTCGTGGTAGGAGGTCATGGTCTTGGTCAGCTTGTCCGGGAGATCGTCGCCGATCTTCTCCTTCAGCTGGTCCATCGCCGAACCGCGGCCCTGCGAGATCGTCCCGTCCTTCTTCAGGACGTTGAGCGCCTTCTCCGCGGCGTCCCCGATGTCCCGGTACCGCTGCATCACGCCCTGGATCAGGTCGGGGTCGCCGGGCGTCGGGTCCGAGTCCATGCCGACGAGCTGGAAGTCCTCGGGACTCGCGTGCCGACGTGCCATTGGGGTCCCCCGGTCCGGTGCCTGTTGGTGCTGTTCGCCAGGTACACGGGGGCGGCGTCGCGAAGGGTTCAAACCGAGTTCGGTCCGAAGTCCGCCCGGAAGTTCACATCGAAGTTCACACCGGAGTTCGCTTCGAAGTTCACACCGGAGTTCGCTTCGGAGTTCGCTTCGAACGTTTTCACCGGGCGGCTCCGTGTAGTCGGTGCAACGGAACCACGGAGGGCATGGGTGGACACGATGAGCAGCAGCGCGGACCGAGGATCGGGGCACAGGCCGGCGACCCCCGCGGTACGGACACTCCTGCGTGCCCTGGTGGCGCTGCTGGCGGCGTGCCTCGTGGCGCTGGGCGGGACGGGCTCCGCGCACGCGGCGGGGTCCGACGACGAACTGATCAAGGTGTTCGTGGTGCCCGACCCGGCGCAGTCCGGCGGGCAACTCGCCACCCTGCAGTCGATCGCCGCCGCCACGCTGGGCGACGTCTCGCGGTCCGGCGAGATCTTCGGCCTCAACCGCGGCCAGGCCCAGAAGGACGGCGGGGCCCTGAACAGCCCGGACGACCAACTGCACCCGGGCTGGATCCTGCGGCTTCCGCAGGACGCCTCGGGGCCCGGCGTCCAACTGGCCCGTGACACCGGGAACCAGGGCGCGACCACCGCACCCCCGGCGTCCGGACAGCAGACGGCCCCGCCCGGCGCACAGCAGTCCACGACGTTCACCTTTCCGCTGGCCGCGGCCGTGGCGGTGCTCGGCACGATCCTTCTCGCCCTGGTCACCGCCGGCATCGTCGGCAGGCGCAAGGTGCGGATCGCGTACGGCTCCGTACGGCGCGCCGTACGCCGGCTCGGCGAGCCGATGCGGCGCAGGCGCCGGCTGATGCGGCGCCAGGCGACGGGCCGCCGGTTCGCCACCGACGCGGACGCGGTACGACGCGCCTACGGCACCCTCGGCGAGTTCGCGCCCACCCCGCAGCGGCCGGAGCGTCCGGTGCACGCGCTGCGCGTCGACGGCACGGGCGTGACGGTGTGGCTGGCGGCCGCCGACACGGCCGACGCCCCGTGGACGAACATCGACGGCACCCGCTGGCGCCGCCCCGCGGCCGCCACCGGCTGGCTGACCCGCGGCGAGGACACCGCCACGACGGCACAGACCGCGGTCGGCTCCGCCTGCCTGGTGCGCGCGGGCACGGACGGCGACGGCGAGCCGGTGTTCGTGGACCTCAGCCGGCTGGACGGCGTCCTCAGCGTGAGCGGTGATCAGAACGTGGCCCGGGACGTCGTGCAGAACGTGCTGGCGGAGATCGCGCGCACCCGCCCGGAGACTCCGGTGACCGTGCTGCGCGGGGCGGACGGTGCCCTGCCGCTGACCGTGCCGGCGGGGCTTCGGCAGCTGCCCCGGGTCGACGCGCCTGCTCCGGTCGCGCCCGCCGAAGAGCAGGGGACGGTGCGTGCCGGAGCCGCGCGCCGGCCGGTGCGGGGCCTGGTCGTGGTGGCCGGGACACCGGGCGAGGCGGCGGCCGCCGAACTGGCCGCGCTGTGCGGGCCGGGCGGCGCGGGCTGGACCGGTCTGGTGTGCGGCGAGGCCGTCGGCGCGCACTGGCGCTGGCGGACCGACGCGGACGGCCAGGTCGACATCCCGGTGCTGGATGTGCGGCTCACCGTTCCGGCCTGAGCTCCTGACCGGTCCTGGCGCGCAGGGTGTTGAGGGCGTAGTGCCGCCGGGACTTGACGGTTCCGGCGGGTATGCCGAGGAAGCGGGCCGTCTCCTGCGCCGTCCGGCCGCACACGTAGGTGTGCAGGAGTACCTCCCGGTGCTCGGGGGACAACAGCCGCAGCAGGTCGGCCGCCTCGACCGCGGCCAGCACGGCGCCGGAGTGGTCGGGCAGGGGCACGTCCCGGTCGTCCGCGCCGATGGTCTCGTGCCGCGCGGTGGCACTGCGCATCCGGTCGACGACCAGGTTGCGGGTGACCTTGAGGAGCCAGCCCCGTACCGATCCCTCGGTGCTGTAGAGGCGTTCCGCGTGCGGCCAGGCGCGGATGAGGGTCTCCTGGACGATGTCCTCGGCCGTGTGACGGTCGTTCAGCAGCTTCTCGGCGTAGGCGAGCAGTGCCTTGGCGTGGTCGGACACCATGGTGTGCAGCAACTGGTCGCGACGCGCGGCCGAGGCAGCGGCCGCGTGCGTGGTCGTAGTCATCTTCGAGTTCCTGACGGGAATGCGGTACGCACCTCCCGCTCCGGACGGAGCGGAGCAGGGAGCGTAGGCAGGGCCCGTTTCCTAAACTCTGAAGGACTTCTGACGGTTTACTGACGTGGGGCCGGATCGGGTGCGGCGAGGTCCTTCAGCCGCTCGCGGAGGTCCGTGGCCTCCGGATGGTCGATCTCCTCCAGGATGCCGAGCGCTTCGCGCCAGGCGAGCGCGGCCTGCGCGTCGTCCCGCGCCGCGCGGTGGGTGTCGCCGATGTGCACCAGCGTGTCGGCCTCCAGATAGCGGTCGCGGATCTCCCGGTACAGCTCCAGCGCGTGCCGGTAGCAGTCGAGGGCGCGGTCGTGGTGGTCCAGGTGGTGGTGGGCGTAACCGAGGCTGTCCCAGGCGGCGGCCTCGCCGTTGCGGTCGCCCGTCTCCCGGTGGACCTGGAGCGCCCGGCCGCACTCCGCCAGGGCGTCCTCGTACCTGCCCATCAGGATGTACGTCCATCCGACCTCGTTGGCGATGGTCGCCCGGACGCCCCGCTGTCCGGTCTCGCCGTAGAGGGCGCCGGCCCGGGCGTAGTGGTCCAGGGCCGCCGCGTGGCGTCCGCGCCGGTTGGCGAGGAAGGCGGCGTAGCGGTGGGTCCTGCCCTGGCCGGCCCGGTCGCCGGTCTCGCCGAAGAGTTCCAGGGCACGCGACAGGTGCGCGTCGGCCTCGTCCCACCGCTCGAAACGGCCGCTGACGAAGCCGAGCGCCCGGTGCCCGTACGCCTGGCCGCGTATGTCGCCCAGGCGCTGGGCGGCCCCGACGGCCGTGGTCTGCGCACCGAGTTGCTCCTCCCAGCGCCCGATGCGGTCCAGGTACAGCTCCAGGGTCGCGGCCAGCTGCCAGCTGTGTTCGCCGCTGCCGTGCCGGGCGTCCTGTTCGATCACCGCGAGCAGGACGGACCGGTTGGTCTCCAGCCAGTGGTCCGCGGCTGCCTGGTCGGGCAGCCGCGGGACGGTCACCCCGCTCGCGTGGGGCCGTAGCCGGATGCGTTCCCGGGCGGGGGCGAGGACGCTGTCGGCCGCGTGCACGCCGTGCAGGTAGTGGTCGAGCATGCGGCGCCGCGCGGCGGTCAGCTCCTGCACCGTGTCCTGCGTCGGGGCCAGTTCACCGGCATAGGCGCGCAGCAACTCGTGGCAGCCGTACCGGCCCGGCACGGGCTCCGAGATCAGGTGGGCGCGGGCCAACTCCGCGAGCAGCGGCCGGACCTCGCCGGTCCGCTGCCCGGCCAGGCTGGCCGCGGCGGCGAGCGAGCAGTCGAGACCCGGATGCAGGGCGAGCAGGCGGAACACGCGGGCGGCCGCAGGCGTGAGGAGCTGATACGACCAGGAGAACGCGCTGCGCGCGTCCGCGGCCGGGGCCTCTCCGGAGAAGGCGTCGAGACTCTCCTCGCTCTCGTGCAGTTCGGCGGCGACGGACGCGAGCGGAAACGTCGGGTTCACGACCGCGCGGGCGCTGACGACGGCCAGTGCCAACGGGAGCCGTCCGCACAGGCCGATGATCTCCGCGACGGCGGCGGGTTCGCGCGCGACCCGTTCGGCACCGAGCCGGCAGGTCAGGAACGCGTGGGCGTCGGCGTCGCTGAGCACGTCCAGGCTCAGCGAGTGCGCCCCCTCGCCGGCCACCAGGCCGTAGAGCTGGTTGCGGCTGGTGACGACGACCATGCAGCCGGGTGCACCGGGCAGCAGGGGCCGGACCTGCTCGGTGTCCCGCGCGTTGTCGAGAACGACGAGGACGCGCCGGTCCGCGAGGATGCTGCGGTACAGCGCGGCCTGCGCGTCCAGCCCCGCAGGGATGCGCTGGGCTGGGATGCCGAACGCGTCGAGGAAGGACCGTATCGCCTCCGCAGCGCTCATGATCGAGCCGGTGGGATGGAAGCCGCGCAGGTTGACGTAGAGCTGCCCGTCGGGGAAACGGCCGGCGACGCTGTGCGCCCAGTGCACCGCGAAGGTGGTCTTGCCGACGCCGGCCATGCCGCCGATGACGCTGATCACCACCGTCGACGCCGGTTCGTCGGTCGCGGGCAGCAGTGCCTGGACACGGGCGAGTTCCTCGCGCCGGCCGGTGAAGGCGGCCAGGTCCACGGGGAGTTGGGCGGGGCGCACGGTGGGGACGGCTCCCGGCCGGACCGCCGCGGCATCGGCCGTCCGGTCCGGGGCCTCGCCGGACTCGGCCGGTCCGGTGCCCGCGGAGCTGGGGTGGGTACGGCCGAGCACGCGCTGTTGGGCGGCCTGGAGTTCGGGGCCCGGTTGCACGCCCAGTTCGTCGGCGAGGCGGGTGCGTACGGTCCGGTGGACGTCCAGGGCTTCGGCCTGGTGCCCGGTGGCGGCGAGCATCAGGATCAGTCTGGCCTGCAGTCCTTCGTCGAGGGGGTGCTGGGCGGCGGCCTGCCGGAGCGTCACCAGGACCCGTGCGCCGAGGCCTCCACCGGCTTCCAGGGCCAGTTCGGCGGCCTCCTTGACGGCGGCGAGATGCTCGTCGTCGAGTGCGGTGAAGGCCGGGTGGGCCCGTACCTCGGCCGCGATGCCGGAGGCCGCGGGGCCGCGCCACAGCGCCAGTGCCTCGATCAACAGCTCGGTGGCGGTGGCCGGTTGCCCGTCCTGCGCCGCTCGGTCCGCCTGCCGTCGCAGCGCCCGGAAGCGGAGCAGGTCGAGGGAGTCGGCGTCGACTTCGAGGCGGTAGCCGCCCGAACCCCGCACCAGGCAGCGGGATTCGCCCCTGGCCGGGAGGCCGGGCTCGAGCAGCCGGCGCAGCGCTCCGATGTGCCGCTGGACGACGTTCACGGCGCTGTCCGGCGGGTCCTCTCCCCACAGCGCGTCGACGATCTCATGGACCGAGACCGGATGCCCCGCCTCGGTCAGCAGCAAGGCGAGCAGCGCACGCTCCTTGGGCGGCCCCAGCACCAGTTCCGTGTCGCCGCGCCAGGCCCGGACGGGTCCGAGCACGGCGAATCGTGTTTGCACCGGGTCCCCTGTACCGACTGTGACGACATGCGAGGCCGACGCGTCCGCCCCCTGGGGCGCGCGGCTTCGCACGAGCATAAAGTCCGTGCGCCCATGCCGACGCACGGTTCCGTCGCCACGGTGCGTCGCACGCACCGAACCGGCCACGCGGCGCGGAGCACCCGCCGGTCCGACGCCCTCGGCTGTGCGGTCCGTGTCCTGCCCGTGTAATTCTCCGCCACTCATATGGTTCTCATAAACATTCCCTGAGCCTCTTCAGCGTTGCCGCTTCAGCGTAAGGATGGCCTTGGCGATTGACGTCATTCGATTCGGGCTGCATCGGGACCGGCGGAAGATGCGCAGGACTTCAGGCGGGCGACGCCACGCTCGACGGGCGCTCGTGCAGCGGCAACTGCCCGGTTGAGGGTCTTTTCGGTGGGAGAGAGTTCCTGCCGAACCCGGCGGCGATCTTCGCCGGAGTGGTGTGTTCGCGCAGGTATCAAGGCCCCCGCCTGCGGATTTCCCGCAGGCGGGGGCCTTTTCGCCGTGCCGACGCCGTAGCGGGAGTCGACCACTCACCTGGGATTCAGCCGGTGGGCGAGATCGTGGGCGGTGGCGCTGCTGAGATCCCCGACGTAGGCCCCGACGATTTCGAAGCGGCCGCCGGTGATCGAGGAGGTCACGTGGGGGTTGCCCCAGAGCTTGCCGTCGATGACGATGGCGAATTCGTTGCGCGGGACCGGGGCCGCCGCGATGGAGCCGGTGAGGGCGGCGAAACGGGTCCGGTCGGCGGGGCTGAGGGTCACCTCGACCTGCCAGGTGCCGTCGATGGTGCTTTCCCCGGCCTTCGCGGAGGTGACGCGGACGTCGGTCATGCCCTTGGCCCGGTCGGTGTGGACGCAGAACGCCGGTTGGGTCGCGGTCGCGTGCACGGTGTAGCCGTCGCTGCCCTGGGTGCAGGCGCGCTCCACGGACGAGGTGACCGGCAGGAGGGAGACCGGGGTCGCCTTCCCGGTGCCGCCCCCTGTGGCGGGCTGGACCACGTGCGCGCGGGGGGTCGCGCCGTCCGCGACGGCCACCCAGGCGGTGGCGACCACGGCGGCTGCGACGACGCCGACGCCGGCGCGGGCCAGCCACTGCCGCCGCCGGGCGACCCGCAACGCGCCGTCGGCCAGTCCGACCAGATGGGCACCGGCGGCGTCACTGCTGCTCTCCCGGACATGGGCGTGCAAGGCATCGTGCAGCGGGTGTTCGGTCGAGTCGTTCATGCGGTGGCGCCCCTTCCGGCGGCGGTGGAGGAGGAGGCGGCCGACGGCCCTGCCTCGGCCAGGGTGGTGCGGAGAGAGGCGAGGGCCTTGTGGGTCTGGCTGCGGACCGTCCCCTGGGCAACGCCCAGAATCGCGGCGATCTCGTTGTCCGGCCGGTCCTCGAAGTAGCGCAGGACGATCACCGCACGCTGGCGCTTGGGCAGCCGCCGCAGCGCGGCCATGATGTCCTGCCGCTGGACCACGGTGTCGGCCCAGTCGGCGACCTGCCCGGACGGCTGGTCCGGCACGGTGTCCGTGACCGTTTCCCGCCCCCAGCTGAGGAGCCGGAAGCGATCCACCTGGGCGTGGTAGAGAGCCCGGCGGACATAGATCTCCGGCTGTTCCCGGTCGCGCAGCTTCGACCAACGCCGAGCGGTGGAGGCAAGCGCGGTCTGGAGCAGGTCCCGGCCCTGCTCCCAGTCCCCGGTCAGCAGGTAGGCCGTGTGCAGCAGCGATCTCGACCGCGCCGCCACGAACTCGCGGAACTGGCGTTCCTCGTCGGCGTTCAATGCGCCCTCCCTCGTTCCCCCGTAAAGACGGGTACGGAAGGGGGTTCGACTGCCCTGCCGGTCAGACTTTCTCGACCGTCACGTCTCCGGGCCCCAGTGCTCCGGCCCCCCTCCCCGCCAGTCGATCCACGGCGACTCCGCCACCTCCACCGGGTCGGCGAGAACGCCATCACCGCCGTCATCGAGGCCGAGGGCACCAAGGTCGGCACCGCGGTGTGGGACGCGGGCTCCGACGCCGCGCAGTTCGCCGCGGACGTACGCGCCCTGGAGAAGCAGAAGGCGCCGGTCAACTACGCGACCTTCCTCACGGGGACGGTGACGGCCACGACCGATGCGCTCAACGCGCACACGGGGACCTGGCAGATCGCCTACTCGATCCCCGGTATCCGGGAGTGGCTCATGAAGCAGTCCCTGTGACCCCGGGACCGGCCGTACCGACCGGGAGACCTTGAGCGTGCGAGGTCCGTGAGGCACGCCGACGGGCCTCGCACACCGCCGCGTGGCGCCCGGCGGATCACTGGTCCATCAGGATCCGGTACAGCGTCCGGCGGGCCGCCTGACGGCGGCGATCGCCTCCTCCAGCTGCTGCGGGGCGGCTTCCGAGGCCGACACCTGGCGGGCGGCGGCCTTCAGCCCTTCCCATCTCCCTCCGCAGCGGTGAGTGGTGCCCGTCCAGGGACGGCACCGGCTCCGCGGTGCCGTCCCGCTGCTGCAGCGCCTGCTCGCGGCCGGCGTCCGTCAGCTCGAAGACCTTGCGCCCCTGGGCCTCCCGCCCCTCGACCAGGCCGCTGTCCACGAACAACTGCAGCAGCGGCTACCCGGAACCGGGGCTCGGCCGCCATGTTCCGCCGCCGGAGGCCTCGAGACGGTCCATCAGTTCGTAGCCGTGCGCAGGGCCGTCGAGCAGGGAGGTGAGAAGCGGGTTCGGCACTCTGCCGCGGCGCATCCGGCGGCCTTCGCCCCCGCGGTCGTGACTCCCGCTGGGCTTCCGCCTCATCCCGCGCTTCGAGCAGTCCACACTCTCCGCGGTCCCGACCTGCGGGAACGGCCGTCGCAGGCCCGGGCTGAGCGGGCTTGCCGCGGCTTCGCCGCGCTCCCCGACCTATCGATACGTCGTGACACGCTCGGCGGGCGCGGCTCGGGATGCGGGGCCCTCACTTGAGGCCGCTGAGCATGACGCCCCTGATGTAGTACTTCTGCAACAGCAGGAAGAGGACAAGGACCGGCAGGACGCTCAGGACCAGGCCGGCCATCACGATGGGCAGCGTGCGGGTCGGGTCGACGTAGTCCTGGAGGAACTGGATGCCGACGGGCAGGGTCATCACGTCCGGGTTGGCGGTGGAGACGAGCAGGGCCCAGATGTACTCGTTCCAGGCGTCGACGAAGGTGAGCAGGCCGAGGGTGACCAGGACCGGCTTGGTCTGCGGGACGACGATCCGCCACCACACGGTGAACTCGCCGCATCCGTCGATGCGCGCGGCCTCCAGGACCTCGTCCGGGATGGAGACCATGAACTGGCGCGTCAGGAAGATCCCGAAACTGCTGACGAGGAACGGCATGGCAAGGGCCACGATACTGAGGGTCAGACCCGCGCCGCCGCGCCCGAGCAGGTCGTTTCCGCCCGCCAACGGCCAGTGCACCAGGATCAGGAAGTGCGGGATGAAGAAGAGGAACGGCGGGAACATCATCGTCGACAGCACGAGCCGGAAGACGAAGTCCCGGCCGGGGAAGCGGAGTTTGGCGAGCGCGTAGCCCGCGAGCGACGACGTGAGCAGCACCGAGCCGGTGATCATGGCCGTCGCGACGACGCTGTTGCGGAAGAGCACCGGCAGATCGAGCTGGTGGATCGCCGCCCGGTAGTTGGACAGGTCGAACGCCTTCGGCAGGAACCGGTAGGGCAGCGTGCCCGCCTCGTCCGGACCCTTGAAGGACGTCATCAGCATGTCGGCGAACGGCACCACCGTGAGCACCGCGCCGGTGACCACCAGCAGATACGACAGCCACGGGAAGCGTCGCCGGATCACGCGTCCTCCCCCTTGCGCCGGAAGATCCACAACTGGACCAGCGTGACCGCGAGGACCACCGCGAACAGCACGAAGGCGGCGGCGCTCGCGGTGCCCCAGTCTCCGTAGGAGAAGGCCTGCCGGTACATCTCGAGCGCGGCCACGTTCGTCGCGTCGCCCGGTCCGCCCTTGGTCATCACGATGATCAGCGCGAAGGACTGGAGGCCGGTGAGGAACTGGGTGACGCACACGAACAGCAGGGAGGGCCGCAGCAGCGGCAGCGTGATCCGCCAGAAGACGGTCGCGGGCCTGGCGCCGTCGAGCGCGGCGGCCTCGTAGTACGACTCGGGGATGGACTTCAGCCCGGCGGTCAGGACGAGGATCGCCGAGCCGACGGAGGCCCAGGCCTGGACGACCACCACCGCGGGCAGCGCGGTGTCCGGGTCCTCGAGGAACGCCACCGAGCCGAGCCCGACGGCGTTGAGGACGCCGTTGACGAGGCCGCCCGGCTGGTACATGTACTTCCAGACGTTGCCGACGGCGACGACGGTCGTGACGATCGGCAGGAAGTACAGGGTGCGCCACAGCCCCTGGAACCTCAGCTTGTCGATGCAGGTGGCGACGAGTACCGAGCCGGCGAGTGCGAGTGCCACGGTGCCGAGGGCGAACAGCAGCGTGTTGGTGAGGATCGGGGTCAGGAACGTCGAGCCGCCGGCGAACAGGCCGGCGAAGTTGTCCAGGCCGACCGGGTCGATGTCGCCGAGGTCGAAGCCGGCCCAGCGGGACGTCGACAGCAGCACCGCGAAGCCGAGCGGCAGGGCGAGGAAGACGGCGTAGAACAGCAGCGTCGGCGCCAGGAAGAGGTAGGCGACGACCGCTTGGCGGCGCCGGCGACGGCCATGGACGCGGACTCCGAGAGCGGCGGACCTGTCGTGCGCCGCCGGTTCGGTCGGCTCCGGTGCCAGGGTGGCGTTCACCATGACCGCGACACCTCCTGGTCGACCTGGCGGCGGGTGGAGCGCAGGGCCTCGTCGACCGTCTGCTGGCCGGTCCACAAGGCCTCGATGTTCTTGCGCAGCAGCGACTTGGCCTGCTGCGCGCCCGGCACGTTCGGTTCGGGTACGGCATACGCCAGGGCGTCCAGGAACGGGTGCAGGTTCGGGTCGCCGCCGGTGCCGAGGAGCGTGCGCATGTCGTCGGCGCGGCCGGTCAGGGAGCCGACCGACGCCTGCAGGGCGCTCATCCGGGTCGTGCCGCGCACCTTCTCGGCGTTGAGCCAGCGCAGGAACTCCCAGGCCTCGCGAGGGTGTTGGCTGGCGGTGTTGACGCCGAGCATGAAGCCGGTGGAGAGCGTGGCGCGTCTGCCGTCCGCCGCCGGAAGGGGCACGGGAGCGACGCCGACGTCGCGGTAGGCCGCGCCCATCAGCGCCTTCAGGTTTGCGGTCCACCAGCCGGCGCTGATCACCATGGCCACCTGTCCGGAGGCGAAGGCCTGGTAGACGTTGACGCCGGGGGCGCTCGCGCCCCTGTCGACGAGGCGGCGCTCCAGGTCGAACACGGCGCGGCCGGGCGGCGAGTCGATGGCGGTGCGCCTGCCGTCGGCCGAGACGAACCGTCCGCCGGCGGCGTTGAGCAGGGCGAGGGTCTGGCCGACGGTCGTGGAGTCGTCGAAGGTCGACAGGCCGAATCCCTGGACCAGCGTGTTGCCGTACCGGTCCTGCCGGGCGGTCCGGTAGGCGGTCTCCTCCAGCTCCGGCCAGGTGCGCGGCGGGCCGTCGACGCCGGCCTCGCGCAGCAGCCGTTTGTTGTAGTAGAGCGCGTACGTCTGCATCTCGGTGGGGTAGCCGTAGACCCTGCCCGCCACCGACGCGGAGCCGACGGCGGCGGTGCCGTAGCCGCGGCTGATCTCCGCGGCATGCTCGGGCGGCGCGGGCCTCAGCACCCCGGCCCGGACGAGCTGGCCGTTCCACAGGCAGTACGGGTGCAGGATGTCCGTGCCCTGGCCTGCGGCCTGCCGGACCATGAAGGTGGTCAGCAGGTCGGTGAACTCGACGGCCTTCGTCCGCACCTTGACCCGGTCGTGCAGGGCGTTCCACTCGTCGACCGGCCCCTGGAGAGCCTTCTTGAGCTCCCCGCTCGCGTAGTGGGAGAGCAGGGTGAGGACGACCGGATCACCGGGCCGCCCGGTTCCCTGGTGCGGCGCGGCACACCCGGCGAGGAGCGCCGAGGGCAGCCCGAGCGCGAAGTGACGGCGGCTCAGTGACGGTGTCACCGGGCGGTCTCCCTGCGCATCACCTTGAACACCCGGGTCGTGGTGAAGCCGCTCTTGCGGTAGAGGTGACCCGCCGGCGACTGTGCGCCGGTCCACAGGAACCACGCGGAGTGCGCCCGCAGCGCCCGCATCCGCTCCAGGACCAGGTGGAGGAGGACCTCGCCGAGTCCGGTGCCGCGCATCTCCTCCAGCACGCCGATCGGCCCGAACCGCTCGTCCACCGAGTCGAACGCGCCGTGCATCGCCCAGCCGACCATGCGGCGCCCGGGGTCGCGGGCCACGACGATCCGGTCGAGCGGCGTGCCCGCGGTCAGGCACGCCCGGATCGTGCACGCCCAGTCCGGCCCGAAGTGGCTCCCGGCGAGGGCGAGAAGATCCACCAGGTCGTCGTCGGCCGGGGTGCCGAACCGGTAGCCCCGCGCGGTCAGGTCGCCCACGCGGAGCACGATCTCGTCCGGAACGCGGTAGCCGACCAGGACGCGGTCCATCGCCGCCGCCTCGTACAGGGTGCGAAAGCCCAGGGAGTCGAGCAGCCCCGCCGCCTCCGGGTAGGCCTCGGCGTCCAGGCCGGGGAAGACGTAGTTCGGGGTGTACGAGGAGAAGTCCACCTTCGTACGGCCGTGGCCGTGCAGCCAGTCGAGGGCCTCGGTCAGCAGCCGGCGGCCGAGGCCGCGCCCGCGGGCGTCCGGCTCGACGAAGAAGAACGGGATCCAGCCCTGCTCCGGCTCCAGATCCGTGCCGGCCATCGGGACCTGCCGGCGCACCGCGTAGGCGGCGCCGACGACCCGCTCGCCTTCGACGGCGACCCGCAGCCCCTCCGGGTCGAAGTTGGGGTCGAGCAGTACCAGGGAGCGGAAACGGTCCGGGGTGACGGGGTCGGCCGGCGCGCTCCGCCGCCATGCCTCCAGCACCTGTGGTCCGTCGCCCGCACGGAAGCCGCGGATCCCGGCCCGGTTGGTCGTCGTGAGGGTCGTGAGATCGGTCATCGACGGGGTGTCCTTCCGAGCGGGGCGGGAGCTGTCGGGGAGGGAACAGCAGGTCTCAGGGGTAGAGCAGGACGTCGTCGCCGGCCCAGCGGGCGGGCGCGGCCGGCGGGTCGCACAGCGGCAGCGGGTCCTCGCCCGCGTCGACGGCGCGCCGCAGCCGGTCGGAGCCCCACAGCAGGTCGACGAAGTGCCGGTGACCGGTCCCCTCGGCGCCGCCGTCCGCGATGTGCCAGGCGAAGTCGTCGGGGTACAGCCGCCGCAGCACGGCGAGCATCGCGACGGCGGTGCGTACGGGGGCGAACGCCGCGCGGTCGGTGACGTGGAGCTGGACCCCGCGCAGCTGCCGTCCGGCGTGCTTGTGGAAGGCGGGCACGAACCGCAGGTCACGGAAGTGCACCCCGGGCAGGCCGAGTTCGGCGAGCGCGGGTGCGAACCGGGCGTCGAGGTAGGGGGCGCCGACGATCTCGAAGGGCTGGGTGGTACCGCGGCCCTCCGAGAGGTTCGTGCCCTCGAAGAGGCAGGTGCCGGGGTACACGGTGGCGGTGTCGGGTGTCGGGATGTTCGGCGAGGGGGCGATCCAGGGCAGGCCGGTGGCGGCGGCGTCCAGGGCGCGCCGCCAGCCGAGGAGCTCGATCACCGTCAGGTCGGCCGCGCGGCCCGCCGCCCGGGGCACGGCCGAGGCGTTGAGATGGCGGGCGAGTTCGCCGCAGGTGAGGCCGTGCCGGACGGGGACCGGCGCGCGCCCGACGAAGCTGGCCCAGGCCGGGTCCAGCAGCGGGCCCTCGCTGACGAGTCCGCCGAGCGGATTGGGCCGGTCGGCGACCACGAACCGGATACCGGTGCGGGCCGCCGAGACCATCAGGTCGAACATGGTCCACACGTAGGTGTAGTACCGGGCCCCGATGTCCTGCAGGTCGTGGACGAGGGCGTCGACGCCGCTGTCGATCAGCAGCTTGTCGAGGCGCTCGCCGTCGCAGCGGTAGGTGTCGTGGACCGGCAGGCCGGTGCCGGGGTCCGTCCGGGCGGCCTCGCTCTCGCCGGCCTGGCCGGTCCCGTGCAGTCCGTGTTCGGCACCGAACAGGGCGACCAGGGGCGCGCCGGCCGCAAGCAGCGCGGCTGCGGCCGGGCGCAGGTCGGGCAGGACACCCGTGTGGTTGGTCACCAGCCCGAACCGGCCGGGCCCGGCGAGTGCGGGCGTCGCGTGCAGTCGCGCGATCCCGGTCGTCACCGCGACGCGGTCGTCCGTGCTCATCCTCTGCCCCGTCTGCCGGTGGGAACTCCCTCAGTCAACGGTCAGGAATTTACTCTTATATCCCGTCATTACGGTGAGGAATCGCGGGGAACCGGATTGCCCCGATGGTGTGACGCCGCCGGTCGCGCCGACTCCCGTGCCCGTCGCGGGCGTTGGAAGGGGCATGGGCTTCAGCGACACTCCTTCCTTCGCCCAACTGTCCGACGCCTACTGGCTGGACAGTCCCCACCTGGGTGAGGACGTCCCCGACCCGGCGCCCCCGCCACCGCGGCCGTCCTTCGCCTGGCGGACCGCGATGGTCGGGCTGTCGGCACTCACCGTCGCGGTCGCCCTGGTCGTGGCGTTCGTGTGAGCCGCCGACCCGCCGGACCGGGCGTCACGACACGCCGACGGCGTCCCCCGGACGTGGGACGTTTCCGTGTCGTTCGGGCATCCGGGTGCGGTGACGGTGTGTTATGTCGCCGGGCCCCGGACCCGGGGTCCCCGTAGGTCACCGTTCCACGTTCACGAAGGACTTCACGATGCGCCTCCTCCGTCCGCTCGCCGTCGCTCTCGGCGGGCTCGCCCTCACCGTCATCACCATGGGACCCGCGGCCGCCGCCGACGGGACCTTCGTCTGGGTGGGGCCGAAGGGCAAGGCGTACGCCGTCCAGAACCCGCCGGACCGCAAGTGCCTCGACATGGCGCAGGAGGCGCGCGGGCCGCAGAACGCGACGAAGAAGGCGCTCGTCGTCTACAGCAAGGCGAAGTGCAAGGGCACCGAGCACCGGGTCGCTCCGGGGCACTCGGCGTCCGGCAGCGTCCGCTTCGCCAGCGTGCTGTTCAACCCCCGCTGAGCAGCGGCTCCGGCAGGTGCGGGAATCCGGGCGCACCGGCCGTGGCCTGTCCAGCCCTCCGGTGGCGCCGGTCGCTTCGCGGTGATCGGCGCCACCGGTCGTTGCACGAGCGCCGGGCCATGATCACCGCGACGGCACCCGCCGGGTGCGGTCAGACTCCCCCGGCCACCGCCACACCGAGCGCGCACAGCACCACTCCGGTGACGACGTCCAGCGCGCGCCGCACCACACTTTCCTTGGAACCTACCCACTTGAGGGTTTCTTGGGTGCCGAACGTGCCGTGATCAACGTGCCGACCCACTTTGTCCACGCGGTCACGAGCCTCTGGAGATCGGACCGCTGTTCCTTCGACAGCAGTGGCCACAGAAGCCAGGTTGGGCCCATGAGGATGATCATGCAAATGAGGCCGACAGCGCAGAGGATCGCCGTCAGCGCGGTAAGGGCCCGGAACATGACCCCGCTCAGCGCGAACATGCACATCTCCAAGTCGCATCCACACTCGTGGTGACACGGTGCTGACGGACTCGGCTCTGGACGATCGCGGTGCCTAGCGGGTTAGCTGTCGGACTCGGACGACCTTCGCCCTACGGCAACGCAGCCGCCTCCTGCGGCTTCGCGTGTCGATTCGCCCCTGACCTGAAGGTGGGTCCCCGCCTCCGTTCGTATGGGGAATGTAGACCGAGAGGTATGTGACCGGGAGCGTGAATGGGAGCACTCGAGGCGCAGGGGCGCATTCGGGCCCGACTCGTGCCTCGCCTCACGGTGCACGGCTGGCACAGGGGCGTGGGAAAGCCCCAGCCGCTGCGAGACGGCCAGGGCTTTCTTCCTCACGGGCAGCTTGGGGGAGCCATCTGATCAGTTGGCCACCGCTCCGCGAGGGGTTCTGGGGATCTGAACCATTCGGGAGCGCCCGTCCATTCGCTCCATGCCGTGGTCGTGCATGGTGAGCAACTCCTGTACGCACCTCCGGCACGCGTACCGCGGAGTCTCGTCCCCGTCGCTGGTGATCTCGCCGATCCGCGCCACCTGAACGCCCTGGCGGGAGCAGCGGAAGCAGGAGCCCAGCCCGTACTGGTACGCCGCCAGGAGGACGCCCATACGGTCTGCCGGAGCGTGCTCGGGTAACTCGGTCATGACTCCTCTCGAAGGCGCCTGCACAGCTCCTCGCGCGTGACGGTGATCTCCAGCTTGTCGGGGTCCGCCGTCCAGGGGACCGACCACGGTTCTCCGGCGTGTGCCGCTGGCCGGCTCGCCAGGCCGCGAAGTCCTCGTCCTCGTTCTCGACCCCGTAGACCAAGGCTTTGACCTGCCACGATGACGCCTCCAGCAGCACCATCGTGAGAAGAGAACGCGACGTGATCGAGGTCCAGGGCAAGGGCGGACAGATTCAGTTCGACGGCCAGTACGTGACTCTCACCCGCAAGGGTGGCGCTGAAGCGCATGGAATCGCAGACCCAGTCGCTCCGGCAGGACATGAAGGTCGAGCGGGACGCCGGTCAGGCGATCCAGCCACCGATCCGAGGCGAGCCTGGACGTCACAGGGGTGAGCGGGCGACCGCCATCAGATAGGCCCCGAACAGCAGCGAGACCGCGGTGAGGGCGCCGACGACGAGAACCGCCTGGACGGGCCGCACGCGCCAACTGCCGACCAGGGCGCGGACGAGCGGGATCAGCAGGGGGAAGGCGGGGAGCAGGAAGCGGGGCTTGGAGGAGAAGGAGCCCGAGCCGCCCACGACCACCAGGACCAGGACGCCCGCGAAGACCACCAGGACCAGCGGGGCCCGGTCCAGGCAGAGGAGGCAGAAGAGCAGGAGTCCCGCGGCGACGATCACCAGGTCCGCCGCGTACACGAAGCCGCCGCCGTGCAGCAGCAGGGCCTTGAGGAAGCGCAGTGAGCCCGCACCGAAGTCGAAGCGGGAGCCCCAGGCGCGCTGCACCTCGAAGTAGCCGTGCAGGAGGCTACCGGTGCGCCGCCCGACCCACAGGACGTAGCCGAGCCAGCCGAGCGGGGCGAGCAGGCATCCGGCGCACAGGGCGAGCGGGACGCGGCCCCGTCGCCGTACCGCCTCGTGCGCGCCCGCGGCCAGGACGGCGGCCGCGACCGCGAAGCCGCTGGGGCGGGACAGCCCGGCCAGCGCGGCCAGGCAGCCGGCCCACAGCCAGCGGCCCTTGAGGACGCAGTAAAGGGACCAGGCCGCGAGGGCGCAGAAGAGGGACTCGGTGTAGGCGATGGTGAGTTCGACCGACTGGGGCAGTACGGCCCACAGGGCGACGAGCGCGGTGGCGACGCCCCGGCCGTACAGGTGATCGCCGATCCGGTGGATGCCCCACGCGGCCACGACGGCGGCGGTCCAGGCGACGGCCAGCGCGGCCTTGCCGGGGGTGAGGGGCAGGACCGTCGTCACGGCACGGATGAGCCCGGGGTACAGCGGGAAGAACGCCCAGTCGGTCTGGACGGCCCCCTTGCGCGTGATCTCGATGAGGTCGCCGTAGCCGTGGGTGGCGATGTGCAGGTACCAGCGGGCGTCCCAGGCATGGGCCAGGTTCCTGACCAGGGGTCGCCCCATGGCGTGGTTCGCCATGGCGACGGCCGCGACTCCGGCGAGTCGGACGGCCGTGAACAGGACGAGCGCGGACACCAGGCCGGACGGGGTGCGGCGGACGGGTGCGGGGTGGGCGGGACCGGTCTGAACGGCGGACCCGGGCCGCGGGACGGAGGACGTGCTCACGCTCCGACCTTCGGCAGCGGCCCGCGACGGCGCAACACGACACGGAGGCCTCTTACGGTCTTCCGCCCGGGTTCAGAACTTCGCGACCCGCATCACACCCGGACCCCCTTGATCGATCATTCACCGGCCGGTTTACCATATGAGCGCCACCCAGCTCGATCGAGAGATTCAGGTCTGTGACTGTCAACGACGACTCGTTCACCAACTGGAAGAACCGCGAGGAGATCGCGGAGTCGATGATCCCGCTCATCGGGAAGCTGCACCGGGAGCGGGACGTGACGGTCCTCCTCCACAGCCGCTCCCTGGTGAACAAGTCGGTGGTCAGCATCCTCAAGACCCACCGCTTCGCCCGCCAGATCGACGGTGCCGAGCTGTCGGTCACCGAGACGATGCCGTTCCTGCGGGCGCTCACCGCCCTCGACCTCGGCCCCTCCCAGATCGACATCGGCATGCTCGCCGCCACCCACAAGGCCGACGACCGGGGCCTGAGCGTCGAGGCGTTCACCGCGGAGGCGGTCGCCGGGGCCACCGGCGCCAACAAGATCGAGCAGCGGGAGCCGCGGGACGTCGTCCTGTACGGCTTCGGCCGCATCGGCCGCCTGGTGGCCCGGCTGCTCATCGAGAAGGCCGGCTCGGGCAACGGCCTGCGCCTGCGGGCCATCGTGGTGCGCGGCGCGGGCGGCGAGGACATCGTCAAGCGCGCCTCGCTGCTGCGCCGCGACTCCATCCACGGCCAGTTCCAGGGCACGATCACGGTGGACGAGGAGAACAGCACGATCCTCGCCAACGGCAACGAGATCAAGGTGATCTACGCCGACGACCCGAGCGCCGTGGACTACACCGAGTACGGCATCCACGACGCGATCCTCATCGACAACACGGGCAAGTGGCGGGACCGCGAGGGCCTGTCGAAGCACCTGCGCCCGGGTATCGAGAAGGTCGTCCTGACCGCGCCGGGCAAGGGCGACGTCCCGAACGTCGTGCACGGCGTCAACCACGACACCATCAAGCCGGACGAGCAGATCCTGTCCTGCGCCTCCTGCACCACCAACGCGATCGTGCCGCCGCTGAAGGCCATGGCCGACGAGTACGGAGTGCTCCGCGGCCACGTGGAGACGGTCCACTCGTTCACCAACGACCAGAACCTGCTGGACAACTACCACAAGTCCGAGCGCCGCGGCCGGTCCGCGCCGCTCAACATGGTGATCACCGAGACGGGCGCCGCCTCCGCCGTGGCGAAGGCGCTGCCCGACCTCAAGGCACGGATCACCGGCAGCTCGATCCGGGTCCCGGTGCCGGACGTGTCGATCGCGATCCTCAACCTCCAGCTGGCCCGCGAGGCCTCCCGCGAGGAGGTCCTCGACTACCTCCGCGAGGTGTCGCTGACCTCGCCGCTCAAGCGCCAGATCGACTTCATCACGGCCCCGGACGCGGTCTCCAGCGACTTCATCGGCTCGCGCCACGCGTCGATCGTGGACGCCGGCGCGCTGAAGGTGGAGGGCGACAACGCGATCCTCTACCTCTGGTACGACAACGAGTTCGGCTACTCCTGCCAGGTGGTCCGGGTCGTCCAGCACGTCTCGGGCGTGGAGTACCCGACGTTCCCGTCCCCGGCGGTCTGACGCCCCTCCCCTCCGGCAGCCCGGCTCCCTGCGCCCGCAGGGAGCCGGGCTGTCCGCGCTCTTGACGCGATCACGGCCCGATGGCAGCTTTTTATCGATACAACCGAGTCCACGAACTTCGTTCCGTATATCGAACAATCCAGCCGGTCAGGAGTGCCCGCGTGCCCACCGCCACCGCGATCATCAACCTCGACATCGAGGGCCCGACGATCAGCCGACACCTCTACGGCCACTTCGCCGAGCACCTCGGCCGCTGCGTCTACGGCGGCTTCTGGGTCGGCGAGGACTCCCCCGTCCCGAACGAGGGCGGCATCCGCCTGGACGTCGTGGCGGCCCTGCGCGCCCTGGACATCCCCAACCTGCGCTGGCCGGGCGGGTGTTTCGCCGACGAGTACCACTGGCGGGACGGGGTCGGGCCGCGCGAGCAGCGGCCCCGGATGGTCAACACGCACTGGGGCAACGTCGAGGAGAACAACCACTTCGGCACCCACGAGTTCATGGCCCTGTGCGAACTCCTCGGCGCCGAGCCGTACATCAGCGGCAACGTCGGCTCCGGCACCGTCCGCGAGATGAGCGAGTGGGTGGAGTACATCACCCGGGACGGCGACAGCCCGATGGTGCGGCTGCGCAAGGAGAACGGCCGCGAGGAGCCGTGGCGCGTGAAGTACTGGGGCATCGGCAACGAGACCTGGGGCTGCGGCGGCAACATGCGCGCCGAGTACTCCGCGGACCTGGCCCGCCAGTACGCCACCTACTGCCGCGACCACGGCGACAACAAGCTCTACCGGATCGCCTCCGGTGCCTCCGACGCGGACTACAAGTGGACCGAGACCCTGATGCAGCAGATCAGCTGCTTCGGCTGCGAGGCCGCCCCGAAGACCTTCTTCCAGGGCATCTCCGTCCACTACTACACGCTCTCCGGCCCCTGGGAGGCCAAGGGCAGCGCCACGGAGTTCGACGCCGAGGACTACTACCGCACGATGCTGTCGGCCCACCGCATCGACCGCATCCTCACCGGCCACTCCACGGTCATGGACGTCTACGACCCGGGGCGTACGGTCGGCCTGGTCCTGGACGAGTGGGGCACCTGGTGGGACGTGGAGCCCGGCACCAACCCCGGCTTCCTCTTCCAGCAGAACACCCTGCGCGACGCGCTGGTGGCGAGCACCCACTTCGACATCTTCCACAGGCACGCGGCCCGCCTGCACATGGCCAACATCGCGCAGACCGTCAACGTGCTCCAGGCCATGCTCCTCACCGACGGCGACGCCCTGGTCCTGACCCCGACCTACCACGTCTTCGAGATGAACAAGGGCCACCAGGACGCCACGTCGCTCGCCGTGCACCTGCGGGGCGACGACGCCCGGCGCACGGTCGGGGACGCGGAACTGGAGACGGTGTCCGCCTCCGCCAGCGTCAAGGACGGCACCGTCCTGATCTCGGTGAGCAACCTGGACGCCGAGGAGGCGGCCGACGTCACCCTCGACCTGCGCGGCGGCGCCCTCGGCGAGCCGACCGCCCGGATCCTCACGGCCGACAAGCTCCAGGCCCACAACACCCCGGAGGCGTCGACGGCCGTCGCCCCCCGGGCGTTCGACGGCGTGTCCGTGACCGCCGGCGGACTGCGGCTCACCCTCCCGCCCCACTCGTTCGTCACCGTCCAGGCGCCCCTGGACCGGCGCTGACCCGCAGGAGCGCGCACATGACCCGATCCGCACGCCCGCTGCCCGCCCGTCGGCTGCGGCCGCCCATGGGCTGGAACAGCTGGGACTGCTACGGCACCACCGTCACCGAGGAGGAGGTCCTCGCCAACGCCGGGTTCATGCGCGAGCATCTGCTCCCGCACGGCTGGGACACCGTCGTCGTCGACATCCAGTGGTACGAGCCCACCGCCCGCGCCCACGGCTACAACCCGGACGCCCCGCTCGTCCTCGACGGCCACGGCCGCCAGCTCCCCGCACCCAACAGGTTCCCCTCCGCCGCGGGCGGGGCGGGGTTCGGCCCGCTGGCCGCGCGGGTGCACGGCATGGGCCTGCGGTTCGGGCTGCACATCATGCGGGGCATTCCGCGCCGCGCGGTCGAGGCCCGACTGCCCGTGCTCGGCACGGACTTCACGGCCGCGGAGGTGGCCGACACCGATTCCGTGTGCCCCTGGAACTCCGACAACTACGGCCTGAACCACGACCACCCCGGCGCCCAGGCCTACTACGACGCCCAGGTCGCCCAGTTCGCCGCCTGGGGCGTGGACTTCGTCAAGGCCGACGACATGCTCTTCCCGTACCACGAGCGGGAGATCGCCGCCTACGCGCGGGCGATCGAACGCAGCGGGCGGTCCATCGAGCTGAGCCTCTCCCCCGGTACCGACATGTCCCTCGCCCGCCTGGACCATCTGCGGGAGCACGCCACCATGTGGCGGGTCTGCGACGACCTGTGGGACCGCTGGGAGGACGTCGAGGCGCAGTTCGCGCGGATGGCCCGCTGGGCCCCCTGGCAGGGCGAGCGGGGCTGGGCGGACGCCGACATGCTGCCGCTCGGCCACATCGGGATCCGCGCGGAGCGCGGCGCGGACCGCCAGTGCGCCCTCACCCACCCCGAGCAGGTCAGCCTGCTCACCCTCTGGCTGATCTCCCGCTCCCCGCTGATGATGGGCGGCGACCTGCCCACCTCGCCGCCCGAGACCGTCGCGCTGCTCACCAACGACGAGGCCCTCGACGTCCTCCTGCACAGCACCGGCAACCAGGAGGTGCTGCGGGAGCGGGACCTGGTGCTGTGGACCGCCCGGGACACCGACGGGCACACCCGGTACGCGGCGGTGTTCTCGCTGGCGGACGAGGAGCGGCGCGTCGAGGTGCCGCTGGGGTCGGTCGGAGCCACGCCCCGCGACCGGGTCCGGGAGCTGTGGACCCGCACCGACTCCGCCCATGACGGCCGGCGGCTGGTCACCGTGCTGCCCGCCCACGGTGCCGCCCTCTATCGTCTTGCCGAGGACGGCCGGCGGGAGTGAGTGTGGCGACGATCCAGGACGTGGCGAAGGCGGCCGGGGTGTCGGCGATGACCGTCTCCAACGTGATCAACGGGCATCCCAACGTCCGCCCGGCCACCCGGGAGCGCGTCCTGGAGGCGATGGACCGGCTCGGCTACCGGGTCAACGTGGCCGCCCGCAACCTGCGCAAGGGCCGTACCGGGACCATCGGCCTGGCCGTCCCCGAGATCAACCGCCCGTACTACGGCCGGCTGGCCGCGTCGATCATCGCGGCGGCCGGCCGGCACGGCCTGCGGGTGAGCATCGAGCAGACCGGCGCCCGCCGGGAGAGCGAGCTCGCGGCCCTCTCCCTGTCCCGCAACCGGCTCTACGACGGTCTCATCCTCAGCACGGTGGGCATGGGCCCGGCCGATGTCGGGGCGCTCGACGTCGACCATCCGGTGGTGATCCTCGGCGAGCGGATCTTCGGCGGCCCCGTCGACCATGTCGCCATGCCGAACGAGGCCGCCTCCGAGGCGGCGACACGCCATCTCGTCGAGCGGGGCTGCCGGAGGATCGCCATCGTGTGCGGGCGGCTGGGCGACGAGGTCGACGTGTCGACCCTCAGGCACGCCGGGTACCTGCGGGCGCTGGCGGCCGCGGGGCTGCGGGCGGACCCGGAGCTGGTGGTGACGGCCGAGTCGCTCACCATGCAGGAGGCCGCCCGCCGCATCCGGGAGCGGACGGCTGACGGTCCCGGTTTCGACGGGGTGTTCTGTGTGACGGACACGGTGGCCATGGGCGTGCTGCGCGCGCTCGCCGACACCGGGATCCGGGTGCCGGAGCAGGTCAAGGTGATCGGCTTCGACAACGTCGACGAGAGCGCGTACCTCGTCCCCTCCCTCTCCACCGTCGACCCGGACCACGACCTGATGGCCGAGCGCGCGGTCGCCCTGCTGGCGGCCCGCATCGACCGGGGCGGGCCGGGACCGGAGCGGGAGGAGTTCGCCGGTCCGTTCCGGCTGGTGGTGCGGGAGTCCACGGGCGGCTGACCCGGCGGCACCGGCGCGGTGTCGGAACCAGGTGTCGGACCGTGTGTCAAAACCAGGTGTCAGACCAGGTGGGCGAAGACCACCAGGTTCTCCGTGTAGTCCCTGACGTCGTGGTCGTAGTCGCCGGCGCAGGTGATCAGGCGCACCTCGGGGCGGCGGGTGTCCGCGTAGACGCGGTCGCTGGGGAAGTCGTCCTTGGCGAAGGTGTCGGCGTCGTCGACCACGAATTCCGCGTCCGTGCCGTCGGCCCGGCTCACCGTGAAGCGGTCGCCGCGCTCCAGTTCGTCCAGCCTGGCGAAGACGGCCGCCGAGGTCACGGTGTCGACATGGCCCGCGATGATCGCGGTGCCCGCCTCGCCGGGTGTCGCGCCCCTGGAGTACCAGCCGACGAGGTTGGTGTCGGCGGCCGGCGGGGGCTGGAGCTGGCCCGTGGAGCCGATGGTGAGGGCGGTGAAGGGGGCGTCGACGGAGATCTTCGGGATGACGAGGCGGGTCGGCGTGGACCGGGGCAGCGCCTCGACGGTCCGGCGGGGATCGGCCGAGGGGACGGCGTCCGTGCTCTCGGCCCTGGTGGTGCCGGTCGTGTCGGAACCGCCGGTGTGTCCGCCGATCAGCGCCACGGCAATGAGCAGGACGGCGACGCCCCACACGGGCAGTCGTCCGCCGGAGGGGGGACTGCCGGAGCCGTCCCGGTCGTCGGGGCCGACGGGGGCGTCGGGGTCTGGCTTGGTGGGGGTGGTGGGGCCAGCTGCCATCGGAGGTCACCTTTCTGGGGCACGGCAGCGGGAGGGCGGGACACGGGGGACGCGGTCCCGTCGGAGTGTGGAGCGCCGACGGCACCGCGGCCCCCGCATGCGTGGGCCCATCAGGACGCTGACCCGGGGACTCTCCTGCGCCGCAGCGCGTAGGCACCGGTGGCGGCTACGCCGAGCACGGCCAGCCCGCCGGCGGTGACACCGGGCGTGGCGAGGGCACCGCCGCCGGTGTGCATACCGCCGTGCGGCCGGTCGCTCTCCTCGTCGTCGCCCCACGACGAGCCGCCCTCGTCCTTCCCCTTGCCTCCCTGGTCCTGCTTGCCTCCCTGGTCCTGCTTGCCTCCCTGGTCCTGCTTGCCCCCTTGGTCTTCCTTGCCTCCCTGGTCCCCCTTCTCCTCGTCGTCCTGGCCCTTGTAGGTGTCGGGGTCGAACTTGCTGTCGTTGCTGCTGTAGGAAGAGTCGTCACGGCCTCCGTCGTCCCAGTCCCCCGCGACCGCGGCCTGGGCTGCGGGGGCGGAAAACGCGAGGGCAGCGGTGGCGGCCGTCGTCGCGAGGATCATGCGGGCAGAACGCATCTCGATGTCCTTCCGCCGCGGCCGGGCGCCGATACTCCATCAGCTGTAACGACCCGGCCCCGACATGAACCACCGTCAGCCAGCCCCGCGGCGCGCACCATCCAGGCCGCCCATCCGGGGTCACGACACGCCCAACACCGCCCGGCTGGGTCAATCGCCCGGGCGGGCACGCCGCCATTCGGGCGGTCCCGGGCCCGTCGTGGGCGTGTCGCCGCGGGACGGGCCCGGCGTGGTGTCAGTAGCCGACGTAGAAGGTGGCGTCGGCCTGGTCCGTGCTCGTGGTGACGGGGTCGATGCGCAGCACGTAGTCGGAGTGGCGGATGTAGCGCGTCGGGTAGTTGTACGAGCGGAACGAGGACCAGGTGGAGTCGGCGAGGCCGGCCGTCCGGTAGAAGGTGGCGTCCTGGGCGAACGTCGTGGTGCTGTCGTTCTCGTCGAGCCGCAGCTGGTAGTCGTAGTGGCGCAGGTAGCGGGTCGGGTAGTTCACCGACTGGAAGGACACGCCGCTGCTGTCGGCGAGACCGGGGACCAGCTTCCACATGCCGTCGGTGTACGGGTCGAAGGCGTACTCGTCGATCCGGCCGACGAAGTTGCTGTGCCGGACGTATCTGGCCGGGTAGTTGTAGGATTTCAGCCGGTTCCAGGTCGGGGTGCCCCACTTGGCGACGAGGTTGTTGTACTCGGTCGAGGTGATGGGCTGGATGCCGCAGTGCTTGGAGTTGAGCGGCTGGGTGTAGATCTTCTGGTCGAGGGCGGTCCAGGTGCCGGCGGACAGGGCGCTGGTCTGCCAGGCGTAGAAGACGCCGTTGGGGTCCCAGGTGTCGCCCCAGAGATACCAGGTCGAGTTGGAGGCGAGGGACTTGACCAGGGTCGGGGCCTCGGTGCCGTGGTGCGAGACGGCCGTGGAGAACTCGGTGAAGCTGCCGGGGTCCAGTGAGGTGGAGCGGGCGCCGACGAGCGTCGAGTTCTTCTTGAAGTACAGGTAGTTGACACCGTTGACGCCGACGGCGAGGTCACCGTCGATGACGTCGTAACCGGGGTCGAAGAAGACCTGGGGGTCGCCGGCGGTGATGAAGTCCCCGGTGTAGTTGATCATGATGACGTTGTGGCCGCTGTCGTTGACGGCGGAGTAGATGACGCCGTACGTGCCGCGTCCCGCGTCCCAGAAGGCCTCGGGCGCCCAGGCGTGGGTGTCCATGTCGTGCAGCTTCATCCGCCGGTAGCCGGTGAAGCTGCGCAGGTCGGTGGAGTCCCAGACGTGGATGTACTGGCTGACGTAGCTCCAGTCGGTGCCGTAGAGGTCGGTGGCGAGCACCACGAAGGTGCCGTCCTGCTTGCGCAGGATGAACGGGTCGCGCAGGCCGAGCGAGCCCGCGGTGGGGGTGGCGACGGGGTCGTTCTGGTTGAGCGGGGTCCACTGGAGGCCGTCGGTGCTGACGGCCAGGTGCAGGCCGTAGTTGGCGGCCAGCATGTCAGGGGACTCGGTGAAGTAGCACATCACGTAGGCCGAGTTGGTCGCGGCCTGCGCGGCTCCGGCGCCGAGGGCGAGGGCGCCGGTGGCGGCGAGGGGGACGGTCGCGGCCGCGCCGAGGAAGTGGCGGCGCGACAGGGGGGTGCCGTTCATGTGCGCTCCAGACGAGGGGGGACGTCCGGTATTTCGGACGTGGTTCGGAAAACCGATCAGAAACTAGAGGGGCGCGTGGGGCGCGTCAATGCTTGCGTAACAAGGGAGTTACTGGGAATTCCCTGTGTGCGGCGGTGCCGCGGGGGTGGCGATCGCGCGTCCCCGGTCGCGGGAGGCACGCGGGAACCCGTTCGGTGGAAGTCCCCTGGAAATTCGCCTGCTTTCGGGCAAGGCGGATGAGACTCTTCGTTACGGTCCGATGAGCACCACAGGGGGAGGCATCACCTCAGTGAACCGTATGCGTACAACTTTCCGAGTCCTGGCCGTCGCCGGCGCCCTCACCACCGCCCAGATCGCGCTCGCCACCGGCGCGTCCGCACGGGCGGATTCCCCGGCGGAGACGGCGAAGAGCACCGGCTGCCCGGTCGACATCGTCTACCCGAGCCGCTTCTCCGTGAACGCGAGCGGCTGGGTGACCGACGGCGGCCTGTACTTCGCGGTCAAGAACAAGAGCGCGACCAAGAGCTTCAAGAAGGTCACGTTCACCGTGACGGACGTCAAGAACATCCGCTTCGGCACCGCCACGGCCAAGGGCGGCAAGGTCAGCCACAGGACGTCGAAGACGGTGTCGGTGTACACGACGACGCTGAAGAAGAAGAGCACTCTCGGGGTGAAGGTGCAGACGCACCTGCTGAACACCCACACCTACAAGGTGCGCTTCACGCTGCACGGCACGGGATGGAACTGCGCCGTCGACCAGGGCACCTGGGGCTCCTGATCCCGGTCGCCCCGTACCCTGGTGGCCGTGGTCGACGGCGGCGAGGGTCCGGGCGCGGTGGCCGCCCGGCTCACCGGGCGGCCGGTCTCGGCCGAGCGGGCACGGTCGGGTGGCCTGACGGAGGTGACACTCGCGGGCGGTCCCGCGGTCATGGTCAAGCGCGGTGACGGTCCCGGGGCGGTACGGGCCGAGGTGGCCGGGCTGCGCTGGCTGGCCGCCGCCCGGGCGGTCCCGGTGCCGGAGGTACTCGGGCACGACGAGCGGTGGATGGTGACCGAACTGGTCCCCACCGGGCGTCCGGACGCCGAGGCGGCGACGCGTTTCGGCCACGCGCTGGCCGCTCTGCACGCGGCAGGTGCCCCGGCCTTCGGGGCGGCGCCGCCGGACGGCCCGCGCGACGCCTGGATCGGTCGCGCCCCCATGAGCAACGAGCCCGGCACCGACTGGGCACGCTGGTACGCCGAGCACCGGGTGCTGCCGTATCTGCGCGCGGCCGTCGACCGGGGGACGCTGCGGCCGGGTGAGGCCGCCGTGATCGAGCGGGTCTGCGAGCGGCTGCCGGAGCTCGCGGGGCCGCCCGAGCCGCCGGCTCGGCTGCACGGCGACCTGTGGAGCGGCAATGTCCTGTGGGGCGCCGACGGCCGGGTCCGGCTGATCGACCCGGCCGCACACGGCGGGCACCGCGAGACCGACCTCGCGATGCTCCGCCTCTTCGGCTGCCCGTGTCTGGACCGGATCGTGGCGAGCTATCAGGAGACGGCTCCGCTGACCGACGGCTGGACGGAGCGGATCGGCCTGCACCAGTTGTTCCCGCTGCTGGTGCATGCCGTGCTCTTCGGACGGAGCTACGCCGAACAGGCTTTGGCGACATCCCGGAATTTCGCGGACATGTGACCCCGTCATGTGCCGGACGGGAATGTGAAATCGGCCACGTGTGGGAGCGATTCGCCGGTTCCCCCTTAACAAGCTCTTAATTCGGCCTGAGATTACGCAGAGTAAGGAAACCAACCACGCGTTCGAATCGTATAAGTGCATGGAAGAACGAAACAGGGAGAGACCATGCAACCGTTCGCGCTCAACTACGCACGCCCCGCAGTGCAGTTGGACGTCACCACTCCGTACGCGTATGACTCCGGACTGCAGTTGAACGTTCTCCACGATGGCCGGATCGCAGCCACCGATCACGCAACGCTCAGAGCCCTGGGGACCACGACTTCCACCGCGGGCTCCAAGACGCACTTCGACGACTGATCGCGCGGACCCTCACGATGACCGTGCTCATCCTGACCAGTGACGAGGACGTGACGGCGGACATGGTGGTCCTCCGGCTGCACGAGGCCGGAGTGCCCGTCGTCCGCCTCGATCCTGCCGATCTGACCAGTGGTGTGGCCCTGTCGGGCGAGTATGTGCAGGGCGTCAGCCGCGGACATCTGTCCGTGAACGGACGCCTGGTGAGCATGAACGGCCTGCGCTCCATCTGGGTGCGCAGGCCGGGGGCGGCGGCCGCCCGGGCGGCGCAGCCGTCGGCCTGGCTGACCGAGGAGTCCGCGCAGGCGCTGTACGGCATGCTGCGCGGGACCGAGGCGCGCTGGATGAACCATCCGGACGCGGCCCTGCGGGCCCGCCACAAGCCGTGGCAGCTGCGGCTGGCGCAGCGCAGCGGGCTCGCCGTGCCCGCGACGCTGATCACCACGTTTCCCCAGGCGGCCCGGGAGTTCGCGGAGCGGTTCCCGGACCTGGTGGTGAAGCCGGTGTCGGGCGCGCATCCGCAGGAGCCGCCGCGGGCGGTGCCGACCAGCCGGGTGGCGCCGGACACCGACTTCGCGGCGGTGGCGTTCGGCCCGACGCTGTTGCAGCGGCGGGTCGCCAAGCGGGCCGACATCCGGCTGACGGTGGTCGGCGAGCGGCTGCTGGCCGCCCGCAAGCCGGTGAGCCCGGACGCCCACCCCGACGACGTGGACGTCCGGTTCGCGCCGTCCGACTCCCCCTGGCAGGAGGCGGAGGTGCCACCGCGAGTCGCCGAGGCCGTCCACACGTATATGAAGGACGCCGAGCTGGCCTACGGCGCCTTCGACTTCGCGGAGGACGCCGACGGCATCTGGTGGTTCCTGGAGTGCAACCAGTCGGGGCAGTTCGGTTTCATCGAGATGGACACCGGTCAGCCGATCGCCGAGACCATCGCCGGGTGGCTGGCGCACGGCAGCGACCGGTGCCGGTCGTACGCCGGCGGCGGGCGGAACACGACGCCTTGACAGGCTGGGCGACGATGTGGAGCCGGGTACGCAGAAAGGAACGGAAGATGCGCATCGGACTGCTGGGCACCGGGCCCTGGGCACGGGCGGCGTACGCCCCCGCGCTGGCGGGGCACGGCTCGCTGGACTTCGCCGGGGTGTGGGGCCGCCGCCCCGAGGCGGCCGCGGAAATCGCCGGGGAGTACGACGTCCGGGCGTACGACGACGTGGACGCGCTGATCGGCGACGTGGACGCGGTGGCCGTGGCGCTGCCGCCGGTGATCCAGGCGGAGCTGGCGGTGCGGGCCGCGGAGGCCGGCCGGCATCTGCTGCTGGACAAGCCGCTCGCCATCGGCGTCGCCGAGGGGCGGGCGGTGGTGGAGGCGGCCGAGCGGGCCCGGGTCGCCTCCGTGCTGTTCTTCACCACCCGGTTCCAGCAGGAGCCGGAGGCGTGGATCGGTGAACAGGCTGCCACGGCGGGGTGGTTCACGGCCCGGGCGCACTGGCTGGGGTCGCTGTTCACCGGTGAGAGCCCGTTCGCCGACTCGCCGTGGCGGCGGGAGAAGGGCGCGCTGTGGGACGTGGGTCCGCACGCGCTGTCCGTACTGCTGCCGGTCCTGGGCGACGTACGGCGGGTGGCGGCCGCCGTGCACGGTCCCGCGGACACCGTTCATCTCGTGCTCGACCACGCCGGCGGGGCGACGAGCACGGTGACGCTGAGCCTCACCGCGCCCCCGGCGGCGGCCGGGGCCGATGTGGAGCTGCGGGGCGAGGCGGGGGTCACGCTCCTTCCGAGGAGTGCGGAGGGAGCGGTTCCCGCTCTGACCCGGGCCGCCGACGCCCTGGTCGCGGCCGCGCGCACGGGGCGGCCGCACCCGTGCGACGCGGCCTTCGGCCTGCGGGTCACCGAGATCCTCGCGGAGGCGGAGACGCTGCTGGGCAAGGACGTCGGCTAGTCGGCTGCCGGGCTGCTCGGCCGGTCCTCGCCGAACGGCTCGTCGCTCCATCTGAACCACGCCCGGTCCCCCTCTATGTGCAGCAGGAACTCGGGGACCGGGCCGTCCGGCGAGGTCAGGGACACCTGGCGGTGGATCTCGTCGTGGACCTCTTCCCAGGCATCCCAGTCCTCGTCCTCGGCGAGCACCAGCTCCCGGGCGAACAGGTCCCGGACGCCGGCGAAGCCGGGACCGGGGGTGAAGCGGCCGTGCAGCCAGGGGAAGTCGGCCTCGTCGACGACGATCTCACCGACCGGCTCCCGCCTGCCCCGCACCCGCCAGACACCACCCTCGAACCCCATGCCGGCTCCTGTCGTCAGCTGAAGATCACCGTGATGTCAGCATGTCACCCCGCACCGACAACGCCCGTCGCCCGGAAGTTCACCCGCTCCCGGACGACGGGGTACCCGGCCCTGGCGAAGTGTGCGGCCATGGGGACGTTGCCCTGGTCGGTGGCGGCGGCGATGAACGCGGCGCCGTGCTCGACGAGGAAGTGCGTGCACTCCACGAGCAGGTCGTAGGCGTAACCGTGCCCGCGCCGCTCGGGCAGGACTCCGAGGAACCCGATGCAGGGCCCTGCCGGGTTGTGCCCGGGGATGTGGATGCCGACCGGTTCGCCGTCGGGGGTGCGGGCGATCTGCCACCATGCGCGAGGCGAGGGCATCCAGTGGAAGAAGTCCATCTCCTCCTGGGCGGCCAGGTCCACTCCGCCCTGCTCGATGGCGCGGCGGGCGTGGGCGTCCAGGGTGACGGAGTGGATGCGGCGCAGGGCGTCGAAGAACACCCGGTCGTCGGGTTCGGGGCTGTAGACGAGACGGCCGGTCCGTTCGGGCAGGCCGCACTCGGGGGTCCAGCGGTAGTTGTAACGCTCCACCAGGAGCTCGAAGCCCGCCTTGCGGGCGGCGGTGAAACGGGTCTCGGCGGCGGTGCGCAGGTCGGGGTCGTCGTGCCAGCCCGTGGGCAGGTCGAGTTCCAGTTCCTCGACCTGCCAGGGTGCGCCGCTCAGCAGCTCGGCGCCGGCCTCCTCCTCGCCCTCGGCCACGTCGAACCAGTTGATCACGTCCGGCTCGTCGGCCCCGGGAACGCCCCACCAGGCAGCCCGGGCGACCACGCGTCCGTCGCGCAGGGCGACGCGCTTCCACTCGGGGCGGAACCGGGTGCGCTGGTGCTTCTCCCGCATGCGCAGCGGGTCGGGCAGGGTGTCGAAGACGTGGGCGGTGCTGTCGTCGAGCGTACGGATGACCGGATCGGTCACGGATTCCTCCGGGATGCGTGCTGCGGGGAGCGCTCCCGGGTCAGCTCTGACCTGTCACGCCCGGGAAACGGGGAGGGAGCGCGGGATGGGTGTGATGTACATCGCACTCGCCTCCTTCCGTCCGGTCTCGGGCGTGCGCTCATACGTTAGGGGCCCGGCCCGGAGACGTCCACGGGTTTTCCGGGCGCGGCTTTTCAAGATCGAGACGGGTGCGGTGGCCGGTCACGGGCGTAGCTTAGGGATGTGACTTCGGTGCGCGGCTGGTCGTCGCGTGGCTACCGGGACGGTCGTGGCTGGTTGCAGGGTGCGCCGCCGCCACGCTGGGTGCGGGTGCTGCCCGTCGTCCTGCTCGCGGTCGTGACGGTGGCGACGCTGATCAGCCCCGACGGAAACGACTTCGCCTTCCTCCTCGGTGCCATCCCGCCGCTGGCCGTCCTCTCCTACGGCCCGCTGGCGACGGCCGTCCTGAGCTGCCTGGTCGTACTGCTGCTCAACATCCCCGCCACCCACCTGAACCATCCCGGCGACACCGACCTCCTCACGGTCACCTTCGTGGCACTGCTGAGCGTGTTCGTCTCCTACGTGCGCAGTCACCGGGACGCACAGCTGCTCACCGAGCGGGCGGTGGGCGAGGCGGTCCAGCGGGCCGTGCTGCCGCCGCTGCCGGAGCGGGTCGGCGCGGTGGGGTGCGTGGGGCTGTACCGGGCCGCGCAGCACGGGACGCTGGTCGGCGGGGACTTCTTCGACGTGCGCGACGGCCCGTACGGGGTCCGGGCGGTGATGGGGGACGTACGGGGGCACGGGCTGGCCGCCGTCGCCACGGTGGTGTCACTGCTCGGCGCGTTCCGGGAGGCGGTCCTCGACCTGGAGGACCTGGAGTCGGTGGCGGCGCGGATGGACCGCAGACTGACGGTGGACTCGGCCGGCGTTCCGCACGCGGAGCTGTTCGCCACGGCTCTGCTGATGGAGTTCTCCGCCGATCTGCGCTCGGTGCGGATCGTCGCCTGCGGTCACCCGGCGCCGGTCCTGCTGCGGGACGGGCAGGCCGAGGAAGTGATCGTCGCACCCGGGGCCCCGCTGGGGCTGGGGCTGGTGGGGGTGGAGCCGGCGAAGGAGGTCACCGTGGAGCTGGGACCCTGCGACCGGCTGTTCCTCGCCTCGGACGGCGTCTGGGAGGCGCGCGACGGAGCCGGGGGCTTCTATCCGCTCCCGGAGCGGCTCGCGCGGTTCGCGGGCGTGGACGCGGTCGCACTCACCGAACGGGTGTGGGCGGACCTGACCAGGCACTACGAGGTGCATGACGACGCCACCATGCTCGTCCTGACACCGGCCATCGGCTGAGCTCTCAGCCCACCTCCCACAGGAACCGGTGGGTATGGATGCCGAAGTACGGGAAGGACCGGACCTCGCGCACGCCCTCGATCGGCCGGACCACGTCGTTGACGAAATCGAGCAGGTCCTTCGGACCGGCGTGACCACCTCGACGAACAGGTCGAAGCCGCCCGAGGTGAAGACGGAGTACACCACCGCGGGGTGTCCGGCGAGCGCGTCGGCCACGGCACGGGGGTCGCCGTCCACGCCGATGGAGCGTGCCGTACTGCCGGGTGAGGGCGCGCACGCCGTCCGGGTAGCCGGGTTCGGGCAGGACGATGCCGATGTTGGTGAGGGCGGGTCCATGAGAACGGCGGCCACGTGGCCGTGGGCGAGCTCGCGCTCCAGCTGGTCCAGGTCGTTGAACTCGGCGACCCGGCTGGTCAGGGTGACCTCGCAGGGCGCGCCGACGTCCCCGGGGCGGGGCGCCCCCTTGCCGTCCGGGCCGACGACGATGAGGCACTCGCCGACGCTGCCGTGGTAGCTGTAGCTGTTCACCAGGATCTTCGGGCGTCCGGTGACGGCGCGGGCGAGCCGGATCGCCCAACGGTTGGCGTCCGTCGCGGTGAGCGAGAAGCTCCAGCGGGCGAGCCCGAAGCGGCGGGTCAGCTCGGCGCCGGCCCACTCCGCGTCCTCGGTCGGCAGCATGGCGGTGGCCCCGCCCAGCTCGGCGAACCGACGGTGCACCGCCTCGGTCACGGCGGCCGGCGAGTGACCGGCCATCGCCCCGGTGTCGCCGAGGCGAAGTCGATGTACGTGTGCCCGTCGACGTCGGTGACCCGGGTGCCGCGGGCCGTCGCCAGGTACCGGGGGAAGGCGCCGGCGGTCTTGTTCATCCACGTCATCGGGACCCGGCCGAAGAGGTGGCCGGCGCCGGCATATGCCGCGCGGGAGCGGGGGTTTCGCCGCTCGGCCTCGGCGCTCTCGCGGGCCAGGAGGGCGTGCAGTCGGGTGCGGTCCATGGAAGCCCCTGGTCACGGTGCGGCGACGGAATGACGGGAGCGTACGGCTGATACCGCCCTGACATCCGAGGCGCAACGCTCGAATCGATTGCCGAGACGACCGAATCGAGCGCCTCTGCGCACCAAGGCGAATCCGCCGATTTGCGCAACTCTCGTACCGGTGCGCAGTGTTCGAACATTCGCCCTCAAACGCCAGGGTTCGCCACCCCTTCCGCCAGTTAGAAATATCTACCAGCATGCATATGCCGGGTTGGCGTGCGGACGCGCCGAGTGCCCGGTGTCGGTCGTTCCCCTGCGCCCGAAACAGGTGAGCGAGATATCCCGGAGCGGTGCATGACGAACAGGATGTGGATGCAGGGTGTGGAATGGCTCGCGGCAGCGTCGGCGGACCCCCGGGCGTGCAAGTGGGAGTGGGACCACGGTGAGGGCGTTTCCCTGCTGGAGGCGGGCCGCTTCTGGGATCTGCTGAGCGTGCCGGACCGGCTCGGTCTGCTCACCCTGGATCTGCTGTGGCGGCCGTCCCTGCCGGTGCCCGGACCGACCCTGGTGGACAGCGCGGCGCGCCGGGTCGGGTTCTTCCTGCCGCCCGACCCGTCCGGCGGCTGGATCGGTGCCGGGCTGCGGTACGCGAGCAAGGGGGCGTGGGTCTCGGTACCGCCGCCGTACCGGCCGACACGTTTCCTGGAGTGGCTGGTGCCGCCCGACGGCAGCGGCGCGTTGCACAGGCCGGCCACGCTGGAGTCGGCGCTGCGCGAGGCCAACGGCACGCTGGCGGTGTTGCGGCCGGTGTGCGAGGAGCAGTGAGGTCAGCGGCGGGGCAGCAGGATGAGGACGGTGGCCCAGCGGCCCTCCCGTTCGGCCGGCACCGTACGGCCCTGCTCCCGCCGCTCCCGGGCGAGTTGGGCGTAGATCGGCTCACGGGAGAGGAGGGCGCGCGGCTCCTGGACCGTGCGCCAGGGGATGCGGGAGGTTCCGTCCATGCCGGGGCAACGCCCGGGACGCGGCGGTGGTACGCGCCGTCCGGCACGCTCACCGGGGCGGGCGAGCGCACCCCCCGATCGGGCGCGCCCGCCGGCCATACATGCATTCCGGCGGCTCGCGGCCGGCAGGCGGCTTCCCACCCGCGCTCGTATCATGTGAAGTCAGGGTTCTGACGTCCGACCCCACCGCACGTTCCCTGTCACGGGCCTGGAGTCAGCCCATGCCGTACACGTCCGCCATACTGCGCCGAGGGGCCGCGATCGCCGTCGCACTGGGGACACTCACCGTGCCCCTGGTAGCGGCGCCCGCCCCCGCACCGGCCGCGTTCGCCGCGCCGTCGCCCACCCCGTCGCCGTCCGGCAGCTCCGACGTCCGTGCGATGACGCCGGCGGTGGCCCGCCAACTCGACGCGGCCGTGCAGCACGTCATGCGTGAGGCGGACGTGCCCGGCGTGACCGTCGGCATCTGGACGCCGGGACAGAGCGACTACGTTCGCTCGTTCGGGGTCGCGAACAAGGCGACCGGGCAGACGATGTCGCCCGACCTGTACATGCGCATCGGCAGCGAGACCAAGACGTTCACCGTGACCGCGCTGCTGCAACTGGTCGACCAGGGCAGGGTCGGCCTGGACGACCCGATCGGCAAGTACCTCGACGGTGTGCCGGGTGGCGACCGGATCACCCTGCGGGACCTGGCCGGGATGCGCAGCGGACTGTTCAACTACTCGGAGGACGCGGGCTTCTTCAAGGCGCTGACCTCGGATCCGCAGCGCGCCTTCACCCCACGGCAGCTGCTCGCGTACTCCTTCAGGCACCCGGCGTTGTTCCGGCCCGGCGAGAAGTTCTCCTACTCCAACACCAACCTGATCCTGCTCGGCCTGCTCGTCGAGAAGGAGAGCGGGCAGCGGCTCGGCGACTACCTCGAACAGCACGTCCTGGGGCCCGCGGGCATGCGCCACACCCTGTTCCCGACCGGGAACGAGTTCCCCGCCCCGCATGCGCAGGGGTACACCGACCAGACGGCGACCGGGAAGGTCGAGGAGACCGCCGGCTGGAACCCGTCCTGGGGCTGGGCCGCCGGCGCGATGATCTCGGACCTGGACGATCTGCGCACCTGGGCGCGGACCGTGGCCACCGGTGTCTTTCCCGACGGTACGGCCATGGTCGGCCCCGCCGTGCAGAAGCAGCGGCTGACCACCCCTCCGACCGGCATCCAGGGCACCGGATACGGCCTCGGCATCTTCGACGTCCAGGGATGGATCGGGCACAACGGCTCGCTGCCGGGCTACGAGTCCCTGACCGTCTATCTGCCGTCGGCCCGGACGACCGTGGTCGTGCTGCTCAACACCGACATCAGCTACAAGGGCGACATCGAGCCCAGCACCCTGTTCGGCAACGCGGTCACCCGGATCATCTCCCCGGCCCATGTCTTCGACCTGCCGGTGCCCGCCTCCGTCACGCGGTGACGGCGCAGAACCTCAACTCACCTGCCCCGTAAGGCATTTCCGACAGTTGACACAGAAGCGAACAGTCACCGAACGGATTCGCAGCGATGTAACGATTCACCGTGCGAGGCCGGTCAATGACGGTGTGTACTGTGCTGCGAGCGCCACATGGGAGGGCCCCGGGCTCCCCCCTGCCCACTGCAGCCCTACTCCCCTGGAAACCGATTCCATGATCGAATTACCGGAACTGGTGGCCGGTGGTCTCGCCGCCGGAACGCTCTCCGCGCTCGCTCTCGGCGGCAGCCTGCTCAGGTCCCGACGCCAGAAGGCGGCGCTGCGGGCCGAGGTGACGGAGTTGCGTGCCCAACTGGAGGGCGCCGAGGGCGCGTTCATCACCGAGGTCGAGCATCTCGCCGCCCGCCGGATGCCCGCGGCCGCGGCACAGCTCGCCCACCCGCATCTGAGGGTGCCGGGCCCGGCCGGGCAGCACACGCCCGGGACTCCCACCGGGATCGCGCTGGAGTACGTGCTCACCGCGCTGCGCGAGGAGCTGACCGCGCAGCGCACCCGGATCGACGCGGCCGCACAGGCCGGACTGCGCGGCGCCACCCGGGAGATCCAGGCCGCCCTGTACCGTTTGCAGGACGCCCTGCGGGGACTCCAGCAGCGCTACGACGAACCGGAGTTGGCGCAGACGCTGTTCGCGCTGGATCACGAGAACGAGCAGTCGCTGCGGCGGGCGCAGGTCGCGGCCGTGGTGTGCGGGGCCTGGGTGGGGCTGGCCCGCGAGGAGTCCCACGTGGTGGACGCCGTCACCGGCGGCCAGGCCCGGCTCTCGGGCTACCACCGGGTCCAGGTCCACAACCACCTGGAGCCGGGCACCGCCCTGGTTTCGCACGCGGTCGAGCCGGTCGCCATCATCGTCGCCGAACTCCTCGACAACGCGCTGCGCCACTCGGCGCCGGACACCGACGTCGTGGTCAATCTGGAGCACGTGCACCACGGGGTGTGCGTGACCGTCGACGACGCCGGCCTCGGCATGACGCAGGACGAACGGGCCCGCGCCCAGCGGCTGGTGGCGGGGAGCGACCCGATCCTGCTGACCGACCTCGGCGACCCGCCGCGCATGGGTCTGGCCGCGATCGGCCAGCTCACCCGCCAGTTCGACCTGAACGTCGACGTCTCCTCCCCCTCGCCCTACGGCGGAGTGCGCGCGGTGCTGCGGGTGGACAGCCACCTGCTCGGCCGGATCGACCCGGGCGAACGGCCCCCCTCCGCCAGCGCGCCGCGGTCGACCCGGGAGCGCGCTGTGCACGGGGAACCGGTGACCGCGACGGCGCCGCACGGGACGCCCGTACGCGAAGCAGTCGTACCCGAGACGGCCGTACCCGAGACGCCGGTGCCCGAGATCGCGGCGGCCGAGTCCGCGGCGGCCGCCGGGCCGGGGGCCGAGCACGAACGTGCCCCCGCCCCCGGCCGCGAGGAGCCGGGTGACCTGGGCGGTCTGCCGCAGCGGCGCCGCCGTACCCCTGCCGCCGCCCCCGGTGTGCCGCAGCCGCAGCCGGCCGCGCGCCGCCCGGAAGAGGCGGCCGCCGCGCTCGCGGCCCTGCAGTACGGCACCGCGGCGGCGCGGGCCCCCAAGCGGGCGAGCGCGCCCGAACCCCACCGGACCGACGACGAAGGAGGAGCGGCCAGATGACCAGCCGCGATGCGGGCGAGACGGCATGGGTGCTGGACCCCGTCCTGCAGGTGCCGCATGTACTGGGCGCCGTCCTGCTCACCCGGGACGGTCTCGCGACCGGGTACACCGACGGCCTGTCCCAGGCGAGTGCCGAGCGGGTCGCCGCGATCACCAGTACCGTGCAGGGCGCCTGCCGGGCCGCGGCCGCCGCGTTCGCGGACCGGGACCGGGCCGACGTGCGGCAGGTGGTCATCGAGTCGGACCACGGGTACGTGCTGATCGTGCCGACCGAGCACGGCACCTGTGTCGCCGCCTACGGCGACCCGGAGGTGCGCCTGGACCTGCTGGCGCACCGGGTGCACTCGCAGGTGGCCCGGCTGGGCGAGAAGACGATGGCGGCCGCGCCCAGAGGCTCCGACGGCGGCGCGCCGGCATGACCGGCCGCCGTGGCGGCCGTCCCCTGGTTCCCGCGTATCTGTCGACCGGCGGGGTGGCCCGGCCCAGCCGTCCGCACCTGGATCGGCTGACGGTGCTCACCCGTGACGGGGGTCCGCTGCCCGCCGGTCTGCCGGCCGCCGAACTGGCTCTGCTGGAGCTGCTGTCCGGCGGCGCGCTGACGGCGGTGGAGGCGGCGGCGCTGCTGCGGCTGCCGTTCTCCGCCGTGCGGGTGCTGGCCGCCGACCTCGTCGACCGGGGCCTGGTCCAGGCCCGCGCGCCGATCCCGCCCGCCGAACGGTTCGACCCCGACCTGCTGAAGAGAGTGGCCGATGGCCTCCGCGCCCTCAAGCACCGGTGAGCTGCCCCGCCGGGGCGGCACCCATCTCCCCGACGGCACCCGCGACCTGGTGAAGATCCTGGTCACCGGACCGTTCGGGGTGGGCAAGACGACCCTGATCGACTCGGTGTCGGAGATCCGCCCGCTGCACACCGAGGAGCACCTCACCGAGGCCTCCGTCCACGTCGACGATCTCGACGGGGTGCGGGAGAAGGAGACGACGACCGTCGCCATCGACTTCGGGCGGATCAGCCTGTCCGGCGGCATCGTGCTGTACCTGTTCGGGACACCGGGGCAGGACCGGTTCCGGACGCTGTGGGACGACATCTCCTACGGCGCGCTCGGCGCCCTGGTCCTGGTCGACAGCCGCCGCATCGACGCCTCCTTCGACGTGCTCGGGCTGGTGGAGGAGGCGGGGCTGCCGTACGCGGTCGCCTTCAACGCGTTTCCCGACGCGCCGAGCCACTACACGAACGACCAGCTGCGCGCCGCCCTGGACCTGGCGCCCGGCACCCCGATGGTGACCTGTGACGCCCGGGACGCGCACTCCTCGGCGGACGCGCTGCTCGCCCTCGTCCAGCATCTGATCGACGACCGGCCGGCGGAGGCCCGATGACCGCGCAGCAGTCCTTCACCGTCTCGGGTCCGGTACGGCTGTGGGAGGACGGGTTCGCCCGCAACCCGCACGGCTACTACGCGGCCCTGCGCGCCCAGGGTCCGGTCGGCTGGGCGGAGCTCGCGCCGGGCACCCCGGCGTACGTGGTCACCGAGCGGCATGCCGCCCTCGACGTGCTGCGGGACGTCGAGACCTTCTCGCACGACCCGCGGGACTGGGAGGCGACCGTCCCCGAGGACTCCCCGCTGCTCGGCATGATGCGCTGGCGGCCCAACGCCCTGTTCTCCGACGCCGACGCGCACATCCGCTACCGCACCACCCTGATCGACGTGTTCGACCTGATCGAGCCGCACGACCTGCGCCAGCTGGTGCACCGGGCGGTACGGCTGCTGGTCGACCGGTTCGGGCCCAGGGGCGAGGCGGACCTCGTCACGGACTTCACCCGGCCCCTGATGGCCCTGGTCTTCAACAACCTGTTCGGGCTGCCGGACAGCCAGGGCGACCGGCTGAACGAGGGCCTCCTGAAGATGATGGAGGGCGGCGCACAGGCGGCCGCGGGCGAGGCGGACTTCGTCGAGTACGTGCTGCGGCTGGTCGCCGCCAAGGTCGAGGAGCGCGGCGAGGACCTGCCGAGCATGCTCCTGGACCATCCCGCCCAGCTGACCCCGGAGGAGGTCACCTGGCAGGTGTTCCTCACCCTCGGCGCCGGCTACGAGCCGAGCACGAACCTCGTCTCCAACGCGCTCTCCCGGATCCTCGGCAACCCGCTCTACTACTCCACGCTCACCAGCGGCGCCCGTCCGGTCATGGACGCGGTGGTCGAGGTGCTGCACCACGAGACCCCGCTGGCCAACTACGGCATCTACTACGCCCGTCGGCCGGTCTCCTTCCACGGGGCGTGGGTCAGGCCGGCGATCCCGGTGGTGGTCTCCTTCGGCGCCGTGGGGCTGTTCGCCGAGCGGGAGGTCACCGGCGGCCGGCACGCGGCGGACGCCTCGCACCTGTCGTGGGGCGCCGGTCCGCACGCCTGCCCGGTCCGGCACCACGCGCTGCTCATCGCGACCGAGGCGATCGAACGGCTCACCCTGTGGCTGCCCGACCTCGACCCGGTCCTGCCCCGCGAGAAGCTCAGCTGGCGGCCCGGCCCGTTCCACCGCTCGCTGACCTCGCTGCCCGTCCGGTTCAGTCCCCGCTCCCCCGACCAGCCTGGAGAGTCGTCGTGACCGTCACCGACCGCATCGCTCTCGACCCGTTCGGCTCCGACATCCCGGCGGAGAGCGCGCGGTTGCGCGCCCGCGGCCCCGTCGTGCCCGTGGAGCTGCCCGGCGGGATACCCGCCTGGGCGCCCACCGGCTACGACGTCCTCAAGGAACTCATCCTCGATCCCCGGGTCAGCAAGGACCCGCGCAAGCACTGGCGGCTCTGGCCGGAGATCGGCGAACACCCCTCCTGGGGCTGGGTGCTGGGCTGGATCGGCGTGGTCAACATGCTCTCCGCGTACGGCCCCGACCACACCCGGCTGCGCAAGCTGGTGGCGCCGAGCTTCACGCACCGCCGTACCGAGGCGATGCGGCCGCGGGTCGCGGCGATCGCCGCGGAGCTGCTCGACGGCGTGGCGGCCGCCGGTGCCGACGGCTCGGTGGTGGATCTGCGGGCCGGTCTCGCACAGCCGCTGCCCATGCGGATGATCTGCGAACTGTTCGGGGTGCCCGACGAGATGCGGGACGCCACGGGTGCGCTGATCGCGGCCATCATGGACACCTCCGACCCGACCCCCGAGCACGCCGCCTTCGTGCAGGAGCGGATCGGCACGGTCCTCGGCGGGCTGATCGCGTACAAGGTGGAGCACCCGGGCGACGACATGACCACGGAGCTGATCCGGGTCCGTGACGAGGACGGCGACCGGCTCAGCGACGAGGAGCTGCTGTACACGCTGCTGCTGGTGATCGGCGCCGGCTTCGAGACCACGGTCAACCTGATCGGCAACGCGGCGGTGGCGCTGCTGACGCATCCGGTGCAGCTGGCGGCGGTGCGCGCCGGGGCGGTCGGCTGGGACGCGGTGATCGACGAGACGCTGCGGGCGCATCCGTCGATCGCCTCGCTGCCGCTGCGGTTCGCGGTGAGCGACCTGAAGGTCGGCGACGTCACCGTTCCGGCCGGGGACGCGATCATCACGACGTACGCGGCGGCCGGCCTGGACCCGGCCCACTACGGGCCGGACGCGGCCGCGTTCGACGCCGCGCGGGCCACCGACGACCATCTGGCGTTCGGGATCGGGGTGCACCGCTGCATCGGCGCGCCGCTGGCCCGGGCGGAGGCGCTGGCCGCACTGCCCGAGCTGTTCGGCCGGTTCCCGGGGCTGCGGCTCGCGATCGAGGCCGACGAGCTGCGGCAGGTGCCGTCGTTCATCGCGTTCGGCTGGCAGGAGATCCCGGTACGTCTGCAGGCGTGAACCGGAGACCGCGGGGGCCTCGACCGGTCCCCCGTTCCGGTCGTGCCCCCGCGCAACGTGAACATACGTCCGGATCCGGCCGGTGGGTATCGCGCCGGTGCCCGTTCGGACCCGCCGAGGACTCACCCGTGCACAGGTGAGTCCGGTTGGCCCGGATTCGCCCGCAGCAACACGGGTACGGCGAGGTCCCCGAGCGCCAGATGGGCCAGCACCACCTCGTACAGGTCGGTGCCGGCGGCCAGCAGCTGGCGTTCCAGGACCGGTTCGGCGCCCCGCACGTGTTCGCGGACGGTCTGGGCGTGCATGCCCAGGTCCTGGGCGGCGCGTTCGGCGTTGCCGCCGGCGGCGATCCAGGCGCGCAGGGTGCCGCGCAGGTCGCGGCCGTCCCGGACCAGGCGGTCCAAAAGGTCGTGCGCCCAGGCCCGCAGCGCCGGGCCGGCCAGCAGGTCGCCCAGGCGGACGCCGGACGTCCGGGGCGCCGCGGCGGTGAGATCCTCCGTCAGGGCCGCCTGGGTGTTGAGGGCCAGGTGGGCGGTGGCGCGCACGGTGAGGTCGGAGAAGTCCGCGCCCAGCAGCGCCTCGACCCGGTCCATGCGGGCGCGCACGGTGTTGCGGCTGACGCCGAGGACCTTGGCCGCGCTGACGGCGGTGAACTCCAGGCCGAGACGGGTGGTGGCGAGGAGTTCCGCGCGGGTGTGGTGGGGCAGGGTGTCGAGCGGCCGCAGCACGGCGGCGGACCAGGCGTGCAGCGCGGTGGGGTCCATCAGCCGTTCCGGGTGGGTGCGTTCGGCGTAGACGGCGGCCTGGCCGGGACGGAAGCGGGCCACGGCGAGGGCGCTGACGGCCTGGCCGTAGGCGGTGGCCGTCTGGGCCAGGTTCTGCCGGACGCTGCCGCCGAGGAAGGTGCCGGGGCGGCCGTCGACGAGCGAGCGCAGCCGGTCGGCCGTCGCGGGCGCGGGGCTGAGGACGATGACGTGGCCGTCCATGGCGGGGCAGCGCACGACGAGAGCCTGGCCGCTGGTCGCGTCGAGGCAGTCCTCGGCGAGGCCGTCGCGTTCCGCCGGGTGCCCTTCCACGATGTACACGCAGGCGCTGTCGGTGTCGAGCAGGCCGGGCCACAGGCCGGCCGCGACGCGCCGGGCGGAGACCGTGTCCTCCACCATCAAAAGTTGCAGGATGGCAAGGCGCAGGTCGGCGGCGGCCCGTCGGAGCCGGTGCCCGGCGGCCGTCAGTTCCCGCTCGCGCAGCAGGAGTTCGACGACCGAAGCGGTCTGGGTGACGATCTCGGCGGCGCGCCGGTCGAAGGGGGTCGCGCGGGCCACCGCGAGCAGTCCGGCGGCGGCCGGGCGCGGGTCGGGGGCGTGGACCGCGACCAGCCGCAGGTGGCGGTCGCCGTCCTGGACGGCGGCGGCGGAGATCCGCCCCGCGACCACGTCGGCCGCGAGACCGGCGTCGAGGGGGATCCTGGTCCCGGCGATCAGGGTGCCGTCGGCGTCCCGGAGGCAGACGGTCCCCTGCACGGCGCCGGCCAGCCAGGCGACGACCCGGCGCGGGTCGCGGGCGCCGGGACGCAGGTGGTCGAGGAGCCGCGCGGCCCAGCCGTCGCCGTGGAGTGCCGGGTGCTGCGGGCCCTCGCCTGCTCGGCCTGCCATCTCGCCCTGCCCCTCGTCCCTAGCGTCGACCTCGATCTACGGACGTTACCCGATGAACGAAGTCTGGTCCCGATCACCGGGCACGGCTCCGCCGGCGGCCCTCGGGGGAAGGGCCGCCGGCGGAGAAAGCCTCACCCGGAGCCGGGGGGTGGTCCCCGGGGTGGCTGGTTCTTCGGGTGCCCAGGAATCCACGGGGTATGCGCACCAATTTCCCGAAGCCGCCGGCTCCCCCGAAGTCCGCGGTTCGGCAGTGCCCGCAGGGGCGCTGGGATACCCCCGGGAGGAGCTGCGCGACCAGCCACGACGGCGCAGCAGACGGCACATCACGGCACTTCCCGCGGAGCGCCCCGCTCGGCCGGAACTCGCCGTACGGCATAAGCTCGGCGGATGGCGAAGTACTTCGACGTGCACCCCGACAACCCGCAGGCGCGCAGCATCTCGCAGATCGCCGAAGCGGTCCGTTCGGGGTCGCTGATCGCATACCCCACCGACTCCTGCTACGCGCTGGGCTGCCAGCTCGGCAGCCGGGACGGCATCGACCGGATCCGCACCATCCGGCATCTGGACGACCGGCACCACTTCACCCTGATGTGCAGGGACTTCGCGCAGCTCGGCCAGTTCGTGCGCGTGGACAACGACGTGTTCCGGGCCGTGAAGGCGTCGACGCCCGGCAGTTACACCTTCATCCTCCCGGCGACCCGGGAGGTGCCGCGCAAGCTGCTGCACCCGAAGAAGAAGACCGTCGGCGTCCGCATCCCCGACCACGTGGTCACCCAGGCGCTGCTGGCGGAGATGGGCGAGCCGCTGCTGTCCAGCACCCTGCTGCTGCCGGACGAGGAGGAGCCGCTGACCCAGGGCTGGGAGATCAAGGACCGGCTGGACCACCAGGTGGACGCGGTGGTCGACTCCGGGGAGTGCGGCACCGAGCCGACCACGGTCATCGACTTCTCCGGCGGCGAGGCGGAGATCGTCCGCCGGGGCGCGGGCGACACCTCCCGCTTCGAGTGAACTCGAGGATCCCCCGTCCGCGGCTCTCCCGCCGTCGCGTGCCACGATGATCGGGACATGCCGCGCCGGGTGTCCCCCACCCCGACGCCGACTCCACAGAGAGGCACTTGCGCCATGACCGCCGTACAGGGATCCGACGTGGACATCACCACCGAGGACGGTGTCGCCGACGCCTACCTGGCCCACCCCGCCGACGGACTCCCCCACCCGGGCGTGCTGCTGTACCAGGACGCCTTCGGGATCCGTCCGCACCTGAAGTCGATGGCGGACCGGCTCGCCGGGGCGGGCTACACGGTCCTGCTCCCCAACGTCTTCTACCGCAGCGGCCGCACTCCGGTCATCGACCTCCCCGAGTTCATCGACCCCTCGGTGGACCCGACGATCTGGCAGCGGATCATGCCGATCATGATGTCACTGACGCCCGAGTTCAGCGACCGGGACTCGGCCGCCTACCTGGACTGGCTGGCCGAGAGCCCGCTGGTGGCCGACGGGCCGGTGGCGATCACCGGTTACTGCATGGGCGCCCGGCTGGCCGTGCGCACCGCCGCCGCGTTCCCGGACCGGGTCGCGGCCGCGGGCGGCTTCCACGGCGGCCGGATGGTCACCGACGACGCGGACAGCCCGCACCTGCTGGCCGACCGGATCACCGCGGAGCTGTACTTCGGCTTCGCGGACCAGGACCAGTCGATGACCGAGGAGCAGATCGGCACCTTCGAGGCGGCGCTCACCGCCGCCGGGGTCCGCAACACCTGCGAGATCTACCGGGGCGCCGACCACGGTTACACGCAGGCCGACACTCCGGCCTACTCCGCCGAGGCCGACGAGCGGCACTGGTCCGCGCTGCTCGACCTGCTGAAGCGCACCTTCTGATCCGCCCGCTGCGCCGGTTCCGGGGGCCCGTCGACCGGCGGGCCCCCGATTTCGTCCATGTTGTTGACATGGACCCGACCGACCGTTCAACCTGAGAGCGCTCTCAGAATTGGTCCGGACCAATTTTCCGGACCAACCCCGACCCCACACGGAGGTGGAGAGTGCGCACAGGACTCGTACGCCGGGCGCTGCCGCTCACGGCCGCGGCGGCGCTGATCGGCGGGGCGCTCACCCTGGGCACGCCGGCACCGGCCGGCGCGGCCGTGCCGGACACGATCCCGCTGAAGATCACCAACAACTCCGGGCGCGGCGACCAGGTATACGTCTACGACCTCGGCACCCAGCTCTCCTCGGGGCGGCAGGGCTATGCCGACGCGAACGGCGCCTTCCACGCCTGGCCGGCCGGCGGCAACCCGCCGACCCCGGCGCCGGACGCCTCGATCACCGGCCCGGCGGCGGGCCAGTCGAAGACGATCCGGATCCCGAAGTTCTCCGGCCGGATCTACTTCTCCTACGGCCAGAAGCTCGACTTCAGGCTGACCACCGGCGGTCTGGTGCAGCCCGCCGTGCAGAACCCGAGCGACCCCAACCGGAACATCCTCTTCAACTGGTCCGAGTACACGCTGAACGACTCGGGTCTGTGGATCAACAGCACCCAGGTGGACATGTTCTCGGTGCCGTACGCGGTCGGGGTGCAGCGCTCCGACGGCAGCACGGCGAGCACCGGGCACCTCAAGTCGGGCGGCTACAACGGGTTCTTCAACGCCCTGCGCGGCCAGCCGGGCGGCTGGGCCAACCTGATCCAGACCCGGTCCGACGGCACCGTGCTCCGTGCGCTCTCCCCGCTGTACGGCGTGGAGACCGGGGCACTCGCCTCGACCGTCATGGACGACTACGTCAACCGGGTCTGGTCGAAGTACGCCACGTCGACCCTGACCGTCACGCCGTTCGCCGACCAGCCGAACACCAAGTACTACGGCCGGGTCTCGGGGAACGTCATGAACTTCACCAACTCGGCCGGAGCGGTGGTGACGAGCTTCCAGAAGCCTGACGCGAGCAGCATCTTCGGCTGTCACAACCTGCTGGACGCACCCAACGACCAGGTGCGCGGACCGATCTCGCGCACCCTCTGCGCGGGCTTCAACCGGTCGACGCTGCTGACCGGTTCCAGCCAGCCGGACACCAACCCGGCCGACTTCTACCTGGACTCGGTCACCAACCAGTACGCCCGCAAGATCCATGCCCAGATGGCCGACGGCAAGGCGTACGCCTTCGCCTTCGACGACGTCGGCAACCAGGAGTCGCTGGTCAACGACGGCAACCCGCAGCAGGCGTACCTCACGCTGGACCCGCTGAGCTGACCCGCGTGAGCGTCCCGCACCCGGCTCGCGGGTGCGGGACGCTCGACTGCCGGATGTCAGGTATGTCAGCCGGTCGTGACGGCGGTGTCGTCGACGACGAAGCTGGTCTGGAGCGAGGAGTCCTCGACACCGCTGAACTTCAGGGTGACGGTCGAGCCCGCGTAGGACCCGAGGCTGAAGGACTTCTGCACGTACCCGGAGGCCGCGTTGAGGTTGGAGTACGTGGCCAGGGTGGTCGAACCGACGGTGACCGTCAGCTTGTCGTACTGGGTGCTGGTGGTGGTCTCGGCCGTGTCGATGTGCAGGTAGAAGGTGAACGTGGTCGCGGTGCAGCCGGACGGGATCGTCACCGACTGGGACAGCGTGTCGGTGTGCGAGGAGCCGTAGCCGTCGAGCCACGCCTTGTACGAGCCCGCGTGGGCCGCCTCGCTGCTGGAGTTGGTGATGACACCACTGGTCGCCGTCCAGGTGGTGTTGCCCGACTCGAAGCCCGGGTTGCCCAGCAGCTGCGTGGAGGTGCAGGTGCCGCCGCCGCTCGAACTGACGGTCCAGGTGAAGGAGGCCGTACCGGTGGCACCCGTCGAGTCGGTCACCGTGACGGTGGTGCTGTAGGTGCCCGCCGTCGTGGGTGTGCCGGTGATGGCGCCGGTCGAGCTGTTGATCGACAGGCCGGTCGGCAGTCCGGTCGCCGCGTAGGTCAGCGAGCCGCTGTTGGTGCTGCTCGCCGATATCTGCAGGCTCACCGCGGTGCCGACGGTCGAGGACTGGCTGCCCGGGTTGGTGACCGTGACGCCCGAGGTGGGCACGGTGATGTGGCTGCCGACGTTGATGCCGGCGAACGCGTTGCCGACACCCGCGTACTGGGTGGAGCTGGTGCCGTACAGCGCCGCGGCCGCGTTCAGGGCTGCGGTGCGGGCGGCGGAGTAGTTGGTGCTCGACGTCATGTACGACGTCAGCGCCTTGTACCAGATCTGCAGGGCCGCGGCCCGGCCGATCCCGGCGACGGCGACGCCGTCGGAGGTCGGGCTGTTGTAGGTGACGCCGTTGATGGTCTTGCTGCCGCTGCCCTCGGACAGCAGGTAGAACATGTGGTTCGCCGGGCCCGAGGAGTAGTGCACGTCGAGGTTGCCGACCCCGGAGTACCAGCTGTCGGCCGACGAGCCGTCCTTGCTCGGCTTGTCCATGTAACGCAGCGGCGAGCCGTCGCCGTTGATGTCGATCTTCTCGCCGATGAGGTAGTCGCCGACGTCGGAGGAGTTGTTGGCGTAGAACTCCACGCCGGTGCCGAAGATGTCGGAGGTCGCCTCGTTCAACCCGCCCGACTCACCGGTGTAGTTGAGCCCGGCGGTGTTGGAGGTGACGCCGTGGCTCATCTCGTGGCCGGCCACGTCGAGCGAGGTCAGGGCGTGGGTGCCGCCGGAGCCGTCGCCGTAGGTCATGCAAAAGCAGTCGTCGTCCCAGAAGGCGTTGACGTAGCTGCTGCTGTAGTGGACACGGGAGTAGGCGGCGACGCCGTCGTTCTTGATGCCGCTGCGCCCGAAGGTGTTCTTGTAGAAGTCCCAGGTCATCTGGGCGCCGTAGGCCGCGTCGGCGCCGGCGGTCTGGGTGTTGGAGCCGGATCCGGTGCCCCAGACGTCGTCGGAGTCGGTCATCAGCGTGCCGGTGCCCGACGTGCCGTTGTTGAGGTTGTACGTCTTGTGGCCGCCGCGCGTGGTGTCGTACAGCTGGTACGTCGAACCGGACAGCGTCGTGTTCAGCGTCACCGTGCCGCTGTACTGGGTGTTGCCGGTGCCGGTCTGGACGGCCTGGTAGCGGTAGAGCTCCTTGCCGGTGGTGGCGTCCGTGACGACGTGCAGCCTGCTGGGCGTGCCGTCGTCCTGGAAGCCGCCGATCACCGTCTCCCAGGCGAGCTTCGGGGTGCCGCTGCCGGCCCATATCACCTTGCGGGCGCTGTCGGCGACGGGCTGCTGGGCGTCCAGGGCCCTGGCCGCCTTGAGCGCCTTGGTCTGGGCGGCGGACTTGCTGTAGGCCGCGCTGACCGTGGGCACCGTGAGGGTGTGCTTGTTGTTGAAGGTGGTGCTGACCGTGCCGGCCGCGAGGGAGGCGGGCGGGGTGTGCACGATCAGGTCGCCGCCGAGGACGGGGAGGCCGTCGTAGGTGCGCTCGTAACGGGTGTGCAGCGTGCCGTCGTTGTCCTTGGTGACGTCCTTGACCACCAGCTTCTCCTTGGCGCCGAGGCCGAGGGTGCGGGCGGTCGTGGTGGCCTTCTGCTGGGCGTTCTTGATGAGCGCGGTGTGCTGGGCGGGGGTGAGCTTCGCCTCCAGGCCGCCGGTGCGCACGGGGCTGGGGTGGGGGGCGGCGGGCTGGGCGTTCGCCGGGACCGACTGGATGCCGACGGCGAGGAAGGCCGCGGTGGAGACCAGGGCGGCTCCTACCGTGGCCCGTCTGTGGGGAAGACGTCTCACTCGTACTCCTCCTGCTGCGGCCGCCGGGTCGCGGCCGGTGACAGCCGGGCAGACGGGGATGTGCTGTCCGGGACGAGCTGAGCTGTGCGGGAACCGGGATCCGGGAACCGGGGGTGCGTGGTCCGTGATCCGGGGACACGCCAGGGAGAAGGCGTGTGCTGAGTGAGGATTCCAGAGTTGACCCGCACATGTCAGCCACGTCGAGGCCGCTCGAGGGTTTTCCCTATGCACGGTGGGGCGGTCGGGACGGAACGGCGCTCACGGGGATGGCGGGCGCACCATGAACACGTCCACCGGGTCCTCGGTCTCGGCCAGGAACCCGTGCCGCTCGTACAGCCGCCGGGCCGCGCTGCCCCGCAGGACGTTCAGCCGGACGGCGACGCCGTCGCGGTCGCACCGCTCCAGCAGCTCGCGCAGCACGGCCGTGCCGATGCCACCGCCCTGCGCGTGCGGGGCCAGATAGAAGTGTTCCAGCCAGTGGGCGTCCCCGGCCGGCCGCAGCGCCACACAGCCGGCGAAGGCGCCGCCCGCCTCGATCACCCGGGTGTGGGCCGCGTCGAACCCGTCCCGCAGCCGCTGGCGGACCCGCCGCTCGTCGTACCGCCCGAGCCGCTCCAGGTCGTCCCGGAGCACGACGGCCCGCAGTTCCGCCACCGCCTCGACGTCCGCTTCCGACGCCGGCCGTATCGTCCAGTCCGCCGTGATCACCACGCTATCCACCGCGGCCGGCCACCGAGGGAGCGGGGCGAGGAATCCGGTGCGGCCGATGGGCCGTCGCGGGTACGCCCGGCCTCGACGGGCGTCGCGCACCAGCCGAGCCAGGCCAAGCCGACCGATTTATCCTGGTTCGGAGGGAATGTGGCAGCCGCGCGCCCCGGGACCGACCGTCGGCATCTCCCACCCCACGGAAGGGGCTCCCCCATGCGGGTCTTCATCGTCGGCACAGGCAACATGGCGGGCGGTATCGCCACCCGGGCCCTGGCGGGCGGGCACACGGTCCGGTTGATCGGCACGGATCCGGCCAAGGCCACGACGCTCGCCGACGCCCTGAGCGAGCGGACGCCGGGGGCGGACGTGGCGCCGGCCGTGCCGGACGCGGTCGGGTCGGCGGACGTGGTGGTGCTGGCCGTGCCGTTCGACGCGGCCAAGCAGGTCGTGACCGAGTACGGCGACCATCTCGCCGGGAAGACCGTGGTCGACATCTCCAACCCGGTGGACTTCTCGACCTTCGACTCGCTCACGGTGCCCCCGGACAGCTCCGGCGCCCAGCAGTTGGCCGAGGCCGCCGCGCCGGGCACGCACCTGGTGAAGGCCTTCAACACCACGTTCGCGGGCTCGCTGGTCGCGGGCGAGGTGGGCGGGCTGCCGCTGGACGTGTTCATCGCCGGGGACGACGCGGGGGCCCGCGACCAGGTGGCGGAGCTGGTCGCCTCCGGCGGCCTCAACCCGGTGGTCGTCGGCGGACTGCGGCACGCCCGGGAGCTGGAGGGCATCCAGCTGCTGCACATGGCCCTGCAGACGCGGCCCGAGGGGCACGGCTGGATGAGCGCGATCAAGATCGTCGCACCCTGAGCGCCCTGTGACCTGGCCGGAAACCGTCCATGCCGCGGCGGTGTCGATCAGCGGTTCCCGAGAGGCGGCCGAAGTCCCGGCGCACGCCCTCGGCGCGTAGTACCTTCCCCCACAACAGCTGTGACTCTGGGGGGAGTTGCATACATGCACGGCACGACGGACGGATTCCACTACGGCGCGGTGACGCCGGTCGCGGCCTATCTGATGGCCTGTCTGGGCGGGGCACTGGGGCTCCGCTGCATCGTCAGGTCGCTGTACCACCACGGGGAGTCGTGGCGGCCCGGCTGGCTCGCCCTCGGGGCGGCCACGATCGGCTGCGGCATCTGGACGATGCACTTCATCGCGATGATCGGCTTCCATGTCCAGGAGGCCACGATCCGCTACGACGTGGGGCTGACCCTGCTCAGTCTGGCGGTGGCGATCCTGGTGGTCGGCATCGGCGTCTTCGCGGTCGGCTACCGGGGCGCGAGCGCGGGGACGCTCTGGACGGCGGGCGTCATCACCGGTCTCGGCGTGGCCGCCATGCACTACCTCGGCATGGCGGCGCTCCGCCTTGACGGAACGATTCACTACGACCGGACGACGGTCGGCCTCTCCGTGCTGATCGCGATCGCGGCGGCGACGGCTGCGCTGTGGGCGGCCGTCTCGGTGCGCGGCTTCACGGCGAGTCTGGGTGCCAGTCTGGTGATGGGTCTCGCGGTGTCCGGCATGCACTACACCGCCATGGCGGCCGTGAGCGTCGATGTGCACCCGGCGTCCGCCACCTCCTGGTCCAGCGCGTCACCGACCTCGCTGCTGTTGCCCATGCTGCTCGGCCCGGCCGTGTTCCTGCTGCTGGCCGGGGTGGTGGTGATGTTCGACCCACTGCTGGTCCTGGGCGAAGGGGACTGGAACCGGCAGGCGGCCGAGCAGAAGGATCCGCCGCCGACGTCCCCCCGGACGGCACGCTCACGCCCGCCGGGCCGGCGCGCCGGACGCACGCCCCGAAACCGTCACGGCCACCCGACGCCCGGCGGCGCCGACCGGTACGGCACGGCGACGCACACCGCACCGTCCCCCACGGGCGGGTACGGCAGCCGAAACCGACCGGCATCCGGCGGAGGCGGCCAGTTCGGCATCCCCACCCAGCCGGCACCCGGCGCCACCGGCCGACCCGGCACCCGTCATCGCTCGACGCCCCCTCCACGAGACCCGTACGGCGGCCCCTCGAACCCCTACGAATGGTGACCGGTCCTACTGGGACGTCCGCAGGACTCCGGAGCTCCACTCCGACCTGCGCCCACGACCTCGCCGTCACAGCGCCGCCCAGGCCTGACGCCGGAGCGAAAACCGGTTCGCGGTGCCTCGCCGAACCGCCACGATGCCTCCGTTTCCCCATGGAGGACTCTTGTTCGTCTTCGTGTGTGCGGGATGCGGCGCCGGGCTGACCGCCCCGCTGCCCCACGTCGCACGTCATCACGGCCGCGGGAGGTCGTGACCTGGCGCATGGCCGATGGGCCCGACCACGCGGCAGAGCGCGGGAGCGACAGACAGACGGACCGCCGGGCCGTGACCGCGCGATGCGACACGTGCGCGGCTCCCACCGACCCACCGTGGCGGCCGTGGCCGTCGACACGTGGCCACGGCCATCGCGGGCCCGGCAGACGCCGGCCTCAGCCTTCTCCCAGCACCGCCCGGATCACGTGCCGGGCATTGGCGGCCATCGCCGGGTTCGTCCCGCGGTAGTACGGGAGCGCGATCAGCGCCTGCGAGAGAGTTCGCCCCCGGCCGCGGATCCAGGTCGCGTCGTCCACGCCCAGCGCCTCGTGGAAGACCTCCCGCGCATCGGCCGGAAACAGATTCCACGCCGGGAACAGATCACAGGCCGGATCGCCCACCCCCAGGCACCCGAAGTCGATCACCGAGGTCAGCCTGCCGCCGTCCACCAGCAGGTTGCCCGGCATGAGGTCGGCATGGAGCCACACCGGCGGGCCGTCCCAGCCGGGGGCCTCCAGTGCCTCCTCCCACACGGTGGTGACGGCAACGCAGTCGACGTCCTCCTGCGGGATCCCGCGCAGTTCCTCGATCGCCGACCGGGTCTGCGCGTCGAGCGAGGCGACCGGGCCGCCCCGGTGGGCCTGCGGTCCACCTGGCAGGGTGACGCCGCGCATCGCCGCCACGAACGCGGCCAGATCCTCGGCCAGCGGCACCGGCTCGCTCAGGGCTCCCGCTTCGGGATTCTCCCCCGCCAGCCACCGGCACACCGACCACGGCCACGGATACCCCTCGGCGGGATCCCCGGCTCCCAGCACCTCCGGGACGGGCATGGGCAGGAGGGGCGCGAGCCGGGGCAGCCACGTCCGCTCCCTCGACACGTCGTCGGCCCCGCCCCGCACCAACGGCAGCCGTACGGCGAGCTCGTCGCCCAGCCGGAACATGGCGTTGACCGTGCCAGGGGACGGAACCCGCTGAACCGCCAGCCCCGCCCACTGCGGGAACTGGCCGGCGATCAGCCGCCGTACCAGGTCGTCGTCGATGGGATGCGTGCCGGGATGCATCTGCCCTGTGTCCACCGACGACATCCGACCGCCTGACCCCGACGAGCGTCAACGCCTTTCCGGCGGCACCGCTCACGCGCTACGCCCCCAGGGGCAAGAAGCCGCCGTCGGCCGCGGGCGGCGGCACCGAACCCCTCGCCCGTAACGGCCCGTTGAGCGTTGTACGGTTCCCGCGTGTCTGACTCCTCACGCAAAACCGCAGAAGGCGCCGGCTGGGGCGAGGCCGAGCGCGGCGCCTACCGCCAACTGATGCCGGACCATGTCGAGAAGCTGTTCTGGTTCAACCCGCGGACCATGTGGGCCGCCCGCAACGGGGTGCTGGCGTCCTGGTTCGGCGATCCGACCGGCCGTACCCGCGGCCGTTGGGTGGCGCAGCGGGCGGCTGCCGGGGCGCCCGCGGACAAGGTGATCCGGCGTCATGAGGCGGACCGGTTCTCGTTCATGGTGATCGGCGACACCGGTGAGGGCGACGACTCCCAGTACGCCGTCGTGCCGGGGTTCCTGAAAGCGAGTCAGGACACCGACTTCGCGGTGATCGCGAGCGACGTGATCTACCCGGTCGGCACCGCCGACGACTACGGCACCAAGTTCTTCCGGCCGTACCGGGATTATCCGGCGCCCATCTACGCGATACCCGGCAACCACGACTGGTACGAGGATTTGGGCGCGTTCATGCGCGTCTTCTGCGACGACGCCCAGCCGCTCCCGGCCGAGCCGAGGCCGCGCCCGTTCGGCCGCGCCTGGTGGCGCGCCCTGCTGTGGCACCGGCCCCGCCCGGCGGACGAGCAACTCCTCACGGAGGCCCGTAAGTTGCGGCCGACGCAGGAGCAGACGGCCGTACAGCCGGGACCGTACTGGGCGATCGACGCCGGGCCGGTCCGGATCGTCGGCATCGACACCGGCCTGCTCGGCACCATCGACGCCGAACAGGGCGCCTGGCTCCGGGAGGTGTCCCAGGGGCCGCGTCCGAAGATCCTCGTCACCGGCTCCCCGCTGTACGTGGACGGCGAGCACCACCCGTGCGCGATCGAGGGCGGCGGCACGGTCGACGACATCGTCCGCGACCCGGCCCATCACTATGTGGCGGCGATCGGCGGTGACATCCACAACTACCAGCGCTACCCCGTGAACGTGGACGGCCGCACCATCCAGTACGTGGTCGCGGGCGGCGGCGGTGCCTTCATGCACGCCACCCACACCATCCCCCCGGTGTCGATCGCGAACGTCACCGAGGACGACTTCCGCTGCTACCCGCTGCGCGGCGACTCCCTCGCGTTCTACAGTCGGCTGTACGGCCGCCGGCTGCGGCTCCGCCGCCTCTTCACCCTCACCGAGGCGGAGGCGACGGCCGTGATCGCCGAGCGCCTCGGCATCAGGCCCGGCCGCACGCCCGCCCCGGACACCCGCGTCACCCGCCGCACCCGCCTGGTCGCGACCCTGCTCGGTGCCGGCAGCCGCCCGGATCGCGGCCCGCGCTTCCGGCTGCCCGTGAAGAAGATCTACACGCAGCTGTTCTCCCCGGGCTCGGCCACCTACAGCCCGCCCTTCTTCAAGTGCTTCCTGCGCCTCGACGTCAGCCCGGAGGCGGTACGGCTGCGCTGTTTCGCCGCCACCGGGAACCGCCCGCAGGAGCTGGACCCGCCGGTCGAGGACGAGATCACGATCCCCCTGACCTGATCCGAAGCCGATCACACTCCCGCAATGTTCGGGTGCCACAATCGGGGCAGAACTGACGTACGACCGCTGGAGGACCCGTGCCGTCCACCCCCCGCCCCCTGCGCAGACTGGGCTTCCTCACCATCGGCCTGTTCGACGGCGCGGATCCGGGCCGGGGACACGAGTCCACGCTGGAGATCATCGAACTGGGCGAGCGGCTGGGCTTCGACAGCGCGTGGGTGCGCCACCGGCACCTCCAGTACGGCATCTCGTCGCCGGTCGCCGTCCTCGCGGCGGCCTCGCAGCGCACCAGCCGGATCGAGCTCGGCACCGCGGTGATCCCGCTGGGCTGGGAGAACCCGCTGCGGCTGGCCGAGGACCTGGCGACGGTCGACCTCCTGTCCGGCGGCCGCCTCAACCCGGGGGTGAGCGTGGGCCCGCCCATGCACTACGAGCAGGTCAGGGAGGCCCTCTACCCGGACACGGCGGATGTCGAGGACTTCAGCTACGAGCGGGTGCGGCGGCTCCTGGACTTCGTCCGGGGCAAGCCGGCCACCGACTTCAGCGGAGTGGAGGGCTTCGAGGTGTTCTCCGACGTCGTCCAGCCGCACTCCCCCGGGCTCGGCCGGCGGCTCTGGTACGGCGGCGGCAGTCTCGGCTCGGCGCGCTGGGCGGGCGAGCACGGCATGAACTTCCTGACCAGCAGCGTCGTACGGGCCGGGGACCCGGCGGACGCGTACGACTTCGCCGAGATCCAGCTCTCGCACGTCCGCGAGTTCCGCGCCCATCACCCGGACGGCGAGGCGGCCCGGGTCTCCCAGGGCCTGGTCGTCATCCCCACCGACTCCGCCACGCCCGAGCAGCGCGCCAAGTACGAGGCGTACGCGGCCAAGCGCCTGCCCCGCACCACGGCCCCGCAGGGCCCCGGGCGGCTGCTCTTCGCGCCGGACATCGTCGGCACCTCGGCGGAGATCGTCGAGCAGCTGCACGCCCACGCCGCCTTCCGCGAGGTCGACGAGGTGGCGTTCGCCCTGCCGTTCACGTTCGAGCACGAGGACTACGTCCAGATCCTCACCGACATGGCGACCCGCCTGGGCCCGGCGCTCGGCTGGCACCCCGCGACCACGGCCTGAGTCACCAGCGGCGTACCTCCGTGCCGGTGACCGGCTCCGACGGCTTGCCGTCCACCCCGACCGGCACCTCGCCGTGCAGCATCACCCGGTGCATGACGCGGGGGAAGCCGAGGTGGGCGTTGTCGCTCGGCGCGAGGTGGATGGTGGCCCGGTTGTCCCAGAACGCGACACTGCCGGGCTCCCAGCGGAAGCGGACCGTGTACTCGGGCCGCACGGCCTGTTCGAGGAGCATCTCCAGCAGCGCGGCGCTCTCCGGGCGGGAGACGTCGGCGATCTGCTCGACGTAGTAGCCGTTGACGTAGAGCACCCGCTCACCGGTCTCCGGATGGACCCGCACCAACGGGTGCACCGAGGCCACCTGGTGGTCGAGGAGGTGGCGCAGATATGTGTCGTCACCGGGTCGGGACTGGTAGCCCACGCCGAGGCGGTGCTCGGCGCGCAGGCCGTCGACGAAGGCGCGCACGGGCGCGGACAGCCCTGCGTAGGCGGCGGCCAGGTTGGCCCAGGTGGTGTCGCCGCCGTAGGGCGGGACGGTCTCGGCGCGCAGGACGGTCGCGGCGGGCGGGTCGATCCTCGCCCCGTGGTCGCAGTGCCAGCCGCGCAGCAGGGTGTGGCGGCGCCGCTGGAGCCATTCCTCGTGCTCCATCCCGAACCGGCCGCCGAGCTCCAGCCGGTCGGCGGTGGTCTCCACCTCGGGGAAGCCGGCCGGTGAGGCGCTGCCGCGCCGGCCGAGCACGACCGGTTCGCCGAAGCGGCGGGCGAAGGCGACGTGCCCGGCGTGGTCGAGCCGCTGGTCCCGGAAGAAGACGACCTTCCAGCGCAGCACGGCCTCCCGGATCAGGGCGACCACGGCGTCGTCGAGTTCCGCGGTGAGGTCGACCCCGGTGATCTCGGCCCCGATGTGCCCGGCGACGGGTCTCACCTCGGCTCCGGCGGCGCCCTGTGCCCGTCCTGCCGTACCCCGGTCCGTCGTCATGCGTACTCCGAGTGGTCGTCGGTACCCGTCCAGGAAAGATCGTGTCAGCCCGGCCCGCACCGCGGAAGGGAGCACCCGGGCCGGGTTGATCATCGTCCGCCCGGTCCGCGAGGCTGGGGTACGACACAGTCGAGGGAAGGTCACATCGTGGTCAGCATTCCGGCGTACACGCTCAACGACGGTACGGCGATCCCCGCCACCGGCCTGGGCACCTGGCCGATGGACGACACGCAGGCCGAGCAGGCCGTTCGCCATGCGCTCGAAACCGGATACCGGCTCGTGGACACGGCGGTGAACTACCGCAACGAGTCCGGGGTCGGCCGGGGTGTCGCGAGCAGCGGGGTGCCCCGCGAGGAGGTGGTGGTGACGACGAAGCTGCCGGGCCGCCACCACGGATACGAGGAGACCCTCGCGTCCTTCGAGGAGTCCCGGCGGCGGCTGGGCCTGGAGTACGTGGACCTGTATCTGATCCACTGGCCCAACCCCCGGGTCGGCAAGTACGTCGACTCGTGGAAGGCGATGATCAAGCTGCGCGAGGACGGTCTGGTGCGCTCGATCGGCGTCTCCAACTTCACCGAGGAGCACCTCACCCGGCTGGAGAAGGAGACCGGGGTGCTGCCCTCGGTGAACCAGGTGGAGCTGCATCCGCTCTTCCCGCAGGACGGGCTGCGGGCCTTCCACGCGGAGAAGGGCATCGTCACCGAGAGCTGGAGCCCGCTCGGCCGGGACGTCCGGCTCCTCGACGACCCGGCGGTCGTCGCCGTCGCCGAGGCGCACGGGGTGACGCCCGCCCAGGCGGTACTGCGCTGGCACGTCCAGCTCGGTGCCCTGCCGATCCCGAAGTCGGCGGACGCCGAGCGGCAGCGCGCCAACCTGGACCTGTTCGGCTTCGAACTCGACGCCGCCCAGATGGCGGCGGTCTCCGAGCGGTCCCACCGGCGGCTCGGCGGCGACCCGGACCGCCACGAGGAGTTCTGAGCCGCCCACCAGAGGACGCGGGTCGAGAACCGGACGGGACCGGGCAGCGGGCAGCGGGCAGCGGGCTGATCGGGAGGGGCTCGGCCGGGTACTCGGGGCGCACGTCCGAGGGAAGGAGCCGTGGTGGGTGACGACGACCGGTTGCGTACGTACCGCGACAAACGCGACTTCGAACGGACCGGGGAGCCGTCGGGGCAGGCGGCGCGGGCCGGCGACCGGCTCCGGTTCGTGGTGCAGATCCATGACGCGCGCCGCATGCACTTCGACTTCCGGTTGCAGGTCGGGGACGTCCTGAAGTCCTGGTCGGTCCCGAAGGGCCCGTCCGCCGACCCCGGCGACAAGCGGCTGGCCGTGCCCACCGAGGACCATCCGCTGGAGTACGAGGACTTCGAGGGAGTCATCCCGAAGGGCGAGTACGGCGGTGGCACCGTGATCGTCTGGGACCACGGCTGGTACGAGCCGCTCAGCCACGACCGCAGGGGACGCCCGGTCGGCTTCGGGGAGTCACTGGAACGCGGGCACGCCACCTTCCGGCTGCACGGCTCCAAGCTGCACGGCGAGTACGCCCTGACCCGGTTCCGGGGCCGCGACGGCGAGGACGCCTGGCTGCTGGTGAAGAAGGGGGCCGGTCGCTCGGACGGCCACGGCACGCCCGACCCGCGGCGGGCCCGTTCGGTGCGCTCCGGCCGCACCCTCGCCCAGGTCGCGGCGGACGCGGGCGAGGCGTGAGGGCGGTGTCCGGCCGGATGAGCGGCAACTCCTCCTGCGGGTACGCGGATTGAGCCGTTCCTGCCCCGGCCGGGCGGGCGGGGGCCTATGTTCACGAAGGTACTCGATCTTCGGTTCAGGAGGCCCCCACACATGCGTACCACGCTCCGTACCGCCATGGCCGGGGCGGTGGCCGCCGGCACTCTGCTGACCTGCGGCACCGCCTACGCCACCCCCGCCGGCCCCGGTGTGACCGGCAGGGTGATCAGCCAGACCACCGTCGGCGACACGGACTACGTCCTGCGGGAGATCACCGTCCCGCCCGGCCAGACCACCGGCTGGCACTACCACGACGGCCCGGTCTACGGGTACGTCCAGAAGGGCACGCTCAGCCACTTCCACTCCGACTGCAAGGAGGACGGCGTCTACCAGCGGGGCGGCACGGTGTACGAGTCGGGCGGGCCGGGCGACGTGCATCTGGGCGCCAACCTCGGCGACACCGACCTGGTGCTGGACGTGCTGTACGTCCTGCCGCACGGCTCGCCGTACTCGGAGTCGGTGCCGAACCCGGGCTGCGATTTCGAGTAACGCCGGGCGGCCCGTCACTCGTCGGCGACCGGCGACGAGCCTTCGGGCAGCGGCTGTTCGGCCCAGATCGTCTTGCCGCTGCCCGTCTGCCGGCTTCCCCAGCGCTGGGTGAGCTGGGCGACGAGGAGCAGGCCGCGGCCGCCCTCGTCGAAGGCGTGCGCCCGGCGCAGGTGCGGTGAGGTGGAACTGCCGTCGAAGACCTCGCAGATGAGCGCGCGGTCGCGGATCAGGCGCAGCTGGATGGGCGGTTCGCCGTAGCGGATGGCGTTGGTGACGAGTTCGCTGACTACGAGTTCGGTGACGAACGCGGCCTCGTCCAGGCCCCAGTGGGTGAGCTGCTCGGTGGCCGCCTGCCGGAAGTGCGCCACCGCGGCGGGGTCGGGCGGTACGTCCCAGGTGGCGACCCGGTCGGCGCCGAGGGCGCGGGTGCGGGCCAGCAGCAGGGCGACGTCGTCGGACGGCTGTTCCGGCATGACGGCCTTGAGGACGTTGTCGGTGAGGTCTTCCAGGGAGTCGGCGGGTGCGCTCAGCACGCGGCGCATCTCCTCCGTGGCGCGGTCCACGTCCCGGTCGCGGTCCTCGACCAGACCGTCCGTGTACAGGGCGACGACGGATCCCTCGGGCAGTTCGAGCTCCGTCGCCTCGAAGGGCAGACCGCCGACGCCGAGCGGCGGGCCCGCGGTCATCGGGATCAGCTCGGCCTCGCCGCCCGGCAGCACGACCACGGGCGCCAGGTGCCCGGCGGCGGCGAGGCTGAGCCGCCGCGAGACGGGGTCGTAGACGGCGTACAGACAGGTGGCACCCAGTTCGGCGACCTCCTCGCCGGAGCCGTCGGCGGCGAGGTGGGTGACCAGGTCGTCGAGGTGGGTGAGGAGTTCGTCGGGGGGCAGATCCACGTCCGCGAGGGTGCGTACGGCGGTGCGCAGGCGTCCCATGGTGGCGGAGGAGGCGATGCCGTGGCCGACGACGTCGCCGACGACCAGGCCGACCCTGCTGCCGGAGAGCGGGATCACGTCGAACCAGTCGCCGCCGATGCCGGCCAGTGATCCGCAGGGCAGATAGCGGTGGGCGACCTCGACGGCGGCCTGGGGCAGGCCGCGGGGCAGCAGGCTGTGCTGGAGGGCGAGGGCGGTTGAGCGCTCGCGGGCGAAGCGGCGGGCGTTGTCGATGCAGACGGCGGCGCGGCTGGCGAGTTCCTCGGCGAAGACGGTGTCGTCGACGACGTAGGCGTCGGGGTGGCGCATGCGCACGCCCACGACGGCACCGAGCAGGACGCCCCGGGCCTGCAGGGGTACGGCGATCATGGAGTGGACGCCCTCGCGGTAGGGGCGGCCCTCGGGCTCGCGGGCGTTGCGCTCGTCGACCCAGCGGCGGAACTCGGGCTCGCCCGCCTGGCTGACCACGGCCCGCCGCTCCCGCAGCGCCTGCGCCGGCGGTGACGCCGCCGGGTGCACCTCGGCGTCGCCCAGCCGGACGGCGGCCTCGGGGGTGCCCTCAGTCACGGAGCCGTGGGCGACGCGGCGCAGCGCGATGTCGCCCTCCGGCACGGTGGGTGGTTCCTCGGCGCTGAGGACCCAGTCGAGGAGGTCGACGCTGGCGAAGTCGGCGTACCGGGGGACGAGGAGTTCGACGAGTTCCTCGGCGGTGCGCACCACGTCCAGGGTGGTGCCGATGGAGGTGGCCGCCTCGTTGAGGAGGGCGAGCCGGAGCCGAGCCAGGTACTGCTCGGTGCTGTCGAAGGCGGCGAGGGCGACGGCGGTGAGTTCGCCGGCGGGGTCGCGCAGCGGCCACATCTCGATACTCCAGGCGTGCTCCCGGTTCAGGGCGGGGGCACCGGTGAAGCTCTCGTAGCGGACGGGCCGGCCGGTCTCGACGACCTGGCGCAGATGGCGCAGGAAGCCCTCGCTGTGCGGGGCCTCCTCGACGGTGTCCAGGAAGAAGCGCCCGAGCAGGGCCTCCTCGGGGACGCCCATGACGTGGCAGGCGGCCGCGTTGGAGCGGAGGTAGTGCTGGCGGACGTCGAAGACCGACATGGACATCGAGGCCTGCTGGAAGGCCTGGCCGGCCAGGGTGGGGTCGGCCTGAAAGGGCGGGTCGGCGGTGAGCACGTAGCCGGTGGTCCCGCCGTCGGGGCCGAGGACCGGGCAGGCGGTCAGGGCGATCTCCGTGCGGCGTCCGTCGGCGCGCCGCAGGGCGACGGTCCCGGAGCGGGCGGCCAGCACCTCGGCGGGGACTTGCTCGGCGAGGAGGTCGGTGGCGGGCTTGCCCACGACCTCCTCCGCCCGGTGGCCGGTGAGCGCCCGCGCGCCCTCGCTCCACCCCGTCACCCGGCCGAGGGCATCGATGATCGCCGCGGCAGCGACACGCTCCATACGCCCCAGGATGAGACCTATGTCCGAGCGCATCAAGCGCGGACCAGGGCCGTCGGCTCAGCCCTGGTGGGCGCGCAGGGCGGCCAGCGCCCGGTCGGCGTGCGTGTTCATGCGCAGCTCGCTGCGGACCACCTCCAGGACGGTGCGGTCCTGGGCGATCACGAAGGTGGCCCGCTTGGTCGGGGCGAGCGAGAAGCCCCGCTTCACGCCGAACAGCTCCCGGACGGCGCCGTCCGCGTCGGAGAGCAGCGGCATGCCGAGCGTGTGCTTGCCGGAGAACTCCTGCTGGCGTTCCACGCTGTCCCCGCTGATCCCGACGGGCCGGGCGCCGACGGCCGCGAACTCGGCGGCCAGGTCCCGGAAGTGGCAGGCCTCGGCGGTGCATCCGGCCGACAGGGCGGCGGGATAGAAGAACAGCACGACCGGCCCGTCGGCCAGCAACTCCGTGAGGGTTCGCGTCGCACCGGTCTCGTCCGGCAGCGCGAAGTCCTCGATCTTGCTTCCCACCTCGACAGGTGCCGCCATCTATCGGCCCTCCTCGTTGCGTGCGACCCCGCGCGCCCACAGCACCAGGGGGATCTGGAGCGGTAGCCGGGCGAGCGCCGCGGTCCTGAGCGGCTCGGGCCGCTTCTGCCAGTCGACGGCCATCTGCACGTTGGCCGGGAAGACACCCACGAAGAAGGCGGCGGCCGCCCGGGCCGCCGCCTTGCGGGTACGCGGCAGGGCGATCCCCGCCGCCAGCGCCAGCTCCACGGCCCCGCTGCCGTACGTCCAGGCCCGCGGCGATCCCGGCAGCGCCTTCGGGATCGTCTCGTCGAACTGCTTCGGCACCGCGAAGTGCGCGACGCCGGCAGTGGCCAGCAGTCCCGCGAGCAGCAGGGGTGAACGTTCGGACCGGGCCACGAAGCCTCCTCTGACGACCTGCCGCCGGATATTACCGGGCGGTACCGACCCGCTCGGCGCCGGGTCGGCCGTCGGCCCGTCCGCGCCCGCCGGCGCCTCACACGGTCCGGGAGGCCGGGGGCACCGTCTCGGGCTCCTGGCCGGGCTCGTCCTCGACCGCGTAGGCCAGGAAGTCGTCGACCATGCGGTGGAAGAGCGTGGCCAGCTGCCGCAGTTCCTCCGGCTCCCAGTCGCCGAGGGCCAGTTGCATGCCACGCGCCCCGGCGTCCCGGACGCGGTCGACGGCGGCCCGGCCGGCGTCGGTGAGCTCGATGCGCTGGGCGCGGCGGTCGACGGGGTCGGGGACGCGGGTGACGTAACCGGACCTCTGGAGCTGCTGCACCGTGCGGGTCACATGGGACGCCTCGACTCCGAGCCGCTGCGCCAGCTCGCCCGGGCGCAGCGGCTCGGAGTCGGCGACCTGGCGCAGCAGGGCCACCGCGGCGCGGTCCAGCGGCACACCGGCCAGGGCCATCAGCCGCTCGTGCTGGCGGGCCCGGGTGCTCAGGTAGGTGACGCGCGTCAGGGCGCGCTCGATCTCCACGACCTCCGGGGTGGCGGCGGGGACGTCTGGCAGCGGTTCTGTGGGCATACCGGCCAGTTTACCATATCGTTGCGTAACTCAAGTAAATTACTGCCCGGGTTTACCCCCAGTACTGCGCGGCGCGTAGGCACCGGTTGTCAGATCCCGTGGTCACGCAACGGTCCGACGGTGAGCCCCCGCTGGTCACAGCTGTCCAGGAGGCGTGGCAGCGCGCCCAGGGCCGAGCGCCAGGCGCCCGGCGCCGAGGTGCGGTCGGAGTCGTGCAGCAGGATCGTGCCACCGCCGTCCAGGTCCCGGACGACGGTGCGGTGGACGGAGTCGGGGGTGGCGCGGGCGGTCCAGTCCTCGCCCCAGCAGGTCCACAGCACCGGGGTGAGACCGAGCCGGCGGGCGGCCAGATGGGCCGCGGTGGACATCACGCCGTACGGGGGCCGGTACAGCCGCGGCGCCTGCCCGGTGAGCGCTCCGACGGTGTCCCGGGCCCGGGCGAGGTCGTCGTGGGTGGCCCGGGGGCCGCGCAGCAGGAGCGGCCGGTGCAGCCAGCCGTGGACGCCTGTCTCGTGCCCGGCCGCGGCGATCTCGCGGACCAGGCCGGGTGAGCGGCGGGCCTGGCAGCCGAGCAGGAAGAAGGTGGCCCGGACCCGCCGCTCGTCCAGGGCGCGCAGGAAGAACGGGGTCGACAGCGGGTCCGGGCCGTCGTCGAAGGTGAGGGCGACGTGGTCCGCCCGGCCCCGGCCGGCGAGACGGGGCATGACGCGGTTGCGCAGCGGTCCGAAGGTGGAGATCACAGGGGCCGCGTGCAGGGCGAGCGCCGGGAGGGTGGCGAAGGCGGCCGTGCGGAGCAGGCGTACGGGGGTGGTCACGAGTGGTGGTCCCCCTGGTGCGGGCCGCCGGGGTGGGCGTCGTCGTCGAGGTCCAGGGTGTGGTCGATGGCGTGGATGACGCCGGAGCCGCTGCCGGTCGTGGCGACCGCGGTGCCGACCGCGCCGGCCCAGAGGGCACAGGCCACGGCCGCGCCGGCGCCGAGCCGCCGGACGGCCGGGCGTTGCCCGCGCCAGGCAGGCGCGGCGCCGGGAGCGCGCACGACCGGGTCCGCCGGGGGCGACGGCAACCGGCGGAGGCCGGGCGGGCCCGGCCGCGGGCCGGTCGTGCGGCAGGCGCGGGATATCTCGTCCGCCGGGCCCGCTCCGGCGGCGGCGAACAGGGCGCGGCCCGCCTCCCGTTGCAGCAGGCCGCGCGGGCCGTCGATCAGGTCGGCCAGTACGTCCTTGAGTTCGGCCCGGTCGCGGATCCAGGCGGCGACCCCGGCCTCGTCGAGCGCCGCGGCGTTGGTGAGGCCGTGCCCCGGTATGCAGCGGTAGCTGGCGACGGGCAGCCCGGCGGCGAGGGCCTCCAGCGAGGTCAGACCGCCCGCGTTCTGCACCAGCACGTCGGCCGCGTGCATCAGGCCCGGCATGTCGTCGACCCAGCCGTAGACGTGCTCGACGCCGTCGGCGCGCAACCGCTCCGCAAGGGCCTCGTTGCGGCCGCAGACGACGACCGGTACGGCCGCGCCGCAGTCGCGCAGCTCCAGGGCCACCTGCCGGACCGGGCCGACCCCCCAGGAGCCGGCCACCAGCAGCGCCAGCGGGGCGTCCGCGGGGAGCCCGAAGCGGGCCCGGGCCGCCCGGCGCCGCCCGGCGTCGGCGGGGCGGAAGCGCGGGTCCGCCACCGGGCCGCCCACCCGGACGTCCCGGGCGCCCAGGGCGCGGGCCTGCGCGGCGGGTACGGCGTGGGCGGCGAGGTGGACGTCGACGCCCTCGGCCACCCACAGCGGGTGCACCGAGAAGTCGGTGAGATAGGTGAACACCGGTACGTCGAGGCGGCCGGTGAGCCGGAGTCTGCCCAGGACGCGGCTGGCGCCCGGATAGGTGGAGACGACGGCGCCGGTGTCGGCGGGGAGGGCGGCGCGCATGTGGTTCTCGGCGCTGCGCAGCAGGGCGCGGGCCAGCGGGCCGCCGCCTCCGGCGCGTTCGGTGCTGGTGTAGACGCGCTGGTAGACCCAGGGCGCCCGGACGAGCATCCGGTGGTAGCCGTCGCGGACGGCCCGGCCGAGCCGGGCGGGCAGCAGGTCGAGCAGGTCGTACCGGTCGACCGTGACACCGGCCGCCGTCAGCCGCCGCGCCAGTTCGCGCGCGGCGCCGTCGTGGCCCGCGCCGATGCTCGCGGAGACGATCACGACGCGCTCGGCCGGCGTCACGGGCCGGGGAGCGCGGGCGGGCCGGGGACGCAGGGCGGCGGCCGCCAGGGCGCGCAGATGCACCGTACTTCCGAGGTGGGGCATGGGTGGGTTCCTCCGCACAGACTCCGCAGGTGGAGTGGAGCGGCGAAACTCTACAACATGTAGTAGGTAAGCTCGTACAACTTGTAGTAGACGGCTTTCGCGCAGCTCAGCAGGGGTCGGCACCGGTTCTACAGGAGGTAGTAGCAGTCCAGGTAGGCTGTCGCCTCGAACGCTGGTTGAAGGATGGTGAACGGTGCGCGACCGGAAGATCGACGAGACCGGTGAGGCATCCGGCCGACGGGCCCGCGGCGAGTTGGAGAGCGGGGTACTGGCCGCCCTCTGGGCCGCTTCCGGGCCGCTGACCGCCCGGCAGGTCCAGGAACGGCTGACCGGAGACCTCGCCTACACGACGGTGCTGACCATCCTGTCCCGGCTCCACGACAAGGGCACGCTGGTCCGGCACCGGGCGGGCCGGGGTTACGCGTACGCGCCCGTGCGCGACGAGGCGTCCGACACCGCCCAGCGCATGCACACCCTGCTGGAGCGCGGATCCGACCGGGAGGCCGTGCTCGCCCGGTTCGTCTCCGAACTCTCCGAGGAGGACGAGCAGTTGCTGCAGCGCCTGCTCGGCGAACCCGACGGCGGCCCCGCCGGCGAAGGACTGTGAGCCGATGACCGTCAGCGTCTACGTCCCCTTCCTGGTCACCGTGGTCCTCGCGGTGCTCGCGCCCCGGCTCGCCCGGCGGTTCGCGCCGCGCCCGGCGGCGTGGGCGCTGGCCGGCGGCGCCCTGGTGACGGCGCTCGGCTGGCTGGGCTCGCTGGCACTGCTGGCGTTCACCGGGCTCGCACAGATCCCCGAGGTCGCGGAGGAGGGCCGCTGGTCGGTGACGGCGCTGCGCGCGGACGACCCCGTGTATCTCACCGTGTCCGCGGTCGCGACGGTCACCCTGCTCGCCTCCCTCACCGGCCTCGCGGTCGCCGCGGTGCGACAGGTCCGGCATCTGCTCTGGGCCCGCCGGGAGTGCGCGCGGCTGCCCGGGGACGTGGAGCTGGCCGTGCTCGACGACGCGTCGCCGCACGCCTTCGCGCTTCCCGGGGCGCCGGGCCGGATCGTGGTCTCGCACGGGATGCTGCGCTGCCTCGGCGACACCGAACGGGAGGCCCTGCTCGCACACGAGCGGGCCCATCTGCGCGGCCGCCACCATCTCTTCCAGAGCGCATGGCGGCTCACCGCCGCCGTCTGCCCCCTGCTGCGGCCGCTCGCCGGGACCGGCGGCTTCGTGCTGGAGCGCTGGGCCGACGAGGAGGCCGCGGAACGCGTCGGGGACCGGACGGTCGTCGCACGCGCGGTGGGCCGCGCGGCCCTCGCCTCGGCCAAGGCCCCGGCCGGTGCCTCGCTCGCGGCGACCGGGGGCGCCGTGCCGCAGCGGGTCCGGGCGCTGCTCGCCCCGCCGCCGCCGCGCCGCGCGCTGCCACTGGTCGCGGGCGCCGCGCTGCTCGCGGTGTCCTGCGCGAGCCTGGCCGAGGCCGCGTCCGACAGCGAGCGCATGATCGAGGGCGCCCAGTTCGCCGCGTGCGTGACCGCGCTCAAGGACACCGGGATGCCGGCGCAGCCGCCCGCACACGGCCCCTGCGGCCACCCGCCCCGCGACCACGACGAGCCGGGCCGATATCCCCGCTGATCGCCCCGGGGCTTGACACCACGATCGGAGCGAGGGTTATCGTCACCCGACGATCGCCAGGATTCCTGTCGATCGATCTGCCGCCCGGCGGGCATGCGCCCCGCCCCGCGGCGCATGCCCCTCCCGATCGGAGCCGTATGTCCCTCCTGGCCCGCCCTTCGGTCGCCGCCCTCGCCGCGAGGACCATGCAGCGGCTGACCCTGCTCGCGAGCAGGCGCCCGAGCGGCCCGGGCTCCGACGCCGCCGCGCACGCCCGGTTCCCCGAATTCCCCCGCACGGTGCGGGCGTTGACCATCCCGACGTCCGTCGCCCCGGCCCGCGCCACGGTGTATCTGCCGACAGCCGTGTCCACCGCTCCCCCGGTGCACGTCAACTTCCACGGCGGCGGTTACGTCATGTCGCTCACCGAACTCGACGACCCGCTCTGCCGGTTCCTCGCCGCCGAGGCCGGGGTGGCCGTCGTCAACGTCGACTACGTCGTCGCCCCGCAGCATGCCTTCCCGGCCCCGCCGCGCCAGGCCTACGAGGTGGTCCGCTGGGTCGCCGAGCACGCGGCCGAACAGGGCTGGGACGGTGCCCGGCTCACCGTCGGCGGGCAGAGCGCCGGCGGCGGCCTCGCCGCGGCGGTGGCCCGGCAGGCGCTGACCGAGGGCGGCCCCTCGATCGCCCTCCAGGTCCTGCACTATCCCCCGCTGGACCTGGCGACGAGCGCCTCCGACAAGCGGTCCGCCATCGCCAGACCGGTACTGCGGCCCTGGATGGCCGAGGTGTTCGACACGGCGTACGTCCCCGAGCCGAAGAACCGCACCGACCCGCTGGTCTCCCCCGCCCACCCGTCCGACACGGCCGACCTGACGGGCATCGCCCCCGCGCTGGTGATCACCGCCGCGTACGACCTGCTGAGGGCGGAGGGCGAGCGGTATGCCTCGCGGCTGGGGGCCGTGGGGGCGCTGGTGGAGCACCACGAGGTGGCGGGGGTGGATCACGGGTATGACGGCACGGACGATGTGAAGGCGCGGGAGGTGTATGCGCTCATCGCACGTCATGTGCGGTCAGCCGGGGGGCCGGGCGCCTAAGAGATCGGGGTGTGCTGCCGGTGGGCGGCCGACCGTTGTCGGCGGCTGGTCACGCAGTTCCTCCCCCAGCCTTCGGCCGGGGGGTACCCCCCGGCGCCCCTGACGGGGCGCCAATGGACCGTTGCTCACAGGCTGGGTGCGTCCGTCGAAGTCTGCTGCGGTTCAGCAGCGCCCCACACGGGCGCTGGGAGAACCCGGCCCAAGGCTGGGGGAGGATCTGCGCGACCGGCCACGACGGCGCCGCAGTCGGCCGATCGCAGCCCTTCCAGCGGAGCGTCTACCCGTCGAACCGCGGCGCGGCTACGCCCAACCGGTCCGCGTGCCCGGTGAGTTCACGCCATACCTTCGCGGCCACGGGGACGCCCTTCGCCCCCCGTTCCTCCGCCACCGCCGCGCTTCGCTCACCGGGGTAGAAGACCCCGACCGCGCCCGCCGCGACCGGCAGACCCTTCAGCGTGCCCAGGGTGTCGTCCACGTTCGCGGTGAAAGCCTCCGGATCACCGAAGGCGGCCGGGTCCACGGCGATGAGCAGGGCGTTCTGGCGGTGCTTGCGGTCGCCTGCATGGAAGGACGCGAAGATCGGGGCCCCGACCAGAACGCTGGTCAGGAGTTCGAAGGCGAGGGACATGCCGGAACCCTTCGCGCCGCCCAGCGGCAGGGGCATGACCGCCCGTTCCGGGTCGGTCGTCCGGGTGCCGTCCTCCGTCGCGGCCGCGCCCTCCGGCAACGCCGTGCAGCTCGCCCTCGCCGGCCGGATCCTGCCGAGGGCGATGGTGGCGGTGGCCATGTCCAGCAGCAGCGGCGCGTGTTCGCGGGCCGGTACGGCGACGGCGAGGGGGCTGGTGGCGACGGCCGCGCCCTTGACGCCGGTGTAGCCCATGTTGGGCATGCCGGCCACGAACCCGAGCCCGACCAGGCCCTGTTCGGCGATCCGGGACACGTAGTAGCCGATGGCGCCGGTGTGGACGGTGCGGCGGACACCGGCCGAGGCGATGCCGGTCTCGCGGGCCCGTCGTACCGCCTCGTCGGCGCCGGCGGTCAGGGCGACCGGGCCGGGGGCGCGGTCGGCGTCGAGGACGGCGGCGGCCGGGGCCGTCGACTCGATCGTCATCCGCGGCCGCGCATTGGCGACGCCCTTGGCCAGCAGCTCCAGGTAGGCGGGGACGCGGGCGGTGCCGTGCGAGTCGACGCCGCGCTGGGCGGCCCAGACGAACACGTCGGCGGTGGTCCGGGCGTGCTCGGCGCTCAGGCTGCCCCTTTCGAGGAGGGCGGCGGAGAAGGTACGCAGGTCGTCGGCGGGCACCAGGATCTTGGTGGGGGTGCTGGACATGGTTGCGGTGTGTCTCCTGGCTAGCGGGTGACTAGGACGTCCACGACGGCGGTCGTGCCCTCGGCGACGGACTGAGGGCGCGCTCGAGCGCCGGTGCGAGCGCTTCCGACGGGTCGACGGCCTCGGTGCGCATGCCGAACGGCTCGGCGAAGTCGGCGAGCCGGGGCAGCCGGTGCAGATCGGTGCCGAGCCATTCACCGGTCTCGGCGGCCGCGCCGTCGGGGTAGAAGCGGCGGTGGTCGAGGTTCATCGACTTGTAGACACGGTTGTTGAACACCACGATCAGCAGCGGCAGTTCGTACGCGTTCGAGACGTCGTACGAGGGGATCACCGGGTTGTAGGTGAAGGCGCCGTCGCCGATGGTGAGGACCACCGGCCGCTCCCGTGCGGCGAGTTTGACGCCGAGGGCGACCGCGATGCCCTGGCCGAGTCCGCCCTGGACGTAGAAGCAGGAGTCAGGGGCGGCGGTCTGGACGTGCCGCTTGACGACCCGGCTGTGGGTGATGGTCTCGTCGACGACGATCGCGTCCTGCCCGTGCAGGGTGGCGGCGACCCTACCGGGTCGATGCCCTTGGCCTCGGCCGCCTTCGTCTCCGCCGCCGCGATCGCGGACTGCTCGGCGGCGTGCCGTTCCTCCTGCGCCGCCCGGCGCACCTCGCACAACTGCGACGAGCACGTGACCGTCCTGGAGGGCGAGGCGGAGGTGTGGGTGGACGGCGAGGTGACCCGGCTCGAGCGGTTCGACACCACGTACGTCCCGTCCCCCGTCCCCCGCCTGTTCCGCAACGTCGGCGACACTCCGCTGCGGATCCTGTGGGTGTACTCGTCGGGGTACGTCACGCGGACCTTCACGGCCACGGGGAAGACGGTCGAGCACCTGTCGGCCGAGGACCGGATGGGCTGAACCCGCGTGCCCTGGGACGTCCCAGCCGTCCCAGGGCACGCGGGGACGACATGGCGACGGTCCGGCACGGAAACGCTCCGACTCGTGATCACGCTTCGTGGTCACGAGCACGACAGCACGGAGGTTTCCATGTCCCGTCGGATCCTGAAGAACGGCCTGCTGGCCACCGTCGCGGTGTTCGCGTTCCTGCCCACGGCCGGGGCCGCCACCGCGAGCGCCGCCACCCCGGTCCCCGCGCCCCAGGGAATCGTGCAGTACTACAACTACACCACACTGCCCGCGCCGGCGGCCCGCCGTGTCCACCACCGGCACTACACCTACCGCACGGTGGGCCGGGTCACCACGCACCACGTCCGGCTCAACGTCCGCTCCGGTCCGAGCACCCGCTACCGGGTGGTCAGCCACCGCCACAACCACCGGCTCGTGGGGCTGACCTGCAAGACGTACGGCGGCTCGGTGCGCGGCAACCACACCTGGTACCGGCTCCCGCACCACAAGGGGTACGTCTCCGCCCGCTACGTCCGGGTCGGTCACGCCGTCCCGTGGTGCTGACGGCCCCTTACCGCCGTACTCCCTGACCGCAGAGGCCTGTTCGGGAACCGCGCGTTCCCGAACAGGCCTTCGACATGCACCCCTCGATTCACCGTCTTCACACCTGTTCGCCGGTTGCGCCCCCGGTTCCGATGGGAAGCCATTCCGACATCAGGGGCGAAACGCCCATAGCGTAATGAAGTCGAGGCACGCAACATGCCGCACTCCGAAGGAGCCAGAACCACCCCACCGGACGAGTCGCCGGCGGCGAGGCTGCGCGAACTGAAGGAGCGTACGGGACTGAGCCTCGCGGCGCTGGCCGCCCGCACCCCGTACAGCAAGTCCGCCTGGCACCGCTATCTCTCCGGCGACAAACGACCGCCACGCCCGGCGGTGGAGGCCCTGGCCCGGCTCGCGGGCGCCGATCCGGTCGCCGTACTGGCACTGTGCGAGGCCGCCGGGGAGCCGCCGGCCGTCGCACCGGTCCAGGACAGGACACCGGCGAGGCGGTGGTGGCGGCTGCCGCTGACCGCGCTCGCGCTGCTCGCCGTGGCCGGGGTGTCGGCGGCGGCCGTGACCGTCTCGGACCGGCGCGGCGCACCGGGCGCACAGCCGGTGTCGGCGGCGCCGCGCTGTCATGGCCGGTCCTGCCAGGGCGAGTTGCCGGACGCGTCGGCCTGCGCCCGGGACGCGCGGACCAAGAGCCGTGTCACAGGTGTCGCCTACGACGTTTGGCTGCGCTGGTCCCCGGCCTGTGGAACCGTCTGGTCCGAGGTGCGGCTGCACACACCGCACGCCCGGGAGGTCTCGGTCCGGGCCGGGCAGGACGTGCTCTCGGCGAGCTATCCCGCCGAGGACTCGGTCGGCTACACCAGCCCGATGCTCGCGGTGCCGGCGCCTCGGGGCGTGGAGGCGTGTGCGGAGGTCGGGGGACAGCTGGCCTGCACCGGACTGGAGGCGGAACCCGCCGGCGAGCAGTAGGAAGGCGCCGCGCCCGTGGAAGGAGCGCGGCGCCGGACCGGTCCGGCCGGACCGGTCAGTGGGCGGCGACCAGCTCCTCCTGGTCGTTGGCGGCCTGCGGCTGCCTGGCCGAGCGCAGGGCGGCGATGCCGATGAACACCATCGAGGAGACACCGGCCAGCGCGAAGGCGGTGAAGCCCCAGTCGCCGTTGCCGGCGGCGAGCAGCTGGCCGCCGAGCCAGGGGCCGAAGACGGCGCCGAAGCGGCCCATGCCGGAGGTCCAGCCGACGGCGGTGGCGCGGTTGTCCGGGGTGGAGCGGATGGAGACGGTCGCGTAGATCATCGTCTGGGCGCTGTTCAGGAAGACGCCGGTGAGGAAGACGACCAGGGTGGTCACGCCCATCGGCATGTGGACGCTGAGCAGGTAGACGCCGGCGGCGGTGAGGGCGAACCAGATCGCCGCGATGCGCGGGGCGCCGAACCGGTCCGCGGCGCGGCCCGCGACCAGCATGCCCACGATGCCGCCGAGGTTGAAGACGACCACGAAGGTGAGGGCGTTGGTGAGCTCGTAGCCCTCGGTGCGCATCAGGGTCGGCAGCCAGGTGGCCACGCCGTAGACCAGGAGCAGGCCGCCGAAGGAGGCCAGCCAGTACAGCAGGGTCTGCAGCCATTCGCCGCCGCGGAACAGGGCGAGCAGCGCGTCCCAGCGGTCGGCGGCGGTCTTCTTGCCGGCGACGGCGGGCAGTTCGACCTCGTAGCGGTGGGCCAGCGCGGTGGCCTCCTCGGTGCGGCCCTTGGCGACCAGGAAGCTCAGCGACTCGGGGAGGAGCTTCAGCAGGACGGGCACGAACAGCAGCGGGAGCACGCAGACCCAGAAGGCGGAGCGCCAGCCGAAGGGGTCCACCAGCCACTTGGCGACGTACGCGGACAGGATGCCGCCCGCGTGGTGGGCGGTCATCAGCACGCCGATGGTGATCGCGATCCGGCCGCCCTTGGCGTAGTCCGAGACCATGCTGATCGCGGTCGGCAGCAGCCCGCCGAGGCCGACGCCGGCCAGGGTGCGGCCGAGGCCGAAGACGGCGAGGCTCCCGGAGACCGCGCAGATGCCGGAGGCGAGCGAGAACAGCGCGACGCAGGCGATCATCAGCTGCTTGCGGCCGATCCGGTCCGCGACCGTGCCCGCGGTCAGGGCGCCCACCAGCATGCCGAAGGTGGCGTAGGAGCCCAGGTCGCCGGCCTTGTCCGGGGTGATGCCGAAGGTCTTGGTCTCCAGCAGGTGGGGCAGCACCGAGCCGTAGATGAACATGTCGAGGCCGTCGAAGAGCACGGCCAGCCAGCACAGACCGACGACCAGCAGGGCCAGTTTGCCGCCGCGAGCGGACAGGGCGGTTGAGGAGGACATCTTTGTTTTCCTCTCGTCCAGGATGCGTTCCCTGGAGGGGAAGCGGTAGAGGGGGTCGACGCGGCTCGTGCTGCTGACCCGTGGTGCGTAGACGCTAAGGATTGGCGTCAAAAACGTCAACACTTTTGTCAACAATCACCGACCGATCCGGACACCTCAAGCGGAACAGGGGGGTGGGGGGGGGGGGGGGGGGGGGGGGGCCCCCCCCCCCCCCCCCCCCCCGCCCCCCCCCCCCCCGGGGGGGCCGGGGGGGGGGGGGGGGGGCTG
>NZ_JBIAUL010000022.1:158101-182386 GCF_042892755.1 Streptomyces sp. NPDC001714
TTTTATTCTTTGTTCTCAAAAAAAAACAAAAAAATTTTAAAAAACAACCCCCCCCCCCCCCCCCCCCCCCCGCGCGCGGGGGGGGGGGGGGGGGGGGGGGGCCCCCCCCCCCCCACCCCCCAGAGGCCGAATCCGGATCAGCCGACCGGCGGCGTCCCGTGTGTGTGGAAGGACTCGATCGTCTTGAGCCCCCACGCCTGCCCCTTGGCCCGTTCGGCCTCGGTCCAGGTGACCAGCGGCCAGTCGGGGGCCAGCACCAGCCGGGTGAGCGGGTTGCACAGCTCGATGCGGTTGCCGCCCGGCTCGTAGACGTACAGGAAGAACGTCTGCTGGATGGCGTGCTTGTGCGGGCCGGTCTCTATGAACACGCCGGTGTCGATGGCGAGGTCGGCCGCGCGCAGGATGTCCTCGCGGGTGTCGGTCGCGAAGGCGATGTGGTGCAGCCGCCCGGTCGAGCCGGTCCAGTCGGACGTGTAGACGACGTCGTACGACTTGTGGGTGTAGGTCAGCCAGCGGGCCGCGATCGTCCCGTTGTCGAGGCGGACCTGCTCGGTCGACCGGGCCCCGAGGACCTGTTCCTGGAACTCGGCGTTGGCGAGCACGTCGGCGGCCAGGAAGTTGACGTGGTCCAGGCGGCGCACGCCGACACCGCGGTTGGGCTTGGCCTGCGGCTGGTTCTTCAGCGCGGGCTTCAGCTCGTCCGGCGCCCGGTAGTGCTCGCTCTCCCAGTACAGGGCGTGCTCGTGGCCGTCCGGGTCGGTGGTGACGTAGAGCTTGCCGAGGCCGGGCTCGTCCTCCACCCAGTGGCCGGTGCCGCCCGCCTCCTCGACCGCCTTGATCCGGCGGTTCAGGGCCTCCTCGCTGGAGGTGCGCAGGGCGAGCCGGCCGAGGCCGGGCCGGTCGCGAGCGGTGAGGACCAGGCTGTGGTGCTCGTAGTCGTCGTACGTCCGCAGATGGACGGTGTCGCCGTCCTGGCCGTTGACGGTCAGTCCGAGGTAGTCGGTGAAGAAGGCGACGCTGGCGTCCAGGTCCGGGGTGAACAGTTGGGCATGGCCGATATGGGCGATGTCACCGAGGGGCGGAGCCATCGTTGCCTCCTTGAGGTGGTGCGGAAAGGGCGGCGGCGCGCGGGAAGACGGTGCCGTCGAAGATCTTGCGGGCGGTGCGGACGACCGCGGTGCGGCGGGCGACCGGCGGGGAGCCGGCGGACCCGGGGTCGACGCTGGTGTCGATCTCCAGGAATCCGGTGGGGTGTTCGATGCGGACCCGGTCGCCGTGGTCCGGGAGCCGGGCGATCCCCTCCCCCACGCTGCCGGGCAGCCTGAGCCCGGCGGCCACGCTGGCGGCGCCCAGGACGCCGATCGAGGTGTGGCAGCGGACGGGGATGAAGGTCCGGGTGGTGACCGCGCCGCCGTCGCGGGGCGGGGCGAGCAGGCTGAGCTTGGGCACGGTGGCGGTCTCGACGTCGCCGAGGCCCATCAGCTTCCCCGCCGCGAGCCGGATCTCGTGGAGGCGGTCGGCGAGGGCCAGGTCCTCCTCCAGGTCCCTGGGCTCCTCGTACCCGGTGACCCCGAGGGCGCCCGCCGCGACGAGCACGGTCGGCATGCCGTTGTCGACGCAGGTCACCGCGGTGTCCGCGACGGTGTCGCGGACGTTGCCGGTGGGCAGCAGCGGGCTCTCGCCGGCCGGGAACCCGATCACCACCGGGGCGGCCGTGCCGGGCACCCCGGAGATCTCGGCGTCCCCGGTGTAGTCGACCCGCCCGCCCGGGGTCGGGAAGGAGGCGGTCGCCAGCTCCCCCGTGTTGAGCATCCGGATCCGTACCGAGGTCTCGCCGTCACCGGGGGCCACGAGCCCCCGCTCCACGGCGAACGGCCCGACTCCGGCGAGGATGTTCCCGCAGTTCTGACGGTCGGTCACTTCCGGCCGGTCGACGGCGACCTGGAGGAAGAGGTAGTCGACGTCCGCCGCCGGGTCGTCCGACACCGAGACGACCGCCACCTTGCTGGTGAGGGGGTGTGACCCGCCCAGGCCGTCGATCTGGCGCGGGTCGGGGCTGCCCATCACCCGCAGCAGCAGGTCGTCCCGGACAGCGGGGTCCGCGGGCAGGTCCTCGGCCAGGAAGTACGCGCCCTTGGAGGTGCCGCCGCGCATCAGCATGCAGCGCACCTCCGCAGGCCCGGTCATGTGCCCTGCTCCTGGTACTCCTCGTACGACTTGTACTCGACGCCGAGCCGCTGGAGGGTCTCCCTGAGCCCGTAGCGGTCCAGGCCCAGCTGGCCGTCGAGGAACGCGGCGCGGGTCGCGGCCTCCTTGGCCTCGCGTGCCTCGGACTTCTCGGCCGTCTCGCGGACGCGCTCGCGGGGTACGACCACGACCCCGTCGTCGTCGGCGAGGATCACGTCACCCGGGTTGATCACCTGACCGTCGATCGCGATCGGTACGTTGACCGAGCCGCCGGTGGCCTTGACCGTGCCCTGCGAGGAGACCGCCCGGGACCAGGCGGCGAAGCCCATGTCCCGCAGCTCCTGGGTGTCGCGGACACCGGTGCCGAGGACGACCCCGCGCACCCCGCGCTGCTTCAGGGCGGTCGCGAACAGCTCGCCGAACAGCCCGTCCGTGCAGGGCGAGGTGGTGGTGACGACCAGGATGTCGCCCTCGCCGCACTGCTCGACGGCCGCGTGGATCATGAGGTTGTCGCCGGGCCAGCTGAGGACGGTGACGGCCGTGCCCGCGACCCGCACGCCCTGCTGGATCGGGCGGATCCCGGGGCCGAGCAGCCCGGTACGGTCCATGGCCTCGCTCACCGTGGCGACACCGAAACCGGCGAGGACGTCGACGTCCTTCAGATCCGCCTTCGGCGGGTTGGTGACGATCACGCCGCTCATGCCAGCTCCTTCGCGATCTGCGGGAACGGCCGCATGAACGCCTCGGCCATGGTGTTGTGCGCCAGGCCCAGGTTGGGTCCGGCGTTCCGCCTGAGCTGGACGCCCCGGCGGACGGCGAGGTCGGTGTAGTAGGCCCACAGGTGCTGCTGGGCGCCGAGGCACTCCATCGCCTTGCGCTTGGTCTCCCAGACCTCGGTGATGTCGAGCAGGACCTCGGGCCTGAAGCCGCTCATCTCGGGCTGGTGCGGCTCGAAGTAGAAGACCGGCGGGGCGCCGATGATGTCGCCCTCACCGGGGTAGCCGATGGCCTGGGCGAGGATGCGCGCCTCCAGGGCCATGCGGTTGGCGGCCGGGTGGTCGCCGTTGTAGGGGTCCTCGACGGGGTGGGTGAGCACGACGTCGGGCTGGGTCTCGCGGTAGACGGCGACCAGCTGGTCGGTCAGCTCGGCGGAGGCGACCAGCGGGTAGTCACCGGCGTCGAAGAAGCGGACCTCGGCGCCGAGAGCGCCGGCGGCCTTCTCCGCCTCCTCCCGGCGTATCGCCTTGATCTCCTCGAGGTTCCTGCCCTCGCGCCACGCCTTGGCGGACTCGCCGCGTTCACCGAAGGTCAGACACGCGATGGTGACCTTCTCGCCGCGGGACGCGGCCAGGGCGATGGCTCCCCCCGCCCGCCACACGAAGTCCCCGGCGTGCGCGGTGACGACCAGGGTGGATCGCGGTGGGGTTGTGGCAGGCGCGTTGGCGTGCGTCATGGAAAAACTCTCCTTGGTGGACAGGTGTGCGCCCACCCAGCCCCGGGCGTGCTCAGCCGCGCAGTGCTTCGATCACGCTCGTGAGGTGGGCGCGGACGGCCGCCTCGGCCGCCTGCGGATCCCTGGCCCTGATCGCCTCGATCATCGCCAGATGCTCGCTCAGGGAGTGCTGCGGACGTCCGGGGCGCAGCGCCAGCTGGAAACGGTGCCGCACCAGTTGGGCGTTGAGCCGCTCCAGCAGTTCCACGGCGGTCTGCTGGCCGGAGATCACCCGGATCTTGGCGTGGAGGTCCTGGTTGAGCTCGGAGTAGGTGACCGGTTCGCCGTCGGCGACGGCCTTGGTCATGGCCGTGCCGAGGTCCGCGAGGTCGGCGAGCTGCTCGTCGCTGGCCGCGACGGCCGCCTTGGCCGCGCACAGCCCCTCCAGGACCATGCGGCACTCCGTGATCGCGACCGCTTCCTCGACGGTCACCACCCGCACCCGTGAGCCGCGGTTGCGGATCCGCTCGACCAGTCCCTGGGCCTCCAGATCGATCAGTGCCGCACGGATGCTGGCCCGCGTCACACCGAACTCCTCGGCGAGCTCGTTCTCCACCAGCCGCTGGGCCGGGGCCATCTCGCCGTGCAGGATCGCCTGCCGCAGCAGCGTGAACGCGTGCTGCTTGGCCTGCTCTCCGGTGCTCGGACGGGCTTCCTTCGGCATTGCGCCCTCCCTGAGTGAGTGCCTGTCGAACGTAAATCTAGCCAAACAAGATTGTCAACAATTTTGTCTGCTGTATTGCCGGGGAAATCCGGCGAGCCGAGCGCTCAGCCGGTGCGGTACAAGTCGCTGAGCAGTTCGAGAACGGCCTGGTGGGCGGGGTGCGGATCGTCGCGCCACCAGGCCAGTCGGACGACGACCGGCTCGGCGTCCCGGACCGGCCGGTAGACGATGCCGGGCCGCGGGTACTGGTTGGCGGTCGACTCGGCGGTCACGCCGACCGCGCGGCCGGCTCCGATGGCGGTGAGCCAGTCGTCGACGTCGTGGGTCTCCTCGACGACCGGCCGCGACTCCGGTGGCCACAGCTCCGGGGTGGTGGTGCCGGTGCGCCGGTCGACCAGGAGGACCCTGCCGGTGAGGTCGGCCAGGCGCACGGTGCGGCGCCGGGCCAGCGGATCGTCGGCGGCCAGCGCGCACAGCCGCCGTTCCAGCCCGACGACGGCCGAGTCGAACCGCCGGTCCTCCAACGGCCGCCGTACGACGGCGAGGTCACAGGCCCCTTCGCCGAGCCCGGCGGACGCCGTGTTCACCCGGACGAGATGCAGCTCGGTCCCGGGGTGTGCGACGGTCCAGCCACGCTGGAAGGCGACCGTGTGCCGCCCCACCGCCGACCAGGCGTACCCGATCCGCAGCCGGGCCGGACCCGAGACGGCCTCCTGGACCAGGTCGGCGACGTCCGCCAGCACCCGCCGGGCCCGCTCCACCACCCGCACCCCGGCAGCCGTGGGCGTCACCTCACGCGAGGTCCGCCGCAACAGCCGTACCCCCAGGGTCCGTTCGAGACCGGCCAGGGTGCGGGAGACCGCTGCCTGGGACACTCCCAGGGCGATCGCGGCATCGGTGAAGGTGCCCTCGTCGACGATGGCGACCAGACAGCGCAGCTGCCGCAGCTCGACCTCATCCATACGCACAGCGTATAGATCCCGGGTCGCATGCATTTTGCGCATGCGCCGGCCGGGCGGACGCTCCTGTCATGCGACGAGCCCTCGAACGCCCGGCCTCCTCCCCCGCGCTCTCCCCCTCCGCACCGAACCCCCTCTCCGGCATGGCGGCCATGGTCGGCAGCGGCCTGTCCAACCAGACCGGCGCGGCCGTCGGCTCCCTCGCCTTCCCGGTCCTCGGCCCGCTCGGGGTCGTGGCGGTACGGCAGTACGTGGCCGCACTCGTCCTGGTGGCCGTCGGCCGGCCTCGCCTGCGCGCCTTCACCTGGCGGCAGTGGTGGCCGGTGCTGCTGCTGGCGGTGGTCTTCGGCACGATGAACCTGGCCCTGTACACCGCGATCGACCGGATCGGCCTGGGCCTGGCGGTCACCCTGGAGTTCCTCGGCCCGCTGACCATCGCCCTCGCCGCGTCCCGCCGCCGCCTGGACGCGGGGTGCGCGCTGCTGGCGGCGGCGGGGGTGGTGGTGCTGATGCGCCCGCAGCCGTCGACGGACTACGCGGGGATGGGACTGGGCCTGGTCGCCGCGGGCTGCTGGGCGTCGTACATCCTGCTCAACCGGGTGGTCGGCCGCCGGATACCGGGCGCGCAGGGCCCGGCGGCGGCAGCGAGCGTGTCGGCGTTGACCTTCCTGCCGATCGGGATCGTCGTGGCGGTACGACACCCGCCGACGCCCGCTGCGGTGCTCTGCGCGGTGGCGGCGGGCGTGCTGTCGTCGGCGGTGCCGTATCTGACCGACCTGCTGACCCTGCGCAGGGTCCCACCCCGGACCTTCGGCCTGTTCATGAGCGTCAACCCGGTGCTGGCGGCGGTGGTGGGGTGGGTGGCGCTGGGGCAGGGGCTGGGGGTGCCGGCGTGGGCGGGGATCGGGGCGGTGGTGGCGGCGAACGCGCTCAGCATGGCAACGAGGGCCGGCTGAGGCGCCCCGTCAGGGGCGCGGGGCTGTATCGCGATATCCCGCTCCGCCGCGCGGGCGCGACCGGCCCCACCGGCCCCAGCCCCCGCGCCCCCCCCCCCCCCCCCCCCCCGCCCCCCCCCCCCCCCCCCCCCCCTCACCTCACGGCCTCCCCCACCCCGCACCCACGGCAACTGCCTGCCGCCGCCCGGGCATTTGCTCATGGATTCCATCGCGAAGTGGTCACCGGGGCCCCGACAGCTCCCCCAGCCAGTAGCCGAAACCCCGCCTGGTGCGGATCAGCGCGGGGCCGCCCCGGTCGACCTTGCGCCGGAGCCGGGAAACCAGCTGCTCGATGGCGTTGTCGCCCCGGAACTCTCCCCAGACGTACCGGCTGATCTGCTCCTTGGACAGCACTTTCCGGGCGTTGACCAGGAGGTGGCGCAGCAGCCGGTACTCGGCGGGCGTCAGGTCGAGGGTGCGGCCGCCCCGGTGGGCCCGGCACGTGCCGTCGTCCAGGACCAGGTCCACGTGGTCCAGCGTGCCGCCCCGGCGGGCCGGACCACTGCCGTCCACGTCCCGGAGCAGCACTTTGACCCGGGCGAGGACCTCGGCGATCCGGAAGGGCTTGGTGACGCAGTCCCGCTCACCGGCGCCGAGTTCGGGCACCAGCCGGGCGAGGGACTCGCAGGCGGCCAGCAGCAGGACCGGCGGCCGGCAGGGCCGGTTCGAGGCGGCCCCCCGGAGCGAGGTCGTCGAGGCCGGGCAGTTCGGCGTCGATGACGACCAGGTCGTACGGGTGCTCCGCGAGCCGCCGCGCCACCTCGGCGCCACTGGCCGCCGCACCGGTCCGGTAGCCCGCCAACTCCAGCGTGGAGGTGAGGAGTTCGACGGCGTCCCGGTCACCGACGGCGACCAGGAGCCGTTGTCCGCTGCCACGGGCGAGCACGGGGGGGCGTGGGAGAGCTGCCGTACACGGGGGGACCCATTCGTTCGAGGCGCCGCCAATTCGATTGCTTGACTCAAGTAAGCCACATGTGCTTGCCTAACTCAAGTAATCGGGGTCGTCCTGAGCGGAGGCCGCCCCGAGGGTCTGCCGCGGCCGGCCCGCGCGCCGGGCCCCGTGGGGACGGGAACCGGCGCGGCCCTCGGGCCGGACGCCGGCTCACTCCCCCCGGCCCGGCGGCCGGCCCGAAGGCGCCTCCCCGGCCGCACGGCCCGACGAACCTCCACGGCACCACCAGAAAGCGAGAGTCACCCCATGGCCACGATGAAGTCCGTACAGACCGGTGGCGTCGGCAGGATCGAGGTCGTGGACGTCGAGCGTCCCGTACCCGGTCCGAAGGACGTGCTGGTGAAGATCCGCGCGGGCGGCATCTGCGGCACCGACGTCACCTTCCTGCACATGGGCGGCATGCCCGCCCGCGCCCACCTGGGCGGCGACCTGGTCCCGATCGCCCTGGGCCATGAGCCGGCCGGCGAGGTCGTCGAGACCGGCGCCGAGGTCACGGGGCTGAAGGTGGGCGACCGGGTGGTGGTGAACCCGCAGGACGCGCCCACCGGGATCATCGGCTGCGGCGGCCGGTACGGGGCCCTCAGCGAGTACCTGCTGATCGAGAACGCCGAGGTCGGCCGGAGTGTCGCGGTGTTCCCGGACACCGTGCCGTTCGAGGTCGCCTCCCTGAACGAGCCGATGGCGGTGTCCCGGCACGCCGTCAACCGTTCGCAGGCCGCTCCGGACGACAAGGTGGTCGTGTTCGGCGCCGGGCCGATCGGGCTGGGCGCGGCGATCTGGCTGAAGCTGCGGGGTGTCAGGCATGTCGTCGTCGCCGACGTCATCCCGGCCCGGCTGGAGAAGGCGCTGGCCGTGGGCGCGGACGCCGTGATCAACTCCGCGGAGGAGGACGTCACCGAGCGGCTGACCGAGCTGCACGGGCACAGCGCCAACGCGCTGGGCCAGCCCCGCCCCGGCACCGACGTCTTCATCGACGCGGCCGGCGCCCCGGCCGTCTTCAACACCGTGGTGGCCAACGCCCAGTGGCACGCCAGGCTGGTCATGGTAGCCGTGCAGAAGAAGGGCGAGATCGACCTCGGCGGCATGCTGCGCAGCGAGCTGACCCTGGTCGCCTCGCAGGGCTACCCGACGGAGATCTTCGAGGTCACGCCCGAACTGGTCGAGCACCACGAGCGGTTCGCGAAGCTGATCAGCCACCGCGTCCCGTTCGCCGACGTCCACCGCGCCTTCGAGCTGGCACTGACGCCGGGGGCCGCGGAGAAGGTCGTCGTCACCCTCGACGCGTAGCGGAGACGGGCGCCAGCCACAGCCCGAGGAGCGCGTCGGTGAGCCCGGTGGCCGCGTCGCTCCAGGTGGCACGGGGCGTGGCGGTGCCGTCGGCCAGGGCGCGTTCCCGTTCGGCGCAGGTGTGCAGGATCAACGTCCGTGCCATCAGGCCGCGTTCGGCGCGGACCTCGGCGGGCAGTTCCGGCAGCCGCCGGTTCAGCTCGTCGACGGCCTGGCGCAGCGACGGCGAGGTCAGGGACTCCTCGACCATGATGTCGTAGAGGGCGGGGTCGGTCATGACCTGGGCGCAGAAGCGGGCGTACCAGGTCGGGCTGCCCAGGCTCGCGAGGTGTTCGGTGATCGGGCGGACCAGGCAGTCCACCCGGTCGCGGATGTCGTCGGAGTCGCCGGTCTCGGCCAGCAGGCGGACCCGGATCTGCTCGATCCGGTCGAAGTGCCGGGAGGCGACGGCGCGGACCAGGTCGGCCTTGGTGCCGAAGTGGTAGCCGACAGCCGCGTTGTTGCCCTGGCCTGCGGCCTCGCTGACCTGACGGTTGGAGACGGCGTACACGCCCTGTTCGGCGAAGAGCCGCTCCGCCGCGTCCAGGATGGCCTCCCGCGTCGCGCTGACCTGGTCCGCCCGCGCCGTCCTGCCCGCCATGCCCACCACCGCTCCGGGACCGACCACCGCCCGGCCCGGCCGGTCCCGCGAGCCGCACCGGGGCCCCGCCCGAAGCGGCGGGGTCCAGCCGAAGAAGCCTACGCGGCAGTGCCGCGGAGTACGGAAATCCCCTGCCAGTACAGTAAATCAAGCGACTGACTTAAATATTGCGCGGTCGCGTCGATTCCCGCCTACGGAGGCCCTGTTCCATGTCCGAAGCCCCTGTCCAGCCCGCCGGGTCCGCGAGACCGGTACGACCGAACCCGAACGCCGTGGTGGCGGTGCTGGCACTGTCCGGTATCACCGTCTCGCTGATGCAGACCCTGGTGATCCCGATCGTCCCGGAACTGCCGAAGTACCTGGACGCCTCCGCGTCCAACGCGGCCTGGGCGGTGACCGCGACCCTGCTGGCCGCCGCCGTGGCCACCCCGGTGGCCGGCCGCCTCGGTGACATGTTCGGCAAGCGGCTGATGCTGCTGGTCAGCCTGGTGCTGCTGGTCTCCGGCTCAGTGGTGGCCGCGCTGAGCGACACGCTGGTCCCGATGATCGTCGGCCGTGCCCTGCAGGGCCTCGCGGCCGCCGTGGTCCCGCTCGGCATCAGCATCATGCGCGACGAGCTGCCGCCCGAGCGCCTCGCGGGCTCCACGGCGCTGATGAGCGCCTCGCTGGGCGTCGGTGGCGCGCTCGGCCTGCCGGCCGCGGCGTTCATCGCCGACCACTACGACTGGCATGTGCTGTTCTGGACCTCCGCCGCCCTCGGTGTCGTCGCGTTCGCACTGGTCATGCTGCTGGTTCCGGAGTCCAAGGTGCGCTCGGGCGGCCGCTTCGACGCGGTCGGCGCGATGGGCCTCGCGGTCGGCCTGGTCTCACTGCTGCTCGCCGTCTCCAAGGGCGCCGACTGGGGCTGGGCGAGCGGCACCACACTCGGCCTCTTCGCGCTCGCGGTCGTCGTGCTGCTCGCCTGGGGCTTCTTCGAACTGCGCACCGCCCAGCCGCTGGTCGACCTGCGCACCACGGTCCGCCGCCAGGTGCTGTTCACCAACCTCGCCTCGATCGCCTTCGGCTTCTCGATGTTCGCGATGTCCCTGGTGATCCCGCAGCTGCTCCAGCTGCCGACCCAGACGGGCTACGGCCTCGGCAGGTCGATGCTGACGGTCGGGCTGGTGATGGCCCCGCAGGGCCTGGTGATGATGGCCTTCGCCCCGCTCTCGGCCGCCATCACCAAGGCCAGGGGGCCGAAGGTGACGCTCATGATCGGCGCGGTGATCGTCGCCGCGGGCTACGGCCTCAACATCGTCCTGATGTCCGAGGTCTGGCACCTGATCCTGGTCTCCTGCGTCATCGGCGCCGGTGTCGGCTTCGCCTACGGCGCGATGCCCGCGCTGATCATGGGTGCGGTCGCGGCGTCGGAGACGGCCGCCGCGAACAGCCTCAACACGCTGATGCGGTCCATCGGCACATCGGTGGCGAGTGCCCTCGCGGGGGTGATCCTGGCCCAGATGACCATCAGCCTCGGCGGCACCACCCTGCCCTCGGAGAACGGCTTCAAGGTGGTCATGGCGATCGGCGCGGGCGCGGCCGTCCTGGCCTTCGTCCTCGCCTCGTTCCTGCCCGGCCGCCGCCCGGCGGAGACGGAGCCCGTCCCGGCCCCGGCGGCGCCCACGGCCGAGTCCGTGCGCTGAGCGGCGGACGGTGATCCACGACGGCGGGCCGTGCCTCCAGGGGCGGCCCGCCGGCCCACGGACGATGGTCACGGGAGACCGACCGGAGCGACCGATGAGCACCCCCTGGCAGCGCTACGCCGATGAGCACGCCCGTACCGTCGACACCATGGCGGCGGTGCTGCTGTTCGCCTCGTTCCTGCTCGGCAGCGAGATCACCATGAGCGCCGGCTCCCAGCCGCGCGCGGCCGGACCCACCATCGCCCTCGCCACCGTCGGCTGCGGTGCCCTGCTCTGGCAGCGCACCCGGCCGCGCACGGTCGTCGCCGTCGGCGCGGCGGCCACCGCGGCCGCCGCCGGGCTCGGGCAGCTGCCGACCCCGCTGCTGCTGGGCGGCCTGATGCTCGCGCTGTACCGGCTGGCGGTCGACACCGACCGGCCCACCGCGCGCCGGTACTACTTCGCGAGCCTCGCGCTCGTGGTGACCGCCGCCACGGTCCTCGCCCCGGCGGGCGTCCCCTGGCCGCTGGAGACGGTCAGTCCGGCCGCCTGGCTGCTGCTGCCGGTGGTCGCGGGCAATGCCGTACGGCTGCAGAGCGCGTATCTGGAAGCCGTGCACGCGCGGGCCGAGTACGCGGAGCGCCGCCGGGAGGAGGAGGCCCGGCACCGGGTCGCCGAGGAGCGGATGCGGATCGCGCGGGAGCTGCACGACGTGGTCGCCCACCATCTGGCCCTGGCCAACGCCCAGGCGGGCACGGCGGCCCACCTCTCACGCACCCATCCCGACCAGGTGCACCGGATCCTCCAGGACCTCGCCGGTACGACCGCCTCCGCGCTGCGCGAGCTGAAGGCCACCGTGGGTCTGCTGCGGCAGACCGGCGACCCGGACCTGCCGCTCGCGCCGAGCCCCGGCCTCGACCGGCTGCCGGAGCTGACCGATGCCTGCGCGTCCGTGGGGCTCACCGTGCACGTCAGCGTCGAGGGCAGCCCGCGGTCGCTGACGGCGGGCGTGGACCTGACGGCGTACCGGATCGTGCAGGAGGCGCTGACCAACGTCACCAAACACGCCGTCGCCGAGGCCGCCTACGTCCGGATCGGCTGGTCCCGGGACAGGCTGACCCTCACCGTCACCGACGACGGCACCGCCACCGCCCCGGCCGAACCCGCCCAAGGGCAGGGGTTCGGCCTGATCGGGATGCGCGAGCGGGCCCAGTCGGTCGGCGGCGCCTTCACCGCCGGGCACCGGGACGGCGGCGGCTACGAGGTCACCGCCCGGCTGCCGCTCTACCCCGCCGCCACGGAACCGGAAGAACGGAACCCATGACCATCCGCGTGCTGCTCGCCGACGACCAGGCCCTGCTGCGGGCCACCTTCCGGATCCTGATCGACTCCTGTCCCGACATGGAGGTGGTCGCCGAGGCCGCCGACGGCGCCGAGGCGGTCGCACTCACCCGCGAGCACCGGCCCGACATCGTCCTGATGGACATCCGGATGCCCGGCACCGACGGGCTCGCCGCCACGGCCGCCGTCTGCGCGGACCCGGAGCTGTCCGCCGTGCGGGTGCTGATCCTGACCACGTTCGAGGTCGACGAGTACGTGGCACAGGCGCTGCGGTCCGGGGCGAGCGGCTTCCTCGGCAAGGACGTGACCGCCGACGCGCTGCTGACCGGGATCCGTACGGTGGCCGCCGGCGAGTCGCTGCTCTCCCCCACCGCGACCCGCACCCTCATCACCAGGTTCCTCGCCACCCCCGCGCCCGGTGCCCGGCTCGCCGCCCCCGAACAGCTGCGCGTGCTCACCGCGCGCGAGCGCGAGGTCATGGCGCTGGCGGCCCAGGGCCGCTCCAACGAGGAGATCGCCGGGATGCTGTTCGTCTCCCCGCTGACCGTGCGCACCCACATCCACCGGGCCATGACCAAGCTGGACGCCCGGGACCGGGCCCAACTGGTGGTGATGGCCTACCAGTCGGGGCTGGTGCAGCCCCCGCCGCCGGCGCCGGACGCCTGAGGCCTGTTCGGGGGAACCGGCGCCGCAAGGCGCGTGCGGCGGCCCTGACCGGTTCACATCTCCTGCGTGACCGCCCTGCCGCTGATCCCGCCCATGCTCGCCACTCCCGGCAGGCTGCCGCCCGCCGCGCAGGACGCCCGGTGGGCCTACGAGACCAAGCAGGACGGCCAGCGGGTGGTCGTCTACCTGCCCGGCGACGGCAGCGTGCTGCTGCGCGCCCGTTCCGGCGAGGAGATCACCGCCGCCTATCCCGAGCTGCACCCGCTGGCCAAGGCCCTTGGCCGCACCCCGGCGATCCTGGACGGCGAGGTGCTGGCCGTCGACGAACACGGGCGCGCCGACTTCCAGTTGCTGCAGAGCCGGATGGGCCTGGCCCACGCCCCGGCCCGGGCGGCGCGGATGGCGGCCCGGGTCCCGGTTCACCTGGTGCTGTTCGACGCACTCCTGCTGACGGACCCGCTGCTCACCATGGCGTACGCCGACCGTCGGACCCGCCTGGAGTCGCTGTCGCTGCAAGGCCCGTACTGGTCGACGCCGCGGGCCGTCGTCGGGCACGGCGCCGAGGCGCTGCGGGCGACCCGGGAGCACGGCCTGGAGGGCCTGGTCTGCAAGCGGCTCGACTCCGTCTACGAGCCGGGGGTGCGGTCCCGCGCCTGGATCAAGATCCGGAACATGCGGGCCGAGGACGTGATCGTCGGCGGCTGGCTGCCGGGCAAGGGGCGGCTGACCGGGCTGCCGGGGGCGGTGCTGGTCGGGCAGCGGTCCGCCGACGGGCGGCTGCGGTACGTCGGCGGGGTGGGCACCGGCTGGAGCGCGGCCAAGCGGACCGAACTGGCCGCGCTGCTGCGCGCCGCCGGGACCGACGCGTGCCCCTTCGACCCGGTCCCGCCGGTCCCGGGCGCCCACTGGGTACTGCCCCGGCTCGTCGGCGAGGTCAGCTACAGCACCCGGACCCGGGCCGGGCTGCTGCGCCAGCCGTCCTGGCTCCGGCTGCGCCCGGACCTCACGCCGGAGGAGTCGGCGGCGGACCTGCCGGAGGAGACGGGGTGACGGCCGGGCGGTCTCCGACGACGGCCGGACCGGGGCGACGGCCGGACCGGGCGGCGGCCGGACCGGGCGGCGGCCGACAGGATGTCGGAATCGGTGGTCGGCGGGAAGGTCTATCGTGTCCCCATGCCGGTACCCGAGTTGATCCGTATCGTCTCCCGTGACTCGCCGATGGCGCTCGCTCAGGTGGCCCGTGTCCGGGCCGAGTTGGCCGCGCTGTATCCGCAGGTGCGCACCGAGGTCGTGCCGGTGAAGACGACCGGTGACAAGTGGCTGGGCGATCTGTCCCTGGTCGAGGGCAAGGGGGCGTTCACCAAGGAGGTGGACGCCGCGCTGCTGGCCGGTGAGGCCGATCTCGCCGTGCACTGTGTGAAGGACGTGCCCGCGGACCGGCCGCTGCCCGCCGGGACGGTCTTCGCGGCGTTCCTGAAGCGGGACGACATCCGCGACGCCCTCGTCCACCCGGGCGGGCTGAGACTGGACGAGCTGCCGCCGGGCACCCGGGTCGGAACCTCCGCGGTCCGCCGGATCGCCCAGCTGGCGGCGGCCTACCCGCATCTGGAGTGTGTGCCCTTCCGGGGCAACGTCAACCGGCGGCTGGAGAAGCTGGCCGCCGGCGAGGCCGACGCGCTGGTGGTGGCGATGTCGGGCCTGGAGCGGATCGGCCGTACGGACCTGATCACCGACGTACTGGACCCGGAGACGATGATGCCGCCCATCGGCGCGGGCATCCTCGCGCTGCAGTGCCGGGAGGGCGACGCCGAGCTGATCGACGTGGTGAGCGGGCTCGGTGACCCGGCCACCTACCGGGAGGCCACCGCCGAGCGGATGTTCCTCCACGTGCTGCAGGGCCACTGCAACAGCCCCATCGCCGGCTACGCCCGGGTCGACGGCGGCGGTGAGCTCTCGCTGCGTGCCTGCGTGTTCACGCCGGACGGCAAGACCCGGCTCAACGCCCACGAGTGGGCGGGCCGCCTCGACCCGGCCACGCTCGGCACGTCGGTCGCCGTGGCCCTGCTGCGGCAGGGCGCCCGGGAGATCATCGACGGCATCCCGCACTAGGCGCTCCGCTGGAAGGGCCGCGCCGGGCCGTCGTGCGTCTGCAGCGGCGCCGTGGCTTTTCGCGCAGTTCCCCGCGCCCCTATCGGGCGCGGCTAGTGCCGCGCCAGGCCGTCGCCCGTCTGCAGCGCCGTGGATTTCGCGCAGTTCCCCGCGCCCCTGAAGGGGCGCGACGCGCCCTCGTTCGTCCGCGGCAGCGTCGTGGGGGCTCGCGCAGTCCCTCCCCCAGCGCCCCTGAGGGGGTGCGCTGTCGCTCAGGGAGTAGTAGGGCCGGGCTCCGTCTGGTCCTTGAGGAAAGCGGTGACCTGGTGGGCCAGGCTGCCCGGGCCGGCGCCCTGGCAGGCCGTGGCGGTGGTCGACTCCAGGATGCCGATGCCGCCCGCCCACAGGCGGCGTTCCGTCCACTCCTCGTCGACACGCAGGTGGACCTGGATGTCCACCTGTGTCAGGGCGGCCTCCGGGGCGGCGGCGTAGAGGACGGCGGTGGCGCGGCGCAGCGGGTAGACGTCGAAGCCCTCGATGAACTGGGAGTTGCGCCAGTCGATGAAGGCGCCCTCGCCGTCGGGGCCTACCCGGACGTCGATCTGGCCGTCCTCCAGCTGCACGCTGAAGTGGCGGGAGCCGCGGTTCTCGATGGTCACCCGGGCACTGAAGTACGTCAGCCCGGCCGCGGCGTCGTCCCGGCCGCGCGGCGGCTCGGACTCCTCCAGGCGGTGGACGCGGACCCGCAGACCGGCATGCTCGTCGTACTCGTGCCAGTCCCCGACCACGTTCGGCTCGTACACAGTGCCCCTCTCGACCCACGCTGTTTATCTGTGGGCTCAGCGCACTGTCAAATGAGCGGAATGCGCTGTGGCCAGGGGGTTCGCCCGCTTTGATCGCTGATCAAGCGTTGCGCAGCGGTTATCCCGCCCCGGGGGTCCGGGGCGGGGCACGGCCGCGTGCCGCACATCACGTCGGTGTACCTGCCACCCGCGCCCGGCTCAGCGGGCCAGGCGGCCGAGCAGTGAGGAGGCCGCGGTGACGCCGAGGGCGGCGGCGACCGCCAGCACGCCGAAGTCAAGGCCGAGGTGGGCGGGCGTGCCGAGCAGCAGGCCGCGCAGGGCGTCGACCTGGTAGCTCAGCGGGTTGATCTTGCTGACCACCTGGAGCCAGCCCGGCATGATCGCCAGGGGGTAGAGGGCGTTGGAGCCGAAGAACAGCGGCATGGTGATCGCCTGTCCGATGCCCATCAGCCGGTCGCGGCTGAGGACGATGCCGGCGATGCTCATCGACAGGCAGGAGAAGAAGGCCGAGGCCAGGACGACGGCCAGTCCGACGCCGAGGAGTTTCAGCGGGCTCCAGGTGAGCGAGACCCCGAGGACGGCGGCGATGACGATCACCACGACGGCCTGGATCAGGGACTTGACCCCGGCCGCGAAGGCCTTCCCGGTGATGAGGGCCGAGCGCGGGGTGGGGGTGACGAGGAGCTTGTTGAGGATGCCGGCGTCGCGCTCCCAGATGATCTGGATGCCGTAGAAGATCGCGATGAACATCGCGGACTGGGCGATGATGCCGGGCGCGAGGTAGTCGATGTAGGGGATGCCGCCGGTGGGTATCGCCCGTATCCGGGTGAAGGTCTGGCCGAAGATCAGCAGCCAGAGGGCGGGCTGGATGGCGCGGGTGTAGAGCTCGGTGCGGTCGTGGCGGAGCTTCTGCAGCTCCACGGCGCACATGGCGACCACCCGGGCGGGCAGCAGCCGCCAGCCGGAGCGCGGCTGGGGCGGGGTCAGCAGCAGGGACGTGCCCGTGCGCTCAGCCGACACGGTTCGCGGTGCGGCGGGTGCTTCGGACATCGCGGAAACCTCCTGACTGGTCGTCGAGGCCGCTGCCGGCCACGTCGCGGAAGACGTCTTCGAGGGTGGGCAGGGCGTCGGTGCCCCGGCGTTCGGCGAGGCCGCGCCTGAGTTCGGTGGGGGTGCCGAGGGCGCGGATGCGGCCGCGGTGCATCAGGCCGACCCGGTCGCAGTGCTGGTCGGCCTCGTCCATGTAGTGGGTGGTGACCAGGACGGTCATGCCGGTGGCCGCGCGTACGGAGTTGATCTGGTCCCACACGCCGGTGCGGGCGATCGGGTCGAGACCGATGGTCGGCTCGTCGAGGATCAGCAGCCGGGGTGCGCTGACCAGCGCCTGGGCCAGTTCGAGGCGGCGGACCATGCCGCCGGAGTAGGTGCCGGCCAGCCGGTCGGCGGCCTCGGCGAGGTCGACGGCCTCCAGCGCCTCGGCGACTCGCGCGGCGCGCTCGCGCCGGGGGACGTCGAAGACGCGGGCGAACAGTTCGACGTTCTCGCGTCCGGTGAGCCCGCTGTCGGCCGACAGCTGCTGGGGGACGTAGCCGAGCAGCCGGCGCACGGCCATGCGCTCCCGGCCGGTGTCGTGGCCGAAGACGCGGACCATCCCGGCGGGGACGGGCAGCAGGGTGGTGATGCAGCGGATGGCGGTGGTCTTGCCGGCGCCGTTGGGCCCCAGCAGGCCGAAGACCTCGCCCTCGCCGACGCTCAGGTCGAGTCCGTCGACGGCCTTGGTCTCCCCGAAGGAGTAGGACAGACCGGTACAGGCGACTGCGGTGGTGTCCGGCGTGGTGTCCGGCGTCATGATTCCTCGGCCTCCTCGTGCAGGGTGTCGGCCAGTCTCCGCAGCGCGGGAAGCGCGGCCCTGAGCGCCTCCCGGTCCGCCTCGTCCAGCCGGGCGACGTGACCGGCGACGAGTTCCGCGCGGCGGCGCTGCCAGTCGGCGAGTCGTTTCTCGGCGTCCTCGGTGAGCAGCAGCCGGGCGGCCCGGCGGTCGGCCGGGTCGGTCTCCCGGCGCATGAAGCCATCCTTGACGAGCTGGTTGACCAGCGTCGACACCGAGTTGCTCGCCAGGTACAGCTCCTTGGCGGCGTCCGAGATCCCGATCCCGGGCCGGGACTCCACCAGCCGCAGCAGCTCCACCTCGGCGCCGCGCAGCCGCGGCCGCGTGAGGCCGCGGCGCAGCCTGCGCCGGATCAGCCGCTGGATGCCGACCAACGCGTCGGCGAGTTCTTCCGGAAAGGTCTCCGATTCCACACCTCCAAGATTACCTCTGCTACAGAGGTATCTCTCCCACGGGAGGGTCAAGGGCGGCCCGAAGAGAAGACCACTGGAGAAATGAGAGGTATTTCACTTTCTCGAGCAGATTGTTTGCATTTAGCCCATTTGGGGCATCCGCAGTTCAGTGCTTCGGACCGGAGGCACGTGCGTGGGAGCCGGCTTCCGCCGGTCGCCCCGTGTCCTCCCGAGGGTTCGAGCGCGTTCCTCCCACGGTGTCCGTCCACCAGCACCGCTGAGGGAGGTGCGCTCGATGCGTACCACCTGCACACCCAGGTCCCATCCGCACGACGACGCCCCCGACACGGCCCAGGCCTTCGTACGGCTGGCCGCGCTGCCCGAGAGTCCGGAGCGCCGGGTGCTCCGGGACGAGCTGGTCGAGCTGTGGCTGCCCATGGCCGAACGGATCGCCGTGCGGTTCCGCGGCCGGGGAGAGACCCTGGAGGATCTCTACCAGGTCGCCGCGCTGGGGCTGGTGAAGGCGGTCGACCACTACGACCCGGCGCGCGGCCGGGCCTTCGAGGCCTATGCCGTGCCGACCATCACCGGCGAGATCAAGCGTCACTTCCGGGACCACATGTGGACCCTGCACGTGCCGCGCCGGGTGCAGGAGCTGCGCAACCGGGTCCGGGCCGCCCTCAAGGATCTGGACCAGACGACCCCGGGACGCCCGCCCACCGTCGCCGAGATCGCCGCGCGGGCCCAGCTGACCGAGGAGGAGGTACGGGCCGGGATGGAGGCCCTGGACTGCTTCTCGGCGCTGTCGCTGGACGCCGAGGTGCCCGGCGGCGACGGCTATGTGCTCGGCGACACCCTGGGCGGCACGGACCCCGGCTTCGACCTGATCGTCGACCGCGCGGCCGCCGAACCCTGCCTCCAGGGCCTGCCCGAGCGGGACCGGCTCATCCTGTACCTGCGGTTCTTCCGCGGTATGACCCAGAGCCGGATCGCCGAGCAGCTGGGTATCTCGCAGATGCACGTGTCCCGCCTGCTCAGCGCCTGCTTCGACCGGCTGCGCGAGGAGCTGCTGGCCGAGGCGGGCTGAGGCTCATCCGGTGGGCGGTGCGCCGGCGATCCGGGCGGGGCCTTTCGAGGGCTTCCGCCGGCTCGACGCGGATCTCGGCGGGCATGGTCGCCGGTGCGCCCCCTGATCCGGTTCGGCTCGCTCCCGCCGTCCGCCATGTCACCCGTCTGGCTCCGCGCCACCGGGGTACTCGGCAGGCATTTCCACCGCTTCCGGTTGGAGACTGGTGGCAGACCGGTCGCCCCGCCGGTCCCGACACCAGGACGCGAGTGCCATGAACGACGACACGCCTCCCCCCGGCCCCGCACAGAAGAAGCGAACGGTGGTCTCCACTCACTCGGTCTTCGGTGCCCCGTGCTGGGTGAGCCTGACCAGCCGCGACCTGCAGACGACCGAGGACTTCTACAGCGCCGTGCTCGGCTGGCGATGGCGCAGCGTCAGGCTCGGCGACCACTTCCGGATCGCGCTGGCGGACGGGGTGCCGGTGGCGGGCATCGCGGCGGTCGCCGCGATGTGGCAGATGGCGGTGGCCTGGACGCCGTACTTCGCGGTGCCCGACGCGGACGAGGCGGTGTCCCGGGCCCGCGAGCGCGGCGGCACCCCCGCGGTGGGGCCGCTGTCCTTCCCGCCCGGCCGGGCGGCGCTGATCGCCGACCGGGACGGGGCCGTCTTCGGCATCTGGGAGGGTGAGCTGGTCTCCAACTGGGAGACCTGGCGGCGGGCCGCCCCGACCTTCATCCGCCTGCACACCCGCAACGCCTTCGACTCCGCGATGTTCTACGGCGAGGTCCTCGGCTGGGCCTCCGACAAGCCGGGCTGCTGCGAGGTCGAGTACGAGGGCGGCGAGGTCGTGCTGCGCAGCCGCGGCGACGCCGTGGCGCGTATCGACTCGGGGGCGGTGGAGGCGGCCCCCGATCCGTCGGTACGGCCGCACTGGCAGATCCACTTCGCCGTCGCCGACGTGGCGGCCTGCGCCCGGATCGCCGAGAAGCACGGTGGCAGCGTGCTGAGCGAGGAGGACACCGAGGCGATCCTCCGGGATCCGGACGGCGCACAGTTCACGGTGACGACGTCACGCGGGGCGCGCTGAGCCGTGGCCGGGTTCGCCCTGGTGGTCGGGTGCGGGTGCGTCGTGGCTGGTCGCGCGGTTCCTCCCCCAGCCTACGGCCGGGGGTATCCCCAGCGCCCCTGAAAGGGGCGCTCACCGCAGCGCCCTGTTTCACCTCGACGGCCGCGACAGCACGACCATGCTTCGGGCCTCCACGCTCAGCCTCGTACCCGCCTTGCGCTCGCGTTCGTCCGGTGCCCCCTCCGGGTCGGCCGTGTCGATGAGGGTCGTCCAGCGCTCGCCGTAGGAGTCGTCGGGCAGCCGGAAGTCGACCGGTTCCCAGTGGCTGTTGAGGAGCAGCAGGAATGAGTCGTCGACCAGGCGCCGCCCGTAGGGGTCGCGTTCGGCGATGGCGTCGCCGTTGAGGAAGACGCCGACCGAGTGCGCGTCGGGCCGCTGCCAGTCCCGGTCGGTCATCTCGCGGGCGTCGGGCAGCAGCCACACCAGGTCGGGCAGCGGCTGCCCGGGATGCATGGCGGTGTCGCCGAGGAAGAAGCGTCGCCTGCGCAGCACGGGGTGGGCGGCGCGCAGCCCGATCACGTACCGGGTGAAGTCGGTGAGACTCTGCTGCTCCTCGGTCAGTTCCCAGTCGATCCAGGAGACTTCGTTGTCCTGGCAGTAGGCGTTGTTGTTGCCCCGCTGGGTGCGGCCGAGTTCGTCGCCGTGGCTGAGCATCGGGATGCCCTGGGACAGCAGCAGGGTGGCGAGGAGGTTGCGCTGCTGACGGGCCCGCAGTTCGAGGACGGCCGGGTCGGCGGTCTCCCCCTCCGCACCGCAGTTCCAGGACCGGTTGTGGCTCTCGCCGTCCCGGTTGCCCTCGCCGTTGGCGTGGTTGTGCTTGTCGTTGTACGACACCAGGTCGCGCAGCGTGAAACCGTCGTGCGCGGTGACGAAGTTGACGCTCGCCCGCGGCCGCCGTCTGCTGGCCTGGTACAGGTCGGAGGAGCCGGTGAGCCGGGAGGCGAACTCGCCCAGTGAGCCCGGCTCGGCCCGCCAGAAGTCCCGTACGGCGTCCCGGTAGCGGCCGTTCCACTCCGACCACAGCTGCGGGAAGTTGCCGACCTGGTAGCCGCCCTCGCCCAGGTCCCACGGCTCGGCGATGAGCTTGACCCTGCTGATCACCGGGTCCTGCTGGATCAGGTCGAAGAACGCCGAAAGCCGGTCCACCTCGTGGAACTGCCGGGCCAGGGTGGCCGCGAGGTCGAAGCGGAAACCGTCGACGTGCATCTCGGTCACCCAGTACCGCAGCGAGTCCATGATCAGCTGGAGCACGTAGGGGTGCCGCATCAGCAGGCTGTTCCCGGTGCCCGTGGTGTCGTAGTAGTGCGCCCAGTCGCCGTCGACGAGCCGGTAGTAGGAGGCGTTGTCGATGCCCCGGAAGGACAGGGTGGGGCCCAACTCGCTGCCCTCGGCGGTGTGGTTGTAGACAACGTCGAGGATCACTTCGAGCCCGGCCGCGTGCAGCGCCTTCACCATCGCCTTGAACTCGTTGACCTGCTGGCCCCGGCTGCCGAAGGCGCCGTAGGCGTTGTGCGGGGCGAAGTAGCCGATGGTGTTGTAGCCCCAGTAGTTGGACAGGCCCCGGTCCTGCAGGACGCCGTCCTGCACGAACTGGTGGACCGGCATCAGCTCGACCGCCGTGACGCCGAGCGAGGTCAGGTGGTCGAGGACCGCAGGGTGCGCGAGACCGGCGTAACTGCCCCTGAGCCGTTCGGGTACCTCCGGATGGGTGAGGGTCAGGCCGCGGACGTGGGCCTCGTAGATCACCGAGTCGGAGTACGGCCGCCGGGGCGGGCGGTCGTCGCCCCAGTCGAAGTAGGGGTCGGTGACCACGCCCAGCAGGGAGTGCCCGGCGCTGTCGGCCGGGGAGGGGCCGCCGGGGGTGCGCTCGTACAGGGAGGCGTGGTTGTCGATCTGGCCGTCTATGGCGCGGGCGTACGGGTCCAGGAGCAGCTTCGCCGGATTGCACCGGTGGCCGAGCTCGGGGTCCCAGGGGCCGGTGACCCGGTAGCCGTAGCGCTGCCCCGGCCCGACGCCGGGCAGGTAGGCGTGCCAGACGAAGCCGTCGACCTCGGTCATCGGCACCGTCGTCTCGGTGGCGGCATCGTTCACCAGGACCAGGTCGACCCGCTCGGCGACCTCGCTGAACAAGGCGAAGTTGGTGCCCTGCCCGTCGAAGGAGGCCCCCAACGGATAGGGGTGCCCGCTCCACACGGGCACCCCTTTCCGGGACTTCCTCGCGGTCACCGGGCGTCCTCCAGGACGCCCTCGGCGGATGCGGCCAACTGGGTGACCGGAAGGTCGCGCGGCACCTTGAGGACCTGGCGCAGCCGGGGCGCCGGCCCGGTCGGGACCAGCGGGACGCGCTCCCCGGACCGGGCGCGCTGCGAGAACCAGATGATCTTGCTGCCGGTCTCCGGGGCACAGCAGCCCCAGCCGTCGCTGGTCGCGGCGAGGTGCGCCAGGCACCCGCGCAGGTCCTGGTCGGGGCGGAGATCCCGGTCGTCGTCACCGATGGCGGTGATGAGGTGCTGCCCGTTCCACCACATCTCGATGGACGTGCGCTTGTCCGTCGCGTGCTGGTCGATGGCGGTCAGCAGCAGTTCGACACCGCGGCAGACGGGGTCCACGAGGTTGTCGAGATCCCAGTAACGCAGGTGGGCGGCCAGTATGCGGCTGACCTGTCCCACCCGTTCCGGGCTGACCTCCACGTCGAGGTGGTAGTAGCAGGGCACTGCGGTCTTCATTGTCGCTAGCTCCTCACCCACGAAGCTCCCGCTCCCCCTCACCCGTCCGGAAATCCGTTCCGGAAGCGCAGCGTGAGCGCTGGTCGCTCCTGAGTCACCTTCACTGTGCGGGCGCTACGCCATTCGTGCAACACGAGAGACTCCCGAGGTGGTTGAAGTTCCAACAAGACGCTCGGTCATCAGCCGTGCACCATGAGTGAAAGCCTCGATTCGCCGTAACGGCTCCGTGCCCCTTCCGTGCCCGGACGCTCCCCCGATCCGGGGACACGTGCCCATTCGAGAGCGTCGGAAGGAAAGACAAGGCCATGCTGCTACCCGCGAAGGCCGAGGTGGCCCGGCAGCTGCGGCGCTACCGGGCGTGGGAGCGCGTCATGCTCGCCTCGCCGCAGGACCGCGAGGTGCGGTCCACCTTCGAGGACTCGGGCTACACGCTGTGCGTGCTGATGGGCAAGCGCTGCGCCCGGGAGGCGGTGGACGCGGCCGAGCGCTACCTGCGCACCAGCCTCGTCACCTATGTGCGGGAACAGGGTGGGCGGTCCCAGCTGAGCGCGAAGGTCCGGCAGGGCCCGCCGCCGGAACGGCGTTCCGCGAGGCAGTGATCCCGCAGGCGGACCCGCGGGAAGACACCGGTCTTCCGGCACACAACGGACCGCGGAGCCGGGCCCCGGGCCCGGCTCCGCGCACGGCGGAGGTGAGACCCATGAAGGCGACTGAGGCCATCGGCCGCGTTCCGGTGCGTGACGTCCGGCCGGCCGTGGACTGCGGCAGGCGGCCGGCGAAGGCGGTCCCCGGCGAGACCTTCCAGGTCAGCGCCACCGTCTTCCGCGAGGGTCACGACGCCGTCGGCGCCAATGTGGTGCTGTGCGATCCCGACGGGCGCCCCGGCCCGTGGACGCCGATGCGGGAGCTGGCCCCCGGCACCGACCGCTGGGGCGCCGAGGTCACCCCGGACGCGACGGGCCGCTGGACGTACCACGTGGAGGCCTGGAGCGCCCCGCTCGCCACCTGGCGGCAGCACGCACAGGTGAAGATCCCGGCGGGCATCGACACCGGCCTGGTCCTGGAGGAGGGTGCCGAGCTGTACGAGCGGGCGGCCGCCGGGGTCCCCGAGGGACCTGAACGCGAGCGGATCCTTGCGGCTGCCCGGGCCCTGGGTGACGACTCCCTCCCCCTGCAGACGCGGCTCGCGAACGCCCTGGCCCCCGAGGTGGACGAGGTCCTGTCGCGGCATCCGCTGCGGGAGCTGGTGACCTGCTCCGAGCCCCTTTTGCTGCTCGTCGAGCGTGAACGGGCCCTGTACGGCTCCTGGTACGAGTTCTTCCCGCGCTCGGAGGGCACGCCGGAGCGGC
>NZ_JBIAUL010000023.1:0-156229 GCF_042892755.1 Streptomyces sp. NPDC001714
CCCGCTGGAACAGTTCCCACAACTCGTCCGGCACCATGCGCTCAACCATCACCACACAGTGCAGACTACCCAGCACGCCAAATGAGACGGCGTCTTAGGAGTTCGTTCTCCACCCGGTCGGGCTATGGCCCGCCTCGTGTACCGGTGCCGCACGCGGCTGCTGGCTGTCGCCGCCGTCCGCTGTCGTTGATGTCACTCGTGGATGTCAGAACGGCGCAACCACGTGCAAGCATGTCGCCGTGATCACCATTGACGTCAGCGAGGTGACCGACGAGCGCGCCCTGCACCTGCTTCTGATGCGGGAGCTGGGCTTCCCGGGCTTCTACGGCATGAACTGGGATGCCTTCTGGGACGCAATCACCGGCTTGGTCAGCATCCCAGACCATGTGCGCTTCCTCGGCTGGGACCAGCTCACGGCCGGCGTTCCGCGCGGGGCCACCATGCTTCAGCGGGCGCTCGACAACTACCGAGCCGCGTACCGCCCGGAGTTCGTCGCTGATTATGCCTAGCGATGAGCAATCTCCGGGCTTGGGCATGGTGGTATCAGTGTCGCAGATCCAATCGGGTGACCTGCGGCTGTCGCCCTGGACGACTGTCGCTACTGGTCGTCACAGGTCGTCGCTGATCACCCTCGGACGTCCCACAGACGGCCCGGCCGACGAAGTCAGGCTCTTAAACCGCTCACAAACAAATCACCTCGCCCACCCTCTGACCTGCGGCTCAGCGTGTAAGGACGCTCGGTGCTCGGTCGGCGGATGCTGCTGAGGCGACTGCTGGTCGCTGCGGTGGTTGTGACCCCTGCCTCAAGGGCACACGGCCAGTGACGTGGAGGTATCGAGATGAGTGCCGCAGAAAGAGCCAAGGCAAAGGCCGAACAGGTCGTCGGAAAGACCGTGCGGAAGGCAGCCCACGCGGTGCACAAGGAAACCCTTGCCGCAAAAGGCGCCGCTCTCGAAGCGCGGGGCAGGGTGCGGGGCGCGAAAGAGCGGACCAAGGGCTCCTTCAAGGGCTAACAAGGTCATGACATCGGTGCACCGTTTACAACGCGATGCCCATCCAGCGAGCCGCAGTACCAGGGGCCGTATCCGTGTCCAGGCTAGCCAGCGGGGCGCCGCCCATGGTTTGGGGACGGCGCCTCGTGTTGGCCACAGGATTTGAAATCTGGCCTCATCCTTATCAGGTCGATCACGGGGGTCTGTCAACGTCGACCAATGGCCCCTGTGCCTCGGTCGATCGTCCACTGAGGTCCGGCGTCGATCGCGGTTGTTCGTGCTTGTTGGTGTCAGCCGCTGGTGTCAGCCGCCGCACGCGGTCTTGACAAGGGCTGTCTCATTCGGCACGGAGCACCAGTTTGGAAGATCGCGTATCGGGCTTGAGCTGGCGAGTCGCTGACGTGCGGGTTCTCGGGGTGCTCTCCGGTGTTCCCCGTTGCTCCCCGCCGGTCGCTGCTCGGTCGGGCACGCAAAGGGCACGTGTGCCCCTCTGTCGCACTCTCGATGGGCAGGCGGCCTACCTGTGCGGACGACGCTACTGAGCGCTCATGGGGGCTGTGAGCGGTTCGCGCCGCCTGCGTAGTCTCGTTCTGTCCACAAGAGAGCAGGGGCGGGGGCGTTCACTCGATGGCGAAGCCGGTACGTGCAGCACTGGGGGACGTCTGGCTCAAGTGCCAGGTCTGCCAGGGGGACGTGTTCCGAGAGCGGGGTGTCTTGCTCAACAGCGCAGGGATGGAGTTCATGAAGTTGGCGTGGGCTGACGAGACAGCTACGGGCCTGATCTGCTGGAGGTGCGGTTACGTGCACCTCTTCGTCAACAAGGACATCAAGCTCTACCGGGCTGATAAGTGACGAATATGCACCCTTTCGTGGCAGTTCGTGCAGCTTCCGTCCTCACCTCCACCCACCACTCACCTCAGCTCTCATCCCGTCTGCCGTCGGCCCACACACCGTGGAGCGGGCGTGGTTCATGGCGTCCAGGTGGAGCGCGCCACTGTACGAACGACCTGGACGCCCTGGGCCGCATCTGCTCGGCTCTGCCTGGGTCGATGGCAGGCGGGATGGGAGCACCCCGCGCACGCCACTGACGCGCCGGCACTCGCGAACGGCGCCCCCGCCATCTCGGAGCCTGAGCGCCCCCGCCGGAGGCTCGTTCTGACCGTGGCCGCGTTCTACGGTGATCGACTCATGACCCGGCTCTCGTCACGTGGGCGCGCGTCGGCGCAGCGCGGGCGGAGCGGGCCGAAGGCAGGAGCGGCGCCCGCGGCGGAGCCGGGAGCGCGCCCGGCGGAGCGGAGCGCAGCCGGCTTGACCAGTAGAGAAAGTTGTAACTCAGTCTGAGGCGAGGGACTGTTGGGCTTCCGCCCGGATGCGGATGCCGGTCTCTGGCTCGGCCCGAAGCTGGTGATCGGTAGTGCGGAACTCGTCCAAGAACTCGAAGAACATCTCCATGACGGGCCTGCCGAGTCGCTCCGCTTCGCGCTCGAGCTCCGTTGGCCAGCCGAGGGCGGAGTGGCGGCCCAGGCGCTGCCACAGCCACTCGGAGAAGCGGCCCTGCGTGCCGGGGTTCCAGAAGTCGAAGGGCTCCGCGATGTCGTGGATGCCCAAAGCGACCCGGTAGCCGATGAGCATGGAGTTCAGATGCTGCAGGGAACTGCGGTGAATCCACATACCTGGTCGGAGTCGGACTTCCTCCAGGAAGTCGTACACATCGGCAAGTTCTCCAAGCTGCCTGAGCTCGCGCCTTGTCCCGTCCGTCTCCTTCATGCAAGCACCCTAATCAGGCACGCCCGATGTTGAGGACCCTGCGCGGGGCCTGAAGGCGTATGCACAGGGCGGGAGGTGGACGTCTTGTCGATGAGCTAGCGGCAGGAAGACCACCGGTCGGATCGTCCATGTGATGCGGGTGCTGGCCTGGGTGACTTTCACCGTGCAGGCCTCGGCTCGCAGGATCCGTCAGGCGCTCAAGGACGTCGACGGGATCAACGCCGACGAGTGGACGCCCCGGGAGCTCCGGCACAGCTTCGTGTCGTTGCTCTCCGACCGGGGTGTCCCGCTGGAGGAGATCTCCCGGCTTGTCGGCCATTCGGGTACGGCCGTGACCGAGGAGGTCTATCGGAAGCAGATCCGGCCCGTGATCCAGACTGGCGCGGTGGTCATGGACGGGATCTTCGGCGCCGATCCACAGCGGTCGTAGACACTCGGGAAGCGATAGTCACGCAGATAGACACGCAGCCCAAAACAGATCAACCACCTACTCACGTGAGTAGGTGGTTGATCTGCTGTTTCGGCTGTCGGGGTGGCGGGATTTGAACCCACGACCTCTTCGTCCCGAACGAAGCGCGCTGCCAAGCTGCGCTACACCCCGGCGTCGCTGCTGTGCTGCTTTCGCGGCGACGTCGTTTACTTTAGCCCACTGGTGGCTGGAGACGAAATCCGGTTTAGGGGCGGCGGCCGACCGGGTTCGGGCGGGTGTGGTCCAGGGCTACCAGGAGGACTGCCAGGGCGTAGAAGGCGAGGCCCAGGAGGAGGGCGTTGGCGAGGGTGGCGCGGTAGCTGTGCTGCTCGGCGTCCAGGAAGGGGTAGAGATAGCGGCCCGGCGTGCCGGGGAGGACCAGCTCCGCCCGGACGAGGGTGAAGGTCAGGTAGGCCAGGGGGTACAGCATCCACGCCGGCGTCTGGCGGAGGTGGAGGCGGGCCGGGGGTGTGAGGACGAGCCAGTCCACGAGTGCTGCCGCGGGGGCCGCCGTGTAGAGGAGCTGCAGGGCCAGCCACTGGCCGTGCCAGGCCACCGGAAGGTGTGTCGAGCCCGTCATCGAGAACGGCGGGGTCGTGTGGCCCAGGAGCAGGTGGTAGACCAAGGACGAGATCGCGGCGTAGAGGAGTGCCGCGCCGGTCAGGGCCGAGGGCAGGGGGCGGGCCGCCTGCCAGGCTCGGCGGGCCGAGACGAGGCTGACCAGGGCGAGGAGCACCGCCGCCTGGACTCCGAAGTAGCTCAGGATCCGGTCCGGGCTGCCCAGCAGCAGCTCCAGGGCCACGCCCGCCGACGCCAGCACGGCCGTCAGGAGGCGGAACACCGCGGTCAGGGGGCGGCGGACGGGGGCGACCACTGCCGTCGCCGGAACGTATCCGGGCATCAGTACGGGCGTGCCCGGGACCGCGGGGAGATCGGGGATGTCCCGGGGTATCGGAGGAGTCGTCATGCCCCCAAATTAGGGAGAAAGGGGCATATTCGGCATGCTGGTCTACGCCGGGTGGGTTATTCCCTCCATCGGTCCCCTGCGGGGGCCGGGCGCCCAGGGGCGCCCGGGTCGCACTTCCGGCTGAGTCCCCTCGGTTACTCCCGCCCCACCAGCGTCAGCAGCGTCGCCTCCGGCGGGCAGGCGAAGCGGACCGGGGTGTAGCGGTTCGTGCCGCAGCCCGCGGAGACGTGGAGGTAGGACGTGCGGCCCTCGGCGGTGTGCGTGGACAGGCCCTTCACGCGGTCCGCGTCCAGGTCGCAGTTGGTGACCAGGGCGCCGTAGAAGGGGACGCAGAGCTGGCCGCCGTGGGTGTGGCCGGCCAGGACCAGGGGGTAGTTGTCCGCCGTGAAGGAGTCCAGGACGCGCAGGTACGGGGCGTGCACGACGCCCATCGAGAAGTCCGCCGTGGCGGACGGGCCGCCCGCCACCTGCGGATAGCGGTCGCGCTTGATGTGCGGGTCGTCCAGTCCCGTCAGCTCCACCGAGACGCCCTCGATCTTCAGGGTGCCCCTCGTGTTCGTGAGGTTCAGCCAGCCCGCACCGTCGAAGCCGTCCCGCAGGTCCTCCCAGTCGATGTGGATCGCCCCGACGACCGGCGGGTTGCCGTTCAGGCCGTGCTTGCCGCTCACCTTCTCCAGCAGGTAGCGGGCGGGGTTGCGGGGCTTGGGACCGTAGTAGTCGTTGGAGCCGAAGACGTACGCGCCGGGGAACTCCATCAACGGGCCCAGCGCGTCCAGTACCTCCGGGATGGCTTCCGGGTCGGACAGGTTGTCGCCCGTGTTGATCACGAAGTCCGGGCGCAGGCCCGCCAGCGACTGCAGCCAGCGCTGCTTCTTGCGCTGGCCGCTCACCATGTGGATGTCGGAGACCTGGAGCACGCGCAGCGGGCGCATCCCCGGCGGGAGGACCGGGACCGTCACCCGGCGCAGGCGGAAGGAACGGACCTCGTAGCCGGCCGCGTACAACACACCCGCGGCGCCGAACGCCGCGACTCCCAGGGGTACTCCGTAACGAGCGCGCATACGACCATCGTGTCAGACCGAGCGAGCGCTCAGAGACCGGGCGGTACGTGAAGCGGGTAAATCGGCGGGCGTCGGGCGTGCGGCACCTGCGACAATCGGTGCCATGACCACCACGCTCAAGTCGAAGCTGCAGGACGACCTCAACGCCGCGATCAAGGGACGGGACGAGCTCCGCTCGGCCACGCTCCGGATGACGCTCGCCGCGATCACCAACGAAGAGGTCGCGGGCAAGGAGAAGCGTGAGCTCTCCGACGACGAGGTGCTCAAGGTGATCGCCAAGGAGGCGAAGAAGCGCCGGGAGGCGGCCGAGGCCTTCACTCAGGGCGGCCGTGCCGAGAGTGCCGAGCGGGAGAAGGCGGAGGGCGAGGTCCTCGCCGGTTACCTGCCGAAGCAGCTCAGCGACGACGAGCTGGAGGGGATCGTCGCCCAGGCCGTCGAGGAGGCGAAGGCGGCGGGCGCCGAGGGGCCGCGGGCCATGGGCGCCGTGATGAAGATCGTGAACCCGAAGGTGGCCGGCCTGGCCGAGGGCGGCCGGGTCGCCGCCGCGGTGAAGAGGCGGCTCCAGGGCTGAGCGGGCGGCTGGCGGTACGACGCGGGGCCGCACCTCTTCCGAGAGGTGCGGCCCCGCCGTCGTACCGGGTCGGAGCTGAGGATCAGCCCCGGTTCCCGCCGTTCCCGTTGCGGCCCCCGTTCGTGTTCCCCTGGATGAAGCCGTCGGGGAGGGAGAAGGTCGGGGTCGGGGTGGTGCCGCCGTCCGTCGTGCCGCCGTCGTTGGCGCCGCCGATGAGACCGCCGATCAGGCCGCCGGTGTCGGCGCCCCCGTTGCCGTTCCCGTTGCCTTTGCCCTTGTCGTGGTCGTTCTCGTCCGGGATGTCCACGAGGTTGAAGGACTCGTCCGACTTGCCCTCCAGGGCGCCCGTCATGGCGTCCTTCCAGATCGGGCCCGGGGTGTCGGCGCCGAAGACCTCGGAGTGGTAGACGCCGCCGATGGTGATGTTGGTCATCTCGATGTTCTGCTTGGCGCTGCCGACCCAGACCGCGCCCGCGAGGTTGGGCGTGTAGCCGACGAACCAGGCGTTCTTGCGGGAGTCCGTGGTACCCGTCTTGCCCGCGCTCTCCCGGTCGTCCAGGCCGGCCTGCTGGCCGGTACCGGAGTCGATCACACCGCGCAGCAGGGTGTTGATCGTGTCCGCGGTCTTCTCGCTCATCGCCCGCGAGCAGGTCGACTTCGGGACCGGGATCGACTTCTGCTCGTTGCCGACCTTCTGGGTGATCGACTCGATGGCGACCGGCGTGCAGTACATGCCGCGGTCGGCGAAGGTGGCGTACGCGCTCGCCATGGTCAGCGGGGAGAGGCCGATCGCGCCGAGGGCGATGGACGGGGTCTGCGGAAGCTTCGAGCCGTCGCCCTGGTGGACATGGAGCGAGTCGGTCATCTTGACCACCGGGCACAGACCGATGTCGGAGATCAGCTGGACGAAGTAGGTGTTGATGGACTTCGCCATCGCCTTCTTCATCTGGTACGGCCCGACCTCGGACTCGTTCTCGTTCTGTACCTGCTCGCCGTCCGTGTTGACCCACTGCTTGCCGTCGCACTGCTGCACGGGGCTCGGGTAGTTCATCTTGTACGGCGACGAGTACTCCTGTGTCGCCGGCGTGCCGCCCTCGATGGCGGCCGCGGCCACGAACGGCTTGAACGTCGAACCCGTCGGGAAGCCGTAGTTGGAGCCGCCGTAGTCCCGGTCGACCGAGAAGTTGTACTCGGTCTCGTTCTTGTTGTAGCCGTACGGCTTCGACTGCCCCATCGCCAGGATCTTGCCGGTGCCGGGCTCCACGAGGGTGGCGGCGGCCGCGACCGAGTCGGACTTGTAGACGTGGTCCTTGATCGAGGTCTGCACCGAGTCCTGGGCCTGCGGGTCCAGCGTCGTACGGATGGTCAGGCCGCCCTGGTTCCAGAGCTTGGCGCGCGCCTCGCGGGTCTTGCCGAAGGTCGGGTCGGTCAGGAAGACGTTCTCGACGTACTTGCAGAAGAATCCGGCGCCCTTGACGGCGGTGATGCACCCGTTCTTCGGCTGGGTGACGTGCAGCCCGAGCGGGGCCTCCTTGGCCTTGTCGGCCTCCGCCTGGGAGATGTCGCCGAGCTGGGCCATGCGCTCCAGCACCACGTTGCGCCGCTTGGTGGCCTCGGCCTCGTCGTTGACCGGGTCGTAGCGGCTCGGCGACTGCACGATGCCTGCGAGCAGGGCCGACTGCTGGAGGTTGAGGTCCTTGGCGTGCGTGGAGAAGTAGCGCTGGGAGGCGGCCTCGACGCCGTAGGCCTGCTCGCCGAAGAAGGTGATGTTCAGGTAGTTCTCGAGGATCTTCTTCTTGCCGAGCTTCTCCTCCAGCTGGATCGCGTACTTCAGCTCCTTGACCTTGCGGCCGAGGGTCTGCTGGGTGGCCTCGGCGACCTTGGTCGGGTCGTCGCCGGCCTCCTCGATGAAGTAGTTCTTCACCAGCTGCTGGGTGAGCGTGGACGCGCCCTGGGCGACCCCGCCGCTCTGTGCGTTCTTGTTCAGCGCGCGCAGCACGCCCTTCAGGTCGATGGCGCCGTGCTGGTAGTAGCGCGAGTCCTCGATCGCGACGATCGCCTTCTGCATGTAGGGCGAGATGTCCTTGAGGTCCACCACCGTGCGGTCACGGGAGTAGACCTGGGCGATCTGGTTGCCCTTGCTGTCCAGGATCCTGGTGCGCTGGCTGAGCTGCGGGCTCTTCAGGTTGGCCGGGATCTCGTCGAAGCCCTGTACCGAACCCTTGGCCGCGAGACCCAGGGCCCCGGCCGCGGGCAGCGCGATGCCCGCCATCACGGCTCCCGCGAGCACACTGACACCGAGGAACTTGGCGGCCTGCTGCGTGGTCGACAGACCACCGCCCGAGCGCTTCTTTGGCATGGGGGCAGCCTAATCCGTAGGGATGAGCATTCCGGGAGAGCGGGCTGCTCTCGGGATGTTCAAGTGCCGGATCGTGACATACAGGACCAGGTCCCGCGGAGCCGGCGTGACTCGGCGCACGGCACGACGACATGAACGGTCTACCTTGCCATTCGCCGGACACGCGTACAGGCCTTGGCCTAAGCTGCTCTCAACTGTCACAGCAGTGCGGCCACGTATCAATACGTCCGGCGACCCCGAATCGTTCCGGAACCTGCCCACTTTTTTTCGGGTGATGTGTTGATGGTGTGTCCGAATCCGCCTCGTGTGTCACTCGGCGTCCGTTGTGGCGCGCCACGGCTGTCCCGGTTTGCCGCGATCATCACGCATGTCGTCAGCTCACTCCCGCGGGTGATCTGCCGCTTACCCATAGTCCGTTCGGGCCATTCAAGATTGGGCCCGAAGGGGGTGTTGCGCTGTGCCCACCTTCCGTAACGTCCTCAACTGGCGGCGGTGAATATGCCGCTGCCGCCGTGGGGGAGCCTCGATTCGGGAGAGGACGGCGCCGGTATGGGCTGGGTAACCGACTGGAGTGCGCAGGCTGCCTGCCGCACTACCGATCCGGATGAACTGTTCGTTCAAGGAGCAGCGCAGAACAGGGCCAAGGCGGTGTGCACCGGATGTCCGGTACGCACGGAATGCCTGGCCGACGCGCTGGACAATCGCGTCGAGTTCGGCGTGTGGGGAGGCATGACGGAGCGGGAGCGTCGCGCACTGCTGCGCAGGCGGCCCACCGTGACCTCCTGGCGCAGGCTCCTGGAGACAGCGCGCTCGGAGTACGAGCGGGGGACCGGAATCGTCCCCCTCGACAGCGACGAGGTGTACGAGAACTACGCGGCCGTGAGCTAGACCGGACAGGTCTACGGCAGCTCCGGCCGGCCGGCCGCGAGCCGGTCACCGATGTCCCGCAGCCCCGTGAGGTCGTGCACATCGCCGGGCAACGCGGCCACTTCCACCACGGCCACCTCGGGGTGGCGTGCGGTGAAGCGGTCACGTGTGCGCTGCTCGCGGGAGAGCAGCTGCATGCGCTCGGCGTGCAGCCTCAGCAGGCTTGCGGTGAGCTGGTCGACGGTGCGGTCCGGGCTTTCTGACGAGGGGGATTCGTCAGTGGTGTCCGCGGGCCCTGACGAGGGGGATCCGTCGGGCCGGGACTCGGACGGCACGGGCGCGGGTGATTCAGAACTGCCGTACGTGTCGGGAGAGTTACGAAGTCCAGCTTTCCCGCCCCCCTGATCCACAATGCGGGGCTCCTCAAGATTTTCCGCGGCGGCGAGCGCACGCTCGGCCGACAGCCGGTCGGCGCCGCTGCCGTGGACCCGGTTGAGGACCAGACCGACCAGCGGCATGTCCTCCGCGGCCAGCCGCTCCACGAAGTACGCGGCCTCGCGCAGCGCGTCCCGCTCCGGAGCCGCCACCACCAGGAACGCCGTACCGGGCGCCTGAAGCAGCTTGTACGTCGCGTCCGCGCGCGTGCGGAACCCACCGAACGTCGTGTCCATCGCCGCCACGAACGTCTGTACGTCCTTCAGCAACTGCCCGCCGAGCAGCTTGCCGAGCGTGCCGGTCATCATCGACATGCCGACGTTCAGGAAGGCCATGCCCGCGCGGCCGCCGAGTTTCGCGGGGGCCGTCAGCAGGCGGATCAGCCGGCCGTCCAGGAAGGAGCCGAGCCGCTTCGGCGCGTCCAGGAAGTCCAGGGCGGAGCGGGAGGGCGGGGTGTCGACCACGATCAGGTCCCACTCGTCCCGGGCCCGCAGCTGGCCCAGCTTCTCCATCGCCATGTACTCCTGCGTGCCCGCGAAGCCCGCCGAGAGCGACTGGTAGAAGGGGTTGGCCAGGATGGCGGCCGCCCGCTCGGCGTCCGCGTGCGCCTCCACGACCTCGTCGAAGGTGCGCTTCATGTCGAGCATCATGGCGTGCAGTTCGCCGGGGCCCTCGGTGCCCTTCACCTTCCGCGGCACGTTGTCCAGCGAGTCGATGCCCATGGACTGGGCGAGCCGCCTGGCCGGGTCGATGGTCAGCACCACGACCTTGCGGCCGCGTTCGGCCGCGCGCAGGCCCAGGGCCGCCGCGGTGGTGGTCTTCCCGACGCCGCCCGATCCGCAGCACACCACGATCCGGGTGTCCGGGTCGTCGAGCAGCGGATCGACGTCGAGCGCGGGGGCGTGGGCCAGCCGGCGTGCGCCGTCCTGCGCCGGTTCCTTGGCAGGGTCCTTGGCAGGGTCCTTGGCCGGGTCCGGATCCGGAGTCATGACATCCCCTGTTCCCGCAGCTCGGTGGCGAGTTCGTACAGGCCCGCGAGGTCCATCCCCTCGGCGAGCAGCGGCAGTTCGTGCCGCTCCAGGTCCAGCTCGGCGAGGACCGCGCGCTGCTCGTGCTCCAGCGCGTACCGCTCGGCGTACTCGGCCGCCTGCGCCAGCAGCGGGTCCACCAGCTGCTCGGCCTTCCCGCCGCGCCGTGCCCCGCCGAGCCCGGCCGCCGACAGCGTCTGCGCCACGGCGGTGCGCGGCACCCTCCGTACGAGTTCCAGGTCGGCGGCGTCCAACACCTCCGGCCGGACCATGTTCACGATGACCCGGCCCACCGGCAGCCGCGCGGCACGCAGTTCGGCGATGCCGTCGGCGGTCTCCTGGACCGGCATCTCCTCCAGCAGGGTGACCAGGTGCACGGCCGTCTCCTTGGACTTCAGCACCCGCATCACGGCCTGCGCCTGATTGTGTATCGGGCCGATCTTGGCGAGCCCGGCCACCTCGTCGTTGACGTTCAGGAAGCGGGTGATGCGGCCGGTCGGCGGGGCGTCCATGACGACGTAGTCGTAGATGAACCGCCCGGCCTTGTCCTTCCTGCGCACCGCCTCGCACGCCTTGCCGGTCAGGAGCACGTCCCTGAGGCCGGGCGCGACGGTGGTGGCGAAGTCGATCGCGCCGAGCTTCTTCAGCGCCCGGCCCGCCCCGCCGAGCTTGTAGAACATCTGGAGGTAGTCCAGAAGGGCCAGTTCGGGATCGATGGCGAGCGCGTAGACCTCACCGCCTCCCGGCGCGACGGCGATCTTCCGCTCTTCGTAGGGCAACGCCTCCGTCTCGAAGAGCTGGGCGATGCCCTGCCGACCCTCGACCTCCACGAGAAGCGTCCGCTTCCCCTCGGTCGCGAGGGCCAGCGCGAGTGCGGCGGCGACCGTCGTCTTTCCGGTCCCGCCCTTGCCGCTGACGACCTGGAGCCTGCTCACATCTTCGAGACTAACCAGTCGGCCGGACACTCACGCGGGAGGCTGTGGATAACCGTGCGTGCGGTGGGCCACGTGTCCCGTCCGTCACAGCGGATACAGTCGGCCACATGACCAAGTGGGAATACGCAACCGTGCCGCTGCTCGTCCATGCCACGAAGCAGATTCTGGACACCTGGGGCGAGGACGGCTGGGAGCTCGTCCAGGTGGTGCCCGGGCCCAACCCCGAGCAGCTCGTGGCCTACCTGAAGCGGGAGAAGCCCTGATGAGCGCCGTCGAGGCCAAGCTGGCCGAACTCGGTCTCACGCTGCCGGCGGTCGTCCCGCCGCTCGCCGCCTACCAGCCGGCCGTGCGGTCCGGTGCGTACGTCTACACCTCCGGCCAGCTGCCGATGGTGGACGGCAAGCTTCCGGTCACCGGCAAGGTCGGCGCCGAGGTCACCGCCGAGGAGGCCAAGGAGCTGGCCCGCATCTGCGCGCTGAACGCCCTGGCCGCCGTGAAGTCCGTCGCCGGCGACCTGGACCGGATCGCGCGCGTGGTGAAGGTCGTCGGCTTCGTCGCCTCCGCGGCCGACTTCACCGGGCAGCCGGGCGTGATCAACGGCGCCAGCGAACTGCTCGGCGAGGTCCTCGGCGACAAGGGCGTGCACGCGCGCAGCGCGGTGGGCGTCGCGGTGCTGCCGCTGGACGCGCCGGTCGAGGTCGAGGTCCAGGTCGAGCTGCAGCCGTAGCCACGGCCACGGCCACGGCCAAAGTCACGGTCAAAGCCACGGCCGTAGCCGTAGCCGTGGCGCCGTGGCCCGCCGAAGCCCCCTCGAACATTCGCTCCCTACGGGATAGCCTCCGGTAATGGCCGATGGACAGTGGTATCCCCCCGAGTGGCCGGACCGCATCCGCGCACACGCGGAGGGCACCCTCGTGCCGGTGGCCCCGAAGCGTGCGGCCACCGTGCTGCTCCTGAAGGACACCCCGGACGGTCCCGTCGTCCACATGCTGCGCAGACGCGCCTCCATGGCCTTCGCCGGAGGCGCGTACGCGTATCCGGGCGGCGGCGTCGACCCGCGCGACGACGACCACCAGGTCCGCTGGGCGGGCCCCACGCGCGCGTGGTGGGCCGCCCGGCTCGGCGTCGACGAGTCGGGCGCCCAGGCGATCGTCTGCGCGGCCGTCCGGGAGACGTACGAGGAGGCGGGTGTGCTGCTCGCCGGTCCCGCCCCGGACGCCGTCGTCGGCGACACCACCGGGGACGACTGGGAGGCCGACCGTGCCGCCCTGGTCGCCCGCGACCTGTCCTTCGCCGAGTTCCTGGACCGGCGGGGCCTGGTCCTGCGCTCGGACCTGCTGGGCGCCTGGACGCGCTGGATCACCCCTGAGTTCGAGAGCCGCCGCTACGACACCTGGTTCTTCGTCGCCGCGCTGCCCGCGGGCCAGCGCACCCGCAACGCCTCCACGGAGGCCGACCGCACGGTGTGGATCCGCCCGGCGGAGGCCGCCGTCGGCTACGACAAGGGCGAGCTGCTGATGATGCCGCCCACCATCGCCACCCTGCGCCAGCTCCTGCCGTACGCGACGGCAGCGGAGACGCTCGCGGCGGCGCCCGCGCGGGACATGACCCCGGTGCTGGCCCGCGCCCGGGTGGCGGACGGCGAGATCGTCCTGAGCTGGCCGGGCCACGACGAGTTCACCAAGCACATACCGACCGACCTGACGACCGGTGGAGCCTGACCATGACGGACGCAGCAGCCCTGCCCGGCCAGCCGCGCGGCGGAGTCCTCCCGGGCCCCGCCACCGCGCGGGCCGTCAACGTGCTGGCGCCCAACGCCTCCGCGATGACCCTGGACGGCACCAACACCTGGATCGTCGCGGAGCCCGACTCCGACCTGGCCGTGGTGATCGACCCGGGTCCGCTGGACGACGGCCATCTCAAGAACGTCGTCGACACCGCCGAGAAGGCCGGTAAACGCATCGCGCTCACCCTCCTCACCCACGGCCACCCGGACCACGCCGAGGGCGCCGTGCGTTTCGCGGAACTGACCGGCACGCGCGTGCGTGCCCTCGATCCGGCGCTGCGGCTCGGCGACGAGGGCCTGGCGGCCGGTGACGTGATCACGACCGGCGGGCTGGAGCTGCGGGTCGTGCCGACCCCGGGCCACACCGCCGACTCCCTGAGCTTCCACCTGCCGGCCGACCGCGCGGTCCTGACCGGCGACACCATCCTGGGGCGCGGTACGACGGTCGTGGCGCACCCGGACGGCCGTCTGGGCGACTACCTGGACTCGCTGCGCAGGCTGCGGTCGCTGACGGTCGACGACGGCGTCCACACCGTCCTGCCGGGCCACGGGCCCGTCCTGGAGGACGCCCAGGGCGCCGTCGAGTTCTACCTCGCCCACCGGGCCCACCGGCTGGCGCAGGTCGAGACGGCCGTCGAGAACGGCCACCGCAGCCCCGCCGAGGTCGTCGCCCACGTGTACGCCGACGTGGACCGCTCGCTGTGGCCGGCGGCGGAACTGTCGGTACGCGCCCAGCTGGACTACCTGACGGAGCACGGGCTGATCCAGTCCGAGCTCCAGCCCGAGTTCTGGTCCGAGCTCTAGTCCGTCTAGGCCGAGCCCTCGGGCCGGCGCGCCTTCACGCCGTGCACGCGCGCGTACTCGGTGGCGAGCCAGGGGCCCAGGTCGTCGACGTACGAGCGCAGTACGACGCGGTCGCCGACCGGCTCGTACCCGGACTCGGCGGCGCGGCGCAGTTGCTCGGCCCGTTCCGGGTAGTAGCCGGCGAACGCGTCGGCCATCTCGTGCAGATCGCTGGTCCAGCCGTTCCAGCGGGGCATGACGAGGGTGAAGGCGGTGCGGACCAGACGCCGTGACATGAAGCGCACCAGGGGCCGCAGGGCCTCCTCGGTGTCGCCCGCGGCCGCGATCCGCTCCCGCCAGCGCGGCAGCAACCCGGCCAGGTCGCCGTTGGTCTCGCGGGCGAGCAGCGAGTCGGGGCGGTACCGGGGCAGGAGCTCGGCGAGGTCCTCCCCGAGCAGCGGGGTGCACAGGCAGGCCACGAACCAGCCCCCGTCGTACCGCTCGTCCTCGCTGAGCAGCCGTTCCCGTGAGTCGAGCAGGATCCCGACCCCGTCGATCTCAGGGAACTCCTTGTCGACGGCCTCGGCGAGCGCGTCGGCCGCCGTCCGGTCGGCGTCGGTCGGCTCCGCCCGCAGGACGGCCAGCAGATCCAGGTCGCTGCGCCCCACCCGCGCGGTGCCGCGCGGGATCGAGCCGTAGAGGTAGGCGCTGTCCAGCCGCGCCCCGAAGACGTCCAGGAGCCGGTCGCGGGCGGCGGCGACCACGGGGCGGAAGACGTGCGGCACGCGCGCGTGCGAGCCCTCGCGCTCGATGAAGCCCAGGGGGTCGAGGCCTCTGGACGGGACCGTTTCAGGCATGGGGCAACCATCTCTGAGCCCGTCCGGCGACTGAGGACGAGGCCGGAGGCCGATGATGCGGGAGTCTGGGGGCGGCAGCCCCCAGAAATCCGGCGCCTACCGGGACCGCTTCGCCAGCCGCTCGACGTCCAGCAGGATCACGGCCCGCGCCTCCAGGCGCAGCCAGCCGCGCTGGGCGAAGTCCGCCAGCGCCTTGTTCACGGTCTCGCGGGACGCGCCGACCAGCTGGGCCAGCTCCTCCTGCGTGAGGTCGTGGACGACGTGGATGCCCTCCTCGGACTGCACGCCGAAGCGGCGGGAGAGGTCCAGCAGGGCGCGCGCGACCCGGCCAGGAACGTCGGAGAAGACCAGGTCGGACATGGCGTCGTTGGTCTTGCGCAGCCGGCGGGCGACGGCACGCAGCAGGGCGGTGGCCACCTCGGGGCGCGCGTTAAGCCAGGGCTGGAGGTCGCCGTGGCCGAGGCCCAGCAGCTTGACCTCGGTCAGCGCGGTGGCGGTCGCCGTGCGCGGGCCCGGGTCGAACAGCGACAACTCGCCGATCAGCTCGCCGGGGCCGACGACGGCGAGCATGTTCTCGCGGCCGTCGGGGGAGGTGCGGTGAAGCTTGACCTTGCCCTCGGTGACGACGTAGAGCCGGTCGCCCGGGTCGCCCTCGTGGAACAGGGAGTCGCCACGGGCGAGGGTCACCTCACTCATGGAGGCACGCAGCTCCGCGGACTGCTCGTCATCGAGCGCCGCGAAGAGCGGGTTACGCCGCAGAACGTCGTCCACGAGTTCTCTCCTTGTCGACCTGCTCAGGGGATCTTGCTCCCCCTTGGTACCAGGGGACCGTGCTCCCCATTTTGCCGGACCGTCCAAACAGTGTGATCTGTCACAAGGATGCCGCACAGGTGTGCCTGGGTAAGCGGCAGGGGTCCAATCGGGGGCTGATCTTCCGGGTCCGGGGCGGATGTCGGTGCCGGGCTTTAGGCTGGCCGGGTGTCCAAATCGCCGGTGAGAGCACAGGCCAAGGGGGCTGGGCGGGTGGTTGTACGAGGTGATTCCGCTGTGGGCGAACAAGGGTCCGATGCCGTCTCCGGTGAACCGAAAAAGGCGGCAAAAGCGGCGAAAGCCGTGAAGAAGGCGCCGGCCAAGACGGTGGCCAAGAAGGCGGTGGCCAAGAAGGCGGTGGCCAAGAAGGCGGTGGCCAAGAAGGCGGCGGTCGAGAAGGCCGCCGCCGAGAAGCCGCAGCCGACCGGGAAGCCCGAGTCGCCGACCGCGCTCGTCCGCCGGGCCCGTCGGATCAACCGCGAGCTCGCCGAGGTCTACCCGTACGCCCACCCCGAGCTGGACTTCGAGAACCCCTTCCAGCTCCTGGTCGCCACGGTGCTGTCCGCCCAGACCACCGACCTCAGGGTCAACCAGACCACCCCGACGCTGTTCGCGAAGTACCCCACCCCCGAGGACCTGGCCGCCGCCAACCCGGAGGAGGTCGAGGAGATCCTGCGCCCCTGCGGGTTCTTCCGGGCCAAGACCAAGTCGGTGATAGGGCTCTCCAAGGGGCTTGTCGAGCAGTTCGGCGGCGAGGTGCCGGGGCGGCTCGACGACCTCGTCAAGCTGCCCGGCGTCGGCCGCAAAACCGCGTTCGTCGTGCTCGGCAACGCCTTCGGGCGCCCCGGCATCACCGTGGACACGCACTTCCAGCGCCTGGTCCGGCGGTGGCGGTGGACCGCGGAGACCGACCCCGACAAGATCGAGGCGGCCGTCGGCGCGCTGTTCCCCAAGAGCGACTGGACCGACCTCTCGCACCACGTGATCTGGCACGGCCGTCGGATGTGCCACGCCCGCAAGCCCGCCTGCGGCGTCTGCCCCATCGCCCCGCTCTGCCCGGCCTACGGGGAGGGCGAGACCGACCCGGAGAAGGCGAAGAAGCTGCTCAAGTACGAGAAGGGCGGCTTCCCCGGCCAGCGGCTCAAGCCGCCGCAGGCGTATCTGGACGCGGGCGGCCGGCCGGCGCCGCCGCTGGGCGCCGTATCAGGGACATGACCCAGGGGCCCTCTCAGGGACGGAGAACGGAACGATCAAGGAGACTTCGGGCGTTGGAGCGGGCAGGACGGGGGAGCAGGGCAGGACGGGGGATGCCATGACACACAGCAGCAGGGCGCAGACGGACGGTCCACGCGGGGGCGTGGTGCTCAGCAAGGAGGGCCTGCCCGAATGGCTGGGCCCGGTGGTGCGGGCCGCCGAGACGGTCCAGCCGCTCCAGCTGAGCCGCTTCCTGCCGCCGGAGAACGGGGCGGGGCGGCAGTCGGCCGTGCTGATCCTGTTCGGCGAGGGAGCGCAGGGCCCCGAGCTGCTGCTGATGGAGCGGGCCGGTTCGCTGCGCTCGCACGCCGGGCAGCCCTCCTTCCCCGGTGGCGCCCTCGACCCCGAGGACGGCGACCCGAAGGCCGACGGGCCGCTGCGGGCCGCTCTCCGCGAGGCCGAGGAGGAGACCGGGCTGGATCCGGCCGGCGTCCAGCTGTTCGGGGTGCTGCCCAGGCTGTACATCCCGGTGAGCAAGTTCGTGGTCACCCCGGTGCTGGGCTGGTGGCGCGAGCCGACGCCGGTGGGCGTGGTCGATCCGAACGAGACGGCGCGGGTCTTCACCGTCCCCGTGGCGGATCTCACGAATCCGGCCAACCGGGCCACCACCGTGCACCCCAGCGGCCACCGAGGTCCGGCATTCCTGGTCGAATCGACCCTGGTGTGGGGGTTCACGGCCGGGGTGATCGACCGACTGCTGCACTATGCGGGATGGGAGCGCTCCTGGGACCGCGAGAAGCTGGTCCCGCTCGACTGGCGGTCATGACAGGGTGTCCACCGTGCTGTGTCATCCGGGGGACGCCGTGTCCGATTGCCGCTTCGCGGCGGGCCGGGCCCCCGGATGACCTGTAGAGACCGCGAAGCGACGAGGCGAGGCTTGACTCGGTGAACGTGCTGGACATCCTGTTGCTGGTCGCCGCCGTGTGGTTCGCGATCGTCGGCTACCGCCAGGGGTTCGTCGTCGGCATCCTGTCGGTGATCGGCTTCCTGGGTGGCGGGCTCGTCGCCGTGTACGTCCTGCCGGTGATCTGGGACGCGGTGACCGACAACGCCGAGGTGGGCACGACCGCCGCGGTCGTCGCCGTGGTCGTCGTCATCGTCTGCGCCTCCGTCGGCCAGGCCCTGACCACCCACCTGGGCAACAAGCTGCGCCGGTACATCACCTGGTCCCCGGCCCGCGCCCTGGACGCCACCGGCGGCGCGCTGGTCAACGTGGTGGCGATGCTGCTGGTCGCCTGGCTGATCGGCTCCGCCCTCGCCGGCACCACCCTGCCGACGCTCGGCAAGGAGGTACGCAACTCCAAGGTGCTGCTCGGGGTGTCCAGAGCGCTGCCCAACCAGGCCGACACCTGGTTCGCGGACTTCTCCGCGGTCCTCGCGCAGAACGGCTTCCCGCAGGTCTTCAGCCCCTTCGCGAACGAGCCGATCACCGACGTCTCGCCGCCCGACCCGGCCCTCGCCAACAGTGCGGTGGCCACCACCGCGAAGCAGTCCATCGTCAAGGTGACGGGCACCGCGCAGAGCTGCGGCAAGATCCTGGAGGGCACCGGCTTCGTCTTCGCCGACCGCCGCGTCATGACCAACGCCCACGTGGTCGGCGGCGTCGACGAGCCCACCGTCCAGATCGGCGGCGAGGGGCGCAAGTACGACGCCAAGGTCGTCCTCTACGACTGGCAGCGCGACATCGCGGTACTGGACGTGCCGAACCTGCGGGCCAAATCCCTGAAGTTCTCCGTCAAGGACGCGGACACGACCGACAGCGCGATCGTCGCCGGGTTCCCGGAGAACGGCTCGTACGACGTCCGGCCCGCCCGGGTGCGCGGCCGGATCACGGCCAACGGCCCGGACATCTACCACCGCGGCACCGTCCGCCGTGACGTCTACTCGCTGTACGCGACCGTCCGCCAGGGCAACTCCGGCGGCCCGCTGCTCACGCCCGAGGGCAGGGTGTACGGGGTCGTCTTCGCGAAGTCACTGGACGACGCAGACACCGGGTACGCCCTCACGGCCGGCGAGATCCGGGCGGACATCGCCCGGGGCCGTACCGCGAGCCAGCAGGTGGGCACCGACAGCTGCGCCCTCTAGGAGCCCCGTCCGGGTACTACGGGGTCCTTCGGGGTGTCAGCCGCGGGTATGGCGCAGACGTACCGAGACCCAGCGGGCCCGGCGGCGCAGGATGTGCGGAATCCCCACCCTGAGGTCCGTGCCCGGCAGCTGCGGGGCGGCTCCTCGGTAGGGGTTCGGGCCGCCTGTCGTACGGCGGTTGCGGGGTGCGTCACTGTAGTCGTGCGTCCAGCCCATACCCCGACGTCTGCCCCTGCCCCAAGGTCGATAACCTCCCGCGCGCCCCCCAATCGGCCTATGCGCCGGGCATGTGGCCGTTCGTAGAACAGGTGTGCAGATCCGGATACCGGGCGCATCGGCGCGGTCACCGATCGGGTTCGGGTTCTTTCAGCCAGTTGACCAGTTCGGGGGTGCCCACCGGGTCCTCCTCGTGCGGGCTGTGCTGTCCGGGGGATGACCCCCCGGACCCCCGGCCGGTCGGAGCGCAATGTCACTTCAACGGTCCGGCTCCGGATCCTTGAGCCAGTTGACCAGCTCGGTGGAGAACGCGACCGGGTCCTCCTCGTGCGGGAAGTGCCCGAGCCCGTCGAACAGCCGCCAGCGGTACGGCGCTTCGACGTACTCGCCGGAGCCGGCCGCGCTGCGGGTGCGGGTGACCGGGTCCAGGGAGCCGTGCAGATGCAGGGTCGGGACGCGTACCGGGCGCTTCATCCTGCGGTTGAACTGGATGCCGTCCGGGCGCGCCAGCGAGCGCACCAGCCAGCGGTACGGCTCGATCGAGCAGTGCGCGGTGGACGGGATGCACATGGCCCGCTGGTACGTCTCCACGGCCTCGTCGTCCGGCAGCCGCGGCCCGGACCAGTCCCGCATGAGCCGCCCGACCAGTGCCCCGTCGTCGGCGGTGAGCTGCCGCTCGGGGATCCAGGGCCGCTGGAAGCCCCAGATGTAGGAGGCGGCGGCGGTCTGCCGGCGGTCCCGGAGCATCGCCGAGCGCCAGCGCCGCGGGTGCGGCATGGACACCACCGCGAGCCGTCGTACCAGCTTCGGGCGCATCGCGGCCGCCGTCCACGCCAGGTAGCCGCCCAGGTCGTGGCCGACCAGGGCGGCGTCCGGCTCACCCAGGGAGCGGATCACGCCGGTGATGTCGAGGGCGAGGTTCGCCGGGTCGTAGCCGCGCGGGGTGCGGTCGCTGCCGCCGACGCCGCGCAGGTCCATGGCGACGGCCCGGAAACCCGCGTCGGCGAGCGCGACCAGCTGGTGCCGCCAGGTCCACCAGAACTGGGGGAAGCCGTGCACCAGCATGACCAGCGGTCCGTCGCCGAGCTCGGCGATGTGGAAGCGGGCGCCGTTCGCGGCGACGTCCCGGTGCGTCCAGGGGCCCTCCAGCCGTACGGCCGAGGGAGCGGGGTCCGTCATGACGACGAGCGTCCCACAGCCGCCTCGATGGCGCGCACGTCGTCCTGGGGGAGTTCCGGGCGCGGATGCGGTTTGGCGTTCTGCAGGACGCCCGCGGTCTCCTTCATGGACGCGGCCACCTTCTGCGGGCCCTGCCCCTTCTTGGCCTTCTTCGCGAACACCACGCCGATCAGCGCGAGGACGACGGCCACCAGGACGTTCGCCGCGAAGGAGAGCAGGAAGCAGATCGCGAGATTCCAGTGGCTCCAGGTCCGAATGCCGTACGCCAGCGCGAAGTTGAGCATGGGCAGGGAGAACAGCAGCAGCACCCCGGCCGCCGAGAACGCGCCGCCGCTCGTCGCGCCCCGCTTGACGTCCTGCTTCAGCTGGGCCTTGGCCAGCGCGATCTCGTCGTGCACCAGCGCCGACATCTCGGCCGTGGCCGAGGCGAACAGCTGGCCGATGCTGCGTTCGGCACCGACCGGGCTGCCGTCGGGTGCGCTCATCGCGGTCTCCCTCTGCGTCTTCGTCATCGTCGTCCTGCACCGGTTTTCTTGCACCGGTCGTCCTGGACAGGTCTTCCTGCACCGGATTCTTGTACCGGTCTTTTTGTGCCGGTCTTTTTGTACCGTCTCGTCAGATCATGCCGGACGGCCGCCCTGCTCGCCTGCCCCGTCCGGCACTTCGGCAAGCGCGTCACGCCCGCCGGCCCCCTAGGAGGCGGCCTTCTCCTTTGCGATCCTGCGGTGTTCGGCGGCCTTCCGCTCGTAGATCTCCGCCATCCGCAGGTGGTAAGCCGGGTCGTCCTGCTCGTACACGTCAGGGATGCCGTCGAGGTCGTCGTCCCGCTCCTCGGCCTCGACCAGCCTGCGGTAGCGGGTGTTGCGTATCTTCAACAGCACGGTGGCGCACAGGGCCGCGATGAGCGATCCGGCGAGAACGGCGGCCTTGGCCTCGTCCGTGAGGACGGCGTCACCCGCGAAGGCCAGTTCGCCGATGAGCAGCGAGACGGTGAAGCCGATACCGGCCAGCGAGGACACCGCGAAGACGTCCGCCCATTCGAGGTCGTCGCTGAGCGAGGCCCGGGTGAAGCGGACGGTCAGCCAGGTCCCGCCGAATATCCCGACGGTCTTGCCGACGACCAGCCCGAGGACGACCCCGAGCGTCTCCGGCTTGGTGAAGACGTCCCCGAGCGCCCCTCCGGACACCGTCACGCCGGCGCTGAAGAGCGCGAACAGGGGCACGGCCAGTCCCGCCGACAACGGCCGCACCAGATGCTCGATGTGCTCGCCGGGGGAGTGCTCCTCGCCCTCGCGGGTGGTGCAGCGCAGCATCAGGCCCATGGCGACACCGGCGATGGTCGCGTGCACGCCGCTGTTGTACATCAGCGCCCAGATCACGACCGCGAGCGGCACGTACACGTACCAGCCGCGCACGCCCCCGCGCAGCAGCAGCCAGAAGACGGTGAGGCCGAGGACCGCGCCGCCGAGCGCGGCGAAGTCGATGCGTTCGGTGAAGAAGATCGCGATGATCAGGATCGCGAACAGGTCGTCGACGACCGCGAGGGTGAGCAGGAAGGCGCGCAGGGCGCCCGGCAGCGAGGTGCCGATCACCGCCAGCACAGCCAGCGCGAAGGCGATGTCGGTGGCCGTGGGCACTGCCCAGCCCTGCGTGGAACCGCCGCCGGAGAGGTTGGTGAGGGTGTAGACGAGCGCCGGTACGGCCATCCCGCACAGCGCGGCGACCACCGGGAGGACGGCCGCCTTCGGGTCCCGCAGGTCGCCGGCGACCAGTTCGCGCTTGAGCTCGATGCCGGCGACGAAGAAGAAGACGGCGAGCAGGCCGTCGGCGGCCCAGTGGGCGACGGAGAGGTCCAGGCCGAGGGCGCCGGGGCCGAAGTGGAAGTCGGCGACGCTCTCGTAGCTGTGGTGGAGCGCGGGTATGTTCGCCCAGACCAGCGCGGCTATCGCGGCGACGAGCAGCAGCACACCGCCGACGGTCTCGGTCCGCAGCGCGTCCGCCACGATGGTCCGCTCGGGCAGTGAGAGCCGGCCGAGGACCTTTTGGACGGGGGCGGTGCGGGGCGCGGACACGGGGGACCTCCGGTCGGTGGGCAGGACAGGGCTACTTGCCGACCAGACTTCCCGGCACACCTTGAGGCCACGTTACTTTGCTTAGTTTGCCTAAGGTGTGGTGGGAGTTGTCAGGTGAGTTTCACGGTAGGTGCAAAAAGGGCGCCCGGCGCGTTTCGCGCCGGGCGCCCTTTCAGGGCCGTGCCGGTCGGGGTCAGTCCTCGCTGGGCGCCGCGGGCAGCTTCGCCTGGATGAGGTCCATGACCGTCGAGTCGGTCAGCGTCGTGACATCGCCGAGCTGGCGGTTCTCGGCGACATCGCGCAGCAGCCGGCGCATGATCTTGCCGGAGCGGGTCTTCGGCAGCTCCGCCACCGGCAGCACCCGCTTCGGCTTGGCGATCGGGCCGAGCGTGGCGCCCACGTGGTTGCGGAGCTCGTCGACCAGCCCCTCGTCCTCGGCGTTCGCCGTGCCGCGCAGGATCACGAAGGCGACGATCGCCTGACCGGTCGTCTCGTCCGCCGCGCCGACCACGGCCGCCTCGGCGACCGACGCATGGGACACCAGCGCCGACTCCACCTCGGTGGTCGAGATGTTGTGCCCGGAGACGAGCATGACGTCGTCCACCCGGCCGAGCAGCCAGATGTCACCGTCGTCGTCCTTCTTCGCACCGTCACCGGCGAAGTACTTGCCCTCGAACCGGGACCAGTACGTGTCCAGGAACCGCTGGTCGTCGCCCCAGATCGTGCGCAGCATCGACGGCCACGGCTCGGTCAGCACCAGGTAGCCGCCACCGCCGTTCGGTACCTCGTGCGCCTCGTCGTCGACGACCGTCGCCGAGATGCCGGGCAGCGGGGTCTGCGCGGAACCGGGCTTCGTCGCGGTGACTCCCGGCAGCGGCGAGATCATCATCGCGCCGGTCTCGGTCTGCCACCAGGTGTCCACGATCGGCGTCCGGTCGGCACCGATGTGCTTGCGGTACCAGATCCACGCCTCGGGGTTGATCGGCTCACCGACCGAGCCGAGCACCCGCAGGCTGCTCAGGTCGAACTTCGCGGGGATGTCGTCGCCCCACTTCATGAACGTGCGGATCGCCGTCGGCGCCGTGTACAGGATCGTCACCCCGTACTTCTGCACGATCTCCCAGAACCGGCCCTGGTGTGGGGTGTCCGGGGTGCCCTCGTACATCACCTGCGTCGCGCCGTTGGCCAGCGGCCCGTACACGATGTACGAGTGGCCGGTCACCCAGCCGACGTCGGCCGTGCACCAGTACACGTCCGTCTCCGGCTTGAGGTCGAACACCGCCCAGTGCGTGTACGACGCCTGGGTGAGGTAGCCGCCCGAGGTGTGCAGGATGCCCTTCGGCTTACCCGTCGTACCGGACGTGTAGAGGATGAAGAGCGGGTGCTCGGCGTCGAACGCCTCCGGCGTGTGCTCGGCCGACTGCCGCTCGACGATCTCGTCCCACCACACGTCCCGCGAGTCGTCCCAGGCCACTTCCTGCCCGGTGCGGCGCACGACCAGCACGTGCTCGACGTTGTCCACCTTGCCGATCGCCTCGTCCACGGCCGGCTTGAGCGCGGACGGCTTGCCGCGCCGGTAGCCGCCGTCGGAGGTGATGACGACCTTGGCGTCCGCATCCTGGATACGGGTGGCGAGCGCGTCCGCCGAGAAGCCGCCGAACACCACGGAGTGCGCGGCGCCGATCCGGGCGCAGGCGAGCATCGCGATCGCCGTCTCCGGGATCATCGGCATGTAGACCGCGACCCGGTCGCCCTTCTGAACTCCGAGCTCCAGCAGGGCGTTGGCCGCCCTGGAGACCTCGTCCTTCAGCTCGGCGTAGGTGATCGCACGGCTGTCGCCGGGCTCGCCCTCGAAGTGGATGGCGACCCGGTCGCCGTGCCCGGCCTCCACATGCCGGTCCACGCAGTTGTACGCGACGTTGAGCTCGCCGTCCTTGAACCACTTGGCGAACGGCGGGTTCGACCAGTCCAGCGTCTCGGTCGGCTCCTTGGCCCAGGTCAGCCGGCGGGCCTGCTCGGCCCAGAAGCCGAGCCTGTCAGCCTTGGCCTGTTCGTACGCCTCGGCCGTGACATTGGCGTTCTCGGCCAGGTCAGCGGGCGGCGCGAAGCGTCGCTCCTCCCTCAAGAGGTTGGCCAGGCTTTCGTTGCTCACGACATCTCCCTTTCGAAGGGTGTCCGTTGTGTCCCAGGCCACAGCTCATCAGACCTGGGGCCCCGGTGACAAGGGCCGCCGAATAATTGGTTTAGACCTATCAGGATCGGCGAGGCGGGGTGGGGCCGGGGCTGACGGGGTGAGGCGGGGTAGGGCCGGGGGGGTGCCCCGATCGGGCGTGCCGAGCCTGCCAGTGCCGGCCCGTCGTGGCACACAGGGGCATGCCGGACTCGCCCATGCCGGCCCGTACAGGCCGGTGCGTCCCCGACCGGCCCGACCGGCCCGGCCGCCCTTTCGCTCACGCCGGGCTGGGCAGCTCCTCCGTACCGGGTACCCCCTGGAACACCCCTCCCTCTCCGTCCCCACCGTCCCGGCTCAGCAGGTACGCCTGCGCCTCGCCCACATGGAAGTACATCCCGTGCAGCTGCAGCTCACCGGCGGCCAGCGCCCGCGCCACCGAGTCGTGCGCCCGCAGGTGCTCCAACTGCTGGACCACGTTGGTCAGGCACAGCCGCTCCACCGTGTCCGCCGCCACCCGCCCGGCCAGCCGTGCTCCCGCTCCGCCCTCGTCCGCCAGCCGTGCCAGGCTCGGCAGCCCGTGTCGCAGCCACCGCCCGAGCGGGGTCGCCGCACCCCCGGTCCCGGAGCCGAGCAGCGCCTGCATCGCCCCGCACCCGGAGTGCCCGCACACCGTGATGGACCGCACCTTCAGCACGTCCACCGCGTACTCGATCGCGGCCGCCACCGAGTCGTCGCCGTTCTCCTCACCCGGAAGAGGGACCAGATTGCCGACGTTGCGGACCACGAACAGGTCACCTGGGCCACTGGAGGTGATCATCGAGGTGACGAGCCGGGAGTCGGCGCAGGTGAGGAAGAGCTGCGACGGCCGCTGCCCCTCGCGCGCCAGCCGGGCCAGCTCGTCCCGGACCAGGGGCGCGGTGTGGCGCTGGAACGCGCGGATCCCGCGGGCGAGTTCATGACCCGCACCGGCCGATCTCCCGAGCCGGCGCTTGAGGCCGTCACCGTGACCCGCGTGCGGCTCGGGGTGGCGACCGTACTCCGGGTCGTGCCCGTACTCCGGTGAGCGGACGCCCGCGCGGCAGCCGGTCAGTTCGGCGGAGCCGCCCTGTGCGGTGTGGGCCCTGCGCCAGTCCCGCAGTGACTCGTACGCCGCGTGGTCCATGAACGAACCGTCCAACTCCACTACGGCGTGGGCGCCTTGGGGTACGAGATGCAGGACTCTGCTGAGCCGGGGCACCGCGAGGAACGTCAGCTGTCCTCTTACGTGTACGTGATGGACTCCTCCCTTCTCTTCGTGGGTGATGCGGGTCCGGGCGAGGCGGTGCAGGGCGAGGGCGACGGCCACGGCGACCCCGAGGACCACGCCCTCCAGGACGCCGAGGAGAACCACCCCGAGCGTGGTGACGGCGTACACCAGCACTTCGCGGTGGCGGGTCACCGTGCGGATGTGGTGCAGGGACACCATCTGGATGCCGACGGCCATCACCAGGGCGGCGAGCGAGGCGAGCGGGATGAGATCCAGGACGGGGACCATCAGCAGCGCGGCGACTACTACGAAAACGCCGTGCAGCATCGTGGAGTTCCGGCTCTCCGCACCGGATTGCACATTCGCCGAACTGCGCACCGCGACCCCCGCGACCGGCAGCCCGCCGAGCGCCCCCGACACGATGTTGGCCGCGCCCTGACCGAGCAGCTCCCGGTCCAGGTCGGAGCGGCCGAGCCGGGACTGGGGTCCGGTGCGGCCTGCCACCAGCTTGTCCACGGCGACCGCGCCCAGCAGCGACTGCACGCTGCACACCAGCGTGGTGGTGAGCACTGCGGCGACGAGGCCGAGCGCCGGCCCCTCGGGCAGCCCCGCCAGGGCATGGCTGCTCCAGGACGGCAGGTCGACCCGGGGCAGGGTGAGCCCGGTGAGCGAGGCGGTCGCGGTGGCACCGGCGACGGCGACCAGGGCGGCCGGGACGGTCCCGAGCAGGCGGCCCGCCCTGCCCGGGATCCTGGGCCAGCCGAACAGCAGGGCCAGGGTCAGCGCGCTCACCGCCACCGCGGCCGGGTGCAGGTTCGCCAACTGGGCGGGCAGCGCCCGTACGTTGGCGAGGACCGAGCTCTGCGGGGTGCCGCCGAGGACGATATGCAGCTGGGCGACCGCGATGGTGACGCCGATACCGGCGAGCATGCCGTGCACCACCGCCGGGCTGACGGCGAGCGCGGTGCGGGCCACCCGCAGGCAGCCCAGGCCCAGTTGGGCCAGTCCGGCGAGGACGGTGATGCCGCAGGTGGCCTGCCAGCCGTACCGGTGGATCAGGTCGGCGGTGACCACGGTGAGTCCGGCGGCGGGGCCGCTGACCTGGAGCGGGCAGCCGCCGAGCCGGCCGGCGACCAGGCCGCCGACGGCCGCCGCCACCAGGCCGGCCTGGAGCGGGGCACCGGTGGCGAGGGCGATGCCGAGGGAGAGCGGCAGGGCGATCAGGAACACGGCGACGGACGCGGACAGGTCGGCGCCCGCGACGGGGAGGCGTCGGCGCGGAGGCGTCGGCGCGGGCGGGTGCTGCGGCCGGTCAGCGCCGGTGACGGCCTTGGGAGTTGCGGCTCGGGCCAGGCCGAGGCTCTCGGGGTGGGTGGGTACGCAGGCTGATGACATGGTTCCCGTCTCCTCCGGGCAGTGCGGTCGCGGATCCGGGGCCCTCACCTGGGGCGGGGGCCTCGGTCGCGGCCATGGGTCACGGCGTGCAGTGGCGGGATGAATCAACGCTCGGTAAACGAATCGTAATGCAGAGTAAAGGTCAGGCATGGATTTTCTGCGCAAATGGGGCACCTTCTCACCTCCATGGGTGAAGTGAGCAGTTCATCGGCTTGTCGTATTAATCCCTCTCTCGGTCCTATGCGACCTTGGCCGGGCTGTCGGCAGATACCCGGCACATCGCCATAAAACGCCGTCACCGGCGTTCGCCGAGAGAAGGAAGAAGGTGAGCGGAATTGGCCGCCACCCAGAGGATTGCGGTCGGCGCCGTGGCCGCCGCGGCCTGTGCCGCGTCGGTCGCCGGTTGCGCGACCGGTACGAACTCCGAGCAAGGGGCGTCCGGGCCGGAGAAGGGAGCGCCGGCGCCCCAGAGTGTGGTCCGTCTGATCGGCGACGGGTCCACCGCCTACACCGGGGCGCAGCCGCATCTGCCCCGGCCCGAGCGGCTCAAGGCCGGTGAGAAGCCTCCGCAGTTCGTGGTGTTCTCCTGGGACGGTTCGGGCGAGGACAGCCAGAAGCTGTTCTCGCACTTCCGCAAGGTCGCCAAGGAGAACCACGCGAACATGACGTTCTTCCTCAGCGGCGTCTACATGCTGCCCGAGGAGAAGCGTGACCTCTACCGGCCCCCGCAGCACTCGCCCGGCAGCTCCGAGATCGGCTTCAACGACGAGCAGGGCATCGCCGACACGGTCAAGCAGCTACGGCTGGCCTGGCTGGAGGGCAACGAGATCGGCACCCACTTCAACGGGCACTTCTGCGGCCCGGACGGCGGGGTCGGCGAGTGGTCGGTGGCCGAGTGGAAGAGCGAGATCGCCCAGGCCAAGCAGTTCGTGAAGACCTGGAAGACCAACACGGGCATGAAGAACGCCGCACCGCTGCCCTTCGACTACGACAAGGAGCTCATCGGCGCCCGCACCCCCTGCCTGGAGGGGCAGAAGAACTTCGTGAAGGCGGCGAGCCAGTTGGGCTTCCGCTATGACACCAGTGGTGTCAACGACCAGGTCTGGCCCAAGAAGCGGGAAGGGCTGTGGGACCTGTCGATGCAGCTCGTCCCCTTCCCCGGCCACTCCTACGAGCAGCTGACCATGGACTACAACTTCATGGTCAACCAGTCCGGCACGTCGACCCAGGGTGACCCCGACAAGTACGACTACTGGGGCGAGCAGATGCGCGACGGGCTGCTCCAGGGCTTCAACCGGGCCTACAACGGCAACCGCGCACCACTCGTCATCGGCAACCACTTCGAGTCCTGGAACGGCGGCACCTACATGCGTGCCCTCGACGAGGTGGTCGCGGACGTCTGCAACAAGCCCGACGTGCGCTGTGTCTCCTTCCGTCAGCTGGCCGACTGGCTGGACGCCCAGGATCCGCAGGTCCTGAAGAGGCTGCGCACCCTGAACGTGGGCGAGGCACCGCGGCAGGGCTGGGAGGCCTTCCTGTCCGGCCGTCCCGCCCCGGCACCGAAGGGGGTGCCCGGGGCGCCGGCCGTCAAGTCGTAGGCACAGGACCGAAGTGGCCGTCCGTCAGACGGGGGCGGCCACTCCCTCGCCGAGCACGAAGCCGGGGTCGATCTGCGCCGCCAGGTCGGTCCCGGTGCGCTCGTTGCCCCACGACAGGGCGTTCTTCAGGTGGAAGTGGACCATCTGCCGGGTGTAGCGCTCCCAGTCCCGCAGCTCGTACGTCGCGTCGGTGGCCACCTTGAGGGCGCGCAGGGCGCGGGAGTTGGGGTCCTCCAGGAGCTCGAACCGGGGCGGGCGGCCCTTCTCCATGGCGCGCACCCAGTCCGAGTGCCCGACCGTGACCAGCAGGTCGTCCCCGACCTCCGAGCGCAGGAAGTCGATGTCCTCCTGCCCCTGCACCTTGTTGCCGACGACCTTCAGGACGACGCCGAAGTCCCGGGCGTACTCCTTGTACTGGCGGTAGACGGAGACCCCCTTCCGGGTCGGCTCGGCGACGAGGAACGTGATGTCGAAGCGGGTGAACATGCCGGAGGCGAAGGAATCCGACCCCGCCGTCATGTCGACCACGACGTACTCGTCGGGGCCGTCGACGAGGTGGTTCAGGAACAGCTCCACCGCTCCTGTCTTGGAGTGGTAGCAGGAGACCCCCAGGTCGGCGTCCGTGAAGGGCCCGGTGACCATCAAACGGACGGCGCCGCCGTCGAGTTCCACCGGCCGCGCGCAGGCGTCGTACACCGGATTGGGCTCCCGTACCCGGACCAGCCGCGAACCCTCGCCTGGCGGGGTGGTCTTGATCATCGTCGCGGCGGAGGCGATGCGCGGGTTGTGGCCGCGCAGGTACTCCTTGATCAGGGAGAGCCGCTCGCCCATCGCGGGCAGTGCCTCCGCCTCCGTCTCCTCGAGGCCGAGCGCGGGGCCCAGATGCTGGTTGATGTCGGCGTCGACGGCGACGACCGGCGCGCCGCCGGCCGCGAGATGGCGGATGAACAGGGAGGAGAGCGTGGTCTTGCCGCTGCCGCCCTTCCCGACGAAAGCAATTTTCATGTTCACGAAGGGTAGTCGGCCGATAGCTGTGCGTGGCACATGGAGTGAAGAAGACCACTCCTTCGTGGAGCCCCAGGGCGGGGTGCGTAGTGTCGTACTCATGAGTACGACAGGTGCGACCGCCGATCCGCTCGCGGCCCTGGGGTCGCTGCCCGGGGTGGCCGAGTCCGTGGAGTCCGTGCGCAAGGCCGTGGACCGGGTCTACGGGCACCGGATCATGCGGCGCCGCAGCAACGCCGTCACCTCGGAGGCCGCGCTGCGGGCCGCCCGGGGCAGTGCCGCGCTGTCCGGTGCCGACTGGGCGCTGGAGGAGGTGCGGCGGCGCTCCGACTTCGGTGGGAACGACGACGCGCGCGTGGTCGGCGCGGCCCTGCGGCTGACCGCGGAAGCGGGCCAGCTGCTGTCCATCTGGCGGCAGTCGCCGCTGCGCGTGCTGGCCCGGCTGCACCTGGTGGCGGCCGCGACGGACGATGACGAGGTCGGCAGGCCGCGCCGGGCCGGCGAGGGCGTCGACGAGCCGCTGGTGGAACTGGAGCTGCCGGACGCCGACGAGGTGTCGGGGCGCCTGGAGGGGCTCTCCGAGCTGATCGTCGCGGGGAGCGAGGCGCCCGCACTGGTGACGGCCGCGGTGGTGCACGGCGAACTGCTCGCGCTGCGGCCCTTCACCTCGTGCAACGGGCTGGTCGCCCGCGCGGCCGAGCGGATCGTGCTGATCGGCAGCGGTCTCGACCCCAAGGCGATCTGCCCCGCCGAGGTCGGCCACGCCGAGCTGGGCCGCGCTTCCTATCTGGCGGCCCTGGACGGCTATGTCTCCGGAACTCCGGAAGGGATGGCGGCCTGGATCGCGCACTGCGGGCGCGCGGTGGAACTCGGCGTGCGCGAGTCGACCGCGGTCTGCGAGGCGCTGCAGCGCGGGGCGGCGTAGAGCCCGGGCGGAGGGCGGCGCGGGGCCTGGGAAAAGGGTTGCGGCGGTACGATTTCTCGTACCGCCGCTGGCATGACTCACCGGGTTACCAGGCGTCCTCGATATGTCGCCCATCAGGTCGGGTACTTTGCCCGTCACCTGGTGCGGCTGGCCCGTAATCGACGGGTCGACGTCGCGTGGGTGCCCGATGTCCATGCTGGGTCCGTGGGGCCAAATGCGTTTTAAAGGTGATCCTCGCGGATGTCCTTTGGTCTCGCGGGCCGCTAACCCCTTTGTACTGCAAGCCCGGAGCAAGCGGAAGTCCTGCCCTCAGTTCTTTACTTTTAGGTTCAAAGACGCATCAAAGGGATGCTGATGGGGCGAACGGGTGAATGAGGTCGGGAGCGGCCGGTTCAGGCGACCGTGCTCCGGCGCCGGCTCGCGTACCAGACCAGGCCCGCGGTGGCGGCCGCCGCGCCTATGGCCGCCGCGGCGACCAGGGCAGGGCGCGGGGGCGCGGAGATCCGCTGTTTGAGCCGTACCGGCCGGTTGAAGTTCAGGATCGGCCACCCGCGGGCGAGGGCCTCGCGGCGCAGCGCGCGGTCCGGGTTCACGGCGTGCGGATGCCCGACGGCCTGGAGCATCGGCACGTCGGTCGCCGAGTCGCTGTAGGCGTAGCAGCGGTCGAGGTCGTACCCCTCGGAGGCGGCCAGCTCCCGGACGGCCTCGGCCTTGGTCGGCCCGTACGCGTAGTACTCCACCTCGCCGGTGTAGCAGCCGTCGTCGCCGACGACCATGCGGGTGGCCACCACGCGGTCGGCACCGAGGAGTTCACCGATCGGCTCGACCACCTCGGCGCCCGAGGTGGAGACGATGACGACGTCCCGGCCGGCCCTGTGGTGCTCCTCGATGAGGGAGGCGGCCTCGTCGTAGATGATCGGGTCGATCAGGTCGTGCAGGGTCTCGGCGACGATCTCCTTGACCTGCTGGACATTCCAGCCACGGACGAGACCGGACAGGTATGCGCGCGTGCGCTCCATCTGGTCGTGGTCCATACCGCCGACCAGGAACACGAACTGGGAGTACGCGTTGCGCAGCGCCGCCCTGCGGTTGATCAGACCGCCTTGGTAGAACGACTTGCTGAACGTGAGCGTGCTCGACTTCGCAATGACCGTCTTGTCCAGGTCAAAGAAGGCTGCTGTGCGGGGCAAGGAGTGGTTTTCCACGCCCCCGAGCATAGGCGCCCACCATTCGGCGTAAGGTGGGGCGCGTGGGTTTGCCTGAGAGGGCTCTCGGGTACACCATGGAAGTCACGGATCGTTCGCGACCGTGCTAACCCGGTCCGGCTCCTCCCCCCCCGAGTCGGCCGTGGAGACGACCCCCACTCTCCCCCCCGGTGGGGGTCGTCGCATGTCCGGGTGGGTTTTCCTCCTCTCTTGCGGGCCGTGAGGCCTCGGCCGGGCGGCTTCGGCCGCCCTCTTGGCGTACCCATGATCCGTCACGCTGGGTAGTTGTAGCGCTGCGCTGTGGAAGTCGCACCCGCCCCAGAACGGGCCTCACCGGTATGGGTGACGGCGATATTCACAACCATCGAGTCGTCCACAGTTTTGGACCAAGATCCACACGATTTCCGGGTTCGCTGCACCGTGATTCCAGCGCGCTCCGGCGGCGGCGAGTTCATGGCCGGGTTCCGTTTGTCGGGCGCCAATGGCCGGTTTCTGTCGGCCGTGCATATGGAGCCGCTTGCCGGTTCTTCACACGTTTGGGAATCGCATGGCCGCAGGGGCCATGCGTGAGAACGCAGCCAAGGGGGAAGCTCACGTGGCCGGAACTGTCACCCAGGACCCGCCGTCCGCCGCCTCGGGACGGCCCGGACGCCCGATGATCGTCACCGAGGACGCCGAACTCCTCGACGACCTGTTGCGCCTGTGCGCCGCGGCCGGAGCCAAACCGGAGGTCCACCACGGCCCACCGGAACGCGGCGGCTGGGAGTCCGCCCCGCTCGTCCTGGTCGGCGACGACGCCGCCCGACGGGTGCGCGGGGCCGCGCGCCGACGCGGGGTGGTGCTGGTCGGCCTCGACCAGGACGACCCCGACGTGTGGAAACGGGCCGTGGAGATCGGCGCGGACCACGTCCTGATGCTGCCCGACGGCGAGCAGTGGCTCGTGGACCGGATCGCCGACGTCGTCGAGGGTGTGGGCCGCCCGGCCCTCACCGTCGGCGTGATCGGCGGCCGGGGCGGGGCCGGCGCCTCCACGCTGGCCTGCGCGCTCGCCGTCACCTCCGCGCGGGAGGGAGTGCGCACCCTGCTCGTGGACGCGGATCCGCTGGGCGGCGGGATCGACGTCCTCCTCGGCGGCGAGACCGCCGAGGGCCTGCGCTGGCCCGCCTTCGCCGCCTCGCGCGGCCGGCTCGGCAGCGGCGCCCTGGAGGAGTCGCTGCCCGAACTGCACTCACTGCGGATCCTCAGCTGGGACCGCGGCGACTGCGTGGCCATCCCGCCGCCCGCCGTCCGCGCGGTGCTCGCCGCCGCCCGGCGGCGCGGCGGCACGGTCGTCGTCGACCTGCCACGCCGCCTGGACGACGAGGTCGCCGAGGTCCTCACCCAGCTCGACCTCGCGGTCCTGGTGGTCCCCGCCGAACTCCGCGCCGTCGCGGCCGCCGGACGGGTGGCGGCCACCGTCGGCATGGTCGTACGCGACCTCAGGGTGGCGGTACGGGGGCCGTACGCGCCCGGTCTGGACGACCGCGAGGTGGCCCGGCTGCTCGGCCTGCCGCTGGCCGGCGAAGTACCCGCCGAACCCGGCCTGGCCCGCCCGGGCCGGAAACCGCCCGGGTCCGTCGCTCGCGGACCGCTGGCCCGCTTCTGCAAGGGCTTCTGGGAGCGCACGCTGGTCGAGGCCGGTGGTGTCGCGTGAGGCCGGGCAGCGCGGACGCGGACGGCCCGGCCCTGCTCGACGGGGTACGGCGCTGGCTCGCCGAGAGCGGCGCCGAACCGACACCCGCGCGGGTGGCCCAGGCGCTGCGCGCCCAGGGGCGGGTACTCGGCGACGCCGAAGTCCTCGGCGCGGCCGAGCGACTGCGCTCCGAACTGGTCGGCAGCGGTCCCCTGGAGCCGCTGCTGGCCGACCCCACGGTCACCGACGTCCTGGTGACCGCCCCGGACCGGGTCTGGGTGGACCGCGGCGGCGGCCTCGAACTCACCCGGGTCACCTTCCCGGACGCGGCGGCGGTACGGCGTCTCGCGCAGCGGCTGGCCGCGGTGGCCGGTCGGCGCCTGGACGACGCGCGTCCCTGGGCGGACGCCCGGCTGCCCGACGGCACCCGTCTGCACGCGGTCCTGCCCCCGGTGGCCATCGGCTGCACCTGCCTGTCCCTGCGGGTCGTCCGTCCACAGGCGTTCACCCTCGACGAACTGGTCGCGGCCGGAACCGTGCCCCCGGGCGGTGACCGGATCCTGCGGGCGCTCATCGCGGCCAGGCTGTCCTTCCTGGTCAGCGGTGGCACGGGCACGGGCAAGACGACCCTCCTGAGTGCCCTGCTCGGTCTCGTCGGCCCGGGCGAGCGGATCGTGCTCGCCGAGGACTCGGCGGAGCTCAGGCCCGAACATCCGCACGTCGTACGGCTGGAGACCAGACCCGCCAACCAGGAGGGTGCCGGCCTCGTCACCCTGGAGGACCTGGTCCGGCAGGCCCTGCGGATGCGGCCCGACCGGCTCGTCGTCGGCGAGGTCCGCGGGCCCGAGGTGGTCCACCTGCTGGCCGCGCTCAACACCGGCCACGAGGGCGGCTGCGGCACCGTGCACGCCAACGCGGCCGCGGACGTACCGGCCCGCCTGGAAGCCCTCGGCACGGCCGCCGGGCTCGACCGGGCCGCCCTGCACAGCCAGCTGGCGGCCGCGCTGTCGGTGGTGCTGCACCTCGTACGGGACCGCGCGGGCCGGCGGCGGATCGCCGAGGTGCACGTCCTGGAGCGGGACTCCTCCGGGCTGGTGCGGACGGTACCGGCGCTGCGCTGGGACGCGGCGGAGTTCGCGCGGGAGCAGGGGTGGGAACGGCTGCGGGGGCTGCTTGGGAAGAACGCGACCTGTCCATGAGCTCGTCCGGCCGGTGAGCTCTGTCCGACCCGTGAGCTCCGTCCGGTCTGTGGGTTCCATTGGTTCTGAAGTGACGTCAGTGATCCATGAGTTGAAAGGGGAACGTGTGATGGGTGAGACGACGATCGGCGCGGCCGTGGTGTGCGGTGGGGTCATGGCCTGGCTGCTGGCCGAGCGGCAGCGTGAGGTACGGCGGACGCGGCTGCTGCTCGCCGGCGGTGGGGTGGTGACCACCGGGCCGCCCTCCTGGGAGCAGGCGCTCGGGGAACTCCGGCGGCTGCGCGGCCGTTGGCGCGGTGAGTGGTGGGCCCTGGCCGTCGGTGTGGCGCTCGCGCTCCTTGCCGCCTCGGCCCTTCCGGTCCTCGCGGGGGCGGCCGGGGTGCCGATGCTGCGCCGGATGCGGCAGGCCCGGCAGACGCGGCGGACCCGGCAGGCGCGCGCCGACGCGGTGATCGCACTGTGCGGGGCGCTCGCCGGCGAGGTGCGCGCGGGACGGCAGCCGGGTGAGGCGCTGCTGCGGGCCGCACGGGACTCAGGCGGGCTCGGTGAGGCCCAGCCTGCCGTGGTCGCGGCTGCGCGCTTCGGCGGGGACGTGCCGGGGGCGTTGGCGGTGGCGGCGCGGCAGCCCGGCGCCGACGGCCTGCGGGGGCTCGCGGCCTGCTGGCGGGTGGCCGTCGACCAGGGCGCCGGGCTCGCGGCCGGTCTCGACCGTCTGGACGCCGCCCTGCGCGCCGAACGGGACCAACGGGCCGACCTGCGCTCCCAGTTGTCGGGCGCCCGGGCCACCACCGTGATGCTCGCCGCCCTGCCCGCCCTCGGTCTCCTGCTCGGCTCGGCCCTGGGCGCCGACCCGCTGCGGGTGCTGCTGCACACCGGGGCAGGGCTGGGCTGCCTGGTCGTCGGCGCGGCGTTCGAGGGCGCCGGGATGTGGTGGGCGGCCCGGATCGTGCGGGGAGCTGAGGCGGCGTGAGCGCGGAGGTTGTCCACAGGCTGGGGGTGACGGCCGCGGTGCTGGCGGCCCTGGGCTGGTCGGCATGGCGGCTGGAGAGGGCCAGGCGCAGGCGCTGGGCCCGGCGGAAGGTGGCCGAACTGCTCGGCCTGGAGAGGTCCGTGCGGGCGGAGCGGCACTCCGAGGTCGGCGGCGCCGTTCGCAGGTGGCTGCCGGTCGTCGGTGTGGTGTGCGGCGGCTGGGTGCTGGTCGGCGGGGTCGTCGGGGCGCTGCTGGGGCTCGGCGTCGGGGTGGGGTTGTGGCGGTGGCGGAGCCAGGCGGGCGACGGGGACCGGACGGCTGAGGCGGAGGCGGCCGAAGCGGCGCGCCAACTCCCGCTCGCCGCCGACCTCCTGGCAGCCTGCATCGCCGCCGGAGCCGGGCCGGTGGTCGCCGCCCAGGCCGTCGGAGAGGCCCTCGGCGGGCCTGTCGGGGAGGGGCTGGCGCGGGGCGCGGCGGAGGTGCGGCTGGGCGGTGAACCGGCGGCTGCCTGGCGGCGGTTGGCCGGGCTGCCGGGTGCCGCCGCCCTGGCCCGGCTGCTGGAACGCGCGGACGAGTCCGGGATGCCGGCGGCCGCACCCGTCGCCCGGCTCGCCTCGGACGCTCGCGCGGAGTGGGCAAGGGGCGCGACCGCGCGGGCACGACGGGCGGCCGTGCTGATCTCGGCGCCGGTGGGGCTGTGTTTCCTGCCCGCGTTCATCGCGGTCGGTGTGCTGCCCGTGGTGATCGGACTCGCGGGCGGGGTGCTGCGAGGGGGTGGTGGATGAAGGGCGCGATAGCGGGGCCGCCGACGGGAACCGATGTCAATTCCAAGCTAGTTCGAACCAGTTCAAGGGAGTCGAGATGCGTGAGATGTACTGGAAGATGTGGAAGCTGGTACGCCGGGATGCCGGAATGGTCACCTCCGAGTACGCGATGGGGATCATCGCCGCCGTCGGGTTCGCGGCGGTCCTCTACGCGGTCGTGACGAGCGGGCAGGTCAGCGCGGAGCTCCAGGCCATCGTGAAACGAGCCCTCAGTGCGCGGATGTGAGCGGGGGCGCGGGGCGGACCGGGGGTTCGTGACGGCGGAGGCGGCCGTGGTGCTGCCGGTGCTGGTGGCGTTCACGATGGCGCTGGTGTGGGGGCTGCTCGTGGTGGCCGCCCAGATCCGGTGCGTGGACGCCGCCCGCACCGGGGCGCGGGCCGCGGCGCGGCAGGACACAGAGGACGCGGTGGTCGCGGTGACGAAGGAGGCGGCGCCTGACGGGGCGGCGGTGACGGTGGCTCGGGACGGCGGCGAGGTGCGGGTGACGGTGGTGGCGAGGCCGCCGGTGCTGGGCGCGTTGCCGTTCGAGGTACGGGAGTCGGCGGTCGCCTTGGCGGAGGGGCCGGCGGAGGTGGTGCCGTGAGGGGGCGTGCGGTGGTCGGGTGGCTGCCGCCGCGTGGGGGTGGGCCGCGCCCCCGCGGCGGAGCCGCAGATGTCACAGCCCCGCGCCTCTTCGGGGCGCGTTTCGGCGGGGCGCGTGATCAAGGCTCTGCCACCGTCTGGAGTGTCGGGGCGATCGCCGTGCTGTGCGCGGTGTTCGGGGTGGTGCTGGGGCTGGGGCACGCCGTGGTCGTCCGGCATCGCGCGGCCGGTGGCGCCGACATGGCCGCCCTCGCTGCGGCGGACCACTGGGCCGAGGGGACCACGGCGGCCTGTGCGTTGGCGGACCGGGTGGCACGGGCACAGGGCGCGCGGCTGACGCGGTGCGTGATCGTCGGTGACGTCTCGGATGTCTCTGCGGTCTCGGGCGGGAGGCCGTTCACGGCCGAGGTTCGAGCGAGGGCCGGCCCCGCTGCGACGCACGCCCTGACAGCGCGCCCCAAAAGGGGCGCGGGGCTGTGACATCTGCGGCTCCGCCGCGGGGGGCGCGACGAGCCTCCACCGACCCGCAGCCGAACGACTACCCCGTCGGCGCCCCCTTCAGCAGCACCGTGAGGAGTCGCACCGCCCCCCGCTTGTGCAACGGCTCGTTCCCGTTCCCGCACTTGGGGGACTGGATGCAGGACGGGCACCCGGCGTCGCACTCGCACGCGGCGATCGCCTCCCGGGTGGCCGTCAGCCAGGTGCGGGCGGTGTGGAAGGCGCGCTCCGCGAAGCCCGCGCCGCCGGGGTGGCCGTCGTAGACGAAGACGGTCGGCAGAAGCGTGTCGGGGTGCAGCGGGATCGACACGCCGCCGATGTCCCAGCGGTCGCAGGTCGCGAAGAGCGGGAGCAGGCCGATGGAGGCGTGCTCGGCGGCGTGCAGGGCGCCGCCGAGGATCTCCGGGTTGATCCGGGCCTCGTCGAGCTGGTCCTCGGTGACGGTCCACCACACCGCGCGGGTGCGCAGCGTACGCGGAGGGAGGTCGAGTTTCGTCTCGCCCAGCACTTCGCCGGTGATGAGCCGGCGGCGCAGGAAGGAGACCACCTGGTTGGTGACCTCGACGGAGCCGTAGCAGAGGCGGCCGTCGCCCCAGGGGATCTCGGTGTCGGTCTCCAGGACGGAGATGGCCGTGGTGTCGCGGGCGACCGTGGAGTACGGCGGCTCGGCCTGCTCGACCAGGGCCACCGAGTCCTCCAGGTCCAGGGAGCGCACGAGGTAGGTGCGGCCCTGGTGGAGGTGGACCGCGCCCTCGTGGACCGTGGAGTGGGCGGCGCTCGCGTCCACCGTGCCGAGCAGGCGTCCCGTGCCCGCCTCGACGACCTGTACAGGGCGGCCGCCCTCGCCGCGGATGTCGGTCAGCTCGGCGGCCCGCTCCCGCCGGGTCCAGTGCCAGGCCTTCGTCCGGCGGCGCAGCAGCTTCGCGGCCTCCAGTTGCGGCAGCAGTTCCTTGCAGGCGGGGCCGAAGAGGTCGAGGTCGTCGTCGGTGAGGGGGATCTCGGCCGCGGCGGCGCACAGGTGCGGGGCGAGGACGTACGGGTTGTCGGGGTCGAGGACGGTCGATTCCACCGGTTGGTCGAACAGGGCCTCGGGATGATGGACGAGGAAGGTGTCCAGCGGGTCGTCGCGGGCGACCAGGACCGCGAGGGCGCCCTGCCCGGCGCGGCCCGCTCGACCCGCCTGCTGCCACACAGAGGCCCTCGTACCGGGGTATCCGGCGATCAGTACGGCGTCCAGCCCGGAGACGTCCACGCCCAGCTCCAGGGCCGTTGTGGCGGCAAGTCCGAGGAGTTCCCCGGAGTGCAGCGCGCGCTCCAGGGCGCGCCGCTCCTCGGGGAGGTAGCCGCCGCGATAGGCCGCGACACGCCGGGCGAGGGAGCGGTCCACCTCGGCCAGCCGTTCCTGGGTGATGACGGAGATCAGCTCCGCGCCGCGTCTGGAGCGCACGAAGGCGACCGAGCGCACGCCCTGCACGGCGAGGTCGGTCAGCAGGTCGGCGGTCTCGGCGGTGGCGGTACGGCGGACGGGGGCACCCTTCTCGCCATGCAGTTCGGTCAGCGGCGGCTCCCACAGGGCGAAGACCAGCTCGCCGCGCGGGGAGGCGTCGTCGGCGATCTCCACGACCGGCAGGCCGGTGAGACGGCCGGCGGCCACGGCCGGCTCGGCGGCGGTCGCGGAGGCCAGCAGGAAGACCGGGGAGGCGCCGTAGCGGGCGCACAGGCGGCGCAGCCGGCGCAGCACCTGGGCGACGTGCGAGCCGAAGACGCCCCGGTAGGTGTGGCACTCGTCGACGACGACGTACTTCAGCGACTTCAGGAAGGAGGACCAGCGGGCGTGTCCGGGCAGGATCCCGCGGTGCAGCATGTCGGGGTTGGTGAGCACGTAGTTGGCGTACTGGCGGATCCACTCCCGTTCCTCGTACGGGGTGTCGCCGTCGTACACGGCGGGGCGCACCGAGTTTCCCAGCGGTTGTGAAAGTTCCTTCACGGCACGGCACTGGTCGGCCGCCAGCGCCTTGGTGGGCGCCAGGTAGAGGGCGGTGGCGCCGCGGCCGTTGGCGGCCTCGGAGCCCTCCAGGAGGGTGGACAGGACCGGTACGAGGTAGGCCAGGGACTTGCCGGAGGCGGTGCCGGTGGCGACCACCACCGAGTCGCCGTCCAGGGCGTGCTCGGCGGCCAGCGCCTGGTGCTCCCAGGGATGGTCGATGCCGCACTCCTGCACGGCCGCGACGACCTCCGAACGAATCCGGTCAGGCCAGACGGCATGCCGACCCGCACGCGGGGGCAAGTGCTCCGTATGAGTGATGCGCGAAGCCCGGCTCGGCCCGGAGGCGAGCCGGTCCAGGACCGTGCCCGGAGAGAACCCGGACACGGCCGGAACCGGCGTTCGATCGGATCGGTGATTTATGGCCATCGGGACCGAGTGTGTCACTGGCATGACGGACAATGGGGCCAAGGCGTCGTGCACGCCTGCCGTAAGTGATTGAATGCCATCGCGGCTGGCGAACCGTCCCGGGGGCCGCAAGCCGAGGTGTCCCGAGGGGCGACCGCTCGATAGCAAGGTGCTGGAGGATCCGTGGACCTGTCCCTGTCGACTCGTACAGTCGGCGATCGTACGGTCGTCGAGGTCGGTGGCGAAATCGACGTATATACCGCGCCCAAGCTGCGCGAGCAGCTGGTCGAGCTGGTGAACGACGGGAATTTCCACCTCGTCGTCGACATGGAGGGCGTGGACTTCCTCGACTCCACCGGGCTCGGCGTGCTGGTCGGTGGCCTGAAGCGGGTGCGTGCCCATGAGGGCTCGCTGCGCCTGGTCTGCAACCAGGAGCGCATTCTGAAGATCTTCCGTATCACCGGCCTCACCAAGGTGTTCCCGATCCACACCTCGGTCGAGGAAGCGGTGGCGGCCACCGACTGACCCCGGGCCGGCCGACGTACCCGGACCGCCGATCGGTCCGTACCGTCCGGCCGGCCCTCGGCACGGGCTCGTACCCGCCACTGCGCCGTACGGACGCCCGTGTCACCCCCGCCCGTTCGGGCCCGCGTGCCCGTGCCGGCAGCCGTGCACGGGCCGCAGTGCCCGCGGCGGACGCAATTCATCGGGGGGTTCCGGGTTCTTCGGCGGCCCGGCCCCCCCCCACCGCACGCCCGTAGTTCCGAGGGGGACGTATGGCCACCGTTGAACTCCGCTTCAGCGCGCTGCCCGAGCACGTCCGCACCGCCCGACTGGTGGCGGCGGCGGTGGCTCGCAGGGCCGGAGTGGACGAGGCCGTCCTGGACGAGGTCCGGCTGGCCGTCGGCGAGGCCTGTTCCCGTGCCGTGGGTCTGCACCAGGCCGCCGCCATCACCGATCCGGTCCGGGTGGCGCTGATCGAGGACGAGAAACAGTTCTCCATCGAGGTCGGCGACGAGGCACCCCGTTCCGTTCCCGGTGACCGGGCGCGCGGTGGCGCGGCGGACGTGGACGTGGAGGCCGAGGAGGACGAGATGGGCCTCGCGGTCATCAGCGGCCTCGTGGACGACGTGGAGGTCACGGCGGGGGAGCACGGCGGGCTGATCCGCATGACCTGGCCGACGATCCCGCCCGGAGTCGCGCTCACCTGAGAGCCACCCTGTCTGTGTACCGAAGGGCCCCACCGAGTGGGGCCCTTCGGCATGTCCGCACGTCCCCGCGGCCGTGTCACCTGCGGCCGGTCGTAAAGTGATCTCGTGCGATGTGTTTAGTGAATTCATTCACGATCAATCGGGCGATAATTTGATCAAGTAAACGGTCGCCGTCAATGCTTTTAGGGCATTACCGCTTTCGGGTTCCCCGGGGGGACCACGATCATTTGCTGAAGAGCACGAGAAGGCTAATTCCGTTTACCGTCCCCTGTTTAGATCACTCGCGGGTACCTAGAATCCGTCCACATCTTGAGCTCAGCCCAAGCGTCAAGGAGGACGAATGGCGGGGCTTTCTACCCCTCATCAGTTGGGCCATCACCCCACAACCTTCGCAGCCGCAGTCCTGACCGACGACAACCGGGTCCTGGTGGCGGTCATCGCCGCCGTGGCGCTGGCCGCGCTCGTGGTCGCCTGGATCCTGGTACGCCAGGTGCTCGCGGCGGGCGAGGGCACCGACAGCATGAAGAAGATCGCGGCGGCGGTCCAGGAAGGCGCGAACGCCTATCTGGGCCGGCAGTTGCGCACTCTCGGCGTATTCGCCGTCGTGGTGTTCTTCCTGCTTCTGCTGCTGCCCGCGGACGACTGGAACCAGCGCGCCGGCCGGTCGATCTTCTTTCTGATCGGCGCGGCCTTCTCGGCGACCACCGGTTATATCGGCATGTGGCTCGCCGTACGCAGCAATGTGCGCGTCGCCGCGGCGGCCCGGGAAGCCACCCCGGCGGAAGGCGAACCGGAAAAGGATCTCACCGCCGTCTCGCACAAGGCCATGAAGATCGCTTTCCGCACGGGCGGCGTCGTCGGCATGTTCACGGTGGGGCTCGGCCTGCTCGGCGCCTCCTGTGTGGTGCTGGTGTACGCGGCCGACGCGCCGAAGGTGCTCGAAGGATTCGGCCTCGGTGCCGCCCTGATCGCCATGTTCATGCGTGTCGGCGGCGGCATCTTCACCAAGGCCGCCGACGTCGGCGCCGACCTGGTCGGAAAGGTCGAACAGGGCATTCCGGAGGACGACCCGCGCAATGCCGCGACCATCGCCGACAACGTGGGCGACAACGTCGGCGACTGCGCGGGCATGGCGGCCGACCTCTTCGAGTCGTACGCCGTGACCCTGGTCGCCGCGCTGATCCTCGGCAAGGCGGCCTTCGGCGACTCCGGACTCGCCTTCCCGCTCCTGGTGCCGGCCATCGGCGTGCTCACCGCGATGATCGGCATCTTCGCGGTCGCCCCGCGCCGCAGCGACCGCAGCGGCATGACCGCCATCAACCGCGGCTTCTTCATCTCCGCGGTGATCTCGCTCGTGTTCGTCGCGATCGCGGTCTTCGTCTACCTGCCCAGCAAGTACGCGGACCTCCACGGCATCTCCGACGCGGCCATCCGGGCCAAGGACGGCGACCCGCGGATCCTCGCGCTCGTCGCGGTCGCCATCGGCATCCTGCTCGCGGCCGTCATCCAACAGCTGACCGGCTACTTCACCGAGACCAACCGGCGTCCGGTCATGGACATCGGCAAATCCTCGCTGACCGGCCCGGCCACGGTCGTCCTCGCCGGCATCTCGCTCGGCCTCGAATCGGCCGTCTACACCGCGCTGCTGATCGGCCTCGGGGTCTACGGCGCGTTCCTGCTCGGCGGCACGTCGATCATGCTCGCGCTGTTCGCGGTGGCGCTGGCCGGCACCGGCCTGCTCACCACGGTCGGCGTCATCGTCGCCATGGACACCTTCGGGCCGGTCTCCGACAACGCCCAGGGCATCGCCGAGATGTCCGGCGACGTCGAGGGCGCGGGCGCACAGGTGCTCACCAACCTGGACGCCGTCGGCAACACCACCAAGGCCATCACCAAGGGCATCGCCATCGCCACCGCCGTCCTCGCGGCGTCGGCGCTCTTCGGCTCGTACCGGGACGCGATCACCACGAACGTGCAGGACGTGGGCGCGAAACTCACCGGTGCGGGCGCCCCGTTGACCCTGTCCATGGACATCTCGCAGCCCAACAACCTGGTCGGCCTCATCGCCGGCGCGGCGGTGGTGTTCCTCTTCTCCGGACTCGCCATCAACGCCGTGTCGCGGTCGGCTGGTTCGGTGGTCTTCGAGGTGCGGCGGCAGTTCCGCGAGCACCCCGGGATCATGGACTACACGGAGACGCCCGAGTACGGCAAGGTCGTCGACATCTGCACCAAGGACGCCCTGCGCGAGCTGGCCACGCCGGGACTGCTCGCCGTGATGGCGCCCATCTTCATCGGGTTCACGCTCGGGGTCGGCGCCCTCGGTTCCTACCTCGCGGGCGCGATCGGCGCGGGCACCCTGATGGCGGTTTTCCTGGCCAACTCCGGTGGTGCCTGGGACAACGCCAAGAAACTCGTCGAGGACGGCCACCACGGCGGCAAGGGCAGCGAGGCCCACGCCGCCACGGTCATCGGCGACACGGTCGGCGACCCCTTCAAGGACACCGCGGGACCCGCGATCAACCCGCTGCTCAAGGTCATGAACCTGGTTTCCCTGCTCATCGCGCCCGCGGTGATCAAGTTCTCCTACGGCCATGACAAGAGCATCGGCATCCGGATCCTGATCGCGGTCCTCGCGCTGATCGTGATCGTCGGCGCGGTGTACGTGTCCAAGCGGCGCGGTATCGCCGTCGGCGAGGACGAGGACAGCGCCGACCGCGTGGCCAAGTCGGCCGATCCCGCGGTGGTTTCGTAGGCGGTCTTACGACACCCACCGGGGCCCTCGCGAGGGGGACCGGTCAACGAGCGGGCGGACGGCGTGTGCTGACACGCCGTCCGCCCGTTTCGTACGCCGGGGCGCTTTCCGCCTGTCGCGCGCCGAAGAGCGCCGGAACCTGCCGGAGCGCGCTCGGGGCCGGGATGTGCGCCTCGTCTCGCCGTGAGCCTTCTCTCCCTTGGTGTAAATCGCCCCAAAAGCATACTTAATGGGTGCTTCCATGGGGGTGCTGTCCGTCCGCCGTGTAGATTCCGGGGGCCGAGAGCCATGGAAGGGACCGATCCGGTGAACAAGAAGCTCGCGGCCGCACTGTCCGGCGGTGCGGTACTGGTAGTGGCGCTGTCCGGGTGCAGCAGCAACAAGGGCACCGACCCGAAGCTGATCGCCTGGGCCAAGACCGTGTGCGACGCGGTGCCGGCGCAGGACGCGAAGATCAAGGCGGCGAACGAGGCGATCTCCACGACGGCCTCGGACACCACGAGTTCGGCCGCGACCATCCAGAAGACCGACTCCAAGGCCTTCCAGGACATGTCCGACGGCTACAAGGCGCTCGCCGCGGCCATCAGCAGCGCCGGCGCGCCCCCCGGGGTGGACGACGGCGCCAAGCGCCAGCAGAACGTCGTCACGACCCTCAACAGCCTCTCCGCGTCCTACGCCGACCTGAAGAAGAAGGTCGACGCGCTCGACACCAAGGACCAGGCGAAGTTCGCCTCCGGTCTGCAGGACGTCGCCTCCCAGACGACGCAGCTGGAGACGCAGAGCAAGAGCGGCACCGCGGCGCTGAACGCCCTGGAGCAGGGCGAGGTCAAGGACGCGATCGCCGAGCAGGCCAGCTGCAAGAAGGTCTCTTCGACGACGTCGACCGGGGCGTCGACTCCGGCGTCGACGGCTTCGTCGTCGGCCTCGTCGACCGCGGGCTGAGGCACAGGGCCGAGCCTCTCGCTGGATGGGGGCCGTGTGCCGAGCGGAGTCCGGTGGTCCCCGGCCGTGTGCGGAGCGGAGTCCGGTGGTCCGCGGCCGTGTGCGGAGCGGAGGCCGGTGGTCCACGGCCGTGTGCGGAGCGGAGTCCGGTGGTCCACGGCCGTGTGCTGAGCCCGCGGCCGGGCATGGCAGCGGGCCACAATGGAGGGCGTGACTGACTCCGGCCTCGCCACCCTGCCCGCCTCCGACCGCCCCGACGTCGCCGCCCGGCTGCGCACCGCCCTGCTGGGCTCCTCCTTCACCGCCGACGGACTGCTCGACCTGCTCGGCGCGCCCGCCTACGCGGCGCTGGCCCGCAGCGAGACGGTGCCCGCACTGCGGGCGACCCGCGGGGACACGTCCCTGGAGACTCTCGTCCGGCTGTTCCTCCTCCAGCAGCCCGTGCCGCACGCGCGCGTGGCCGACGTCCTGCCTGTCGGCGACCTCCTGGACAGCGGCTGGCTGACCCGGGTGGGCGGCGGCGAGGTCGCGGCCACCGTGGACGTACGGCCGTACGGCGGGCCCGACGGCGAGGACTGGTTCATCGTCTCCGACCTCGGGTGTGCCGTCGGCGGCGCGGGCGGCATCGGTCGGCGACACGAAGGGGTCGTCCTCGGGGTCGGCGGCGCGTCCACGACCCTCGCCGGCATCACCGTCCGCACCCCCGTCGCCGCCGCCCTCGACCTCGGCACCGGCTCCGGGATCCAGGCGCTGCACGCCGCCCAGCACGCCACGCGCGTGACGGCGACCGACCTCAACCCGCGCGCGCTGCACATCACGGCGCTCACGCTGGCACTCTCCGGCGCACCGGCGGCCGACCTGCGCGAGGGCTCGCTGTTCGAGCCGGTCAAGCAGGAGGAGACGTACGACCTGATCGTGTCCAACCCGCCGTTCGTGATCTCTCCGGGCGCCCGGCTGACCTACCGGGACGGCGGGATGGGCGGGGACGATCTGTGCCGCTCACTCGTTCAACAGGCCGGGGAGCGGCTGAACGAGGGCGGGTTCGCGCAGTTCCTCGCCAACTGGCAGCACGTTGCGGGGGAGGACTGGCAGGACAGGGTCAGGTCGTGGGTGCCGCGTGGCTGCGACGCGTGGATCGTGCAGCGCGAGGTGCAGGACGTCAACCAGTACGCCGAGCTGTGGCTCAGGGACTCCGGCGACCACCGCGGGGACCCGGCGGAGTACCAGGCGGCGTACGACGCGTGGCTCGACGAGTTCGAGGCGCGCAAGGTCAAGGGGGTGGGATTCGGCTGGATCACGCTGCGCAGGACGGGGGCCGCTGTGCCTTCCGTCACCGTCGAGGAGTGGCCGCATCCGATCGAACAGCCGCTCGGCGAGACGATCCGCGCGCACTTCGACCGCCTCGACTACCTCCGTGGCCACGACGACGCGGATCTCCTCGAAGGCCACTTCAGGCTCGCCGTCGAGGTGGTCCAGGAGCAGGTCGGGCTGCCCGGCGCCGAGGACCCGGAGCACGTGGTGCTGCGCCAGCACCGCGGGATGCGCCGCGCGACCAAGGTGGACACGGTGGGCGCCGGGTTCGCAGGGGTGTGCGACGGCACGCTGAGCGCGGGGCGGATTCTCGACGCCATCGCGCAACTGACGGGCGAGGATCCGGTGTTGCTGCGCGACCGTACGCCCGCCCAGATCCGGCTGCTGGTGGAGCAGGGGTTCCTGGAGCCGGCGGTCTGACGGACCGGCAGACGTGCCCGGGCGACTCGTGCGAGGGCGGCGGGAGGACTCGTGCGAGGGCCGTGGGAGGACCCGTGCGAGGGCCGGGGAGGACCCTTGCGGGGACCGTGGGAGGACCCGTGTGCGGTCCTGTGGGACACGCCGGGAGAAGAAAAAGGCCGGAAAAATCTGGCCGGAAGGTTCGCCCTGTGGTCCATCGCCGGTCCGCCGCTCGTCCGTCGATTGCATGTTCGAGGATGTGGCGGCCGCTCGTTCACCTCGATTTCGCCCGTCGGCCTCCCGGGCGCCGCCCGTACGTGCCAGTCTCCGGGCGCTGGGCAGTCACGGGCAGCAGGGAAGGGGAGCGCGGGCCATGGAAAGCGCACCGGCGATCTTCGCGGGGGTGGTGTTCGCCCTGTTCGGAGGCGCACTGCTGGTGTGGACTGGCACCCGGCTCCGGCGTGGCGAACCCGTCGCCCAGGGTGTGAGTCAGGTCGCATCGGCGACCCTCGCCAGCCTCGCCGCGGTGATCTCGCTGGGCCTCGGGGCGTACTGCCTGACCCGCCTCTGAAGGTAGCCCTCCGGTGATCGGAGCGTCACACTCCGGACAGGGCCCAGAAGGCGACCGGGGACTCCGGGCGGCAGGAATGGCGGTAGTCGGGTTACCGTTCGAGTGGCCGTTGTGGGCTTTTCCCGTTTGACACGGGGGCGGGATGTACCGTCACACTCCGCAGCGTCACCAAGTGAGCGGGCATCCCTGCCCGTCCCACGACCCCGGGAGCAAGGCCTGGGGAGGCCCCAGCGTCGACCGGAGAGAAGAGCGAAGTTGTCCCCGACCAGCGAGACCGCACAGGGCGGCCGCCGACTCGTCATCGTCGAGTCGCCTGCCAAGGCGAAGACGATCAAGGGCTATCTGGGCCCCGGATACGTCGTCGAAGCGAGCGTCGGGCACATCCGTGACCTTCCCAACGGCGCCGCGGAGGTGCCCGAGCAGTACACCGGCGAGGTCCGGCGCCTCGGCGTGGACGTCGAGCACGACTTCCAGCCCATCTATGTGATCAACGCCGACAAGAGGGCGCAGGTCAAGAAGCTCAAGGACCTGCTGAAGGAGTCCGACGAGCTCTTCCTCGCCACCGATGAGGACCGCGAGGGCGAGGCCATCGCCTGGCACCTCCAGGAGGTCCTCAAGCCGAAGATCCCCGTCAAGCGGATGGTCTTCCACGAGATCACCAAGGACGCGATCCGGGCCGCCGTCGCCAACCCGCGCCAGCTCAACCAGAAGCTCGTCGACGCCCAGGAGACCCGCCGCATCCTCGACCGCCTCTACGGCTACGAGGTCTCGCCGGTCCTGTGGAAGAAGGTCATGCCGCGCCTGTCGGCCGGCCGTGTCCAGTCCGTGGCGACCCGGCTCGTGGTGGAGCGGGAGCGCGAGCGCATCGCGTTCCGGTCCGCCGAGTACTGGGACCTGACCGGCACCTTCGGGACCGGCCGGGCAGGCGACCCCAGCGACCCGTCCTCCCTGGTCGCCCGCCTCCAGGCCGTCGACGGCAAGCGCGTCGCCCAGGGCCGTGACTTCGACTCGCTCGGGCAGCTGAAGACCGCGAACACCCTCCACCTCGACGAGGCGAACGCCCGCGCCCTCGCCGCCGCGCTGGAGAACACCCGGTTCTCGGTCCGCTCGGTCGAGTCCAAGCCGTACCGCCGCTCGCCCTACGCCCCGTTCCGTACGACGACGCTCCAGCAGGAGGCCTCGCGCAAGCTCGGCTTCGGCGCGAAGGCCACCATGCAGGTGGCGCAGAAGCTGTACGAGAACGGCTACATCACGTACATGCGTACGGACTCCACCACGCTGAGCGACACCGCGATCGCGGCCGCCCGCGCCCAGGTCACGCAGCTGTACGGCGCCGACTACCTGCCCTCCGCCCCGCGGACCTACGCCGCGAAGGTCAAGAACGCGCAGGAGGCGCACGAGGCGATCCGCCCCTCGGGTGATCGTTTCCGCACGCCCGCCGAGACCGGCCTGACCGGCGACCAGTTCAAGCTCTACGAGCTGATCTGGAAGCGGACCGTCGCCTCCCAGATGAAGGACGCGACCGGCAACAGCGTGACCGTCAAGATCGGTGGCACCGCTTCCGACGGCCGGGACGTGGAGTTCAGCGCCTCCGGCAAGACGATCACCTTCCACGGCTTCCTCAAGGCCTACGTCGAGGGCGCCGACGACCCGAACGCCGAGCTGGACGACCGCGAGCGCCGGCTCCCCCAGGTCGGCGAGGGCGACGCGCTCAGCGCCGAGGAGATCACGGTCGACGGGCACGCCACCAAGCCCCCGGCCCGCTACACCGAGGCCTCGCTGGTCAAGGAGCTGGAAGAGCGCGAGATCGGCCGCCCGTCGACGTACGCGTCGATCATCGGCACGATCCTCGACCGGGGATACGTGTTCAAGAAGGGGACGGCCCTGGTGCCCTCCTTCCTGAGCTTCGCCGTGGTCAACCTCCTGGAGAAGCACTTCGGCCGGCTGGTCGACTACGACTTCACCGCCCGGATGGAGGACGACCTCGACCGCATCGCCGCCGGGCAGGCCCAGGCCGTGCCGTGGCTGAAGCGTTTCTACTTCGGTGAGGGCGAAGGCACGGCCGCGGGCGGCGCGGCCGACGCCGGCAACGGCGACGGGGACCACCTCGGCGGCCTCAAGGAACTGGTGACCGACCTGGGCGCGATCGACGCGCGCGAGGTGTCGTCGTTCCCGGTGGGCAACGGCATCGTGCTGCGGGTCGGCCGCTACGGCCCGTACATCGAGCGTGGCGAGAAGGACTCCGAGGGCCACCAGCGCGCGGACGTGCCGGAGGACCTGGCCCCCGACGAGCTCTCCGTCGAACTCGCGGAGGAGCTGCTCGCCAAGCCGAGCGGCGACTTCGAACTGGGCGCCGACCCGGAGACCGGCCACCAGATCATCGCCCGTGACGGCCGTTACGGCCCGTACGTCACCGAGGTGCTCCCCGAGGGCACCCCGAAGACCGGCAAGAACGCGGTCAAGCCGCGCACCGCGTCGCTCTTCAAGACCATGTCCCTGGACACGGTCACGCTGGAGGACGCGCTCAGGCTGATGTCGCTGCCGCGCGTCGTCGGCACCGACGCCGAGGGCCAGGAGATCACCGCGCAGAACGGGCGCTACGGGCCGTACCTGAAGAAGGGCACGGACTCGCGCTCGCTCACCTCCGAGGACCAGCTCTTCACGATCACCCTCGAAGAGGCGCTGCAGATCTACTCCCAGCCCAAGCAGCGCGGCCGGGCCGCCGCCAAGCCGCCGCTGAAGGAGCTGGGCACCGACCCGGTCAGCGAGAAGCCGGTGGTGGTGAAGGACGGCCGCTTCGGGCCGTACGTCACCGACGGGGAGACCAACGCGACCCTGCGCTCCGGCGACAGCGTCGAGGAGATCACCCCGGAGCGCGGCTACGAGCTGCTCGCCGAGAAGCGGGCCAAGGCGCCCGCCAAGAAGACGGCGAAGAAGGCGCCCGCGAAGAAGACCGCGGCCGCCAAGAAGGCCGCCCCGGCGAAGAAGACGGCGGCCAAGAAGACCGCCGCCACGAAGACGACGACGGCCGCGAAGAAGACGGTCGCCAAGAAGGCGACGGCCTCCAAGACGGCCGCGGAGGACTGAGCGGGCCAAGACGCCGCGGAGGACTGAGCGGGCCAAGACGGCCGCGGAGGACTGAGCGGGTGGTCGTCCGAGGATGGCTCAGGCGCCCTCAAGTCCTCACATCGGCTTCGCATTGTGCACGCCCCGGCATCAACTTGGTGTCGGGGCGTGTGTACCTGTGGACGGTCGCGGCGGGCTGTCGGCGGCTGCCGATAGGCTGAAAGCATGACGCGAGCCGAGCAGCCAACGGCCCCCCAGACAGATCCGGACGACGCGCTGGTAGCGGATTCCCGCGAGCGTGCCGTCCGCTCTCTGCTGCGCCGACCCGAACTGAGGCGGTTGTGGAGCGCCCAGCTCGTGAGCGGGATCGGCGACAGCCTGGCGTTGCTGGTGCTTGTCGTGCTCACGCTCCAGGCAGCCGTGGCCCAGGGTTCGTTCGGCGGTGGCTACCGCGGTGCGGCGCTCGCGGTGACGGTCGTCTTCGGGGTGCGCATTCTCGCCACCCTGCTCTTCGGTGCGGTCCTGCTGGGCCCGCTCACCACGCTGACCGCGCAGGACGGTCCGCTGGACCGTCGCTGGACCATGGTCGGAGCCGACGGCCTGCGCACGATTCTGCTGATCATCGCGCCCCTGTGGATCGACTGGACCCCGGCGAACGCCCTGACGCTCGTCCTGGTGACGGCGTTCGTCACCGGAGTCGCCGAACGTTTCTGGACCGTCTGCCGGGAGAGCGCGGCCCCCGCGCTGCTGCCCGCCCCGCCCCCGGAGGGCGCGACGGTACGACCGCTCCCCGACCACCTGGACGCCCTGCGTCGCCTCTCGCTGCGGACGACGTTCCTGGCGGTCCCGCTCGCGGCCGCCGCGCTGGTCGGCGCATCGCTGATCAACAACCTGCTGGGCACGGGCATCGCCTGGTTCGCCCAGCACCAGGCGGCCCTCGGCTCGTACGTGGCCGCAGGCCTGTTCGCCGCCTCCCTCTCGGTCCTGGTCTACCTGGAGGTGCCCGGCACCCGCACCCCCCGCGCGCGGTCGCCGCTGGAGGGCCTGCGCCGCCCCAAGACCGCCGCCGGCACCGACACCGGCCGCACCGGCGCCATCCCGCTCCTGGTGCTGGCCTGTGCCGCGGTCGCCGGGGCGATCTCCGCCGCCGTCGCCGTCTCCGTGCTGCACGCCCGGGAGCTGCACGGCGGTCCGGTGCTGTACGGCCTGCTGGTGCTCGCCCTGACCGGCGGGGTCGCCCTCGGCATCCGTACGGCGCCCTCGCTGCTGCCGACGCTCTCCCGCCGCCGCATGCTGTTCCTGGCGATCGCCTTCACCGGCATCGCCCTGCTCGCCGCGGGCCTGGTCCCGGACGTCACCAGCGTCCTGCTGATCGTCGCGCTGGCCGGCATCGGTGCGGGCGTGGCCGCCAACACCGGGCACACCCTGCTCGACCAGGAGACCGAGGAGTTCCGCCGGGCGCGGACGACCGAGCACCTGCACGCGGTGGTCCGGGTCGCCATAGCGCTCGGCGCGCTGATCGCCCCCCTGGTGGCCGCGCTGATCGGGCCGCACCGGCTGGAGAACGGCAAGTTCGTGTTCGCGCACGGCGGCGCCGCGTTCACGCTGATGCTGGTCGGCGCGCTGCTGCTGCCGGTCGCCGCGCTGGTGCTCGCCAAGGTCGACGACCGCGCGGGTGTACCGCTCCGGCACGACCTGCGGGACGCGCTGCTCGGTGGCGACGACCCGGCGCAGACGCCCACGGCCAACGGTTTCTTCATCGCCCTGGAGGGCGGCGACGGCGCCGGGAAGTCCACCCAGGCCGAGGCCCTCGCGGAGTGGATCCGCGCCAAGGGCCACGAGGTCGTCCTCACCCGTGAGCCGGGTGCCACCCCGGTGGGCAAGCGGCTGCGCTCGATCCTCCTCGACGTCTCCTCCGCCGGTCTGTCGCACCGCGCGGAGGCCCTGCTCTACGCCGCCGACCGCGCGGAGCACGTCGACACGGTCGTCCGGCCCGCTCTGGAGCGCGGCGCGGTCGTCATCTCCGACCGGTACATCGACTCCTCCGTCGCCTACCAGGGCGCGGGCCGCGACCTGTCCCCGACCGAGGTCGCCCGTATCAACCGCTGGGCGACCGCGGGTCTTGTCCCGCACCTGACCGTCCTGCTGGACGTGGAGCCGGAGACCGCCCGCGAGCGGTTCACCGAGGCGCCCGACCGGCTGGAGTCGGAGCCCGCCGAGTTCCACGCACGCGTGCGGGCCGGCTTCCTCACGCTGGCCGCCTCCGACCCCGGCCGCTACCTGGTCGTCGACGCCGGTCAGGAACCCGAGTCGGTCACCACCGTCATCCGGGCCCGGCTCGACACGGTGCTGCCGCTGTCCGAGGCCGAGATCAAGGCGGCCGAGGAGGCCCGAAAGAAGGCCGAGGAGGAGGCCCGCCGCAAGGCCGAGGAAGAGGCCGCGCGCAAGGCCGAGGAGGAGCGCCTGGAGCGCGAGCGCCAGGAGCAGCTCGCCAAGCTCCGTGCCGAGGAGGAGGAGCGCAAGCGCCGCGAGCTGGAGGAGGCGCAGCGCCGCGAGGCCGAACGGCAGGCGGAGGAGGCCCGGCTGCGGGCCGAGGAGGCGCGCAAGCGGGCAGAGGAGGAGCAGGCCCGGCTGCTCGCCGAGGAGAAGGCCCGCGCGGAGGCCGAGGCCCGCCGCAAGGCCGAGGAGGAACAGCGCCGCAAGCGGGCCGAGGAAGAGGCCCGGCTGCGCGCCGAGGCCGAGGAACGGCGTCTGGAGAAGCAGCGCAAGGCAGAGGAGGCGCTGCTCAAGGCCGAGCAGGCACGCCGCGCCGCGGCGGAGGCGGCGGCAGCGGCCGACATGGCCGCCCAGCAGTCCGCTGCACGGCAGCCGACGGCTCCCGGTGTCACACCGGAGGCGACGACCATGCCGACGCCGGTGGTGCGGCCGGAGGCCGTGGACCGCAAGCCGGACGCCCGGGACGACGAGACGAAGGTGCTGCGCCCGGTGCGGGACGAGCAGGCACCCGCGGCCCACGAGTCCGACGCCGAGGTGACGGCGGAGCTGCCGCAGCCGCCGGTGCGGCCTGCGGGGGCGGCGGACGAGACGGCGGTGCTGCCGCCGGTGCCGCCGGGCGCCGCTGACGAGACCGCGGTGCTGCCTCCCGTGGGGGCGGCGGACGAGACGGCCGTACTGCCGTCGGTGCCGTCCGGTGCGGCCGACGAGACCGCCGTGCTGCCTCCCGTGCGTGATGATGCCGTGGCTCCCTCCGACGCCCCGGCGGACCGGATGCCGCCCGGGTTCTTCCGGGACGAGCGGTCGGGCGGGGACCCCGACGGCTCCGAGGGCCGCACCCGTGAGCTGCCGCAGGTCGACGCCGACGGTTCGGCCCAGTCGCGTCGGCGCCCCCGGCCGGACTGGGCCGAGGAGACCCCCCTGGACGACCTGCCGTCACTGGCGGACGAGCTGCTGGGGTCGTACGAGGAGTCGGAGTACGACGACGAGCGGGGCCGCCGCGGCCGCGGTCGGCGCGGCTGAGGGCTCAGGCGCGGCGGGGGCGGTGCGGGTCGGGATGCCGGCCGGCACCGCCCCTGTTGTCAGTGGGCACCCGCACAATGGAGACCGGACCGCAGGACCGGCGGACTTCCGACCACGGAAGCCGGTGAGCCGGGATCTTCGAGCCGGTACGTACGGCGACATGACGAAAGGGCGGCGTGACCCATGACCGTGTGGGACGACCTCGTCGGGCAGGAGCGGGTGAGTGAGATGCTCACCGCCGCCGCCCGGGACGCCGACGCCCTCGTCACCGCCGCCGCGACCGACCAGCCGCTCCCGGAATCGTCGAAGATGACGCATGCCTGGCTGTTCACCGGCCCGCCCGGCGCCGGCCGGAACCAGACGGCGCGGGCCTTCGCCGCCGCCCTCCAGTGCGTGAGCCCCGACCGCGCCCTGGGCGGCGCCCCCGGCTGCGGCTTCTGCGACGGCTGTCACACCGCGCTGGTCGGCACCCATGCGGACGTCACCACGGTCGCCGCCGTCGGCGCCGAGATCCTGGTCAAGGACATGCGCGACACGGTCCGCAAGTCGTACACGGCCCCGGCGACCGGACGCTGGCAGATCATCCTGGTCGAGGACGCCGAGCGGCTGAACGAGAAGTCGGCCAACGCCGTCCTCAAGGCCGTCGAGGAGCCCGCCCCCCGCACGGTCTGGCTGCTCTGCGCGCCCTCGCTGGAGGACGTGCTGCCCACGATCCGCTCCCGCTGCCGCCACCTGAACCTGCGCACGCCCACGGTGGAGGCGGTCGCTGACATGCTCGTCCGGCGCGAGGGCATCGAGCCCCAGGTGGCCGCGGCCGCCGCCCGCGCCACCCAGGGGCACGTCGACCGGGCCCGTCGGCTGGCCACCGATCCGGCCGCCCGGGAGCGCCGTGCGGCCGTGCTGAAGCTGCCGTTGCGGCTGGACGAGATCGGCGCGTGCCTGAAGGCGGCCCAGGAGCTGGTGGACGCGGCGGCGGAGGACGCCAAGCAGCTGGCCGAGGAGATGGACGGCAAGGAGACCGAGGAGCTGAAGGCGGCGCTCGGCGCGGCCCAGGGCGGACGGCTGCCGCGCGGCACGGCGGGCGTGATGAAGGACCTGGAGGACATGCAGAAGCGCCGCCGGACCAGGACCCAGCGCGACAGCCTCGACGTCGCCCTCACGGACCTCACCGGCTTCTACCGCGACGTCCTCGCCCTCCAGCTGGGCTCCAGGGTCGCGATCGCCAACGTGGACGCCGAGGACTCCCTGGAGCGGCTGGCCCGCGCCGGTTCGCCCGAGGCCACGCTGCGCCGGATCGAGGCGATCGGCGCCTGCCGGGAGGCCCTCGACCGCAACGTGGCGCCGCTGCTGGCGGTGGAGGCGATGACGATGGCGCTCAGAGCGGGCTGACGGCGACATCCGGCGCGCTGGACGTGCACGGCGTTGACCAGGGTCACCCGTACGAGCCACAGTCACCACGCACGGCACGGAGATCATTTCTCGGCGTTACGCTCGATTGATGCACATCAGGCGAATCCCCCGCCAGACCCGAATTCGACCCCGGGCCCGCACCCGGACCATGGCGGCCGCCCTGCTCTCGGCCGCCGCCCTGCTCGCCTCCGGGTGCTCCTCGGCGGGGGGCGCGTCGACGGCGACGTCGGCGTCCACGTCGGCCGGCACCGCCCAGCTGGCCGCGCTGCCCCGCTCGACCCCGTCCACGCTGGCCCCGTACTACGACCAGAAGCTCAGCTGGCGCGAGTGCGGCGTCCCCGGTTTTCAGTGCGCGACGATGAAGGCCCCGCTGGACTACGCCGATCCTGGCGCGGGTGACGTCCGGCTGGCGGTCGCCCGCAAGAAGGCGACCGGCAAGACGAAGCCGCTCGGCTCGCTGCTGGTCAACCCGGGCGGGCCGGGTGGCTCGGCCGTGGACTACCTCCAGCAGTACGCGGGCATCGGCTACCCCGCCGAGGTCCGGGCGCGCTACGACATGGTCGCCGTGGACCCGCGCGGAGTCGCCCGCAGCGAGCCCGTCGAGTGCCTGAACGGGCCGCAGATGGACACGTTCACCGAGACCGACATGACCCCCGACGACCAGAAGGAGACGGACCGGCTGGTCGGGGAGTTCAAGACGTTCGCGGAAGCCTGCGGGAAGCGTTCGGCGCAGCTGCTGCGCCATGTCTCCACCGTCGACTCGGCCCGGGACATGGACATCCTGCGGGCGGTGCTCGGCGACCAGAAGCTGAACTACGTGGGGGCGTCGTACGGCACCTTCCTCGGCGCGACCTACGCGGGCCTCTTCCCGGAACGGGTCGGCCGGATGGTCCTGGACGGCGCGATGAACCCGTCCCTGTCCGCGCGCGAGCTGAACCTCCAGCAGACCGAGGGCTTCGAGACGGCGTTCCAGTCCTTCGCCAGGGACTGCGCGAAGCGCACCGACTGCCCGCTCGGCGACAAGGGCAGCACTCCCACGCAGATCGCCGACAACCTCAAGACGTTCTTCCAGAAGCTGGACGCACACCCCATCCCGACCGGCGATCCGGACGGCCGGAAGCTGACCGAGTCCCTCGCGACGACCGGCGTGATCGCGGCGATGTACGACCAGGCGGAGTGGGAGCAACTGCGCGACGCCCTGCACACGGCGATGAAGGACAACGACGGCGCGGGTCTCCTGGCCCTCTCCGACAGCTATTACGAGCGGGACCCCGACGGCCGCTACTCGAACCTGATGTTCGCCAACGCCGCGGTGAACTGCCTGGACCTGCCGCCCGCCTTCACCAGCCCCGAGGAGGTCGAGAAGGCACTTCCCGAGTTCGAGAAGGCGTCCCCGGTGTTCGGCCCGAACCTGGCGTGGGCGTCGCTGAACTGCGCGTACTGGCCGGTGCGGGCCACGGGCGAGCCGCACCGGATCGAGGCGAAGGGCGCCGCCCCCATCGTCGTGGTCGGCACCACCCGCGACCCGGCGACCCCCTACCCCTGGGCCCGGTCCCTGGCCGAGCAGCTCTCCTCGGGCCGCCTCCTCACCTACGTCGGCGACGGCCACACCGCCTACGGCCGGGGCAGCACCTGCATCGACTCCGCGATCAACACCTACCTCCTCAACGGCACCCCACCGCCGGAGGGAAAGCGCTGCTCATAGCCCCTGTGGGCCGCCCCGGAGCCACCGCTCCGGGGCGTGTACGGAGCACCCCCGGAAACTGTGTAGACTTACCGACGTCGCTGATCGCACCATAGTGCGGGCGACGCGCCGCTTTAGCTCAGATGGCCAGAGCAACGCACTCGTAATGCGTAGGTCTCGGGTTCGAATCCCGAAAGCGGCTCCAGCCGAAAGGCCAGCTAGGACCCTTCCTAGCTGGCCTTTCGTCGTTCAGCGGACCCGGCAACGCCGCTGGGCGCGGTCCGCGCGGTACCTCCTGGTCTCAGTTCTGGTCTCAGTCGAGGGCTCCGGCCAGGGATGGGGCGGGCCTATGTTGAGCAGCAAGCCCGTTGAGAGGATGCGGCCGGTCCGTCGAGTCTGGCTGATCTGGGTGGGCCGGACGATTCTCGCGACGAGGACATGTCGACCCCCAGCGCTGCCGGCGGTGTGTCGGCTGCCGACGTACACCTGGCGCGCCGAGGGGAGGCGGTCCGGCGGGCGAAGGGCAAATCAATCTCCCCCTCGTGCAAGCACGCGCGGGCGTGCGCCGTGTAGTCCTTCGAGTGCTGCTTCGGGGTTCTGCGCTGGAAGCTCTTATGAGTCCTCCACAGGCGTTGGCCGGGCGATTTTTTGGGTCACCTCTTTCCTTTACGCCGTAGTATTAGGTGTACGGCAATAGCGAGCCCAAAGATGACAGTGAGGAATACGGTTAGCTCGCCAACGTGGATTTGGCCCGGGCCGAAAGTGCCATAGGATCCGACTATCCATCCGCCTAGAAGAATAATGGCCGCGAGAGGCGGGGAGGCGTTACGTGCTGATTGTGCGGCCGATGCGAGCGACTGCCTGACCGGCTGCGGATAGATGGCTACCCACACGCACGTCAGTGCCGCGGCGGAAAGTAGGGCGTAGCTAATGGAAATTGCTAGCTTGATGAGGCCGCCACTGAGAAGATATTGCAAGTTTTCCTGTGTGCCTTTTAGGGTAAGCGAGCTAGCCGCCGCGAGCCCGATGATCGGAACCACAGTGAAGCGAAGGGCCGTGATTCCGTAACGAAGGAGAAAATTGTAGGAAATTATCGCTGCATCAACCAGCGCACCTGCATACCGCACGAAGGCGTGTACGATGAGTCTCATTGTGTTGCTCAGCTTCTGGATCGCTATCTCTGTACACGCCTCCACGGTGACTAGCACTCGTTCAAAGGAATTGCTGGGCGCCTTTGACCTCTTGATCTCCGATATTGTCCTTGCATGGGCGCGGGGTGGCGAACTTCCTGCTTGCCTAAGCGCCGTCGCTGCCAGGGTTATTAGGTTGATGCCTAGGCTTATGAGGCCAATTGCAAGGAGGAACGGAGCAGCTTCGCGTGCGTCCGAGGGAAGCAGCCTGGATGAACCTCTGGAACTCACCTCGATGAATCCAGAGAAGAAAATCAACGCTACGCCGAAGGGTACCGACATCCAGAGCAAGTTTGGACGGCTGGGTGATACCTGTCCTCCTCGGGCATCATTGGAAAGCTCTGAGAGGAATCGGAAAAGCCAGGCCGCGGTAACGCATATTGCCAGTATCAACGCGGCGTTGCGGCGGCCCAGAGCGTCTGCGTATTGTAGGCCCCAAATTACGCCGCTTACGGCGCACCAACCCACAAGAATCGCCCGCCATGCCTTCTCCCGGAATAGAGGTAGGCATGCGGCAGCCGCACCAATAAGCATCCAGGCAAGGAAAATGGGAATCGCTTTTCGCAGTTCTGCCGACGTCAAGTAGGCCCCGTAAATGGCGATTGAACACAGGGTGAGGAGATATCCATTAATCCTTGGCAGGAGACTCCCGTGCTCGCAAAATACGTCGCTGCGGCGCACGGTGCATTCGGCACTGCAGCCCGGCAATGCGCCTAGCTTCTCCATTTCGGTGGTCATTTTGGATATCGCCAATCTCAAGTAGCCTATGGTGTTTTAGGGGAGTTAGCGACTTAAGATGCTGTATCCATAGCCAGTTTCCTACAGTTTTCGGGAGCTCGCCACACAGGGGTCAGGTGAGTGCTGGTGTGCATCTGACTGCTGCTTGGCCGGTGGCGGAGCGCTCATTCAAATCTTGTAAGGGGCTGCGTCTGAAGGCCAGCTAAAGGCTTGTCCCGTAACTGATCTTCGAGTCGACGGAGCCAAGACTGCTCGGCCGGTGGCCGCCGCGCCTATCCGGCGAGGTTGAGGTTGTGCAGCCGGGCGATGCCGAGCATGGCGTGGTGGACGCCGTCACCCTTGAGCCGGCAGTCGCGGAGGATCTTCCAGGTCTTCATACGGGCGAAGGTGTGCTCGACGCGGGCGCGAACTTGCTTGTGTGAGCGATTGTGCTCCTGTTTCCAGTCGGGGAGTTCTTCGCCGGCCCGGCGGCGGTGCGGCATCACCAGTCCGGTGCCGGGGTAGCCGCCGTCGGCGATCGTCATCGTCTTGCCGACAGCGGCTTTGGCCCCGGATTCCGCCCATGCCCTGCAGTCGTTCCGGTTGCCCGGAAGTGGCTGGCCGACCACGACGATCCGGCGGGTGTCGGCGTCGATGACAACCTGGTGGTTGGTGGAATAGCGATAGTTCTTGGACTGCTCGGCGATCGTGTGGTCACGGGTGGGCACCAGGGTGCCGTCCACGATGAGCACCGTGCCCTTCGTGAAGCGTTGCCGGGGCTTCAACGCGAGGAGTGGGCCGATCTGGTTGATGATTCGGTCGGTTGCGGACTTGGAGATGCCAAAGAGCAGGGCGAGCTGGCGCATCGTCAAGTTCGTGCGCCAGTAGGCCGCGACGAGCAGCACCCGGTCCTCCAGCGAAAGGCCCCAGGGCCGGCCGCGCCGGACAAGTTCGGCCCCCTCGCGCCGGAGCGCGGTCACTGTCTTGTGGAACTGGCGCGGATTCACGCCGGTGAACGGGGTTATCCAGGACGGCTCGGACGCCGTGATCACACCAGCCATGCGCTGATCGTCTCACCGAGCCCGCGCGCCTGGACCGGGACTTGATCACGGGGGTATCGGCGAGAAGAGTGGGCGGTATGACGGACTCAGCAGACCTCACGCTGGCGCACCAACTGGCGGATCAGGCGGACGAGATCGCCCGGCGCTACTTCCGCGCGCCCGACCTGGGTGCCGAGGACAAGGGCGACGGAAGTCCGGTCACCGACGCGGACCGCGAGATCGAATGCGTCCTGCGCGCGTCGATTCGTACGGAGCATCCCGGCGACGCGTTCGTGGGCGAAGAGTTCGGCGCCCATGGGCGCAGCAGCCGCCGATGGATCATCGACGCCATTGACGGCACGGCAAGCTTCATTGCGGGCGATCCGGAATGGAGCACTCTCATCGCCCGGGAAGAACACGGCACCGTGACCATGGGCATGGTCTCCGCGCCCGCACTCGGGCGCCGCTGGTGGGCAACGCCAGGCACCGGGGCCTGGATGGGCCCCTGCCCCTCCGATCCGTCAGCACCGCCGCATCGGCTGACGCTCACGGCAGGAGGAAACGCCAAGGACGCCGCCATCGGAATCTGGCCTCCACCACCGCGGCTAAGCAAAGCCGAACGCGCCGCCGCAGCCCAGCTGGCAGCAGGAACCGCAACCGTGCTCCCCGCACTCAACTGGGCATCTGCGGACCCCACCACGCTGCCACCCAGCAAGCCATCCACCGGATCCGGCACCTGCCATGGAGCCCTCCTGGTCGCGACAGGAAAACTCGACGCCTTCCTGCTGCTGGGCGCCGGCCCCTGGGACATTGCCGCTGTGATCCCCATCGTCGAGGAGGCCGGCGGCACCTTCAGCGACCTCTCCGGCCAGCGACGAACCGACACAGGCGCAGCTCTGTTCGCCCGACCCGGCCTCCACCAGCAGCTCCTGGGCCTGGCCAAACCCCCCAACTGACCCACAAACCAGGACCTTTTTACCCCGCCTCATGGGTTACGGGACAAGCCTTAGGAAGGTTCCTAGCTGGCCCTTCATCGTTTAACGGACGCGACGCCGTAGCCGGCTACGTTCCGTGCGAGTGTCTCTGGTCTCAGTTACGGCCTTCGGGCGCGGCATGAAGGTCTCTCCCATGCGACGCATCGCTTCTTTCGAGAGATGCGACCGACCCTGCACGTACCGGCGTGTCTGGCTGATCTGGGTGTGCCGGAGGATCTCCATGATTGTGGGCATGTCGACCCCGAGTTCGTTCAGGATCGTGCCGGCGGTGTGGCGGCTGCCGTCGTACAGGCGGCGGTCGTCGATCCCGGCTTCCGCCAACAGTTCCTTGAATTCCTCCCAGTCCTGTCGGGGATCGAGCGGGCGCCCGTCCGGCCGGCTAAAGACCAGCTTGTGTTCCTCCCACGCGTCCCCTGCCTCGGCGCGAGCCTCTTCCTGATGCGCCTGGTGCTCGCGCAGGTAGGGGATGAACGGCGGCGGGATCGGCACAGCGTTCCGGCTTTTCTTGGTCTTGGGACGGGTGAAGACCAGCCCGCCGTCTTTTCGGTCGGGGCAGGCGCGGGCGTGCCCCGTGCAGTCCTTCGGGCACGGCTTCGGGCAGCCGCGCTTGTAGCCCTTGTGGGTCGTGCAGCCGTCCGGGCACGGCTCGAACCGGTGGAACTTCGCCCCGCACGTGTGAGGGGCCTTGCAGCCGTGCCGCCAGGTGAGGCGCTGAAGCTGCCAATGGGGGCGGAACAGCTCGTTGTCGAAGTCGACGTACGGCCACCTGAGACCGAGGGTCTCGCCCTGCCGGAAGCCCATGCCGACGCCGACACACCACCGCATGAAGGTGGGGCGCTTGGCGGCGGCCTCCAGGAATGCCTTGGCCTCTTCCGTCGTGAACGGGTTCGCCTCGGTTTCGTCAACCGTCGGCGGATCTACGAGAGTGGCCACGTTCTCAACGATCAGGCGGCGGCGGTGAGCGATTTTCAGCGCGCGTGACAGGATCCGATGCACTTTGAGCACGTGGGAGGCCGCGTGCCCCTCGTTGAGCATGGCGCGGTACATCCGTTCCAGGTGCTCCGGCTGAAGCTTGTCGAGCCGGTGCTTTCCGATGCCGGGGACGATGTCGTTCCTGGTCTTGGACCAGTAGTCGTCAAGCGAGCGCGGTTTGAGCTTCAGGGATGCGATGTCGGTGAGGTAGGTGGTCATCCACTGTTCCACGGTCGGCTTGCGGCCGGCCTTGGGCGCGCGTCCCTTGTCGCGCAGGTCTTCCAGCTCGCGGACCTTGCGCTTGACCTCGGCTTCCGTCCGGGCGCGTCGGTGGCGCCGGTCCGGACTGCCGTCGTCTTTGACACCCATGGTCACGCGGCCGTGCCACCAGCCGTCGTTGCCCTGGTAGACGGACGACTCCATGTTGGGGTTCCGGGTGCTCATGCACTCCTCCATGCAAAAGGCGCCCCCGGACGTTGTGTCCGGGGGCGCCTGGGCTGTGCGGGGTCAGTTGGGCACTGGGGCGAGGCCGGCGACGTAGGTCTCCAGGTCCTTGCGCCGTATGCGGCGGGAGCGGCCCAACTTGATGTACGCCAGAACTCCGTCCGCCATCAGTTCGTAGAGGGTCGAACGGCCGATGGCGAGAGCTTCGGCGGCCTCTTCCGGCGTGTAGAGAAGTCGGTCAACAGGCGCAGCGATTGCCGTGCTCATCCGAGTTGTCTCCTCGATCGGGGGCTGTCTGGGCTTGGTCTTGCTCCCAGATCCGCTACATCCGCTACATCCGCTACAGCGCAGGTCAGGGGTCTGTTTCGTGTAGCGGATGGGCGGGATGTAGCGGATGGGCGGTGCTACGCCGTGCGGTCGGCCGTAGCGGCTTGGGGGGTGATGTAGCGGATGCCGGGAAGCTCTTCCGCTACGGATTCACCCCCGCTGACCTGGGGCGTAGCGGATGTAGCGGATTTCTCGGGGGCCGGGGGGCAGTAGCGCAGCCACGCGTCCGCGAGATCTTCGGCGTAGTACCCCTTGGGCACGCCCTGCGCGGTGCGGATGGACCTGGGCCGGATCGGCTCGTTGGTCGCGGTGACGTACTCCCCCAGCATCTTCGACAGCATCCGGGCGTTCAGGGGCTTGCCGTTGCCGTCCATGTCGGTCCACGGGGCGTCGTCGATCCGGTGCAGGACTTCGAGGATCACAGCCGTGGGCATGCGTTCGGCGCCGCAGAACACCTTGTCGCGCAGGTCGGTCAACAGCCTGATACCGAGGGAGGAACCGCTGCCCTCCCCAGCGGCGCGGACCAGTTCCAGGCAGGCCGCGCGGGCTCGCTCGGGCCAGTGGCCGCCAGCCGCGTCGGCGACCGCGAGGAGCGGTTCCCACACGTCGGCGGGCCGGTCGGAGACACCCTCGGGCATCTCCGGCCAGGCTGCGGCGATGTCCTCCTTGACGGTGTCGGCCCACTTGGCGAGTCGGTCTCGCAGGGCATGGCCCTGCTTCTCGTGGACGCGCCGGCGGTAGGGTTCGGCTTTCTCGTTGGGGGCCTTCTTGCGCATGCGGATGATGACCGAGCGGGTCAGGATCGTGTCCGGCAGCGAGCCGAGCCCGGCCATGGCGACGGCGCAGAACGAGGAGAACCATTCGGTGTTCTGGTTGGAGCCGTCCCCGACGCAGCGCAGGGACTTGGCGCCGCGCCGGTAGCCGGAGTTGAGGAACCCGCGGACCTCTTCGTTGCCGCCGGCCTTGGGGCCGAACACGGTGTCGATCTCGTCGAAGAGGAGCGTGGGTGTTCCGCCGTCGGCTTCCACGAGTCGGAACAGGGCGTTGGCGGACGCGTTGACGGTGGTGGCCGCGCGCGGGGTGAGGGTCTCCACGATCTCCAGCGCGCGGGACTTGCCCGATCCGGGCTCGGGGGAGAGGAAGGCGAGGCGGGCAGTGCCGTCGAAGGCGTCGATCAGGTGGGCGTGGGCGTCCCAGAGGGTGACGGCGACGTAGGCGGCCTCGCGGGGGAAGACGTTGAAGCGGCGGTGGAACGCTTCGACATCGTCGAGCAGGGCGGCGCCGTCGATCGGCGGTGCGGGCGGGTTGGTGCTGGTCATGCGGCGTTCCTCCTTTCGGTGCGGAGGGCGGGTGTGCCGGTGCAGAAGTCCTTGTGTGCCTCGTACTCGGTGACCAGGTCGGCCACGGCGTCCAGTCCTTTGGCGGTGCCGGTCTGGCCGCAGGGGCAGGCGTAGGCGGCGGTGGGAGTGTCGCCGTAGCGCTTGGACCAGCGGGCGCCGTCGTAGTGGTGGCGGTAGACCGGCGGGGCGTAGATGCGGATCCCCGGCCGGTCCGGCGTCGGGTCCTCGCTGTCGTGGCGGGCGTGGCCGGTCGGGTGCGGGTCAGAGCGAAGAGCTGAAAGGACGGCCTGGCGGCCGTCGCTCTTCGTGCCACCGCTCACAGGGGGGCCGCCCTGAGGTGGGCACGAGCCGGGTGCGGTGGGGCGGGTTGGCTTTTCAGGGCGGGGGGTCACGCGGCGTCCCTGGGCCGGCAGGTGCGGATGGACCAGTCCAGGGCGCTGCGGATGGTGGCCCGGCACTCGGACGCGGACAGTCCGGCCGCCTCTCCCCCCGCCTGAAAAGCCTCCTCCACCACTTCGCGCGGGATCTCGCCCCAGGCGACGAACCGTCCCAGCGCGCGGGCGCCCTCCAGCAGCCGGGTGTTGCGGCCGCCTTCACCGGTGCCCGCGACCGCTGCCGCTTCCCGCTCCAGGGCCGTGCGGGCCCGGCGGGTGACCGACTCCGGCACGAGCAGCGGCGCGAGCGGCACGGCGGGCCGGGACGGCTCGGTCAGCAGCGGCGTGAGCCAGTGCGGCAGCGCGGCCACGGGCGCGTCGTCCACCACCTCATAGGTCCCCTCGGGGGTGGTGCTGTCGGCGGCGACGACGTAGCCGCCCCAGGCGCGGGTGTCGACGTGCGGCCCGAGCCGGTTGACGCTGCTGGGCAGCTTCTCGCCGGGCGGGGCGGTGAAGTACAGGTGGCGGCCCCCGCTCGGGGTCCGCACCTGGTAGGTGACCGGATACGGCTCGCTGGCGCGCTCGCAGAGCGCCGTGAATGAAGTGGCGCCGTCAGGCGCTCCTTCTTCCTCTCCGGGCTTGCACACGTCCAGATCGATCACCAGCAGTCCGGCCGGGCCGGTGGCGATTCCCACGTTGTACGGCGTGCGCGCCCACGCGGCCTGGATCAGGTCTGGGTCGGTGGTGGCGCGCTGCTCGGGGGTGTGGTGCCCGTCGGCGCAGCGGCCGACGCCGGGGCAGGAACGTTCGGGGTGTCCGGCCGGGCGTTTGGTGCCGGGGTGCAGGCAGATGACGGGCCAGTTGTGCGCTGCCGCGCACAAAGCGGCGGCCAGCAGATGCAGGCAGCGCAGGTCGGTTACCGGCATGCCGGTGAAGCTGTTCGGGGGCATACCGCGGCCCGTGGGGTCGGGATGGGTCATGCTGGAGTTCTCCAGGTCTCTTGGATGGGACTGGACTGCCGGGGCGACCGTGTGTCTTTGGCGAGAGAGGCGGTCGCCCCGGGCACATTCAGGCAATGTCCAGGGCGAGCTGGGACGGCGCTGCCGGGGCCGCCACCTCGGGGGCGAGGGTGGCGAGCAGGGCGCGATAGGCGTAGTGGGCCTGGTGGATGACCACGCCGTTGCCGAGGATCTTGAGCTGGTCGGAGCGGGACAGTCCCAACTCCGCGTCTGTCACCCAGCCGGGATCGGCGCCCATCATCCATTCCACGAACGCCGGGGACAGCCGGCGGTTGCCTTTGGTGCCCGCCTCGGTCGGCTCCGGCGCGGAACGCCCCAACACGGCTTCCCAGCGGCGGATGGCGGGCCCGTAGTCCGTGCCGTTGGTGGCCACCCACCGGCCGTCAAGCCGGACGGCCTGGCCGGGCAGGTAGTAGTTGCCCGCCGTGTCGCGCTGGTTGGGGCCGCCGTGCGGTCCGTCGGAGGCCTTGGGGGTGGGCAGCAGGTTGACCACCACCTCGTTGAGAGGCCGGGAGTTGGTGCCGATCAGGTTGGAGGCGCCGGACTTCCAGTCGCGTGCCGCCGGGGTGGGCAGCAAGGTGACGGCGGTGCGCAGGTTCATGCCGCCCTTGCGTTTCGGGGAGGTGCCGGGGCCGCCGGTTCCGTCGGCGGCGGCTGGCGTGGGCAGCAGCCTCAGGCCTTGGTCGGGGGCAGCAAGAACACCACTTCGTCCTCCAGCGTGGGACCGTGCCCGCCCGCCCGGCGCTTGTCCGGGTGCTGCGGCCCACCGTTCCTGCCGAGCTGTGAGGTGGGGGTCTTCAGCAGCGGGATACGCGACGGCGAACCAGCGGTCGCGGCGGTGGCAGGCTCCGACTTCGGGATCTCCAGCGCGTAGGCACATCCACCGCGCGTCATACCCGATCGCGGCCAGGTCGGCGGCGACGACGTCGAGCCCGCGGCTTCGGATGGCGGCGACGTTTTCCAGGAACAGGAGCCGGGGTCGAAGGTGGCGAACGGCTTGGGCGATGGTTTTCCAGAGTCCGGAGCGGTCACCGGCGATCCCTCCCCGAGGTCCGGCGTTGGAGATGTCCTGGCAGGGAAACCCGGCGGTCAGCGACGCCGGGCGCGGCATGGCGGCGGCGAGGATGGCCCAGTCGACGGCGGTGATGTCGCCGAGGTTGCGGGCGTGGGGCAGGCGGGCGGCCAGCAGCCGGGAGGCTGCCGGGTCTTTCTCGCCGACCAGGACGGTGGGCAGGCCGGTTGCGGCTTCCACGGCTTGGTCCAGCGCGGCGGAGCCGGTGCACAGGCTGATGTTGCCGCCGTCGGGCGGGGCGGGGTGATGGGTCATGCTGGAGTTCTCCAGGTCTCTTGGATGGGACTGGACTGCCGGGGCGACCGTGTGTCTTTGGCGAGAGAGGCGGTCGCCCCGGGCACAGCTAGAACGGGGGTTCGGCGTCCGGTCCGGCGGCGGAACTGTTGGCCGTGGCCCACGGGTCGGTGCTGGCCGGGCCGTTCTGCGCGGTGCGCTTGGCGTTGATCTGGACGGTGGTGAAGCGGACGGACGCGCCGATGTCGTCGATTTCCACGGCGAGCATGGACCGCTTCTCGTTCTGGTCGGTGGTCCAGTCGTGCTGGCGCATCCGGCCGGTGGCGACGACGCGGGAGCCCTTGCTCAGGGATTCGGCGACGTGTTCGGCGAGGTTGCGCCAGGCGGCGCAGCGGTAGAAGGCGGTGGTGCCGTCCTTCCACTGGTTCGACGTGCGGTCGAAGCTGCGCGGGGTCACGGCGATCGTGAACTTGGCGAGCGCGGCGCCGCCTTCGGTGAACTTCAGCTCGGGGTCGTCGGTCAGGTTGCCGACGAGGGTGATCGGGGTCTCTCCGAACGACATGCTGAACTCTCCTTCGGGGTGGGCTACTTCTTGGAAAAGAGCTTGAGCGTGATGCCGCCGGCGCCGACTGGCCCGGCGGCGCTGGCGATGACGGTTGCGGTGTGGGAGGCGACGTCCATGAGCCAGCACAGGGCGGCGACGACTCCCCAGGCCCCCGCGGCGACTGCGGCGGCGATGGCGAAGGGGAGCAGCAGCCGCTGCCAGGCGGCGGCGCCGGTGTGCGGGGTGTTCTGGACGACGATGACGACCGGTTGACCGGTGGCTTCGGCACGGCGGTAGAGATCGGCGGGTATGTGCGGAGCGAGGATCCCGGGCGGGTCCGTCGGCTGCATGACGTGCTCCCTTCTGCCTGGCGGGAAAGGGCCGTTGAGGCTTCCTTCCGCCGGGCGCGATGGTTAAGTGGAGTGCTGTGGGAAGGGGATGCGGTGGCTCACCTGCACTTCGACTGCTGGCGCTGCGGCGAGGAGAACGTCGTCCACGGCGAAGGCTGCGACTGCTGCGATCTGGTCGAAGTCCCGGCTGAGTGGGACTGCTGGAGCTGCGGCGCGGCGAACGCCACTCCGGACTAGTCGGTGAGCCTGTGGGTGCCGCCGTCGGAGGTGATCAGGCCGTCGGCCTTCAGGTCTCCGAGCGCGTTGCGGACGGATCCGGGCTTGACGGCCTTGCCGCCGTCCGTCTTCACGGCTTCCAGGACGCCGTAGGTGTCCAGCGGGCCGTTCTGCAGAGCGCGGATGATCCGGTCGGGCAGACGCAGCCCACGGCCCTGCGAGGAGGCCCCGGAGGACGCCCGCGACGGTGCTCCGCCGTCGCTCTCGTCGTCGTAGAGCGGCAGGACGACGCCCGTGCCGCGCACGGCGTACTGTTCGCCGGCCAGGTCCACAGAGGCCGTTTCCAGGCCCGGCACGGGGCCGTCGCCGTACAAGGCCACGATCTCCGGGTCAAGGCCCGGTGTGGGGGCGATGGAGCCGACGCGGGAGAAGCGCAGCATGGCCGTGGGGTGTTCGCCGGTGAGGTGGTAGGCCATGCCCTGGGTGCCGGGTCGGTCGTCATCGTCGTCCGCGTCCAGCCGCGAGCGCAGGGTGCGCACTCCCAGGTACTTCGGGATCGGCTGGAGCTGTTCGCCGGTCGGCAGCAGACCATCGGAGACGAGTTGCCGCATCATGCCCGACGACCAGCGCAACAGGATGACTTCGCCCTCCTTGAGCATGCCGCGCAGCGTGTCGGAGCCGCCCATCTCTTCCAGGTGAGAGGCCTGCGCGGCCAGACCGACACCGACGCCGACCGAGCGGCCCGTACGCCCCAGCTCCTTGACCAGGCCCGTGGCCTCTTCCCGGTACGGGGCGCCCTTCTCCAACAGCCGGTTGGCCTCGTCGATCCAGACGAACAGCAGCGGGTCGGGGTCGTCCTTCAGGAACGCCGTGCGTCCCAGGGCTGCGTAGCGGCGCATCCGCTCCTCAGCGACCGCGACGGCCGCCCGGAGCATGTGGATGGCCTCTTCCTGCGTGGTGGCGTGCCAGTCAACCTGACCTTTGGCCTCAGGTACGGACTGGCCTGACTTCAGGTCGGCCAGCCACGTGACGGCGCCGTTGCGTTTGAGGGCCGCGAGGATGAGCTGAAGGCTGCGGCTCTTGCCGGCGCCGGTCGTGCCGAACAGGGCGATGCGCTGGGCGCTGCCCGTGAGCATGTCGTACAGCCGCAGGTATACCGGGCGGCCGTTGTGATAGCGGCCGATGATGATCCGGCCCTTGCGGTCCATCGTCAGGTCACGCTCGGTCGGCACGGGCGTGGCGGCGAGCGGGTTGGAGGGGTAGACGGTGACCAGTGCGCGGCTCATGCCGTCCTGTTCGACGACGACGCGCGAGGGGTCGTCCACCCGCAGGGCCGCGCACAGGGCCATGTGGTCGTAGCGGCCCAACCCGCCGTAAGGGGTGGTGATTTCGATCTCGACGATCTGGCCCATCAGGTCAGTTCCTTGTCCATGTCGATGGCGGTGACCTTGAGCAACTGGGTGCCGGGCAGCACCTGCGCGGCGATGTGCTCGGCCCATGCCGTCTGCGGGTCGCCGGCCGAGGGAGCGTGGCCGACGGTCAGCCGCCGCAGGCCCGCCCCGCGGCCCGCCACGGCCGTGATGGCGATCAGGTCCTCGGGAACGTCCATCAGGGCGGACAGGTGCGCGAGCGAGATGGGCGGGACCGGATGCCCCTCGGGAGCAGCGATGACCGCTTGCAGCGAGGCGGGGCCGGTCTTCTCTGCGGCCATGAGGCGGGTGCCGGGGGCGATGCCGCCCTGGACGGCCACGCGCTGCGCCCACCACTGGGACAGCGGATGCGCGTCGACGGCGTCGACGACGGCGGGCACTGCCGTCACGGGTGCCGGTTCCCTGCCGAGCAGGGTGCGGGCCAGGCGCGCGGGCCGTAGGAACCACACGCCGGCCGTCCACGCGGCGACCGCCAAGGCCTCGCCCCAGTGGGCGCCGGGGATGATCCGTTCAGCCGCGAGCGTGGCCAGCAGCGAGGTGCCGGGGGCCACGTACAGGGCCCGTGCCGTGACCTTCACGAACCGGTGCGCCAGGCTGAAGGCGGTGGCGAACACGAGACCTGTGCCGGTCGCGGTGAGGGTGGCGAGCGTGGTCGGTCCGGTGAACTCTCCGGTGAACAGGCCGCAGGTCAGGGCCGCGGATCCGGCCAGGGTGGCGACGCGGCCCGCGCGGTCACGGACGACGGCGATGTACGTACGCAGGGGCAGCATGGGCGGTCCTTCCACAGGCTGGGGACACACGGAGGGCGGCCCGATCGGTGCGGGCCGCCCTCCGTGTGTGCTGGTTGGTCTAGCGGTTGCTGTAGTACTCGCGGTCGGCCACCTGGCCTTCCTTGGAGTTCATGGCGTCGGCCACCGGGCCGTAGTCGGCGCGGTGCGCGTCGGCCGTCTCCTGGAACATCACCGACAGGTCGGAGGCGGCTTCCGCCATCGCGTCGGCCTCTTCCAGGACCGAGCGCATGACGGCGGCTGCGTCGCGGTGAGCGGCCACCACGTCGCCGTCCACGTGCAGGGACGCGGCTTTGTCGGCGAGCCGGTCGACGGAGGCGGCGCACCCTTCCACGTATCGGTAGGCCGACCGTACGGCTTCCGACAGGTAGCCCAACGCCACTCCGGCGGCGGTGAGTTGGACGAGCAGGATGCCGTAGCGCACCCCTTCGCCGATGACCTCTGCCGTGATGGCCAGGACGCCCTTGGGGCGGGGGACGAGATCAGACATGGTCCCTACTCCTCGTGGTATTCGCGCTCGGCAGGGGCGACGTGCCCGGCGTCCTTCACGGCGTCGGCCACGTGCTTGTCCTCCGCCGCGGCCTTGTGCCCTGCGGCGGCGATGGCCTCGGAGGCACGGGGCAGGGTCGCGGCGACGGCCAGGGCGCGGTTCTTGACCGTCTCGGCCTTGTCCATGAGCCGCACGACCATGCCCGCCAGAACGCCGGGTACCTTCAGGTCAAGGATCTTGGCGTAAAGGACTTCCAGGCGTTCCGACATCGCCTCGCACTTCTCGGCGACGGCCCGCGCGTGGTCGGCGCCGGCCAGGATCTCCTCTGCCATGTCGGCGTCGGCGTCGATGACGTCATAGACCGTCAGGTCGCTGTCGGTGTACTGCGTGCTCTTGACCGGTGCGTTCACAGGGCCTCCCGTCGGTGCTGGACGCGGCGCCGGAGCCGAGGTCCCCGGCCGCCGGGGAAACGAAGCGGGAGCCGCCACGAGGGCTCGCCGACCGGTCGTCACCGCGGCGGGGGCGCGCCCCGGAGCCGGCCGGTCCGCCTGTTCGACGGTCACCGTGTAGCCCACAACCCACCCCGGCGGCGGCTTCAACCACTCGCCATCCGTGCGCGGCACGTCGTAGGGGCCTGCGGTTGGCTGTTGCTGCCCCGGGCGCCGGGTCCTGGTGCGCTGCGTCCTGGTCCGCGGGCCGGGCCGCGTGCGGCCTCCCTTGCGCGTCCGCCAGCTCCTGGTGCCGGTCCCGGTCGGGCCTGTCGTGGGGGCGCTGCGGCCCCGCCAGGGACGCGAGCCCGGCGCCCCGCCCGGCGTGCGGACGGACGACACACCGGGCGCTTTCGCCTTGCCGGGCCCCTTGGACAGACTGACCTTCGCGAGGCCCGGCTTGACCGGCACCGTCGCGCCCGCACCGGTCTTCCCCTTGGACGGTTTGACGGCGCTGAGGACCGGCGGAGCAAGGTTCCCGCGCCGCTTCTTGAGCCGGCGCCGCGCCTCCTTCGCGATGGCCTGCGGCAGCGTCCGGCGGCCCGCACCAGGTCGGGAACCACTCGAACCCGCAGGACTGCGGCCCGCCGAATCGGGCCGGCGGGCCGGGCCGTTGCGGATCCGGTCGGCCACGCGGTCACGGGCCGCCGCACGGATGCCAGACCCCCGACGGTGCGCGGGCGCCGTCCCGTCCGGGCGGTGCCCGGAAGCCCTCAGGGCGTCCCTGCGAGCGTCGCGGGCCCTGCGGTGCTCCGGAGTACCGGCAGCGCTCCGACGGGCTCCGGAGGGAGCATCCGCGCCCCTGCGGGTTGAGCGGCGGTCCGGTGCGCCGGACCGCCGCAGGGCCGCCGGTATGCCCCGGGAAGCCGGGCCCCGCGTCGGGGCGGGTGGGCGCCCGCTGTTGCTCCGGGCCGACCGACCGAATTCGGGGCCGGACGGTATGCGGGCCCGCCGGTTTCCCCCGTCAGCGGCCGGCCGCGCCTTCGCGGCGATGGCCTTGTGGTGTTCCGCGCGTGCCTTCAGGTATTCGGCGACGTGGAATGCGCCCCGCAGGGCGGCCACCGCAATCCCTGCGGCCATCACCATCGTCATGGCGGCCACATTCCGCACCGGGCCGCCGGACGGGTGGACGGCGGAATTTACCATCGCCGCGTGATCCGGCTCCGCATCGTCCCCGTCGCCGTCCTCTCCGCCCGGAATTACCGGATCGGGCAGGAAGTTGTGCGACGGCGGGGCGGCGTCCGGAGCGGGCGGAAGGGCGGGGAAGGATCCTGCGCCCTGCGGGGGGCTGTCGCCGGGATCCGGCGGGGGCGGCGACGGGGGGTCGGCCAGGCGGATCAGGGGCAGGTCGATGACCCTCCCCGGGCCGTCATCGTCGGCCATGTCCCCTCCTCTCTCTGACTACTTGACGTGACGGGGGTCGATGCCTTACGCGCGCGTGACGCGCGCCTGTGGCCCCCGGACGAACCCAGGGGAGTGATGAGGATGATGAGCGCGGAGCGTTACTGCACGACCGACGACAGCCGGTCGTGCAGCAGGCGGACCACGTCGGCCCACAGCGGGTCGTCGTCGTCGGCGTAGGCGCGGGCCATGTCCATCAGGACGATGGCCCGCTGACGGTTCGTCTTCGCCTCTTCCTGCCGCTGCTTCCAGCGCTCCGCCTTCAGCTGCCGACTGCGCAGCGAGCCTGTTGCCACGTTCAGGCCTCCCTCGACAGGTAGTCCATGAACGACGGCCCGTCGCCGTCGCCATTGCGGACCGCCGGAGCCGAATTCGGGGCCATTCCCGGTGTCAGGTGATGGATGTTGTCGGTGGAATTCACGGCCGTATTGCGGCCCTGCGTCTTCAGTTCCTTCGCGCGCTTCTTCTCCAGGGCCTTTGCCTCGCGCTTCGCGGGCAGGGCCTCGTAGTTCTTCTCGTACCGCTTGTTCACGGCGACCAGGGACGTCAGGGCGCTTTCCAGGTCGTCAACCGCCTGGAAGATGGGCCGGACCGTCGACCACGCCCGGATCCGGTCCTGATACGGCAGATCGCCGAACAGGCGCCCGTCCTCCGCCAGGTCCGCCTGAAGCTCACGGGCCAGGCGGCGCAGGTCGTCGACGACCGGCTGAATCTGCTGCCGCCGCTGCTGAAGGTGGATCCGGCGCCCCTCGGCAGTGCGGAGCATCTCCGGCGTCCACGCGTTGCTGTTGGTCCCCACGGGGATCCTCCTTGATTCGTGCCAGGCCAGGGCACCAGAGCAGGCTCACCGGGTCTGCTCACCGGGTCTGCGAGAGTGCCGCTCGCCGGGGCTCACCGGGTCTGCTTCACTGGTGCGGTCGACTGCTTCCGGCAGTCGCAACGAGGGCCAGCCCAATTGCCGTGGGCTGGCCCTCATTGGTGTGTGCCGGACGCCTTACGGCTGTGTGTCCTCCGCGTCGATCAGTGCGGCGTACGCCTTGCGCACCCGCTCCTCCTTCGCGGAGAAACCCGCCGCGCGGTACGCGGCCAGGGCCTTGCGGTAGCTGAGCGGGGGGTTCTCGGAGTGCCGCAGCCACCGCAGGACGACCGTGAGCTGTTCCTCGGTCAGCGGCTCGCCCGGCTCCGGGGTTGCGACACCCGCCACGGCCGCCACGCCGGCCAGCCCCGCCCAGTCGAGCGGGGTGTGTCCCGCACCGTGCGGGGCGGGGAGTTGTGGCGTCGGGGACACGGGGCCGACCTGCGGGGACACGGGGGACACACCCGGGGACACACCCTCCTGTGTCCACTGCCCCAGCACCTGTGCCAGGTCGTCGTCCGAGAACAGCGCCGGGACCGCGGGCACGTCGTCGTCGACGGGGTGCTCGGTGGTGAGTTTGGCGAGTTCCTCGGCTGCTTCGTGGCGGACTTTCTGTGCCTTGCCGCGGGCTTTGCGCTCCTCGCGCTCCAGGACGGCCGCGGTAGTGTGCCGGTCGGTCTTGGCGCGGGTGACTGCGCGGCCGATGGCGACCTGGTCCCGGGTGGCGCTGCGGACCGCGTCGATCTGCTGCTGCGCTGCGGCAGAGATTCGGGTGGACTCCCGTTCAACGGCCATGATGAGCGTGGCCTTGGCGGCGGCCGGGACGACCGCGCCGATGACGGCGACGGCCGGGGTGGCGTACATCAGGCCGTGGGCGAACAGCACGCCGACCGAGGTCACCAGGAACACCCAGCCGAGAACCGCGGGCAGGGTGCCCTTTGAGCCCTGGCGGCGGTGCGCGGTCTCCATGGCCAGCGCGTACAGCCACACCGCGTCGTAGATACCGGCAACCGTCATGGCGAGCGCCGGCGGCGCCTGGCGAGAGAGGATCTCCCCCACGGCGTAGACGGTCCACCCGAGCGACATGCCGGTCAGGGCGACCGGCAGGCTCCAGTGAGCCGCCCGCCGTAGTACGTGCTTGGCTTCCATGTCCTTCACTCCGTTTCTACTGGTCATCGGGGTAGGCGCAGGGCACGCAGACCCCCAGGGAGGCGGGGATGACGTAGCCGGCGTCGGTGCGGCACTTCGGGCAGGTCCGGCGGGCGCGCATCGCGCACTCCAGCGCGCGGCGCCTGGCCGGCGTCATCGGCCGGACCGGCAAGGCCTTGTCGAGCCGGTACAGGTAAGCGACCAGCGGGCCGCGCCGGTAGCGCGGGCGCAGGATCTGCCCGGCGACCGGCTGCCCACCCGGGCGCAGGCCGCGGGCCCGTAACTGCCGTCTGGTCGCCAGCCCGTCCGGAGCGCAGCGCCAGGGGTAGGTGGGGATGCCGTGCCGGGCGCCGTTGGGGTCGAAGCACTTGCCCCACGACGCCATCAGGCCGCGGTCCCGACCGGCGCGGGGGCGGGTAAGTCACCGAAGCCGGTCAGCTCCAGCACGGCGCCCGCGTAGTCGACGGACGCGTGCAGCACGCTGGTGTCGCCACTCTGCTCGCGGTAGGTGACGTCGTCCGGGGTGATGCCCAGCGCGGTCCGCCAGGTCTCGAAGTCGGCCAGGCCGTCATGGAAGCTCAGCCGCAACCGGCCCGGGTACACGGGAGACACGTCGACGTCCGGGGCGGGCAGGTGCCCGAAGTCCACGGCGAGCAGGCGCAGCACCCGCAGCGGCACGGCCATGCCGTCCAGCGTCAGGTCCTGGCTCATGCCGCGGTCCCCCGGCGTACCGGACGGCGGCGGGCGGGGCGGGCGAGGGGGACCACGTTGAACAGCTCCGGGTGGTCGTCGACCACCTGCGCGGCCAGTCGGATCAGATCGTCCGGCCCGCTCGCGAACTCGGGGTCGGTCAGGATGTCGCGGGCCGCGTCCAGACGCGCCGCACGCTCCATCTCGCTCTCGCCCTCGACTCCGAGCCAGAGTTCGACGGGCGTGCCGAGGGCGAGTTCGAGGAAGTCCTGTGGACTGTCGGCCCGGTGGCCAGACACGAAAGAACGCATGGGAGCTCCCAGCTCGAAGGGAAGGAAGAGGCCAGAGGCCGCAGAACAGGCGGCCCGGCGTAGGCGGCCACCACCGCGAGCGCGGCGGGCCACAGTGCCCCGGCCGGGAGGCGAACCCAGCCTTGCGACCATCGGGGCGGTTAAAGCAGGTCAGCGGCGGAAGGCCCACCGGATGAGCGCGGAGAGCTGGTCGGTGACGTCGGTGACGTTGCCGGATTCCAGTTCGTCGGTGCGGTCCTCCAACTGTCTGGCCCGCTGCTCGTTGCCGTGGTCGCGGGCCCAGACGGCGGCCTGCCGGTTGTCGTCGGCCTGGCGCCGCATCCGGTCGGTGATCATGCCCATGTCGGGTTCCTCGCAGGTCTGCGAACAGGTGGCCGTGCGTGCCCCGGGCCGGATCCGATCCGGCGCCCATCACGGCAGGTCACCGGGGCTGTAGAGGTGGTGGCGGGTGTTACCGGGGCTGTTCGGTCAGGTGAGCCGCGTCCTCGTAGGCCGTGCGAATCTCCTGCTGCTGCCAGGCCCGCTCAGCCGGAGCCGGAGCGGGGTCCTGCCGGCCGAGGTCGGCGGCCCACGCGTCCGCGCGGGCCTCCATGTGCCAGGCCGCCGGATCGGTCGCCATCAGCACGCCGCCGCGCACGTGGTGCATGCGGCGGGGTACGGGTGCGGGCGAGGCGGACGAACGGGAAGCGGCGGCTTCGTCTTCTCGTGCTCGTCCCCAGCCATCAACGGCCGCCCCGGACACGGGCGTTGTCCTGGCTCTGCTTGTTTGCGTCGGCGTTCTTCCGGGACAGTTCGTCTCGCTCCGCGTCTGTCAGACTGGTGATCACAGGTGCCTCCAATCAGGTGCCTGTACGCGGTCCCCGGGGTGCGACCCGGGGACCGCTCTTGTGTGGTGGGGCCGTGACTTCCGGCTCCCCCCGCCCCGCCCGGACGGACCTGCGCACCAAGCGCGCTCCGCACGGGCGGGAAGAGGCAACCGGCCGCGGCGCTAACCGCCGCGATTCGGTGGAGGGTGACCGGTCGTCCGCGGCACTGCGAGGTGCTCGCGGACCGGTGATGGAACGGCGCCGCCGTGCCGGTCGATCACGGCCGCGCCCATCGCTTTCGTCGACTCACTGCCGCTCCTTCGGACCGCTGAACAGGGGAAACGCACTGCAAAGGGGACCTTGTCCCCACTCGCCGGCCGTTGCTCGCGGTCACCGGGCCACCTCGCCAGTCGGGCCGAAGCCCTGTCCCCTGGCCTTCAGCGGGATTGCAGCGTCCCCGCCTTTTGCGCGTGCGGCATGAGCCGCTTCCGCTGAGTTGTCTAGAAGCAGTACCTGTTTTACAGGTACTGCATGGTGGTTCGTCAAGTCTGTCGACGGAACCCCTTGGCTTCGCGCCGGGACTTCTTGGCGCACACTCAGAATCGCCCCAGGTCAGGGGAGTTGGTCACCCCGTACGTGGACAGCTCAGAACCAACTGGCTACTGTCAAGAAGTCCCTAGAAGTCCGCACGGGGGGAATCGTGTCCAACGAGCGGTTGAGGTCAGCCCTGTTAGCCCGCGGCATGACGATCCAGGATCTGGCCGATGAGATCGGAGTGATCCCAAAGACCATCGAGCGCTGGATCACGCAGGGGAAGGTGCCGTACCGGCGCCACCAGTACGCAACGGCAGCAGCGCTCCAGGTTGACGTAACAATGCTGTGGGACGACTCCCGGACTCAGGAATCCGCAACTGACCTGAGCAAAGCAGAGATCGTGACCGCCTACCCCCATAGGCATGTCGTGCCGTCAGGCCTCTGGCGCGAGATGTGTGAGCGCGCCACAGAGCGCATCGACATCCTCGTCTATGCCGGCATCTACCTGGCGGAAGACCCGCTCTTCCTGTCGACGCTGACGGCGAAGGCCAAGAGCGGCGTACGTATCCGAGTACTCATGGGCGATCCGGAGTGCGAAGCCGTCATCCGACGCGGCATCGACGAAGGTCATCGCATCATGGATGGCAAGATCCGCAACGCGCTGGTCAACTACCGCCCACTGTTCACCAGCCACCCTGAGATTGCCTTCCGCCTGCACGACACAGTGCTCTACAACTCGATCTATCTTGCCGATGACGAGATGTTGGCCAACACGCACGTGTACGGCATCGGGGCCTACATGGCACCCGTGCTCCATCTGCGGCGACTCCCTGGCGGTGGCCTGTTCGACACCTTCGCCAATAGCGTTCAGCAGACCTGGGAAGGCGCCAGGCCAGTGACCGAACACGACATCACGGGAGCTTGACCATGGGACGCATCGACTACTTGCACGACCCGGACGCCCCGCCGGCCAACTCGGTCGTACCGTCGGTAGTGGCGTTCGTTCAGAACGATGCGGGGCACGTGCTCATGATTCAGCGATCCGACAACGGACGTTGGGCACTCCCCGGTGGGGGCCACGACGTAGGCGAGTCGATCAGCGACACTGTCGTACGCGAAGTCTGGGAAGAGACCGGGATCAAGGCGGAAGTCGTCGACGTGTCCGGGCTCTACACGGACCCTGGGCACGTCATGCAGTACGACGATGGCGAAGTCCGCCAGCAGTTCAGCATCTGCTTTCGCGCCCGCCCGGTCGGCGGGGAGCTCCGTACGAGCAACGAGACGACTCAGGTCCGCTGGGTAGCTCCAGCCGACCTGAGTGCGCTGGATGTGCACCCCACGATGCGGCTCCGTATCGAGCACGCCATGGACCGGACGCGCAAAGCCCCCTACATCGGCTGACGCTTGGAGGCGGCGACGCGTTCGAGCACGCGTGCCGTGCAGCCGAGAATTTCGGGTTCAGCCCGGCGGATGAACTTTCCGATCAGGCTGTCGGGCCCGTACCGGCCGGTGATCTCGTTGATTCGATCAATCGGGTTCGTGGGCGTGCCGTCGGGTGTGGTGTTCATGTCGCAGTAGCAGAGCGCGTCGTTCAGGTGCTCGTGCTCGCGGGGGAACTCGCCTTCTAGTTCTTCGCGCATGCCGCGCGCTTCCGCCTCCAGCCACGAGCAGGAGTGATGAGCGACCAGGTTGATGACCCGGTGGTCGGCGTTGGCGACGTCCCTGAGATAGCGGGCACCGTCCAACGGGTGAAAGCCTGTCTTGGCCAGGTCCGGCGCGTACCCAACGTCGTGCAGGACAGCCGCCGCCTCCAACAGTTCCGCATCCTGGCCCAGGATGAGTGCGATCGTGCGCGCCCTCTCGGCAACCCCGAGGCAGTGCTTCCACCGGCGCGGCAACGGCTCAGCGAGTAGCGACTCAGCCAGGGGATAGGCCCACTCCGTCAACCTCGACAAGCTACGAACGCTCCTCTCGCGTCGGCACGGCACGGACTGTCCGTACCTTGCCCTGTCCTCCTCCCGCCAGCACGCCGGCGGCCTCCAGCTTCTCCAGTGCCTTGGTCACCGTGGGACGTGAGACCCCGAACCGCTCTGCCAGGACGGAAGCGCTGGGGAAGGCTGCCCCGACTTCGAGTCCCTCATCCGTGACAATGTTCGCGATGCGCTCTTCCAACGGGCGTCGGTCGGTGTGCTCTCCCCCTCGTACGACGCGCCACCGCCCACCCGGTACCGGCTCGGCGATTCCGTCCTTCTGAAGAGCTCCGAACGCCCGGAGCGCGACCCCACGCGAGACCTTGTAGTCGCGCATGAGATCAGCAGCAGACGGCAGCTCTGTCATCGCGGGTTCTGCCTCGATACGGGCCTTCACCGCGTCCGCGACCTTCAGGAAGGTTCCCCGGGGGCTGACATGCTGCGACACGCGCTCTCCCTCGCACTCTGTTCGCCGTCCGGTTCAAGCTTCCCATGCCTGCTGCTACGGCAGGACGCTGCCGTGCAGTGGATACCGACCCTTGATACCAAGCTCAATGTTTGGATGACCGCGGCGATCATCGGCGCCACCATCGGCCTCTTGTCGTGAGTCCCGGCGCTGTCGTCGGTGCTCGCCCCGCGCCGCAATCTTCGCCTGTTCCCGCGCCGCCCATCCCGTGGCGAATGCCGCCCCAGTGGTCGCAACTGCCCCCGTCAATGCCCCCAGCGCGGCTGCCAAACCTGCATCCATGCAAGAGAGTTTTGACCGAGGGGACCTCGTTGTAGTGGGTGCACAGGATGGCCAGACGCCCTCCAATAGCAAAAAGACGGTAAAACCGCGATTGCGTCACACCCGCAATGCCGGGGAGGCTGCCGCCCGTTGTGGTCATCAATGCACGTGCAGCGCCGACACTGCCTCCTGGGCTCCGCCAGCTCCCCGTCCGGTACTGCCGTGGGGTGTATGCGCTGGCCGGTCCAGTGTTGCCATTGCACATCGCAATGCAATGCTTTTCTCTACACTAGCAGGTCAACGCATCTATGGATGCGTTAGGGTGGGGGCTTTTATTTAGCAAATCAGCACCGTACGGAGCGGCTTGGGTGTCGCCGCAGCACCGGGCGGGCGTGCCACATTTCAGCATGCGGTCTGAGTCGTCGCCCCGCTAAAGAGCGACGGCTCCCTGGTAGCAGCCAGGAAGCCGTCTGAGCATCACCCAATATCGAGGAAGGCACGCTCATGTCTGAGCCTACGGGCAACCCGCTCCTGCCGGAAACTCCCGATCGCTCGGCTCGCCAGTTGTCACGCCGCATGGCTGGGGTTATCGCGCTGAGCGGTGGGCTCGGCTCCGGGGCCATGGTTAGCGCCATGCGGCCGGACTATCTGGCCGCCGTAGTCGCTGTTGCCCCGACCCTGGTTCTGGTCTTGCTTATCTTCTTCCTTGTCGTCTGCCCGGCGATTTGGTCACGGTGTCCAGAGCGCAAGGCGGCGGCGCTTAATGTGTTGGACCGCCTTCTTGGCGAGGCAGACCATCCAAGGCGGTCCCGGCGTCGGTGATGCGGCGCATGAAGGGCCGCCCAGATGCCGGGCACGGTCTCAACCATGGTCTCTGTAGCTGCTCGGTCCGTGCATGTCCGCCACCGTCCTTGGGAGACGGAAATGGCCCTTGAGTAGCAGGGATGGGTGTGTTGCGGATACTCGCGGACGCCTCCGGACCAAGATCGGACAACTCATTGTGCGGTGTTCACGCACGAGCGCCCTCCCAGACAGCGGAAGGGCGCTCAACCGATGACCAACGTCGACGCCGCGACAGTTCAGTAGCAGGTGGCAGCTTCGATTCGGTTCGCTGCCACGGGCTGGTGATCCGAGGCGGTGGGACCGGCGCCGCGTTCGGGATGGGGGTGGGTCATGGACGGATCGTTGTGTTGTCTCCAGTGACGGCCGTGCCGATCGTCTGTGCGGCGATAGACCGTTCACCGGACGCGGTGATCGTCACCGCGCCGGTCGGGGGAAGCTGGGCGGCCAATTCGGCAAGCAACTGCGGATTCTCTCTTAGCGTCCGCTTGATCTGCTGGCGTAGCGCGGCTGCAGCATCGGCGTCCTCCGGCTCCTCGGCCGCCTCACGCACCGCCGCCTCCAGCTCGGGCCGTCCGGCCGGGCTCCGGCGCCGCCAGACCGCGTGCAAGATGCTGCGCCCTGCATTCGCCGTGGCTCCCACCGCAGCGTCCTCAGCTCGGGCCATTACCCCCGCACCATAGGCACCCAGAGCCGCGCTTAGATACGGCCCTGCCTGCTCCACAAACTGCACGATCTCCGCTCCCACTACCCACCACCGAAATCCTGTCAATGACTGACGCCAGGACATCAGATTAAGCCGCCCAGCCAGCGTGTACGCGCCAACTCTGCATTCGCGGGACCTGACCGGTCTTACCCCAAGCGAGCCAGCGAGCACCTTCCCGCCCCTGGCGCCGCCTGGCTACGCTCCCGACTGGCAGATCGCTGACCAGGGACACGGAGAGCTTCAATGGAGAACTAACCGTCAGACTTCGAAGCGGCGTATTCGGCTGCGTCGATCCTTGCGCGGATCCGTGCGACGAGAGGGTTCTCCGGGCCCAGGGTGGGCTCGATCCGGCCGAGGGTGATGCGATAGACAGCGATCGCCTTTTGGTGTGCACCGGCTTCCTGGTGGGTGTCCGCCAAGGTGAGCTGGGTGCTCAGGACATTCGGGTGGTCGCCGAGGGTCCGCTGCCAGTGGGTGAGGATGGCTTCGTACAGCGGCACAGCCAGATCGGGTCGGTCGTCGGCCCGGTAGGTCTCGGCCAAGTACTGCCGTTGCTTGACTGTGTCCGGGTGGGTAACGCCGAGTTCCTTCTCAGTGAGCGCAACGCTGTGCTCCAGCAGTTCGGTCGCCCGGGCGAGGTCCCCGGACCCACCGAGGACGCGGGCCAGCATGGCGGTGCAGTGAAGTGTTTGCGAGTTGACGCGGCCTCGTTCGGTCTCCAGCTGGGCGCGGACGTCCTCCAGGACGGCGACTGCCTGTGCCGCGTTGTCGGACTCAAAGTGGGCGGCGGCCAGGTTCGTCCGGCTAGTGACCGTGTGTGGGTGCGTTTCGCCGAAGATAAGACTGGCGTTGCGCACGGCGGCTTCGAGGACCTGAACGGCGCGTGGAGCGTCACCGGCTGCGAGGTGTGCGATGGCCAGGTTGCTCCGACACACCATGGTGTGCGGATGCTCCTCACCAAGCGAACGGATGCACCGTTCCAGCGTTGCCTCCGAGAGGGACACGGCCCGTGCCGGATCGTCCGTCTGGCGCAGTGCGTCGGCTAAGCCGATGTAGTTGGACAGGGTGTCCGGGTGGGACTCGCCGAAGACCTGCTCGCACTGGGCGACGACGGTTTCGAACAGCGGGACGGCGCGATCTGGGTCGCCCGCCGCGAGGTGTGCATTCGCGAGGCCGCTTCGGGTGGCGAGGGTATGGGGGTGGGTCTCGCCGAGCAGCGCAGCACGGTGCTTGAGGATGGTGTCGTACTGGGCGATCGCCCGTCCATTGTGGCCGGCGGCCTGGTATGCCCGCGCCAGCCCGTTCCTGGTGGTCAGGGTCTGGGGATGGGCATCGCCGAGGAGGTGGGCGCTCTGCGCGGCCGCGGTCTCCAGCAATGGAAGCGAACGGGTGGAGTCTCCAGCGTCCCGGTAGGCGCAGCCGAGGTTCGCACGGACGGCAATGGTCTCTGGGTGCGCCTCGCCGTACACCTCCTCGCACCGGGCCAGCGCCGTCTTGAGGTGCTGCGCTGCCTGGTCAGGGCGTCCGGCGGCCAGATAGGCGTAGGCAAGGTTGTTCCGGCTGGTGATGGTTTCGGGATCGCTGTCGCCGAGCGCCTGCTGCCGTTGTGCGAAGACGGCGGTGTACATCGGAATGGCGCGGGACAGGTCGCCTGAAGCGAGGTAGACCGCCGCTAGACCGTGCTGGCTGGACAGCGTTGCAGGGTGGGTTGGTCCAAGGAGTCGCTGGTACTGCGTGAGTGTGGCCTCATGCAGAGAGACAGCACGATCCAAGTCGCCGGACGCATGGTAGGCGCGGGCCAGTTCCTCGCAGCTGACGAGAGTGTCGGGGTGATCGTTGCCGAGTGCTTTCCTACGCCGGGCCAACGTTTCCGCGTGGAGTGCTACGGCACGGGCCAGATCGCCGGATTCAAGGTAGGAGTTGGCAAGGTTGGAGGCGACGGTCAGCGTTCCCGGATGTGAGTCGCCAAATACCTGCGCGCACTGCGCGACCATCGGTTCGAGGATCGCGATGGAGCGGCCGAAGTCCCCTGCTCCGTAATACGCGTTGGCCAGGTTCGCACGGACCTTCATAGTGAGTTCGTGCTCGGCGCTGACGATCGCTTCCAAGCGGGCGAGGGCCGCCTTGAGCAGCGGGACGGCGCGGGCGTCGTGACCGAGGCCATGGAGATAGTCCGCAGCGCTCACGTACCGTCCGGCGAGAAAGGTGTCAGCGTGTCCGTCAGGAGTGCTGGTGGCAAGCGCGACGAGGTGCGGGAGCAGCCGATCCCAGGCGGGGGACCGGCCAGAGTCGGGCGGTTCTCCCAGGGGGGCGACCGCAGCGCTCAGCAGCCGTTCGGCCTCTAGCCTGCCGGTTGGCCCGCTGTCACCCTTGGGCTGCTGGTTCCGGAGTGTGGTCTGGACGAGGCGGTGGATGCTCACCGAGTCCTGAGTGAGGGAGACCATGCAGTAGACAGCAAGCACCCCTAGGGCTTCGTGAACGTCGTCGCTGTCGTCGGTTGTAGGGATCAGCAGTCCAACTGGGATGTCGTCGGGGGCCAGCCACGCCAGTGTGGACAGGACGCGGACTGCCAGGGGGTTGCGCTCCGTGAGGGTGCTAATCGTCTGGCGCCAGATCCGGGCGACGGTGCGTTCTGGGTCTATACCTTCGGGAGCCTTGTCCAACGCGCCTATCAGCCTTCGGCGGTAACGTTCGATGCTGATCGTCGGATTCTGCGCGAGGTAGGCGCCGGCCTGCTTCAGGGCGATGGGAAGCTGCCCCAGATCAGCTGAGAGGGCCCGGGTCTCCTGTATCTGACGGTGGGTCGGCGAAGTCGTGCCCAGTACCTGGCTGCAGAGGAGTTCACTCGCTGCAGCCAGGTCGAGTACGTCGAGGGCCAGCGTTGCGACGGATGTCGGCCAGCTAGCTGATCGTCGGCTGGTGGCGATGACGTGGCCGTTAGACGTGCTGACGTAGGGCTGCAGATCGGCCGGATCCTCAACGTTGTCGAAGATCAGCAGCCACCCCGGATGCCACTGCAGCCACGACATCGCCCAGGCGGCGCGTTCTTCGGTAGACGCGCTGCCAGCCCACACGGGGATCAGTCGCAGAGCGAGGTCGGCCAGGGATTGCTCGATGTGGTCGGGTGATGCGGCGGCAACCCACCACATGACGGTGTAGTCGCGACGGTGTCTGTGGGCATACGCAAGCGCGAGGGTGCTCTTTCCGACGCCACCGAGGCCTTGGACGACGGCAGTCCCGGCGGACGGCTGCCCGAGCGTGCCGCGCAGCCAGCCCAGCTCGCTCGTTCGGCCGAAACACAGGGGGAGCGGCGGCAGGTTCGTGAGTCCGACAGGTGCCTGGACATCGCGCGCCGAGTTCAGCAACTCGGTCGTCAGAACGTTGACCGGGCCGGTGATCGCTGTCCCGATGCGATGGGCGGCGACGGATCCGGCTCCTATCGCCTGGAAGGTGTAGTCCGTCACCGCAGGGCCTGCCGACTCTCGTGGCGAATGGTGACCGTCGACCTTTCTCTGCCCGATGTCCTACTGCGTGCCCCCACCTCAGTTCAGTCCCCTCTGCAGACCGGCTGGATGTCTCGCTCTCCAGCACGGAGCGTACGCGTCCCCATGTCGGGTCAGTATTCGGCTGGGCGCCGGCGAGAGTTGCATGGAACGGCTACGGGCGGTGAGCCATGATCCTCAGGTTGGCAGAGGCGCGGGGGGCGTCCGGCGATGTCGTCAAGGTGTCGCCTGCCGGGTTTGTCCCGTGGGGGGCTGGAGCAGGATTCTAACTCTAGAATCGAACGTATGAGCGAGATGCTGCCTCCGGACCCCGCGCGCCTGCGCGTGATCCTCGCGCACCTCGACAAGCAGATGGCCGACCACGAGACCGTCGGTACCTATCTGCGTCTCCAGCGCGATGCCGTCCAGGCGGCGATCGCCGAAGCCGAGACACGGCGGAAGCCTCATGCAGCGCAGCCGCCCCAGCAGGGTCCGAGGCGGATGAAGCTGAGGCTCGGGACGTACATGCTGGAGCCCAAGATCCGGCCTGACCATCCGAGGCCGGCGTATGTCCACATCGGTGGCTGCACGGCGGTCGAACGGCCAGCGTCTGAGTGCACGCTCCGGCAGGCGGAACTGGCGCTCAGCCAACAGGCGGTCGGTGCCCAGGCGTGTCCGGCCTGCCGACCGGACATGGCACTGGGCATCGACATTGCCTAGAAGGCGCATGGTCCAGCTCCCTCAGGATGGGGCGCCGGAGGGGGCGTGCGGCCAACCTGCGGCCAAAGCGCTATTTGTTGGGTCCAGGACGAAGGTGAATGGCCAGATCACGGCCTTAGTCGCTGGCAACGTCTGGCCGCTTGGAAGCCGCTGCGCTCCCAGCGCCGTACAAATTTCCCCACTTCATCAAGCTGGCTGCGCTCCGCTCCGCCGGGCGCGCTCCCGGATCCGCCGCGGGCGACGCTCCTGCCTTCGGCCCGCTCCGCCCGCGCTGCGCCGACGCGCGCCCACGAGGCTAGCCGGGGTATGAGTCGATCACCGTAGAGAAGCTGTCACGGTCAGAACGACCTCCGGCAGGGGCGCTCAGGGTGGGCCGACGGCAGACGGGATGGGAGCTAGGAGCGGGGTTAGGTGAGGAGCCCTGGTCCTGCAACGTCTAACAACGACAAGACCGATCAATCGAGGAATCACCCTTGTGATGGTCAGCCGATGGAGTGACACTTGTCACTACGACTACCCGGGTGTGGTTCTCTGTGCACAGTTAGTAGTCGTCAGCAAGCTTGCGCGGCATGAGGGGGATGCCTGTTGGGGGGCAGCCGAATACCGGTTCGCGAGATTCCGGATGACATGAACCTCACCCAGTACGGCGAGAAACCGCCAGTTGGGGAAGGCTTTCGAGACAAGCTTCGGCCTGAGATCGGTGAGACCGAGATGTCGCTCATCATCGGCGAAGTCGATGCTGCAGCGGCCTCTCTGCTGGTCACGAAGATGTTCCAGGCTGGCGCAGACCGGAGGGTGACCACGGCTGGGCGGTTACGGGAACGTAACTTCCGAGTCGTACATTCGCCTACCAGGGGGAACCCTCTTCATGTGAGTGCCTTCCCGCCGGATGTGACATCAGGAGAGCCGGCGGAGTGGGATGAAGTCATGGCTGAGGCGTTCAATGCGTGCTTCACTGAGGAAGACAAAGCGGGAGGTGATTGCGATGGATAAGGCCCTTATGCCCGTCTTGGGGAACCTGGCATGGATCCCTCACGCCGCCACCGAACGAGTCGAGATCCTGGACAGATTCAACGGCGTGCCCACGCTGGGCGTTCTGAAGCAGCCGGATGCAGATCATCTGTTTTGGCGTGCCGTTGGTTACGTCCCCGACAGATTCTCTATCTGGGTCTACGCCCCAATCGACAGCGACGATGCCGATCACTTGGAAGAGTGCGAGTCGGCTGACCTCCTGGACGGCCTAGTCTTCAACGCTCGCTCGTCACGCTATGTGACCGTTGGCATTGCTGAGGACAATCGCCTCGTTTTCGAGCGCGAGTGGCTCTTGCCTAGTGGTCACGCAGCCGAAGATGTGCGCCTTGACCTGCTGCAATTCCTGCTCGAAGCCCTCGTCATTGCGCAAGCTCAGGGGCTTCCCCCAGGCAGGCGCGACGTTGTCGACCGGGCGACCCGTGCAGTACGGGAGATGACGCTGACCACTTCTGGTTGACCGGCTTCAGCCACACGTTAAGCCGAGCACTTTGTGGCCCTCGTGCAGCGTGCACGGGGGCCACAGGCGTGACGCTCACCCTCGACCCAGCTGAGAGGCGGCTCGCTGACCGCTGGGTGATGCCCGATCGTTCACGCTGCCTGGGCGGCAGGTTCGAGGTGATCCATCCGTCGGTGCCACAGGCTGTGCCACTCTCGTGCCAGAACGGACGGGGACTCACGGGGAATCGAGGTACACAGCGGTGCGCCCGGCCAGACTCCGCCCACGACAGGGAATCCGCGGGTCGCACGCATGATCGCCCAACCTCGCTCCTAAAGTGGGTGCCGGTTGACTCGTTGCCCTGACGGACCAACTCCGGGGAGTGAGCAGGGAGTGGCTCAAGGAAGTCGTACGGATCGCCACTCGCTGAAACCAAATCGTCCCAACGCCCTGGCCTGCGCAGGAGCCAAACGCCCCTGCCCAGCGACCTCTCCGCACATCATTCGGGACGAAGCGGTCGTGGGTTCAAATCCCGCCACCCCGAGAGCGTCACACCAGGTCAGGCCCCTGAGTGTTTTCCAGGGTCGGTTGGGAAAGTAGGGGCAACTTGAGTCACGGAACCTCCGAACGTGGTCAGTTGCCGATCAGTTTGTGCAGGCCGAGAGTGCTGGTGCCGAAGCCTGTGAGGCCAGCGAGCAAGGCAGCTGCAACGTGGCCCGCGCTGAAGAAAGTCAGAACGCCGACGACGGCACCGATGAATGCGGCAGCGAGGAACACCACGACCGCGCGCTGGCTCAGTAGCGGCTCGGCATCCGGACTCGACGAGTCCGGCGCGGGCGGGGGAGCCGACGAGTGTGGAGTTGTCATTCCGACTCCTTCTCCAGTGCTGGCAAACCGAGTTCGCTCAGCGCGCGTCTCAGGTAGCGCCGCGCGGCTTCGGGAGCACCGCGGTGCTGGTACTCCCGGGCCGCGTCATACAGCTGCCGAGCGACCCAGCGGTCACCTTCGGGCGGGGTTTCCAACAGATGCCGCGCCGTCACCATTGGACCGTGCCCCGCATCCGCCAAGTCCCAGGCGGCTTTGTCGTGCATCGCGTAGCGCAGGGCGCATGGGATGCTCTGATAGACCGTTGTGGCAATGAGCGGGTGCACGAACTTCGGCATCGGGCCATCGATGACAATCCGCGCGGACCGCAGCAGGTCTGTTGCCGTCACAGCCTCGGCCGGGCAGAGCGCCGCCACGGACGCAGCCAGGGCCGGCGTCGCCTCAGAACCGAGGACGGCCACAGCCCAGGCCAGCCGCACTGCGGGGGCGCCCAGCTGATCCACCCGGTTCGCCAGGCCCGAAACAGGTGAGGCGGCTGACATTCCTCCCGGCACCGCATCAATATCGATCAGCTCGCGTAGGGCGTCGGGCGGCGCATCCATATCGGCTGGCTCGCGCCGCAGCGAGTCGGAGCGGCCGGTACGCACCGTGTACACGTACCGCGGCATTGCGAGGAACTGCTTAACGATCCACGACCATCGGGACCAGAGGCCAGGCAGGTCCGTCAGGTAGCCGTGCTGCTCCTCCAGCCACTCGGTCTGCTCGTCCCTGGGTAGGAGGCGGGCCACAAGCCGAAGCACAGTGATGCAGGTGCAACCGACTTCTGCGCCTTCGGTCGGCCGAACGGGCTTGCGCAGCCGCCTCCACCGGGGCCCCCGATCGAGCCGGGGGTAGTGTTCCGGCTCTTCCTCGCCGGTACCGTAGCCGTTCACCCGGCTCCTCCCGCGAGGCCGGGTCGGGCGGCGGTGGGACGGTCGCTGGCTGGTGCGGGGGCCGTGGGACGGTCGCTGGCTGGTGCGGGAGCGATGGGACGGCCGCTGGCCAACCCGGCGGCGGTGGCTGCGGCGAGGGCGTGAGGGGCGCGTTCGGCGCCCTTGGGGGTGATGCGGTAGTAGCGGCGGCGGGGGCGGCCTTCGGTTTCAGCGGCCTGGTCCTGCTCCCAGTACCGCTCTACCCAGCCAGCCTGCCGGAGGCGTTCGAGGAGTGGGAAGAGGGTGCCGTTCGGCAGCCTCGTCATCTCCGACAGCTTGAGTCCGTACAGTCCCTCACTCAGCACCACTGAGCGTCGTTCGCCGTCCGCCCCCTGTCCAAGGAGCGCACGCAGCACCGTTTGGGTGTGCGGTGTCATCCTCACCTCTGGCATGCCGCCAATCTACCTAGGTAGGCGACCTGCGTCTACCTAGGTAGACAAAGCTATGTCGCCCCTCCTGCCGGACACCGCGATTCGTCGCAACGATCTAGCGGCCAACTACCGGCGCTCGACATGCGATCGGTCTTTAAATCCGTGGCAGCCGGTGTCACCCGTGGCGGCTGGGGTCTCAGTCACGGTCTCGTTTGTGCTCCGCTCCACCATGCTCCGCAGTCGTCCACTCAAGTCCACGAGGGCGTACGGCCAGCGGCTTTGCCGATCCGACAGACGTCCTCGGACGCCTCCGGACCAAGATCCGACAACTCGTAATGCGTAGGTCTCGGGTTCGAATCCCGAAAGCGGCTCCATTGGAACCCCAGGCCGGACCTCTTCCGGCCTGGGGTTTTCTCGTTCGGCCCGTGGTCGGGGGTGTCCGCTCGCCGCATGGGTGCCGGGTCGGTCGGACCCGGTCGTGCGGGTGCCGGACCGGATCTGGTGGCGCACGCCAGGACGCGGGGGCTGCCTCACCGCATCGCCGGACCCGGGGTTCGCCCTCCCCAGGGAAAAACACCGTAAAAGGCCTGCAAACTAAACCGAAGCCAGGACCACGGCCGCACGTGAGGCAACATCTTGGTTAACGGCGAGTGTTGCTCGGTCAGGGAGCGGGCACCGCCGTCGGCCGGATGGGGTGAGGGGCATGGCGGAGCCGAGGCTGGGGGTCGCCGTGGTGACCATGGGGAACCGGCCCGACGAAGTCGACGCCCTGCTCAGGTCCGTCGCCAAGCAGGACCTGGCCCCCGACCGCATCGTGATCGTCGGCAACGGCTGCCGGCTGCCCGAGTTCGCCGACCGGCTCGACCTGCCCGGCGAGGTCACCACCGTCGACGTCGAGGACAACCTCGGCTGCCCCGGCGGCCGCAACGTCGCCCTCGCCGCCCTGCGCGCGTTCGGCGATGTGGATGTCGTCGTCGAACTGGACGACGACGGCCTGCTCGTCGACGTGGAGGTGTTCCGGCAGGTACGGGATCTGTTCGCCGCCGATCCCCGGCTCGGCATCGTCGGCTTCCGTATCGCGGACGAGCGCGGCGTGACCCAGCGGCGGCACGTGCCGCGCGTCGGCAACGCCGACCCCATGCGCGGGGGGTACGTCACCGGTTTCCTCGGCGGTGGCCACGCCCTGAGCATGGCCATGCTCGCCGAGACCGGCGACTGGCCCGCCGAGTTCTTCTTCGCGCACGAGGAGACCGACCTCGCCTGGCGGGCCGCCGACGCCGGCTGGCGGATCCTCTACGCGCCCCAGCTGCTCCTCCAGCACCCCCGGACCTCGCCCGCCCGGCACGCCGTCTACTTCCGGGTCACCGCCCGCAACCGCGTCTGGCTGACCCGCCGTCGGCTGCCCCTGCCGCTCATCCCGATCCACCTCGGCGTCTGGATACTGATCACGCTCCTGCGCACCCGTTCGACGGGCGGCCTGCGGGCCTGGTTCGCGGGCTTCGCCGAGGGGTTGCGCGAGCCGGCCGGGGAGCGCCGCCCCATGCGCTGGCGCACGGTCTGGCGGCTCACCCGTCTAGGTCGCCCGCCCGTCGTCTGAAGCCGGGGAGCCGGGGCCGGGGCTGGGTCTGGGGAGCTCGTAATCCGTTCGGGAAACGGGACGAGGGCCCCGGTCGTTCACCTCCGACGACCGGAACCCTCTCGCGTCCCCGGACCCTGGTCTGCGGCGACACTCCCCCGAGTTACGCGATCTACGCGTGCGCCGTTGGACCCGATCCGATGCGAAGATCACATCAGGGCTCGCCAACGGATCGCTAACATGTGGCCAGCGGCCTTCTCGGAGGTGGCGAACCGGTTGGCGAGAAGCCGCCGTACGAGTCCGGGAACAGGCCGGGAACCCAGCGGATTCCGGCTCCGACCGGCACAGCGAAGGTGGCGGGAACTCATCCCCTACGGGATGCAATTCCGCCAGGATCCAGAACCGGCGGGCACCTCCGCCGTGCGGGGAGGCGAGGGGCGGAGTGATGCGGCGGTACGAGCTGCGGTTCGGACTGCTGGGACCTCCGGTTCTCTACGACGCGGCCGACGTACGCCCCATCGGCAGCCCCAAGGTGCGCGCACTGCTCGCCGCGCTGCTCCTGGAGGCCGGGCGGGTCGTCTCCGTCGAGTCGCTGAGGGAGGCGCTGTGGGGCGGGGCGCCCCCGGTGTCGGCGCGCGCCTCGCTGCACAACCACGTCACCCGGCTGCGCCGGCTCCTCGACGATCCGGAGCGGCTGCGGGCCGTACCGCCCGGATATCTGCTGCGTGTCGACGACGGTGAACTGGACGTCGACGTGTTCGACGCCCGAGTGGCCCAGGCGCGCGCGGCGCACGCGCGGCGGGAGTGGGCGCCGGTACTGCGCGCCTGCGCCGACGCGCTCGATCTCTGGCGCGGCAGCCCGCTCGGCGGCCTCCCCGCCGAACTCGGCGGCCTCGCCTTCGTGCAGCGCCTGGAGGAGGCCCGGCTGCTGCTCCTGGAGTGGCGCTACGACGCGGAGCTCGCCCTCGGCGGACCCCGGCTGGGCGGCGTCGTACCGGAGTTGGCCGCGCTCGTCGCGGAGTACCCGCTCCGCGAGGCCTATCACCGCCAGCTGATGCTCGCCCTCCACCGCAGCGGCCGACAGGCCGAGGCCCTCGCCGTCCACCGCGATCTGCGCAACCGTCTGAGAGAGGAACTCGGCGTCGAGCCCGGCCCTGCGGTACGCCGGGCCCATGTGGAGGTGCTGCGGGGGAGTGGCGCGGTGGGGGGAGCACTGACGCACGAGGGTGCCTCGGGGGGTGGGTCGGGTGGGGGCGCGTTGTGGCCGGTCGCGCAGTTCCCCGCGCCCCTGGGGGGCGCGTCACCTGACCGTCAGCCGAAAGCCGAAGGCGCTGGTCCCGACCAGCCCCTTGCCCCAGGTTCTGCGCGCGACGGCTCCCCGTCCCTCCGCCCCGCCCAACTTCCCCCGCCCCCGGCCCACTTCACGGGTCGCACCGCCACATGCGAGGAACTGACCCACGCTCTCACCCATCAGCCCGCGGTCGCCGACGGCGATTCCGCCCCACAGGGGCCACCCGCACCCGACCACGAAACCGCCACGGGTAGTGCGGGTGGGCACACGAGGGCCGAAGGCGAAGCCGCCCCCGCCCCCGCCCCCGCCCTCGTCGTCCTCAGCGGCATGGCCGGCGTCGGCAAGAGCGCGCTCGCGCTGCATGTGGCGTATCAGCTGCGGGAACGTTTCCCCGACGGCCAGCTCTACATCAACCTGCACGGTGCCACTCCCGGCATGCCGCCGCTCACCCCCGGCCAGGCGCTCGCCGCGCTGCTGCGGGACCTCGGTGCCGATCCCCGGCACATCCCCGAACACCCGGACGCGGCCGCCGCGTTGCTGCGCTCCCTGCTCGCGCCGACCCGCACCCTGCTGTTGCTCGACGACGCCGCGAACGCCGCCCAGGTGCGGCCGCTGCTCCCCGGCAGCCCCGGCTGCGTGGTGATCGTCACCAGCCGTTCGCCGCTCACCGCGCTCGACGGCGCCCGCCGGTTCCCGCTCGGGCCGCTGACCGGCGAGGACAGCGCGGCGCTGCTGCGGGCGGTCAGCGGGCGCGCGGAGATCGACGCCGGTCACCCGCTCGTCCGTCTCACCGGCCGGCTCCCGCTCGCCCTGCGGGTCGTGGCCGCCCGGCTGGCCGCCCGTCGTGCGCTCACCCCCGAGGTGCTGGCCGGTCAGCTGGCCGCCACCGAGGACAGGTTGCACCACCTCGAATACGACGACCTGAGCGTCCGGCGCTCCCTTGCCGTCGCCCATGACGCCCTCGGCGGCTCCGACCACGCCCCCGATCGCGACGCCGCCCTCGTCCTGCGCCACCTCGGCGCCCTGGACCTGCCCACCTACGGAGCCCCCCTGGTGGCCCGGCTCACCGGCACCGACGAGCGCCGCGCCGAGGCCGCCCTGGACCGCCTGGTCGACGTCGCCCTCCTGGAGGAGACCGCGTACGGCCGTTACACCCTGCACGACCTGGTGCGGGACTTCGCCCGCGAGCTGGCCGAAGAACCCGACGGAACCGGCCGTCACACGAACGGCGCTGACGCCACGGACGGCACTGAAGGCACGAACGGCACCGACCGCACAAGCGGCACCGACCGCACAAGCGGCACCGACCGCACCGAGGCCGCTCTCGCCGCCCTGCGCTGGTTCGCCGCCGTCGCCGAACGCGCCCTCCTCGCGATCGTCGAACCCGGACGCGACCAGGGCGACCGCCGCCGGCCCACCACCGCCCAGCCCCCCGAGCACCAGCCGTACGCCGCCGCCATGCCGCCCTTCGAGTGCGCCGAGCACGCCTTCGCCTGGGGCGACATGGAACTGGAGAACATCGTCGCCCTGGTGGAGCGGTACGCCGACACCGCCGACGCGCAGATCAGCGCCTACCTCTCCACGCTCGTCCGCCTCCTCTATCCCTACGTCCTGCGCAGCGGCCGGGTCGCCGAGATGGAGGTGCTCGGCACCGCCGCGCTGGCCGCAGCCCGGCGTCTCGGCGACGAGCCCGCCGAGGCCTACGCCCTGGGCGACCTGGCCGGCCTGCGCTTCCTCACCGGCCGGCAGCGGGAGGCCCTCGCCCTGACGGACGGGGCGCTGGCCCTGTGGCGGCGGCTGGGGATGGTCTCCTGGATCCGGCGCGGCCTGAACAACCGTGGGCTGTTGCTGGAGGGGCTCGGCCGGTACGACGAGTCGGGCGAGGCGCTGCGGCAGAGCCTGGACTACTCCCGGCAGCTGAACGACCCCTACGGCGAGGCCGTCACCCACAGCCACCTCGGCAACCTCTACGAGCACACCGACCCGCGCGCCGCCATCGAGCAGCACCGGCGCTCCCTCGCGATCGGGGACGCGATCGGCGCCGTCATCCTGCAGCACTCGGCGCACTGCAACATCGGCTACGCCCAGCTCCGCCTCGGTGAACCGGGGGCCGCCGCCGCGCACTTCGAGGAGAGCCTGCGCATCCTCGGCGGCCACGGTGACTGGCACGGCGAGTCCCAGACCCGGCTCGGTCTGGTCCGCGCGCTGCGTGCCCTCGGCCGGGCCGACCGCGCGCACCGCGAGTGCGCCGAACTCCTGCGCCGCGCCGACGCCCGCGCCGACCGCTACAGCGGCGGTCTCGCCCGCCACCAACTCGGTCTGCTCCTGCGCGAGCAGGGGCGCGCCGACGAGGCGTACGGCGTCTGGCGCGAGGCCCTCACGGCCCTGGACGGCACGGACGAGCCGGACGTCCTCGCGGAGCTGCGTGGCCTGCTGGCACCCGGCGACTGATCACTTCGCGTCGGCATAGCACTCCACCACAGCCGTGGTGAAGGGGAACCGCACCGGCGTCTGCCCGAAGGTGAGCCGTCCGGCCAGGTCGGCGGCGTCCCGGATCGCCGCCACGACCGTCTCGGTCTCCTCCTCGGGGCAGTGCACGATCACCTCGTCGTGCTGGAAGAAGACCAGCTCGGCGGCGAGGTCCGCGCAGGTCCGGCGCAGCGCCGCGAGCATCAGCAGGGCCCAGTCGGCGGCGCTGCCCTGGACCACGAAGTTGCGCGCGAAGCGGCCTCTGGCACGGGAGTTGGTGGAGGCGTAGCCCGGCACCCAGCCCTCGGCGGCCTGCTCCTCCGGCTCCTCCTGGGGCATCCCCGCCTCCTCGGTGCCATCGCCCGCGCCGGTCGCCGGCGGGCAGGTCCGGCCCAGCCAGGTGCGCACCAGCCGGCCCTCCTCGCCCGCCCGCGCGGCCTCGTCGACGTAGGCCACCGCCTTGGGGAAACGGCGTCTGAGCGCGGCCAGGTTCTTCAGTCCGTCGCCGGAGGTCTGGCCGTAGACCGCGCCGAGGACGGCGATCTTGGCCTGCTGGCGGTCGCCTGAGAAGGCGCGGTCAGAGACGGACTGGTAGAGGTCGGTCTCGCGTCCGGCGACCTCCATCAGCCCGGGGTCGCGGGAGATCGCCGCCAGCACGCGCGGTTCCATCTGGTCGGCGTCGGCCACGACCAGCCGCCACCCGGGGTCGGCGACCGCGGCCCGCCGGATCACCTTGGGGATCTGCAGCGCGCCCCCGCCGTTGGTCACCCAGCGCCCGGTGACCGTACCGCCCGCGTGGAACTCGGGCCGGAAACGGCCGTCGCGCACCCAGTCCTGGAGCCAGGTCCAGCCGTGTGCCACCCAGATCCGGTACAGCTTCTTGTACTCCAGGAGCGGTTTCACCGCCGGGTGGTCGACGGTCGAGAGCTCCCAGCGACGGGTGGACTTCACCTTGATCCCGGCCTGGGCGAAGGCCTTGATCACATCGGCCGGCAGATCCGGGCGCACCCGCCTGCCGAAGGCGGCCGACACCTCGTCGGCCAGCTCGGCCAGCCGGCGCGGCTCGCCGCCGCCCGCGTACCGCTCGCCGAGCAGTTCGCGCAGCACCTCGCGGTGGACCTCGGCGCTCCAGGGCACACCCGCGCCGTTCATCTCGGCGGCGATCAGCATCCCCGCCGACTCGGCGGCGGTCAGCAGCCGCATCCGGTCCGGGTGTGCGGCCCGGTCGTGCCGGCGCTGCTGCTCCGCGTAGACCGCGAGAAGTTCGTCGAGCGTCAGGCGGGCGGTGCCCTGAGGCTCGAACAGCGGGGACTGGGCGCCCGGTTCCGCCGCGCGCTGCGGCGGGTCGGGCGGTACGGGGCCGCCGCGGAGGCGGGCCAGGGCGGCGGCGGCCGAGCGCGGCTCGCCGGACCGTCCCTCGTGGCCCAGCAGCAGGGTCTCGGCGTCCTCGATGTCGTAGCACCGCTCCACTCGCACCCCCGTGGCGAGCAGACGCGGGTAGACCTCGGCGGTCGACCGCCACACCCAGCGCGTCACCTCCGGGCGGCCCCTGACCGCCCCGGCGAGATCGGGCTCCCGCCGCACCGGCCCGGCGGGCAGCCCGTCCGGACCGAGGGGGGCGACGTCCACGCCACCGTCCTCGGCCGGAGCGAGAGCCCACCGGTCGGTCATGCTGCGAGTGTGGCACCCACCACTGACAATGACTCTGACCTGGCCATTCAGCCTTCGGTGGGCCTTTCAGCCGACTCCGTCCTCTTCCGCGCCGCCCGCCGCCACCGCCGATCCCGCCGCCTCGGACGCCGCCTTCTTCTGCTCCAGCAGCAGCGAGAGCACCTTGGCCACGTACTCCTCGGTCGCCGGCTTGGTGATGCCCAGCCCGCTGAGGACGCCGTCGCCGTTCTCGTGTTCCAGGAGGGCCAGCAGCAGGTGTTCGGTGCCGATGTAGTTGTGGCCGAGGCGGAGGGCCTCGCGGAAGGTGAGCTCGAGGGCCTTCTTGGCCTCCGGGCCGTAGGGGACGAGGTCGGGGATGTCGTCCGAGGCCGGCGGCAGCGCGGCCGTGGCCGCCTGGCGCACGGTGTCGAGCAGGACGCCCTGCGCGAGGATCGCCTTCGCCGCGACGCCGTCCGGTTCGGCCAGCAGGCCGAGGACCAGGTGCTCGGGGCGGCCCTCGGGGTTGCGGGCCGCGAGCGCTTCGTTGTGGGCCGCCATCACCACGTTCCTCGCGCGCGGGGTGTAGCGGTCGAAGCCCTGGCTCGGGTCGAGGTCGGCGGACTCCTTCGGTACGAAGCGCTTCTGCGCCGCCTGCCGGGTCACGCCCATGCTCTTGCCGATCTCGGTCCAGGACGCGCCCGAGCGCCGGGCCTGGTCGACGAAGTGGCCGATCAGGTGGTCGGCCACGTCGCCCAGGTGGTCGGCGGCGATCACCGCGTCCTGGAGCTGGTCGAGGGGTTCGGGGTGCACCTTCTTGATCGCCGCGATGAGGTCGTCGAGGCGTACGGATGCCGTGATGTTCGGGTCGGTAGCCATGTGTCAACCATAGGTTGACACCCCTTCACTGTCAACCACGGGTTGACAGCCTGTCGGCGGGTCGCCCCGGCGGCGGGAGGGTGGGGGTTGTCCACAGGGTGTGGACGGCCGCCCGCCGCTGTCGGTGCGGCGTGGCACGATCGACACGTGACCAGCAGCCAGCCCAGCACCGTCGACCGAGCCTTCCAGAGCGCCCTGTACGACAACACCGACTCCGGCCTCGACACGGGCGCGTCCCTCCTCGCGGCCGACTCCGGCGCGGACGCGGAACTCGCGCACCGGGGCCGGGAGTTCGTCGCGGCGGCCTGGCGGCGTGGCTGGCAGCCCGCCGACGTCGTACGGCTGGTGCGGCGTGAGCTGGACGAGCCGCACGTCCGGCTCGCCGCCGGGCTGATCCGGGCGCAGGTACCGGACGACCGGCCGCGCGGCCCCCGTTGGCAGGCGCAGCTCGACGTGTTGCCGGAGGCCGGCCAGGCACGCGTGGGCGACCGTTTCTCGCACGCCACCGCCGTCCTGGAGCTCTACCGCCTGCTGCTGCGGCTGCCCGCCCTGGAGCCGCTCGACGAGCCCCGACCCGCTGCGACCGCGCACCGGCCGGAGTCCCGCATGCTCACCCGGATCCGCGCGCTGCTCGCCAAGGCCGAGGCGACCGGCTTTCCGGAGGAGGCGGAGGCGCTCAGCGCCAAGGCACAGGAACTCATGGCCCGGCACAGCGTGGACGAGGCGCTGCTCGCCGCGGGTGCGCCCGCGCCGGACGCGCCGGGGGCCTGCCGGATCGGCGTCGAGCCGCCGTACGAGCAGGCCAAGGCGGTGCTGCTGGACGCGGTCGCCTCGGCCAACCACTGCCGCGCGGTGTGGAACGAGCCGCTGGCCTTCACCACGGTCGTCGGCTTCGAGGCGGACCTGGAGGTGGTCGAGCTGCTCCACACCTCGCTGCTGGTGCAGGCCACGCACGCGATGACGAAGGCGGAGGCGGCGCAGCGGGCGAGCGGGCGCAAGCGTACGAAGACCTTCCGCCAGTCCTTCCTGGCGGCCTACGCCCACCGGGTCGGCGACCGACTCAGAGCAGCCGCGCAGTCGGCCGTGGCCGAGACCGAGGCCCCCCGGGACCTGCTCCCGGTCCTGGCCACGAGAGAGCTGGCCGTGACCGACCGCGTGGAGCAGATGTTCCCGGAGACCACCACGACCCGCCTGCGCGGAGTGACCGACGAGGCGGGCTGGACAGAGGGCACAAGAGCAGCCGACCGGGCCCAGGTCCGCTCACACACCCAACTCCCCTGACCCGCAACGCGCCCCGTCAGGGACACGAGGAACTCGCACCGACGGTGGGCCGGAACGCGACCGTGAGTGTCCCGTCAGGGGCGCGGGGAACTGCGCGGGAAGTCCCCACGGGCGGTGGGCCGGAACGCGACCGTGAGTGTCCCGTCAGGGGCGCGGGGAACTGCGCGAGAAGTCCCCACCGACGGTGGGCCGGAACGCGATCGCGCCGCCCCCGAATCAGTCCCCCGCCTGCTGAAACGCCCCCACCGCGGCATTCGGCTTGTCCGCCGTCCCCTGGCCCGCCACCGCCCCGTACTTCCAGGGGAAGCTCTCCGTCGCGTCGCTCCCCGGCAGGGACACCGTCAGCGACGTGGCCGCGAGGCTCGCCTTGTCGCCGTCCTTGCCACGCACGTAGCTGATCGAGAACGTCGCGGAGTCGCCCTTGGCGAGCTTGATCTTCTGGCCCTTCGCACCCGACTGCGCGGCGACCGCCGCCGACGTACCGCCCGCCTTCAGCGTGACGCCGGCGAAGCCGTCCAGCGTGCACGGCGCGCTCTGGTTGGTGAGGGACACCGGCACCTCGCCGGTGTCCCCCGCGGCCGGCGCGACGCTCGCGGAGCCGACCTGGACGGAGACCTTGCCGATCTCGCAGGCCGAGCTGTTCTTGCCGCTGGAGCCCGAGCCGCCGCCATCGCAGGCGGCAAGGGCGAGGGCGGCGGCGACGGCGGTGACGGTGAGCGGAATGGCGCGCATGTGCAGATCCCCATCGAGGTCGTGACGGTGTCCCAGCATCATCACGCCCCGGCCCGGGCCCCGCGCGCCCGCCCCCGCTTCCGACCGCTTTCCGGCGCGTTCACGCCGCCCCGCGCAGGCCGCCGGAACACGCCGCACGGCGGTCGGACACGGCCCTACTGCCCAAGGCTCGCGGTCGGCAGCCCCGAGGGCAGCTTGCCGCCGGCGGCCTTGGTGTAGGTCTCCTCGCCCGATTTTCCGGACCAGGTGACCTTCATGCCGCTCTTGCTGACCGAGTCCACCATTCCGGTGACCCGGTCCTTGCTGCCGTCCGTGCAGGTGAGATGGATCATCCGCATCCCGGCCTCCTCACCGGCGGTCCCGCTGCACACGGCGCCGCCGGTCTCGAAGAGCCCGGCCTCCTTGCCGGTGACGACCAGCGCGACGATCTTGCCGCCGCTCGTGGTGATCCAACTGCCCTGCAGCGCGTCGGAGGAGGCCGTGGAGCCCGCCGTACCGGCCGTGGCCGTGGCGTCGGCGGACGTCGTGCCCGACGGGGTGGCCGAGGAGTCGTTGCCGGAGTCGCCGCCGCTGCACGCGGTCAGCGCCAGCGCGCCCACCAGCCCCGCGGCGGCGGCCGCGATCCGCAGAGCCGGCCGCGTGCGCGCCGCAGCCGTCCCCGCCGAAGCGGTCTCCGCCGACGCCGTCTCCCTGCGCGTCGTAGCCGTACTCGCCGTAGCCGTGGTCACCGCAACGCTCCCAAGCTCTAGGGGGTCGGCCGCCCGGCCGCCCGGACGACAGCGGCAAGCTACCAGGACTCACCAGGAGGACTTGCGTACGCGAGGTAGGGATCCGCTGTGGGCCTGGTCCCGCGGATTCACCCGGGAGAGGCCGAACGTACGGAAGTCACCGCGCGGGCGGCCGTCCACCCGGTCGCGGTTGCGTACGCGCGTGGCGTTCGTCGTCATAATTCAGTCGTCATGGCTCAGTCGTCATGGTCCGACCGTGCGTAGCTCGACGAAACGGTGCAGAGGCCGGTGTGCGGGGCGTCGCATGACCGTGCACCGGACCCTCCGGCGTCGTCGACGTGCAGGTTCTCGCCTACGGCAGGGAGCGGATGCCGTCCGTCCGGTGGTCCGATCCGGATCCGGCCAATCTCGCTCACCGGACCGTCACATGCGCACTGGAACACCAGGGCCGGGGTGTGCGTCTTTCCTTTGTGCATGAAGGAATCGATCCGGACGATCCCGCGCGGATGACGGCGCGCGATCATGAACGGGGGCTGGCGGTCGCATGTCCTGCGGAGTCTGGGGCAGACGCTGGAACGGGTTGAGTAAAGCGGACGTCAAAGCTGTAACCGCAGGAACACCCCGCGTGCACGTGCATCTGCTCATGCATCTGCACGGGAACAAGGTTATGATCCGGGTCAGTTGACTGCTGCATCAATGGTCACATCAGCCAGTTAGTGCACCACCGGGGAGCGACCTGTGGACCTCGACGTTGACGGCGGGTACGGGGGGTTTGACGTGTACAACGGCATGGCTGCCACGCAGCTGGACGGAGTGGCCTGGCAGAAGAGCAGGCACAGCAACTCGCAGGGATCCTGCGTGGAGTTCGCACGGCTGCCGGGCGGCGACGTGGCGGTCCGCAACTCGCGCTTCCCGGACGGGCCGGCGCTCGTCTACACGCGCGCCGAGATCGAGGCGATGCTGCTCGGCGTCAAGGACGGAGAGTTCGACCACCTGATCGCGAGCTGACGGCGGCCGGATCCGGGGCAATCCGGTGCGTTCGGCGCACAATGCGCGGGTAACGCGCGTAGAAACCCGGCGTCCGAAGACGCCGGGTCCGTCACTCGGTGGCCTGCAGGCGGAAGAGCGCCCACACGACCTTGCCGCTGAGGGTGCCCGCCAGCGGGTGCCAGCCCCAGCCGTCGCTGAACGAGTCGACCAGGAACAGCCCGCGGCCCGACTCCGCCGAGAAGTCGTCGGAGTCGCGGGGGACGGGCGTCTCGTGGCTGGGGTCGCGCACCGCGCACACCAGCCGTCCGGTCCACCGCATCAGGTGCAGCCGCACCGCCGACGCCTGCGGCGCCGCGAGGCAGTCGGTCTCGCCGGGCACCGCGTGCCGCAGGGCGTTGGTGACGAGCTCCGAGACGACGAGACAGATGTCGTCGAAGCGGTCGCCGACGTCCCACTGGCCGAGCGTTCTCCGGGTGAACAGGCGGGCCTCGCGCACCGCTTCGTAGCGGGCGGGCAGGGCACAGGAGGCGGCGTTGGACACGGCCGCGGGATCAAGCGGCGGAAGGCCCTGCCGTAATGGCTTGAGCATGGTCGATCCATTCGTCCCCATGCGAGGCACTCCCGGGAATTCGCGGTCGTTGCGATGCAGCGGTGGCGCGGGACCATGGTTTCGGATGCGCACAGCAGATGCAAGGGCAGATGCACGTGCACGCGACCGAATTGGACCCTCCCGTACCGCTTGTTGGCCATTTTTTCCGCCAACTTGCCGCCCTTGGCTTACTACCTGCTTGCAACTTCCTGTGCTTAAACTTTGGCCGCTTGCCGTTTCCGTAACCGGACGAGTACTGCTCGAAGTGTTTTAGTGGCAGACTGCGGGCCCTGAAGACGGTTGGGGAGGCTGGCGAACGTGAGCGCGGGAGAGCCCGGATCGGTGGTGCGGCGAATGCTGCTCGGCTCGCAACTCAGGCGGCTGCGCGAGGCACGGGGGATCACCCGGGAAGCCGCGGGGTACTCGATCCGTGCCTCCGAGTCGAAGATCAGTCGCATGGAGCTGGGCCGGGTGAGCTTCAAGACCAGGGACGTGGAAGACCTGCTGACGCTGTACGGCATCACCGACGAGGCCGAGCGCGAGCAGCTCCTCTCCCTCGCCCGGGAGGCCAACGTGGCCGGCTGGTGGCACAGTTACTCCGACGTGCTGCCGACCTGGTTCCCCACCTACGTCGGCCTGGAGGGTGCGGCGCATCTGATCCGCGCCTACGAGGTGCAGTTCATCCACGGCCTGCTGCAGACCGAGGAGTACGCGCGCGCGGTGGTGCGACGCGGTATGCGGGGGGCCAGCGAGGCCGACGTCGAACGACGGGTCACGCTGCGCCTGGAGCGGCAGAAGTACCTGGTGGCCGAGAATGCACCCGACTTCCACATCGTCCTGGACGAGGCCGCCCTGCGCCGCCCCTACGGCGACCGCGAGGTGATGCGCGGCCAGCTCCAGCACCTCGTCGAGATCTCCGAGCGGCCCAACGTACGGCTGCAGATCATGCCGTTCAGCTTCGGCGGGCACTCCGGGGAGGGCGGCTCGTTCACCATCCTGAGCTTCCCCGAGTCGGACCTGTCCGACGTGGTCTACCTGGAGCAGCTCACCAGCGCCCTCTACCTCGACAAGCGCGAGGACGTCGCCCAGTACGAGCAGGCGCTCAAGGAGCTCCAGCAGGACAGCCCGGGACCGGACGAGAGCCGGGACCTGCTGCGCGGGCTGCTCCAGCTGTCGTAGATATATCGACGCACCTGGGGATTCCCCTAGATCATCGAACTGATGCCCCAACTGCCTTGTGACGCAAGTACGATGACGCGTGATCAGACCGTGATGTGGATGTGGACCGGGTGTCCGCATCGACTGCCGTCGCAGCAGGGGATCGAGGGATCACATGTCGTCCTATTTCACCGACCTGGCCCAGCAGTACATCGACGGTGAATGGCGCCCGGGGACCGGTTCCTGGGACATCATCGACTTCAACCCGTACGACGGTGAGAAGCTCGCGTCGATCACCATAGCCGCGGTCGAGGAGATAGATCAGGCCTACCAGGCCGCCGCGCGCGCCCAGAAGCAGTGGGCCGCCACCAATCCCTACGCCCGCCGTGCCGTCTTCGAGAAGGCCCTGCGCCTCATCGAGGAGCGGGACGCGGAGATCACCGAGGCGATCATCGCCGAGCTCGGCGGCACGCGTCTGAAGGCCGCCTTCGAACTGCACCTCGCCAAGGAGTTCCTGCGCGAGTCGATCCAGTGGGCGCTGCGTCCCGAGGGCAGAATCCTGCCCTCCCCGGTGGACGGCAAGGAGAACCGCGTCTACCGGGTGCCGGTCGGTGTGGTGGGCGTGATCAGCCCCTTCAACTTCCCCTTCCTGCTGTCGATCAAGTCGGTCGCCCCGGCGCTCGCGCTCGGCAACGCCGTGGTCCTCAAGCCGCACCAGAACACCCCGATCGTCGGCGGCACCCTGGTCGCGAAGATCTTCGAGGACGCGGGCCTGCCCGGTGGCCTGCTCAACGTCGTCGTCACGGACATCGCGGAGATCGGCGACGCCTTCATCGAGCACCCGGTCCCCAAGGTCATCTCCTTCACCGGCTCCGACAAGGTCGGCCGGCACGTGGCCACCGTCTGCGCCTCGCTCTTCAAGCGCTCGGTGCTCGAACTGGGCGGCAACAGCGCGATCGTGGTCCTCGACGACGCCGACATCGACTACGCGGTCGACGCCGCGGTCTTCAGCCGGTACGTCCACCAGGGCCAGGTCTGCATGGCCGCCAACCGCGTCCTGGTCGACCGCTCGATCGCGGACGAGTTCACCGAGAAGTTCGTCGCCAAGGTGAAGACCCTCAAGGCCGGCGACCCGAACGACCCGCAGACCGTCATCGGCCCGCTGATCAACTCCCAGCAGGCGGAGTCGATTTCGGCCACCGTCGAGCAGGCCGTCGCCGAGGGCGCCACCGCCCTGTTGCGCGGCACGACCACCGACAACCTGGTCGAACCCTCGGTCCTCACCGGCGTTCCGGCCGATTCCGACCTGCTCCGCCAGGAGGTCTTCGGCCCGGTCGCCTTCCTCATCCCGTTCGACGGCGAGGAGGAGGCCGTACGCCTCGTCAACGACACCCCCTACGGCCTCAGTGGCGCGGTCCACACCGGGGACGTCGAGCGGGGCGTGGCCTTCGCCAAGCAGATCGACACCGGGATGTTCCACGTCAACGACGGCACCGTCCACGACGAGCCCGTCGTCCCCTTCGGCGGCGAGAAGCACTCCGGGATCGGCCGCCTGAACGGCGAGACGACCGTGGAGTCCTTCACCACCCTGAAGTGGATCTCGGTGCAGCACGGACGGAGCGGCTTCCCGTTCTAGGAGCCCGCTGAAACAGCCAGGCCCCGGGCCCTTTAGGACGCGAACTGTCCTAAAGGGCCCGTAGCTTCTGTCGGGTCAGGGAGACACCACCCGAGGAAAGGGCCGGTCATGGTCACTCACGTTCCCGCGGAAGCACAGGGCGACGAGCGCGGAGCGCTGCTCTCCTTCATCGAGGAGCAGCGCGGCGGCATCCGCCGGGCGCTGCTCGGCCTGACCGACGAGCAGGCGGCGAGTCGGCCGAGCGCGAGCGAACTGTCCCTGGCGGGCCTGCTCAAGCACGCCGCCGAGGTCGAGCAGAGCTGGATCGCGCGGGCCAAGCAGGAGCCGCCGGCGATCCAGCGCGACCAGTCGAACTGGCACGAGACCTTCCAGCTGGTCGGCGACGAGACGGTGGCCTCCCAGCTCGCGTACTGGGAGCAGGTCGCCGCCGAGACGGAGAAGTTCATCCGCTCCGTCCCCAGCCTCGACGACACCTTCCCGCTCCCGCCGCAGCCCTGGTTCCCGCCGGAGGGCCGGGTCTCCATGCGCTGGGTCTGCCTCCACCTGATCCGCGAGACCGCCCGGCACGCGGGCCACGCCGACATCGTCCGCGAGTCGCTGGACGGCAAGACGGCCTTCGAACTCGTGGCGCTGGAACAGGGCTCCTAGGTCCCGCTCAGTGGTGGAAGCTGGTGGCCGCGTCCTTGTCGTGGGTCAGTGGATGCGGCTGCCGGCGCAGGCCGGGCAGCAGCCGGGACAGGTCCTCGACGAACAGGTCCGCCAGGTCCTTCGAGAAGCCGTTGCGGCACACCACCCGCAGTACGGAAAGGTCCTCCCGGTTCGCCGGGAAGGTGTACGCGGGCACCAGCCAGCCGTTCTCGCGCAGCCGCCGGGACACGTCGAAGACGTCGTACGCGGTCACGTGGTCGGCGGTGGTGAAGGCGAACACGGGCAGTTCGTCGCCGCGGGTGAGGAGCCGGAAGTCGCCGAGCGCCTCGATGCGTTCGGCGAGCCCGGTCGCCACGTCCCGGGACGCCTGCTGCACCGCGCGGTAGCCGTCCCTGCCGAGGCGCAGGAACGTGTAGTACTGCGCGACCACCTGGGCACCGGGGCGGGAGAAGTTGAGGGCGAAGGTGGGCATGTCGCCGCCCAGGTAGTTGACCCGGAAGACGAGTTCCTCGGGCAGCGCCTCCTTGTCCCGCCACAGCGCCCAGCCGACGCCCGGGTAGACCAGCCCGTACTTGTGCCCCGAGGTGTTGATCGACGCCACGCGCGGGAGCCGGAAGTCCCACACCAGGTCCTCGTCGAGGAAGGGCGCGATCATCCCGCCGGACGCGCCGTCCACGTGGACCGGGACGTCGATGCCGGTGCGCTCCTGGAGGGCGTCCAGGGCCGCGCAGAGGTCGGCGACCGGCTCGTAGGAGCCGTCGAAGGTGGAGCCGAGGATGGCGACCACCCCGATGGTGTTCTCGTCGCAGAGGTCGGCGGCGGCCTGCGCGTCCAGGTGGTAGCGGTCGCCCTCCATGGGCACGAACCGGGGCTCCACCTCCCAGAAGTTGCAGAACTTCTCCCAGCAGACCTGGACGTTGATGCCCATGATCAGGTTCGGGCGGGCGGTGCCCGGATAGCGGTCGCTGTTGCGCTGCATCCAGCGCCGCTTGAGCGCCATCCCGGCCAGCATGCAGGCCTCGCTGGAGCCGGTCGTCGAGCAGCCGACGGTGTTCGCCGGATCCGGCGCGTTCCACAGGTCGGCGAGCATCGCCACACAGCGCCGCTCCAGCTCGGCGGTGCGCGGATACTCGTCCTTGTCGATCATGTTCTTGTCGTCGCACTCCGCCATCAGGACGCCGGCCTGCGGCTCCATCCAGGTGGTGACGAACGTGGCCAGATTCAGCCGGGCGTTGCCGTCCAGCATCAGCTCGTCGTGCACCAGCTGGTAGGCGGTCGAGGGCGGCAGCGGGCCGTCCGGCAGCCGGTGCGTGGGCGGTGCCTCTGTCATGCCGGCGACCGGGTTCGCCTCGCCGAAGAACGGGTTGACGGACATGGGTCGCTCTTGGTGCTTCTGGGGACCTTTGTGCAGCGGCATGAGGAGTGCCTCCTGAACGACATGAACGACGTGAACGACGTGAGGGAATTCACAAGAATCAGCGCAGGGCCGTACCGTCCGCCCGCAACTGCATTCTCGGCCGCCCGGTCACCAGCAGCCACGCGGGCAGCGACGCCATGCACAGCAACGCGATGATGCTCGGCGAGGCCACCAGCACCGCGGCCGTGAACAGGCTCACCCAGCCCTGCCGGGTGATCGCCAACAGCATGCCCAGCACACCCGCCGCCACGCCCACCGAGGGCTGGACCGCGGGCACCAGGGCGTGGGCGCACAGCCCGAAGGCCGCGCCGATGAACACCGACGGAAAGATCCGGCCACCGCGGAAACCGCAGGCGGAGGCCACCGTCAGCGCCGCCAGCTTGACGACCGTCATCACGGCGTACTGGCCCGCCGACCAGCCCGACGGATCCTTCGCGAGCTCCGCGACCTCGTCCAGCCCCTTGAAGAGCGTCAGACGGCCGCCCAGCGCCCCCAGGAGGCCCAGCGCCAGCCCGCCGACCGGAAGGGTCACCATGGGGTGCCCGAGGCGCCGGAAGGCGCCGTGGACGTACGGGAAGGCGTGGACCGCGCACATACCGAGCAGCGCGGCCGCGGGGGCGATCACCAGGACCGCCAGCAGATCGGGCCAGTGCGGGTGGCCGAGCGCGGGCAGACCGAGGTCCAGGGTCGGACGGGCCACCAGGGCGGTCGTCATCGAACCCGCGCCCGCGGCCATCAGCGGCCCGAAGAGGTTGTCCCACAGCGCTCCTTTCAGCGGCTTCCCGGCCAGTGCCTCGGAGATCACCAGGGCCGCCGCCACCGGTGTCCCGAACAGCGCGCCGAGTGTGGCCGCGTCGGCCAGCGCGGGCCACAGCGAGCCCGGCAGCCGGGGCACCGTGAGCCGCCCGAGCCACAGTGCGAGCCCGACGTTGACGGCGATGAGGGGGCTCTCCGGACCGAGGCTCGGCCCGCCCGCCAGCATCAGCACGGTCGCCAGTGCCAGCCCCGGCAGCACGGCCGGCGGCATCGCCACCGCCTCGAGGCCCAAAGCGGCCGGATCCGGCCCCGCGTGGCCAGGCGCCTTCCACACCACCAGCCCCACCGCGATCCCGGTCGCGGTCAGCATCACCAGCATCCACAGCACCGAGTACCGCCCGATGCCGAGCGCGTCCGGCAGGTTGTTCCACAGTACGTGCTGCAACCGCTCGGCCAGCGAGCTCACCAGCAGGAACAGCAGACTGCTGCCGACACCGACGACCAGAGCGGGCAGGATCATCGGCAGCAGGGCGCGCGCGGGGGCCGAGGGCGGGATGGGGAGCGCCTGCTGCGCGGTGTCCTGGGCCACGGGCTCACGATAAGCGGGCAAAACCGACACAACATCCCGAACTACGTGCCGTAGGGGCCCGAAGGGGTCCGTGGGAACGGGCTTGCACCTCACGTGACGTGAGGGCCCAGGGTGGAGCACGGAAAGGAGCGGAAGTGAGCTACTCCGTGGGACAGGTCGCCGGGTTCGCCGGCGTCACCGTGCGCACCCTGCACCACTACGACGAGATCGGCCTGCTGGTGCCGGGCGAGCGCAGCGGCGCGGGACACCGCCGCTACGGCGACGCCGACCTCGACCGGCTGCAGAAGATCCTGTTCTACCGGGAGCTCGGCTTCCCGCTCGACGAGGTCGCGGCCCTGCTCGACGACCCGGAGGCGGACCCGCGCGCGCACCTGCGCCGGCAGCACGAACTGCTGACCGCCCGGATCGAGAAGCTGCAGAAGATGGCCGCGGCCGTGGAGCACGCCATGGAGGCACGCAGGATGGGCATCAACCTCACCCCCGAGGAACGCTTCGAGGTCTTCGGCGACAAGGACCCCGAGCAGTACGCCGAGGAGGCCGAGCAGCGCTGGGGCGGCACCGAGGCCTACGCCGAGTCGCAGCGCCGAGCCGCCCGCTACACCAAGGCCGACTGGCAGCGCATGAAGGCCGAGGTCGACGACTGGAGCGCGCGTTACGCCGCCCTGGTGACCGCCGCCGAGCCGCCGGCCGGCGAGCGGGCCATGGACATGGCGGAGGAGCACCGGCGGCACATCTCGGCCTGGTTCTACGACTGCCCGCACGAGATGCACCGCTCCCTCGCCGCGATGTACGTGTCCGACGAGCGCTTCAAGGCCTTCTACGACTCGATGGCCCCGGGCCTGGCCGAGCACCTGAAGGAGGCGATCGAGGCGAACGCGGCCCGGCACACGGCGTGACGGGCCGGCCGGCTACTCCTTGTCGAGGACGACGGCCGTGCCGTACGCACACACCTCGGTCCCCACGTCCGCCGCCTCGGTCACGTCGAACCGGAAGGCCAGCACCGCGTTGGCCCCACGCGCGCGTGCCTGCTCGATCAGTCGCTCCATGGCCTGGTTGCGGGTCTGGACGAGCGTTTTCGTCAGCCCTTTCAGCTCCCCGCCGATCATCGACTTCAGACCCGCGCCGATCTGACTGCCCAGGTGCCGGGAGCGCACGGTCAGCCCGAAGACCTCGCCGACGACCTCCCGCACCCGGTACCCGGGAACGTCGTTCGTGGTGACGACCAGCACATCGGCCTGCGGTCCCTGACCGCCGCCGTACTCTTCGATACCCATGTCCACAGCCCTTCCCCAGGCCGGGCACAGTCCATCCAGGTTCCACCGGTGGAACCTGGGGCGGACACATTACGTTGATAGCTTTGTGCGCCCGCACAAGGAACCCGACGTGCCTTCCCCCTTCAGGAGCCCGGAACCGTGATGACGCTCGCCCTCGGCCCGAGCTGGCTGGATCCGAACCAACTTCTCGACTCGTTCGGCATCTGGGGGCTGCTCCTGGTCGTCTTCGCCGAGTCCGGCCTCCTGATCGGCTTCTTCCTCCCGGGCGACTCGCTCCTCTTCACCTGCGGCCTGCTGATCACCTCGAACCAGCTGGACTTCCCGCTCTGGGGCGCCATCGCCCTGATCTGCCTCGCCGCGATCCTCGGCGACCAGGCGGGCTACATGTTCGGCAAGAAGGTCGGCCCGACGCTCTTCAACCGCCAGGACTCCCGCCTCTTCAAGCAGGAGAACGTGGCGAAGGCGCACGAGTTCTTCGAGAAGCACGGCCCGAAGTCCCTGATCCTGGCCCGCTTCGTGCCGGTGATCCGCACGTTCACGCCGATCATCGCCGGCGTCAGCGGCATGGCGTACCGCTCGTTCCTGACGTTCAACGTCATCGGCGGCGTCCTGTGGGGCGCGGGCGTCACCCTCCTCGGCTCCTGGCTCGGCAAGATCGACGTCGTCAAGAACAACATCGAGGCGATCCTGATCCTGATCGTCCTGATCTCGGTGGTCCCGATCATCATCGAGTTCCTGCGGGCCCGCGCGAAGGACAAGAAGGCGACGGCACAGCAGCCGGAGCCGGTCCAGCAGCACCCGGCACCCCCGGTGATGGACGACGCGACGACCCAGCTGCGCAGGATCGAGCCGACGTACACCCCGCAGCAGCCCCAGCAGCAGTACGGCCAGCAGCCCCAGCCCCAGCAGCACTACGGGTACGGCGGCCAGCAGCCCCAGCCCCAGCAGGACTACGGGTACGGCGGCCAGCAGCAGCCGCACTACGACCAGGGCGGCTACGGCCAGCAGCAGTACCCGTACCCCTACAGCGAGGACCAGCAGTACCGCCCCTGAGGGGCGCTGGGGTCCCCCCGGCCGAAGGCTGGGGGAGGAACTGCGCGATCAACCCCCACGCACCCGCAGCCGCCGACGCACCCCCACCGGCTCTCCCTCAGGCGCTCAGAACCCCCTCGTCCGCTTCGCGGCCCTCCGCTTCCCCGCCGACCCCACCCGAAGGGTCAGCCGGGAGATCTCCGACCCCAGGTTGACCCCGATGGCGATGGCCATGGCGAGCGACGCCGCCTTGGCCAGCGACACCAGCCCCCTGTCGACCTCGTTCTGAGCCATCGACAGCAGCCCGAAATAGGTCGCCGACCCCGGCAGCAGCGGCCCGATCGCCGCCGTCGTGTACGGCAGCGCGGAGGCGAACCGGTACCGCGACAGCAACTGCCCGAACAACCCCACCAGCCCAGCGGCCACCGCCGTGGAGGCGACCGGCGAGATCCCCCCGGCGTAGTGCATCGCACCGTAGACGCACCACGCCACACCGCCGTTGAGGGTCACCGCCAGCACGGTGGATCGTTCCTGCTGGAGCAGGACGGCGAAGGTCAGCGACAGCACCATCGACGCGGCGATCTGCAGCAGCGGCCGTTCGGAGCCGACCAGCGCCGCGTCGGGATTGAGCCGGCCGCCCAGCTTCACACCGAAGTACAGGACGGTCAGCACCCCGATGACGATGCCGACGAAGAAGTACATGACCTCCAGCAGACGCGCGGAGGCGGTGATGTAGAAGCCGGTGAGCCCGTCCTGGACGCCCGCGACGAGGGCCCGTCCGGGCAGCAGCGCGAAGAGTCCACCGGTGACGACGGCGGACGCCGCGACGTCCACGTGGGCGAGCGAGAAGGCGACCCCGATCGCGGCCGGCGGCATCGCGGCGATCATGAACTGGTAGAACTCCGGCAGCCCCCGCCCCGCGCACAGCCACGCCAGCCGGTCGCCGAGCATCGCGCCGATCGCGGCCGCCACGAACACCAGCAGGTCACCGCCGACCAGCACGGAGGCGGCCCCGGCGAGCAGCCCGCTCGCGGCGGTCAGCGCCCAGCCGGGGTACGGGTGCCGGTTGCGGCGGATCTCCGCGAGCCGCCGGTAGGCCTCCTCCAGGGAGACATGGGTCTCGGGGTCGGTGAGGTCGTCCACGAGCCGGAAGACGGCGGCCAGGCGCGTGTAGTCGGTCCCGCGCCGCCGTACCGTCCGGGACGCGGTCACGGGGTCGTCGACGAGCGAGGGCTGGTACGAGATCGCCAGCAGCGTGAAGGTGACGCCCGGCTCGCAGCGGTCGAGCCCGTACGACCGGCAGACCGCGAACATCGCGGCCTCCACGTCCTCCGCGCCCTCGCCGCCCGCCAGCAGCAACTCCCCGATACGCAGGGTCAGGTCGAGCACGCGCGGGACGGCGGGAGCGCCCTCCTCGACCTTCTGCACCGGCTCCACGGCCGGCCGCTCGGCCACCGGCATGCGCAGCATCGTGCGCATCCGGTCCTGCCAGGGCGCGTCCTTGACGAGGCTGACCGCGGGGAACCCGGAGGCGGGCGTGAAGACGGGCGGGGCGTCATGGGCGCTGTAGGTGCTCGGCAGGCTGAACGCCGACCCCTCCGGCTCGGCACTCACCGACTGGGGCGCTGCGAGTCCCTCCGGCACCGCGAACTCGGACGTCGTCTCCGGCTCACCACCGCCGCCCTCGGGGACCTCGACGCCCCGGGGGACGGCGAACTCGGACGTGAGTTCCGGGTCGTACCGGGCCTCGTCCGACCTGGGCTTGCGGTCCTCCGCCTCCGTCACCGTCGTAACGCTCCCTGAACGACACCTTTCACGACAGCCTCAGTATGCGCGTGACCCCACAGCGGACACGAAAACCGGCCGCTCGGAGGAACACGGGCACGAAAAACGGCCGCGGGGGAGAACGCGGGCACGAAAAACGGCCGCGGGGGAGAACGCGGGCACGAAAAACGGCCGCGGGGGAGAACGCGGGCACGAAAAGCGGGCCCCACGCGTGCGTGCGGCCCGCTTCCCGGTTACGGCTTGCCGGGGTGGTCTCAGTGACCGCCGGTCTCCTTGAAGCGCTTGTAGGACCGCTCGATCTCCGCCTCGGCGTCGGTGCGGCCGACCCAGTTGGCGCCCTCGACGGACTTGCCGGGCTCCAGGTCCTTGTAGACCTCGAAGAAGTGCTGGATCTCCAAGCGGTCGAACTCCGACACGTGGTGGATGTCCCGCAGGTGCTCCACGCGCGGGTCGGTGGCCGGAACGCACAGCAGCTTGTCGTCGCCGCCGGCCTCGTCCGTCATCCGGAACATGCCGATCGCGCGGCACTTGATCAGGCAACCCGGGAAGGTCGGCTCGTCCAGGATGACCAGCGCGTCCAGCGGGTCGCCGTCCTCGCCGAGGGTGTTCTCGACGAAGCCGTAGTCGGTCGGGTAGGCGGTCGAGGTGAAGAGACGACGGTCGAGGCGGATCCGACCGGTCTCGTGGTCCACCTCGTACTTGTTCCGCGAACCCTTCGGGATCTCGATCGTGACGTCGAACTCCACCGGTGGCTCCTCCATGATCAACACATAGTTCTGATGGTTAAGTGTCCCCCACGCAGGTGTGTGATCGCGAAAGGGGCTGGTGGTCGTGCCAGAGCTGAGGCCTTGGCAGTCCGCGAAACCGCGTGTGCGGAAGATCGCGGGCGCCGTACGACCGCATCTGGCACATCTGGTGACCGCCACGAAACCGCAGGTCGCGCGGTTGCGGCGAGCGGTGGGACCGCAGCTCGCACGCGTCACGCGCGCGACGGGACCCCGGCTGGCCACCCTGGTCCGCCCCCCTCGACCTCGGTCCCGGACCCTCAGGACCTGGCAGTACACCGCGGGCGCCGCCACGGCCGGGCTCGCGCTGGCCGCCGGTGTGGTGACCGCGGCGGGCCCCTGGGACGCCAACGGTCAGCGTACGGCCGAGCGGGACCGGGCCGCCGCCCTGGAACGGACGGGTGGCACAGATCACGGCTCCGGTGCGGACTCCGTCACAGCCGACGGCGAGCCCAGCCCGGCGCCCAGCGCCGGCGCCGTCCTGACGGGCCTGGACGGCGCCACGAACACCGTGAAGTCGGCGCCCGCCGGAAAGTCCGTCGGAATCTCCGGAACGGCCGTCACGCACCTCCTGGGGCCCCTGCTGAAGGACCCGGCACTCGGCAGCACCCGCGCCGCCGTGGTCGTCGACGTGGCCACCGGCAGCCGCCTGTACGGCTCCGGCGCCGACACCGCCCTCACCCCCGCCTCCACCACCAAGATCGCCACCGCCGTGGCCGCCCTCTCCGCCCTCGGCCCCGACCACCGCATCACCACGCGCGTGGCCCTCGAACCCGGCACCAGGGAAGTCGTCCTGATCGGCGGCGGCGACCCCACCCTGACCGCCCGCAAGGACGCGGCCGGCTGGGCCAGCCTGCGCACGCTCGCCACCGAGACGGCGAGATCGCTGACCGCGCGGGGCATCAAACAGATCACGCTCTCGTACGACACCACGCTCTACTCCGGCCCCGACCTGCACGCCATCGGCGTCAACGACAACCTCGCGCGCGTGAGCCCCCTGATGGCCGACGAGGGCCGGACCAACGACTCCGTCGAGGGACCGGTGCTCCGGGTGAGCGACCCGGCGGCCGACGCGGCACGGAAGTTCGCGGGCTTCCTGGCGGACGCCGGCATCAAGACCTCGTCCCCCGGCACCTCCAAGGCGAGCAGCCGGGCCGAGACCCTCGCCACCGTGTCCTCGCCGCCGCTCTCCTCGATCGTCGAGCGGATGCTGACCAACAGCGACAACGACATCGCCGAGGCCCTGGCCCGCCAGACGGCGCTCGCGAGCGGCAAGGCGGCCGGCTTCGACGGGGGAGCGGCCGCGATCGAGGCCCAGCTGACCAAGCTGGGCCTGCCGATGGCCGGCGCCTCCTTCCACGACGGCAGCGGACTGGACCGCGACGACCGGCTGACCGCGAACCTGCTCACCGCCCTCCTCGTCAAGGCCGCCGACGTGGACCGGCCGGGCCTGCGCGCGGTCCTCACCGGCCTCCCCGTCGCCCACTTCACGGGCACCCTCGCCGGCCGCTACACGGACGGCGCAGCCGGCGTCGTACGCGCGAAGACCGGCACCCTCACCGGCGTCAACACCCTCGCGGGCACCGTCGTCGACAAGGACGGCCGCCTCCTGGCCTTCGCCTTCCTCACCTCGAACACGACCAACCCGGCAGCGGCCCAGGCGGCCCTGGACAAGACGGCGACGGCGCTGGCGGGCCTGTAACCGCCGACCGCATCGTCTCAACCACCGTGGGGGTGGGCACGGCCGGCAGCGCCGGGCGCCGCGGAACCAGGACCGCCCCTGCCCACGCAAGCCCCCCGACCCGACCCCACCACACAAGTCACGCCAACCTCACCAACCCCCACGGCCTGCCCCAAGCGGTAGCGCTAACGTACGGTTGACGCATGACGAGCATCGGTGGCGCTGCTTCTTCTGGGATGGTCGACTGGAATCTCGCGGTGGCGACCGCGACCCGGCTCGTGCGGCCGGGACCCGAGGTGAGCCGCGACGAGGCCCGGAGCATCGTCGCGGAACTGCGGCGGCACGCGAAGGCCTCGGAGGAACACGTCCGGGGCTTCACTCGTATGGGGACCGACGACGTCCACGACACACCCGTTCTGGTGGTGGACAGGCCCGGCTGGGTCAAGGCGAACGTCGCCGGGTTCCGTGAACTCCTCAAGCCGCTGCTCGAGAAGATGCAGGAGCGGCGCGCCGGCAGCCCCGGCGGGGCGGTCCTCGGCGCGGTCGGCGGCAAGGTCACCGGCGTGGAACTCGGCATGCTGCTGTCGTTCCTGTCGTCCCGGGTCCTCGGCCAGTACGAGACCTTCGCCCCCTCCTCCCGCGACCTGCCTGCGGACGAGAACGGCGGCGGCCGGCTGCTGCTCGTCGCCCCGAACATCGTCCACGTGGAGCGCGAACTCGACGTCCAGCCCCACGACTTCCGTCTGTGGGTGTGCCTCCACGAGGAGACGCACCGCACCCAGTTCACGGCGGTGCCCTGGCTGCGCGCCCATCTGGAGGGCGAGATCCAGTCGTTCCTCTCGGAGACCGACGTCGACCCGATGACCGTCCTCGAACGCATCCGGGACGCCGCCCAGTCCCTCGCCGGGAGCCGCCCCGAGGCCGAGGAGGACGACGGCGGACGGTCGTTCGTCGAACTCGTGCAGACCCCGGCCCAGCGCGAGATCCTCGGCCGGCTCACCGCCGTCATGTCCCTCCTGGAGGGCCACGCCGACTTCGTCATGGACGGCGTCGGACCCGCGGTCGTGCCGACCGTCGCCGAAATCCGCGAGAAGTTCCAGCAGCGGCGCGCCAAGGGCGCCTCCCGCCTCGACACGACCCTGCGCAAGCTGCTCGGCCTGGATGCCAAACTCCGTCAGTACCGGGACGGCGAACGCTTCGTGCGGGCCGTCGTCGAGCAGGTCGGCATGGACGGCTTCAACCGGGTGTGGACCTCCCCGAACACCCTGCCGACCAAGACGGAGATCGCCAAACCGGCGGACTGGGTCGCGCGGGTGCACCGCAAGGCCGAGTCGTGAACCAGCGGATGTGTGGTGAACGGAGACCGGCCGACGGCAGGCGAACGCCCCTCCAATCACCCGTCCGAGGGACCGTGAGCGATGGGTAGGCGTGCGATGCTCGGGGAACGGCCCGTTTCTGTCACCATCTACATACTCTGAGTGACCGATCTCGGGCTCACCCCCCGAAAACTTCATGAAGGGAACCGGACATGGGTCCCCATCCTGCGGTCGCGGCGATACGCCTGGCGGTCCGCCGCGTCCTCCACGACATCCTCACCGACGACAGCCGCCACAGCCGTACCGCCGGTGAGCGTGCCGGTGGGCGCATCGGCGTGCGCCTCGCGCGCCCTGCCGGCGGCGTCCCGGAGATCGCCGAGATCCCGGAGCAGACACCGAACGAGCGGCCCCCCTCCCCGCTCGTCCTCGTCGCGTGCTCCGGCGGCGCCGACTCCATGGCGCTCGCCTCCGCCCTCGCCTTCGAGGCCCCCAAGCTCGGCATCCGCGCGGGTGGCATCACCGTCGACCACGGCCTGCAGCCCGGTTCCGACCTGCGCGCCGAGGAGGTCGTCCTGCGGCTGCGCGAACTCGGCCTCGACCCGGTCGAGTCCATCACCGTGACCGTCGGCCGGGACGGCGGACCCGAGGCCGCCGCCCGCGACGCCCGCTACGCCGCCCTGGACGCGTCGCTGGAGAGGCACGGCGGCGCCGCGATCCTGCTCGGCCACACCAGAGACGACCAGGCCGAAACCGTCCTGCTCGGCCTCGCCCGCGGCTCCGGCATCCGCTCCCTGTCAGGAATGGCCGCGGTCTCGGGGGCCGGCGGCCGTTACCGCCGCCCCTTCCTCCAGCTGGACCGGCAGACCGCCCGCAAGGCCTGCATGGTCCAGGCCCTCCCCGTCTGGGACGATCCTCACAACGCGGACCCGGCCTACACCCGCTCCCGGCTCCGCCACGAGGGCCTGCCCGCCCTGGAGAAGGCCCTCGGCAAGGGCGTCGTCGAGGCGCTCGCCCGCACCGCCCAGCTCTCCCGCGACGACGCCGACGCCCTGGACACCTGGGCCAGCCAGGCCGAGGCCTCCGTACGGGACGCCGCGGGCCTGCTGGAGTGCGCCAAGCTCTACGCCCTGCCCCCGGCGGTACGCCGCCGGATCCTGCGCCGCGCCGCCATCGCGGCGGGCGCACCGGCCGGTTCCCTGTTCGCCCGGCACATCGAGGAAGTCGACCGCCTCATCACCGGCTGGCGAGGCCAGGGGGCCATCAATCTCCCCGGCAAAGTCGTCGCCCAGCGCCAGGGTGGCAGACTGGTGATTCGGCAAGGCTGAATCCCGACCTCCCGGAGGGCTCCTCCGAAGAGGTGGGTAGGCCGGTGGGACGACCGACCGAAAGTGATGCGGGTGGACGCGAAAGACATGGGTGCCGACCTCCAGGCGGTGCTCATCACCAAGGAAGAGATCGACGCGAAGCTGGCCGAGCTGGCCGCGAAGATCGACGCGGAGTACGCGGGCAAGGACCTGCTCATCGTCGGCGTCCTCAAGGGCGCCGTGATGGTCATGGCGGACCTCGCCCGGGCGCTGTCCACCCCCGTCACCATGGACTGGATGGCCGTGTCCTCGTACGGCGCGGGCACCCAGTCCTCCGGTGTGGTGCGGATCCTCAAGGACCTCGACACCGACATCAAGGGCCGGCACGTCCTGATCGTCGAGGACATCATCGACTCGGGCCTGACCCTGTCGTGGCTGATCAACAACCTCGGTTCCCGCGAGCCCGAGAGTCTGAAGATCTGCACCCTGCTGCGCAAGCCGGACGCGGCCAAGGTGGCCATCGACGTCGAGTGGGTCGGCTTCGACATCCCCAACGAGTTCGTCGTCGGCTACGGCCTCGACTACGCCGAGAAGTACCGCAATCTTCCGTTCGTCGGTACGCTCGCGCCCCACGTCTACGGCGGCTGAACCCCGGCTGATACGCCGCAGGGTCCACTTACGTAAGACGATCGGGAACCCCAGCGGGTTTCGCGCCGTTGGAGCATGCAGAGACGGGTTTCACCAGTCGTCCGCGCAGCTTCGTGCGGCTTCGGGCCACAATGCTGGGGTACCGTCAGAAGAACTGTCTTATCAAACTCACTATGGCAGGAGGGACGGGGCGACACCGCTCCGTATGGATGGACGTGAAGCGATACTTCCGTGGGCCGGTCATGTGGATCGTGCTGGCCGTCCTTGCCGTGGTCGTGTTGATGCAGGTCGTCGGCTCGTCCGGCGGCTACAAGACGGTGGACACCGGCCAGGTCGTGGCGGCGATCAATGACAACAAGGTGGAATCGGCGAAGCTGACCACCGGTGACGAGCAGACCATCAAGGTCACGCTCAAGAACGGCGAAAAGGTCGAGGGCAGCTCGAAGATCCAGGCGAGCTACATCGGCGACCAGGGCGTCACCCTCGCCAACACGCTGCAGACCAAGTACCAGGACAAGCAGATCCCCGACGGCTACACCGTCGCGCCGACCAAGCAGAACGCCTTCGTCAGCGTCCTGCTCTCCCTGCTGCCCTTCGTCCTCATCGTGGTCGTCTTCCTGTTCCTGATGAACCAGATGCAGGGTGGCGGCTCCCGGGTCATGAACTTCGGCAAGTCCAAGGCGAAGCTCATCACCAAGGACACCCCGAAGACGACCTTCTCGGACGTCGCGGGCTGCGACGAGGCCGTCGAGGAACTCCACGAGATCAAGGAGTTCCTGCAGGAGCCGGCCAAGTTCCAGGCCGTCGGCGCCAAGATCCCCAAGGGCGTGCTCCTCTACGGCCGTCCCGGCACTGGCAAGACGCTCCTCGCGCGCGCCGTCGCCGGCGAGGCGGGCGTCCCCTTCTACTCGATCTCCGGTTCCGACTTCGTCGAGATGTTCGTCGGTGTCGGTGCCTCACGAGTCCGCGACCTCTTCGAGCAGGCCAAGGCGAACGCCCCGGCGATCGTCTTCGTCGACGAGATCGACGCGGTCGGCCGGCACCGCGGCGCCGGCCTCGGCGGTGGTCACGACGAGCGCGAGCAGACGCTGAACCAGCTGCTCGTCGAGATGGACGGCTTCGACGTCAAGGGCGGTGTGATTCTCATCGCCGCGACGAACCGGCCCGACATCCTCGACCCGGCGCTGCTGCGCCCCGGCCGCTTCGACCGCCAGATCGCGGTCGACCCGCCGGACCTGCAGGGCCGTCTGGAGATCCTCAAGGTCCACCAGAAGGGCAAGCCGGTCGCGCCCGACGTCGACCTCGCGGCGGTCGCCCGCCGCACCCCGGGCTTCACCGGCGCGGACCTGTCGAACGTGCTGAACGAGGCGGCGCTGCTCACGGCCCGCAGCGACCGCAAGCTCATCGACAACCAGATGCTCGACGAGGCGATCGACCGCGTGGTCGCGGGCCCGCAGAAGCGGACCCGGATCATGTCGGACAAGGAGAAGAAGATCACCGCGTACCACGAGGGCGGCCACGCCCTGGTCGCGGCGGCTTCCCCGAACTCCGACCCGGTCCACAAGATCACGATCCTGTCCCGCGGCCGCGCTCTCGGCTACACGATGGTCCTGCCGGACGAGGACAAGTACTCGACCACGCGCAACGAGATGCTCGACCAGCTCGCCTACATGCTGGGCGGCCGCGCGGCCGAGGAACTGGTCTTCCACGACCCGACCACCGGCGCCGCCAACGACATCGAGAAGGCCACGGCCACCGCCCGTGCGATGGTCACGCAGTACGGCATGACCGAGCGTCTCGGCGCGATCAAGTTCGGCGGCGACAACACCGAGCCCTTCCTCGGCCGTGAGATGTCCCACCAGCGCGACTACTCGGAAGAGGTCGCCGCCCTGGTGGACGAGGAAGTCAAGAAGCTCATCGAGAACGCTCATAACGAAGCCTGGGAGATCCTGGTCGAGAACCGCGACGTCCTCGACAACCTGGTGCTCCAGCTCCTGGAGAAGGAGACCCTGGGCAAGGAGGAGATCGCCGAGATCTTCTCCGCCATCGTCAAGCGCCCGGCCCGGCCCGCCTGGACCGGATCCTCCCGCCGTACGCCGTCCACCCGCCCGCCGGTGCTCTCCCCGAAGGAGCTCGCACTGACCAACGGGACCAACGGCGCCACCGCGGCGATCAGCACCGCCAAGGCCACGGCGGCCGAATCCGCCCCCGCGGTCGAGAGGGCTCCCGAGGACCGCCCCGAGAGCTGACTCACACCGGTCTCATCTGGCTCGGAATGGATGCCGCGCCCCCCAGGACCTAGCCTGGGGGGCGCGGCATTTCCGTAATGCCTGTACATGAGGCGCGTGATCCACATGTGCCCACCCCGAGGAACGAGGCACCCCAGATGACCGACCCCGTGACCCTGGACGGCGAAGGCACCATCGGCGAGTTCGACGAGAAGCGCGCCGAGAACGCCGTACGCGAACTCCTCATCGCGGTCGGCGAGGACCCGGACCGCGAGGGATTGCGGGAGACTCCGGCGCGGGTGGCACGGGCGTACCGCGAGCTTCTTGCCGGGAACCACCAGGAACCCGAAGAGGTCCTGACGACGACGTTCGATCTCGGCCACGACGAGATGGTCCTGGTCAAGGACATCGAGATCGTCAGCCTGTGCGAGCATCACATGCTGCCGTTCCACGGCGTGGCCCATGTCGGTTACATCCCGGCGGAGACCGGCAAGATCACGGGTCTGTCGAAGCTGGCGCGTCTGGTCGAGGTGTTCGCCCGCCGTCTCCAGGTGCAGGAGCGACTCACCACGCAGGTCGCGGACTCGCTCATGCGGATCCTGGAGGCACGGGGCGTGATCGTCGTGGTCGAGGCCGAGCACATGTGCATGTCGGTACGCGGGATCCGCAAGCCGGGAGCCAAGACGACGACGTCGGCGGTGCGTGGTCAGCTCAGGGACGCCACGACCCGCGCCGAGGCGATGAGCCTGATACTGGCGCGCTGACCTGGCCGGGCTAGGCGCGGCTCAGGCGACCGGCTCGGCCCCGCTGTGGTTGTTGTCGTCGTCCTCCGGGAGCTTGCACACCCGTTCCAGGAAGAGGGCCGCCGCTATCACGCCGATGCCGGCGACGACCGAGAAGGCGGCGTAGAGGGCCTGGTCGCGGCGGGTGGGGAGGTCGAGGAGCTCCAGGAGGACGACGCCGGTGCCGCCGTACATGCCGGCGACGAGGGCGGCGACGAGGGCGCTCGCCTGGCCGAAGACGACCGCGCGGGCCGCCATCAGGGGGTCGACGCCCTTGGCGCCGGGGCGGCGCTCGCGCTGGGCCTTGAGACGGGCGCGCAGGGACAGCGCGGTGGAGAGCAGGACCACGGCGATCAGCGCGAGGACGATCGGGGCGGCCACCGGCACGCTGGGCAGGGTCCCCACCGCGTTCCACAGGCGGGCGGCCGCCCAGGACAGCACTCCGGCCACGACGAAGACACCGGCCAGCACCCTGATCCGCAGCTCTTTCACTGTTTTCCTTCAGCTCCCCCGCAGCGATGTGGTCGTCTCGACCTTAACGACTACTCGGGCAGTCGGAGTTCCAGGTCCCCGCGCGCTTCCACACCGTGCCGGGTGACGGCGGCCAGCAGCTCCGCGACCGTGCCGCGGCCGGGCAGCAGGGCCTCGGGGTCGATGTCGTACCAGGGGGCCAGTACGAAGGCGCGCTCGTGGGCGCGTGGGTGCGGGAGGGTGAGGTGCGGGTCGTCGGAGACGACGTCGGCGTACGCGACGATGTCGACGTCGAGGGTGCGCGGGCCCCAGTGCTCGTCCCGCACCCGGTTGAACGCCTCCTCGACCGCGTGTGCCCGCTCCAGCAGGGAGGACGGCGGGAGGGTGGTCTTCAGCACCACGATCGCGTTGTAGTACGTCGGCTGGCTGCCGGGCTCGACGCCCCACGGCTCCGTCTCGTACACCGGCGACACGGCCTTGATGCGGACGCCCGGGGTGTCCTCCAGGGCGTCGACGGCGCCCTGGAGGGTCTCCAGGCGGTTGCCGAGGTTGGAGCCGAGGGCGACCACGGCTCGTTTGGGGTTGGACAGGGTGGTGTCGGCGGCGTCGACCTGTTCGACGACGGAGGCGGGCACCGGCTGGACGGTCGGGTCGCTGGGACCCCGCAGGGAGGATGCGGTCATACTCGGCTCCGGGTGATGGTGACGGTGACGTCGTCGAAGGGGACCGTGATGGGCGCGTCCGGCTTGTGGACCTGGACCTCGACCTCTCTTACCCCCTCGTGCTTGAGGCAGACCTGGGCGATCCGCTCGGCGAGCGTCTCGATCAGGTTCACCGGCTCCCCCTCGACCACGGCGACGACCTCCTCGGCCACGACGCCGTAGTGCACGGTCTTCGTCAGGTCGTCGTCGGCCGCCGCGGGCCGGGTGTCCAGGCCAAGGACGAGGTCCACGATGAAGGTCTGGCCCTCCTCGCGCTCCTTGGGGAAGACACCGTGGTGCCCGCGGGCCCTGAGGCCGCGCAGCGCGACACGATCCACGCGAATCACTCCTGCAATCGTCGGTGTGGCGGCCGGGCCGCACCGGGTGCGGGCGATGCACCGGCCACACACGAATCTACCTGCGGGCACTGACAGAGCCGGGGTACGAGGCGTGGGGTTCGCCCGGGTGCGGCAGGGTTCATCGGGTGTTTTCCCTGGAGAACCCGGCGGCTCATGGGCCGGTAGCCGTGGCTACCCGCGAGTTCGTGATTCCAGCCACTTCTTGGGCCGCCAGGGGCCAGGAGGGGCCCGGAAGAGCCCGGAAGGGTGTCCTCGCGGTCAGGAGGGTGTGTCGTCCTCCTCGTCCTCGTCGGTCTCGGACAGTACCGGGGAGGCGTGGTGGGACCAGAGCTTCCAGCCGTCCCGGGTGCGCCGGAACACGTTCGTGGCGACGACCAGTTGTCCCACCAGCGGGCCGAGTTCCTGGCTGCCCTCGGGGGCCGGGCCGCCGCTGAGGATGTTCTCCGTGCAGGTCACCAGGGCGGTGTCGCCGGTCACGGAGACGTGCACGTCGGTGAGGAAGAACTGGATGTAGTCGGTGTTCGCCATGATCAGCGCGTACGACCGCAGGACCTCGCCGCGGCCGGTCAGCACCGGCCAGCCCGGGTGCACGCAGGAGATCACGCCGCTGTCGGCGGGGTCGTGGTACTCCTCGTCGACGCCCAGGTCGGCGGGGGTGAGCCAGAGAGAGGAGACGGTCTCGAAGTCGCCGTTCTCCAGTGCCTCGTAGAAGGCGGTGTTGGCGGCCTCAACCTGCTCGACGTCGGTGTGGGGGGCGCTCACCGGGCTCCCTCTGCGGGGTGGGGAGGGTTCTGCGCGGCCTCGGTGGCCCGCGCGCCCGGCGCGTCGGTTCCGGCGCGCGCCCCTTCTATGGCGCGCGCGACCCGTACCGCGTCCGCGGTGGCGCGTACCTCGTGCACGCGCACCGCCCACGCGCCGGCGTGCGCCGCGAGTGCCGAGACGGCCGCCGTCGCCGCGTCGCGCTCCCGGGCCGGCGGGGGCGCTCCCTCGGGCCCGGCCAGGACCCGGCCGAGGAACCGCTTGCGGGAGGCGGCGACGAGCAGCGGGTGGCCCAGGGCGTGCAACCGGTCGAGGTGGGCGAGCAGGGTCAGGTCGTGCTCGGAGTTCTTGGAGAAGCCGAGGCCGGGGTCGACGACGACCCGGTCGGGGGAGATGCCGCCGGCCAGCACGGCGTCCACGCGCGCGTGCAGTTCGTCGAGGACCTCGCCGACGACGTCGTCGTACACGCCCTTGACGGTGTCGCCCGCCAGGAAGCCGCGCCAGTGCATGACGACGAAGGGGGCGCCGGAGTCGGCGACGACGGGGATCATGTCGGGGTCAGCGAGGCCGCCGCTGACGTCGTTGACGAGGGCGGCGCCGGCCGCGAGGGCCTGCCGGGCGACGGAGGCGCGCATGGTGTCGACGGAGACGACGACGCCTTCCGAGGCCAGGCCGCGGACGACGGGGATGACCCGGCGCAGTTCCTCGTCCTCGTCGACGCGGGTGGCGCCCGGGCGGGTGGACTCGCCACCGACGTCGACCAGGTCGGCGCCCTGGGCGCCGAGGTCGAGCCCGTGCTTGACGGCGGCCGTCGTGTCGAACCAGCGGCCGCCGTCGGAGAAGGAGTCGGGGGTGACGTTCACGACCCCCATGACCGCGCACCGGTCCCATGCCGGAAGCCCTGTCACCTGGCCACGTCCGCTGTGGTTGCTCATACGTTCAGCGTAGGCCCAGGGCCCCGTGGCCAGCCCCGTGGCCCGAGCGGCGCCCCCAGGGCTGGAGGGGAGGAGCGTCCGCCCGGGCCGGTCATGGGGGTCAGGCCGCCCGTACGCCCTGTTCGGCGATGCTGTGGGCGCACGGCCGGGGGGCGGGTGTCTGACGGCGCAGGAAGCGCGGCAGCGGCAGGGCGAGGCTGACGAAGCCCTCGGCCTGCATGGCGGCGAGCCCGATGCGCGGGAGGTCGCCGGAGGCCCGGTAGACCACGAAGCGCGGCTCCCAGCGGGGCTGGAACTTCGCGTTGAACTTGTACAGCGACTCGATCTGGAACCAGCGGGAGAGGAACACCAGCAGGCCGCGCCAGGCGCGCAGTACCGGCCCGGCGCCGATCTTCTCGCCGCGGGCGAGTGCCGAGCGGAACATCGCGAAGTTGAGCGAGATCCTGGTGATGCCGAGCTTCGGGGCCGCCTGGAGGGCGGCCACGATGAGCAGTTCGTTCATCCCGGGGTCGGCGGAGCGGTCGCGGCGCATCAGGTCGAGGGAGACGCCGTCGGTGCCCCAGGGCACGAAGTGCAGGATCGCCTTGAGGTCGCCGTACTGGCCGGGCGACTCGTCGGCCTTGTGGGCGGTGGCGATCAGGCAGTCGCCGTCGGCGGGGTCGCCGATGCGGCCGAGCGCCATCGAGAAGCCGCGCTCGGTGTCGGTGCCGCGCCAGTCCTCGGCGGCCCGGCGGATGCGGTCCAGTTCGGCCTCGCCGACGTCACGGATGCGCCGTACCCGGGTTTCGTAGCCGGCCCGCTCGATGCGCTTGACCATCTGGCGCACGTTGCGCATCGCGCGTCCGGCGAGCGAGAAATCCGCCACGTCCACCACCGCCTCGTCGCCCAGTTCGAGGGCGTCCAGGCCGGTCTCACGGGTCCACACCTCGCCGCCCGTCTCCGAGCAGCCCATGACGGCGGGGGTCCAGGAGTGGGCCTTGGCCTCGTCCATGAAGCGTTCGATGGCGCCGGGCCAGGCCTCGACGTCGCCGATCGGGTCGCCGCTGGCGAGCATCACGCCGGAGACGACGCGGTAGGTGACCGCCGCCTTGCCGCTGGGGGAGAAGACGACCGCTTTGTCGCGGCGGAGCGCGAAGTGGCCGAGGGAGTCGCGGGCGCCGTGCTTCTCGAGCAGGGCGCGCAACTGGGTCTCGTCCTCCTCGGTGAGGTGGGCGGCGGGGTGTTCGGGGCGGAAGGCGAGGTAGATGGTGGTGACCGCGGTGATCAGGCCGAGGGCGCCGAGGGAGAAGGCGACCGTCCAGGAGGTGGAGCCCTCGTAGTCGACGGGGCCCTCGAAGCCGAACAGGCCGTACAGCACGTGGGTGATGCGGTCGGCCAGGCTGGGGTCGCCGATCGTGCGCTTGGGGTGGGCGCTGACGATGACCAGGCCGAGCGCGAGCGAACCGGCGCTCATGAGCACGAAGTTGGCGAGCGCGCGCCATCTGCTGCGCGGGTCGGGCAGCGCCTTGAACTCGTCGCGGTGGATCACGAGCGGCACGAACAGTGCCAGGGAGATCAGCACGCCGATGACCGAGTGCCGGTACACGAACTGCGACACCGCGCCGGCCGGCAGCAGTGCGACCGCGGCCCGCCACGCCCGGCGCTTGCGCCGCTTGAGCCCGTGCGCGAGCAGCAGCAACAGCACGCCGACGCTGAGCGAGAGCGCGGCGGCGAACGGACCCATCGAGCCGGGCAGTACCTCGGCCATGGCGTGCATACGGCTGTGACGGAAGCGCGGGAACACGCCCGCCGCGATGTCCAGGACGCCCACGACAGCGCACGCCCTGCCGACCAGAGCGGGGACGGCCTCGGGGCGCGGGCCACGGACTATGCGCCGCGCCCGGCTTGATCGGCTCGGAACCTCGCCCGACATTTCCCCATCTATCCTGACAGACATCGCATCCCGTAGTTCTGCGAGAGACCTTGAATCCGGGCCCGATTCGGGCATCCGGCGACATTGCGCCCTCTAGGACGGTGTCTCGGGGGGAGAGGTTCACTCCTCACCGGAAAGCCGGTTCAAAGGCCAGGGAAAGCCCGGGGCAAGCCTCGCTGAAAGCAGCGAAGGCCGCGGGGGAAAGCGCAGGCAGGAAGCACCTCATGGGTCTCACGAGCAATAAATTGCTGGCATTGACGATCTTGTCCGCCGTACTGCTGTTCGTAGGCACGGTGTGGCTGTGGCCCAGGCTGGGCCGTCGGAACTGGCGGGCCGTCAGCGGCCGCGTCGGTCTTCTGCTGGCCACCCAGTTGGCGCTCTTCGCCTGCGTCGGGATAGCCGTCAACCAGGCTTTCGGTTTCTATGCGAGCTGGGCGGACCTGCTCGGCACGGAAACCGACCAGGGCGTCGTCGTCAACCATGCGTCCGGCCCGGTCCAGGTGGTGTCCACGTCGGAGGTGCACGGCATGGGCGGCTCGCTCCCCCGGACGGCCGGTCAGATCCAGCAGGTCGGCATAGTCGGCCGTACCACCCACATCGCCACGCCCGCGTACGTGTACCTGCCGCCGGAGTACTTCCAGCCGCAGTACCGCACGCGTACGTTCCCGGTCGTGGTCGTCCTCAGCGGCTATCCCGGCACCGCGCGGGCGCTGGTCGACAAGCTGCACTACCCGCGCACGGTCCAGCACCTGGTCCGGGACGGGAAGATGCGGCCGACGATCCTGGTGATGCTGCGGCCCACGGTCGCACCGCCCCGGGACACCGAGTGCGTGGACGTCCCGCGCGGCCCGCGGACCGAGACCTTCTTCGCCAGGGACCTGCCCGACGCCGTGCGCGCGCACTACCGGGCCGCCTGGAAGCCGGGCGGCTGGGGGATCGTCGGCGACTCGACGGGCGGGTACTGCGCGCTCAAGCTCGCGATGCACCACCCCGACGTGTACGCGGCCGGAGCCGGGCTCTCCCCGTCGTACAAGGCGCCCATCGACGCCACGACCGGCGACCTCTTCCAGGGCGACCGGGATCTCAAGAACCGCGCGGACCTCTGGTGGTTCCTGAAGCACGAGCCCGCCCCGGACACCTCCCTGCTGGTCACCAGCAGCAAAGTCGGAGAAACCAACTACAAGGCCACGCTGAAATTCATCGCGAGCGTGGAGGCCACGAAGCTGACCCGGATCTCGTCGATCATCCTCGACAGCGGCGGCCACAACTTCAACACCTGGCGCCGCGAGATCCCCGCGACGCTCCAGTGGATCAGCGGCCGGTTGAGCGACCGCTGAGTCCCGGCCCTGCCGGGACCGTGTGAAGACTTCCTTGTCGCTGTGTTTTTACGGCCCGGGGCACCACGATTCGCCTACGCGCGGTAAGTTTCTGGCCATGCCACGTGGACGCCACCGTCATTCCCCGCCTTTGCACAGGCTGTTGCCTCCTTCGGCGATCGCCGGTGTCTCCCTCGTCTGCGCCCTGGGCCCCTGGTTGTTCTCCCAACCGACTGTGCTGCGCACCCTGGCCGCGATAGCCGCGGCCACCGCGGCCGTCGGTGCCGCCGTCATGCGGCGCTGGGACAGCGAGGCGGGCAAGCAGGTGGCGGACCTGTCACGCGCGCGTGCGAGTGACGAGTGGCGCCACGAGGAGCGGATCGCCGAGCTGGAGACCGACCTCGAGGAGTCGCGGGAGCTGCGCGCCAAGCTGGAGCAGCGGCTGCGCGCGAAGCGGTCGGAGCTGGCGGGACTGCGCAACGAGCACGCGTCCCTGCTGCGCCGCTACGCCACGGCCGAGACCGAGCGCGCGAGCGCCCTGGAGGGCCGCCGTCTGCTCGAGATCGAGGCCGCCGAGCCGTCGAACGCGCTGCCGGCCGCCCGGAAGGCGGAAGAGGCGGAGGACCTGGCCGCCGTCGAGGAGAAGGCGGAGGAGCTGACGGTCGAGGAGACGGCTCCCGCGATCTTCTCGCCGGAGGGTTCCAAGCTGTTCCTGCGGGCCAAGGTGGCATTGGCCCGGTTCGACGAGAAGGACGCCCCGAAGGGCGAGACCGAAGCCGGCACCGAGGGCGCGCCGGAGACGGCCGCCGAGCCCGAGGCCGCCCCGAAGGGCGAGACCGCGCCGGAGGACGAGGCGCAGGGGCAGCCCGAGGCGGCCGACGGGCACGCGCGCGCGGCCGCCGCCATCACGGACGGGCCCGAGGACATCACCCCGGCGCCGACGGAGCAGGACGTCCACCCCACGACGGCACCGTCCGTCAACGCCGTGAAGCCCTCGGGCCACTTCACGGTGCCCACCGCGGTGGCGGTCCTGCCGGCCGCGCCGATCCCGCGCCCGCTGGTCACCGGCGGCTTCGACTTCTTCGGCACCCAGAAGGGCTCCCCGGCGGGCGGCCTGGACGCCGTGCACAACGAGGACCTCGCGGACGTAGTCGGTCAGGAGGCGCTCGCGCTCCACAAGGCCGAGTCCGAGGCGGAGTTCAAGCCCGCCGACGCGCAGGCGCGGGGCGTCGGCCAGGTCATCGACCTGACCGCGCACGACGAGACGGAGCAGATCAACCTCGGCGGCCTGCGCAGCGCCGCGTCCTGAACACGCGGCGGTTCCGAGCCGGGGACGGCCGGTGGCCGGGTGCGGGTGCGTGGGGGCTGATCGCGCAGTTCCCCGCGCCCCTGAAGCAGCTCGGCGCGGTGAGCGCCCCTTCAGTGGCGCTGGGGGTACCCCCGGCCGAAGGCTGGGGGAGGAACTGCGCGACCAGCCACGATGGTGCCGCACCCGACCACCGACCGAGCCGACCGTCAGGTCATCCAGCGGTCAGGGCGCGCCGCCCGGCGTCCCGTGCGGGAGCGCTCGGCCTGCTCCCGTAGCAGCACCTCGGCCTCGTCAGCCGCGCGTAGACGGGCCGTGACGGTCTTGTCGGCCCCCGTGTCCACATGCACGTCCGCGACCCGCCACAGCCGCTCCCAGGGCCCCTGGGTCAGCCGTACGCTCTGGACCTTGGCGTGCGGCACGAGCGCGAGGTGCCGGCGCAGCAGCCCGTGCCGCGCCGCGAACACCGAGTCCGTGACCGCGAGCCCGTAGCCGCGCCACCACAGCGGCACGCACCACCGGGCCCGCCCCGGCGGCCGCGGCAGCTCACCGGGCACGGTCACACCGGGCAGCACGCGCGCGACGACCGACTCGGCGACCGCGCGCGGGGCGACCGGGACCAGCACGGAGTTCGCCGACCCGGCCACGTCCAGCTCCACCCGCACCCAGCGCAGCGGCCGCCACATCAGCGGCTCCACGATCCGCACGGTCTGCACCCGCCCCGGCGGCACCGTCTCGTGCGTGCGGTCGAGGAGCCCATGGTCGATGCGCAGCCCGTCCGGGGACTCCCCGACCGTCCAGTCGTACTCCCCGACGAACCGCCCCACACTCGTCGTGGCCGCCGCGCCGAGCAGCGGCACGGCGGTCGCGAGGACCGTCCACACGCTGTGGGTGGTCAGCCAGAGGAACGGCGGGGCCACCAGGGCGGCGGCCAGGGAGCCCCAGGTGGCGCCCGTCAGCACGATCGAGAGCGCGAGCTTGGCCGGGGGCACCCGCATCAGCTCGTGCGCCGGAGCCTCGCCGACCTCGTGCGCCGTCTCGGGCGCGAACCCGGCGGCGCGCGCGAGCAGCTCCGCGCGGAGCGCACGCGCCTCGCCCTGGCCGAGAAAGGCGAGTTCGTCCTTCTTGTCCGTGCCGACGACGTCTATCCGCAGCTTGGCGACGCCCGCCACGCGCGCGAGGAGCGGCTGGGTGACGTCCACGGCCTGGATCCGCTCCAGCCGTATGTGCGCGGTGCGCCGGAACAACAGGCCGGTGCGTATGCGCAGTTCGCTGTCGGTCACCGAGAAGTAGGTGAACCACCAGGTGAGGAAGCCGTAGAGGGCCCCTGCCGTGACCAGCGCGGCCAGTCCGCCGAGGACCATGGTCGTGGTCAGCTTCGTCAGCTGCTCCTGGGCCTGGTTCGGGTCGTGCACCGCCCAGCCGGTGAGCACCGCGACCGGCGCCCACGCCCGCCGGAACGGCGTCACCGGGTGCAGCCGCCGCTCACCCACGGCCTTGCCCGCGCCTATGGCGCCCTCGACGCCCGGCGCGGTCACAGCCCCGCCGATCGGGCCTCGCCGAGCTCGGTGAGCCGGTCGCGCAGCCGTTCCGCCTCGGCCGGGTCGAGCCCGGGGATCGTCGCGTCGGTGGCCGCGGCCGCGGTGTGCAGCTGCACGCTGGCGAGCCCGAAGTGCCGTTCGACGGGCCCCGAGGTCACCTCCACCAGCTGCATCCGCCCGTACGGCACCACGGTCTCCTCGCGCCACAGCACCCCGCGGGTGATCAGCAGGTCGTCGGCGCGCTCGGCGTAGCGCCAGGAGCGCCAGTTGCGGCCCAGCAGCACCCAGCCCCAGGCCAGGAAGGCCAGCGGCAGCAGCGCGAAGGCCGCCCACACCGGGCCCGCGAGCAGGCCCAGCAACAGTCCCAGGGCCAGGGCGAGCAGCCCCAGCCACACCACCAGCAGCAGCCGGCGCATCCGCAGCAGGCCGGGCGGCAGCCCCGTCCACACCGGCTCGGTCCCCGTGGTCTCGGCGCCGGTGGCGCTCCCCGTCTCCATAGGGCCAGCGTACGTAGGGGAGACTGGGTCCATGACGCCTACGACGGAGACCACGGTCGGGATCGGCGGCGCCGCGGAGAGTACCGACATGGTGCTCAACATCGGCCCCCAGCACCCCTCCACGCACGGCGTGCTGCGGCTGCGGCTGGTGCTGGACGGCGAGCGGATCGTCTCCGCGGAGCCGGTGATCGGCTACATGCACCGGGGCGCGGAGAAGCTCTTCGAGGCCCGCGACTACCGGCAGATCATCATGCTCGCCAACCGCCACGACTGGCTGTCGGCCTTCTCCAACGAGCTGGGCGTGGTCCTCGCCGTCGAGCGCATGCTCGGCATGGAGGTGCCCGTCCGCGCGGTGTGGACCCGCACCCTGCTCGCCGAGCTGAACCGGGTCCTCAACCACCTGATGTTCCTCGGCTCCTACCCCCTGGAACTGGGCGGGATCACTCCGGTCTTCTACGCGTTCCGCGAGCGCGAGGAGCTGCAGAACGTCATGGAGGAGGTCTCCGGCGGGCGCATGCACTACATGTTCAACCGCGTCGGCGGCCTCAAGGAGGACCTGCCGGCCGGCTGGACGGCACGCGCGCGTGCGGCCGTGGCCGCCGTGCGCTCCCGCACGGACGTCTTCGACGACCTGGTCCTCGGCAACGAGATCTTCCGCGGCCGGACCCGGGGCGTGGGCGTCCTGTCGGCGGAGGCGGTGCACGCGTACGGCGTGAGCGGGCCGATCGCGCGCGCCTCGGGCGTCGACTTCGACCTGCGCCGCGACGAGCCCTACCTGGCCTACGGCGAGCTCCAGGACACCCTGAAGGTCGTCACCCGGACCGAGGGCGACTGCCTGGCCCGCTTCGAGTGCCTCCTGGAGCAGACGCACAACGCCCTGGACCTGGCCGACGCCTGCCTGGACCGGCTCGCCGGCCTGCCGCCGGGACCGATCAACCAGCGGCTCCCCAAGGTCCTCAAGGCGCCCGAGGGCCACACCTACGCCTGGACCGAGAACCCCCTCGGCATCAACGGCTACTACCTCGTCAGCAAGGGCGAGAAGACCCCGTACCGGCTGAAGCTGCGTTCCGCGTCGTACAACAACATCCAGGCCCTGACCGAACTGCTGCCGGGAACGCTGGTCGCGGACATGGTCGCGATCCTGGGGTCGCTGTTCTTCGTGGTGGGGGACATCGACAAGTAGGGGCGAGCGGGGGCGAGCAGGGCGTATGCCGCGCGTGCGCCGGGCTAGAGCAGCGCGTCCTCGATGCCCACCGGCTGGAGCAGCCAGAGGAAGTCGCCGAGGCCGCCGGGGGCGGTGAGTTCGGCGGCCTCTCCCGCGGCCGCGAGGGCGCGCACGTATCCGGCGGGGTTCGTGGAGGCGAGGGTGAGCGGGGGGCGTGCGCCGACCAGGCCGAGGGCGCGAAGGGCGTCGCGTTGCGTGCACAGGAGCGCCTCGGGCAGCCTGAGCGCCGGGTCGAGCGCCGTGCACGCGTCCAGCGCGACATGCGCCGTGATGTCGCACGCCCCGTCCGGCACGGGTGCCGTCGCGCGGCCTTCGCGGAAGCCGGTGAGCGTCCCGAACGGGGGCCGCGTGTCCACGGTGTGCGCGTAGTCCACGGCCACCGCGAGCCCCCGCTGGAGGCTGGTGACGGCGGACGCCCACGCCCGGTCCCGGGGCAGCCCGATCTCCGCGCGCAGCCCCGGCTCGGCGGCCAGCGGCCACCACCGCGCGAGCCACTGCGCCTCCGCGCCCGACACGCGCTCGCCGAGCAGTTCGGTGCCGTCCCGCCGGACGTGCACCAGGCGGGCCACCCCGGCCGCGTCCACCTCGGCGACCTCGACCGGCACGTTGTCCAGCCACTCGTTGGCGAAGAGCAGGCCTCTGACCGTCCGGGGGAGTTCCGTCAGCCAGGTGATCCGGTCGGCAAGGCCCGGCGGGCGGTCGGCGAGCTCGACGGCGTACGCACGCACGCGTGCCGCCACGTCCGCGGGCAGGGCCGCCAGCACGCCCGTGACCAGTTCGCCCCGGCCGGCGCCCATGTCCACGAAGTCCAGCGCCTCGGGGCGGCCCAGGGCCTCGTCGACCCGGCACAGCAGTTCGGCCACGGCCCCGGCGAACAGCCGAGAGGCGTGCACCGACGTACGGAAGTGCCCGGCCGGGCCCTCCGGGCGGCGGTAGAAGCCGCCGGGGCCGTACAGGGCCGCCTCGGTGGCCGCACGCCAGCCACGGGCGTCGTCGGCCGTCTCTCGCGTCGCCTCATCCGTCACCGGGCCAGACTAGGCGCACAGGTGATCACCTTCTCCACCTTGCGGAGTACGCGTGCGGAACAGGGATCGGCCCTCCGGTTGACCCCTGCACCTATCACGCTTCCCTACTCTGGGTTACGTGCAACGCCTCTATGACTTCCTCCGCAGGCACCCGACATGGGTCGACAGCTTCTGGGCTGCCGTCCTGCTCGGGGTTTCCGGCGCGAGCATCTGGAAGGTCGGTGGGGATCAGGGGCACCACGGACCCAGGGCCGCCATGCTGGCCGTGTCCGTCGTGATGAGCGTCGTCGTCGCGCTGCGCCGCCGTTTCCCGGAGCCGATGCTGGTGCTGGCCGCGGTCACCGGCCTGGCCCAGCTGGTGCTGGACGTGGAGACGACCGTCGCCAACTTCGCCATGCTGGTGATCGTGTGCACGAACGCCGCCGTCGGCGCGCGCTGGGCGTCCCGGTTCGGCCTCTACGCCGGGCTGTGCGCCGCGCCCCTGGCGGAGATCCGGTGGCCGCAGCAGGAGGCGAGCTTCCCGGGGCACGTCGCGATCGTGCTGTTCCAGACGGTGCCGTTCGTGCTCGCCTGGGTGCTCGGCGACTCCATGCGCACTCGGCGCGCCTACTTCGCGCAACTGGAGGAGCGCGCCGCCCGGCTGGAGAAGGAGCGCGAGGCGCAGGCCAAGGTCGCGGTCGCCGCCGAGCGCGCCCGGATCGCACGCGAGCTGCACGACGTGGTCGCGCACAACGTGTCGGTGATGGTGGTCCAGGCCGACGGCGCCGCCTACGTCCTCGACGCCGCCCCCGACCAGGCGAAGAAGGCGCTGGAGACGATCTCCTCCACCGGCCGCCAGGCCCTCGCCGAGATGCGCCGCCTGCTGGGCGTGCTGCGCACCGGCGAGCACAAGGAGGTCGGCGAGTACGTCCCGCAGCCCGACGTCGAGCAGATCGACGACCTCATCGAGCAGTGCCGCACCTCCGGCCTGCCCGTCGACTTCAAGGTCGAGGGCACCCCGCGCCCGCTGCCCAGCGGCGTCGAGCTCACGGCGTACCGGATCGTGCAGGAGGCGCTCACCAACACCCGCAAGCACGGCGGCCCCAACACGGGCGCCAGCGTGCGGCTGGTCTACTTCGACGACGGACTGGGCCTGCTGGTGGAGGACGACGGCAAGGGCGCCCCGCACGAGATGTACGAGGAGGGCGGCGCCGACGGCCAGGGACACGGCCTGATCGGCATGCGGGAACGCGTCGGGATGGTGGGCGGCACCCTCGACGCGGGCCCCCGCCCTGGCGGAGGATTCCGCATCAGCGCCCTGCTGCCGCTCAAACCGGCGCACTGACACAGACGCACGCCCCCGGTTGACACCTGTCACGCCCCCAGGCCGAACGGCCGGACAAGATACGGAAGAGGACCCGATGACGATCCGCGTGATGCTCGTCGACGACCAGGTGCTGCTGCGCACCGGGTTCCGGATGGTGCTCGCGGCCCAGCCGGACATGGAGGTCGTCGCGGAGGCGGGCGACGGCGTCGAGGCCCTCCAGGTGCTGAAGTCCACCGCGGTGGACGTCGTCCTGATGGATGTGCGCATGCCCAAGCTGGACGGCGTGGAGGCCACCCGCCGCATCTGCGAGCAGCCCGACGCGCCCAAGGTGCTCATACTGACCACGTTCGACCTCGACGAGTACGCCTTCTCGGGGCTGAAGGCGGGCGCCTCCGGCTTCATGCTCAAGGACGTGCCCCCGGGCGAGCTGCTGGCCGCCATCCGCTCCGTGCACAGCGGCGACGCCGTCGTCGCGCCCTCCACCACCCGGCGCCTCCTCGACCGCTTCGCGCCCATGCTGCCCTCCGCCGGCAAGGAGCCCCGGCACCAGGAACTGGAACGGCTCACCGAGCGTGAGCGCGAGGTGATGGTGCTGGTCGCGCAGGGCCTGTCGAACGGCGAGATCGCGAGCCGGCTGGTGCTGTCCGAGGCCACCGTGAAGACCCACGTGGGCCGCATCCTGACCAAGCTCGGGCTCCGTGACCGCGTGCAGGTGGTCGTGCTGGCCTACGAGACCGGGCTGGTGCGGGCGGGCGGCGGACACGTCTAGCGTGCCCCACGGCTAACGCAGCATCCCCTCCAGGAAGTCGCTGCCGAGCCGGGCGACGACCGTGACGTCCAGCTGGTGCAGGACGTACCGCCCGCGGCGGCGCGTCGTGACCAGACCCGCCTTCTTGAGCACGCCCAGGTGCCGGGACACCTCCGGCGCCGACAGGCCGTGCACCTGTGCCAGCTCGCTGGTGGTGTACGCGCTGCGCGCCAGATGCCGGCACAGCCGCATCCGCACGGGATGGGACAGCGCCGCCATCCGCAGCGTCAGTTCCTCCACGGACGCGGGCGCGGCGAGCTCCGGCGAGCCGACCGGGTAGTGCAGCACCGGCTGCCAGCCGTACCGGTGGAGCACCATCAGATGCGGCCGGCCCAGGCTCGTGGGCACCAGCAGCAGGCCGTCGGCCGCCACGCGCGCGTGGCCGTCGGTGAGCTTGTCCACGGTGATCCGCGCGCCCGTCTCGTCGAGCGTCACGGCGGGCGAGACCGACGCCAGTGCCTCGGCCAGCCCTCTGCGGTGCAGCAGCTCGGTCTTGTGCCGGGCGTCGGCCGCCAGCTGGTGGCGCAGCCGGGCCCAGGCCTCGTCGAAGAACGCCCCGGCGCAGTCCTCCAGGAACCGGCGCAGCCACGCGCGCACGCTCGGCGGATCGTCGAGCAGCCGTTGGGCGAACCGGACCTGCTGCGGGCCCCGGGAGGCGGCCACGTCCAGCGCCCTGCGGCGCGCGGCGGGATCCGACAGCAGGGCCGGCGCCTGCGTGGCGTACGTGAGCACGCACGTGAACTCCAGGGCCGCGTCCACGAACTGTTCGTCCGTCAGCCTGTCCAGCTGGTCGAGCTCCGCCACGAGCGTGCCGGCCGGGAGGGCGTCCGGCACGGCCGCGTAGGGCAGGAACAGGTCCGAGAACGTCGTCCGCCACAGGAAGTCCGCCTCGCACATCCGGTCGGCCAGATGCGGCTCCATGCGGGCGGTCACGCCGGTCGCCCAGCCCCGGAGGCCGGGGTGGTGCGCCGGCTCGGACAGGGCGTGCAGCGCCATGCCGAGCTCTGCGAGCGGCGAGGGCACGGCGGTGACGCGCTCCGGCCGCAGCCCGGCTATGTCGATACGTACGCTCATATGCCCATCGTGCACGTTGCCACCGCGTGGGTGGCCGGGCACCTACCGGGGTGCCCGGTAGGTGCGATGGCGGGTGCGGGTGGTGTGGGGTTGCTCGCCTTCGGCCGGGGGTACCCCCGGCGCGCCTATCGGGGCGCTGCAGAAGGGCGCGCCGCAGGCAGCCGCCCGGCGAAGTCCGCGACCGCCGCCCTGACGTCGTCCCGTGTCCAGTCCAGGCCCTCGGCCGTCACCGTGACCTCGGTCATCGACAGGCCCGGGCCCTTCGGGTCCCAGAAGCCGGGGAAGAGGTAGGTGCCGGTCTCCTCGGCCTGGCGTACCGCCGCCTCCATCAGCGCGTCGGGGCCGTACGGCAGCCAGACCTGGAACTGGTGGGTGTGCGGTTCCTCGGGGTGGATGCGGAACCAGGGGACGCCCGACCCGGCGAAGCCCTCGCGCAGGGCCGTGGCGACCACGCGCGCGTGCCGCACGTAGTCCGGGAGGCGGGGCAGCTCGCGCTCCAGGCCGGCCAGGGCCGCCAACGCCGTCGGGAACTGCTGGAAGACCATGCCGCCGTAGCGGTGGCGCCAGGTCTTCGCCTCCTCGACCAGGGGCTTCGGGCCGGCCAGCGCGGCGCCGCCGAAGCCGTCGAGGGACTTGTAGAAGGACACGTAGACGCTGTCCGCCAGGTCCGCGATCTCGGGCAGGGGGCGCCCGAAGTGGACGGTGGACTCCCACAGGCGCGCGCCGTCGAAGTGCACCACCGCGTCGCGCTCCCGCGCCGCCTCCACCAGTTCCGTGAGCTCCTCCCAGGAGGGCAGCACGAAACCGGCGTCCCGCAGGGGCAGCTCCAGCATCAGCGCCCCGAAGGGCTCCGCGAAGTCACGTATCTCCTGGGCGGTGGGGAGCCGGGGCTCGCCGGTGACGCGCACGGTGCGCAGGCCGGCCACCTCGCGGAAGGCGTTGCGCTCGTGCACCTCGGGGTGGGCGAGGGCGTGCAGGGCGACCGTGGGGTTGCCGGTGCGGGCCGCCCAGCAGCGCAGGGCGACCTGCTGGGCCATCGTGCCGGTCGGGAAGAACGCGGCCGCCTCGGTGCCCAGCAGGGCCGCGACCCGCCGCTCCAGGGCCTCGACGACGCCGTTGCCGTAGACGTCCGACGGTTCGTCCAGGTCGTACACCTCGGGGGCGGCCTCCTGGAGCCGCGCGAGCCGTTCGCGGAGCGAGGACCGCATGCCCGTGCGCGCGAGGACGCGGGTGGCCCCCCGGAAGGCGGCGGAGCGCCGCTCCCGCATCCGGTCCTCCGCCGACAGGGATTCCTTCGGCTGCTCGTCAGGGGCCGTGGCCGTATCACTCATGCCGTGGATGATGCCGTGGCACGTCGACCGGGGGCCTGTCATTTTCCGTCCCCCCCGGGTGTGACCCGTCACCCACAGCCTGTGGACGACCGATCGGCCCCGGACCGGATAGCGTTAACATGACGAGAAATCGTCCGGTACCCAGAGCGGACTGGAACGGGAAGGCCACCCTCGCGTGAGTACAGTCCAACAGCCAGACCCCAGTGACCGCCCCGCGCGGCTCACCGTCGGCGTTGTCGGCGCCGGCCGGGTGGGCCCCGCGCTGGCCGCGTCCCTGCAACTCGCCGGGCACCGTCCGGTGGCCGTCTCCGGGGTCTCCGACGCCTCCCGGCGGCGCGCCGAGGCGATGCTGCCCGACGTCCCGCTGGTACCCCCCGCCGAGGTCCTCCAGCGCGCCGACCTGGTCCTGCTGACCGTCCCCGACGACGCCCTGCCCGGCCTGGTCACCGGCCTCGCCGAGACCGGCGCCGTACGGCCCGGCCAGCTGCTCGTGCACACCTCCGGGCGGTACGGCGCGAAGGTCCTCGACCCGGCCCTGCGCGCGGGCGCGCTGCCGCTGGCCCTGCACCCGGCGATGACCTTCACCGGGACGCCGGTGGACGTGCAGCGGCTGGCCGGCTGCTCGTTCGGGGTGACCGCACCCGAGGAGCTGCGGCTGGCCGCCGAGGCCCTGGTCATCGAGATGGGCGGCGAGCCGGAGTGGATCTTCGAGGAGAACCGCCCGCTCTACCACGCGGCCCTCGCCCTCGGCGCCAACCACCTGGTCACCCTGGTCGCCCAGGCCATGGAGCTGCTGCGCACCGCCGGCGTGGAGGCCCCCGACCGGATGCTCGGCCCGCTGCTCGGCGCCGCCCTGGACAACGCCCTGCGCTCCGGCGACGCGGCGCTGACCGGGCCGGTCGCGCGCGGGGACGCGGGCACCGTCGCCGCGCACGTCACGGAGTTGCGCAGGCACGCCCCGCAGGCCGTCGACGGCTACCTTGCGATGGCCCGCGCGACGGCCGACCGGGCGCTCGCGCACGGCCTGCTGAAGCCGGAACTCGCCGAGGACCTGCTCGGCGTCCTCGCGAACGGCGCCGACGGCGGCGGCAACGGCACGACCGGTACCGACGGCACCGAGGGGAACCCCCGATGAGCACCGCCCTGCTGCGCACCGCCGAGGAACTGCACGCGCGCGTGCGGCACGGCCGCCGTGCCGTCGTGATGACCATGGGCGCCCTGCACGAGGGCCACGCCACCCTGATCCGTGCCGCGCGCGAGATCGCGGGCAGGGACGGCGAGGTCGTCGTCACGGTCTTCGTCAACCCGCTCCAGTTCGGTGCCGGCGAGGACCTCGACCGCTACCCGCGCACCCTGGACGCCGACCTGAAGATCGCCGAACAGGCCGGGGCGGACGTGGTGTTCGCCCCCTCCGTCGACGAGGTCTACCCGGGCGGGGAGCCCCAGGTGCGGGTCACCGCCGGCCCCATGGGGACGCGCCTGGAGGGCGCCTCCCGCCCCGGCCACTTCGACGGCGTCCTCACCGTCGTCGCCAAGCTGCTCCACCTCACCCGGCCCGACGCGGCCCTGTTCGGGCAGAAGGACGCCCAGCAGCTGGCCGTGATCCGGCGCATGGTGCGCGACCTGAACTTCGGCATCGAGATCGTCGGCGTACCGACCGTGCGCGAGTCCGACGGGCTCGCGCTGTCCAGCCGCAACCGCTACCTGTCCGCCGACGAGCGGCGCACGGCGCTCACGCTGTCCCGCGCGCTGTTCGCCGGCCGCGACCGGCACGCGGCACAGGAGGCGCTGCGCGCGCGGGCGCTCGAGGTGCCGTCCACGCGGGCGCGTGCCGAGGCGCTCAGCGCCATAGGGGAGTCCCGCGCGGCAGCCGACGCGCACGCCGTCGCCAAGGCCGTGCCGAACGCCGCCGCGGCGGTCCGCGCGGCCGCCCGCCAGGTCCTGGACGAGGCGGTGCACTACGACCCGCCGCTCGAACTGGACTACCTCGCCCTGGTCGACCCGTCCGACTTCACCGAGATCGACGACGACTTCACCGGAGAGGCCGTCCTCGCCGTCGCCGCCCGGGTCGGGACGACCCGGCTGATCGACAACCTTCCTCTCACCTTCGGAACCCTCGGAGCCGCCTCGTGACCCGCACAGGCACCAGCAGCACAGGCACCAGCACCGGCATACGGCTGCACGCGCCCGCCCCCGGGTGGAGCATCTCGGCGGACGTGGTCGTCGTCGGGTCCGGGGTGGCCGGCCTGACCGCGGCCCTGCGCTGCCAGGCCGCCGGGCTCACCACGGTGGTCGTCACCAAGGCCAGCCTGGACGACGGCTCCACCCGCTGGGCGCAGGGCGGCATCGCCGCGGCCCTCGGTGAGGGCGACACCCCCGAACAGCACCTCGCGGACACCCTGGTGGCCGGCGCCGGTCTCTGCGACGAGGACGCCGTACGGATCCTCGTCACCGAGGGCCCCGGCGCGGTACGCCGGCTCATCGACACCGGCGCCATCTTCGACGAGTCCTCCGAGGGCGGCCTCGACCTCACCCGCGAGGGCGGCCACCACCGGCGCCGGATCGCGCACGCGGGCGGCGACGCCACCGGCGCGGAGGTCTCCCGGGCCCTCGTGGAAGCGGTACGCGCGCGTGGGCTGCGCACCTTCGAGAACGCGCTCGTCCTGGACCTGCTGACCGACGCCGAGGGCCGTACGGCCGGTGTCACCCTGCATGTCATGGGCGAGGGCCAGCACGACGGCGTGGGCGCCGTGCACGCCCCCGCGGTCGTCCTCGCCACCGGTGGCATGGGCCAGGTGTTCTCCGCGACCACCAACCCGTCGGTGTCGACCGGCGACGGCGTGGCGCTGGCCCTGCGCGCCGGCGCGGAGGTCAGCGACCTCGAATTCGTCCAGTTCCACCCGACCGTGCTCTTCCTGGGCCCCGACGCCGAGGGCCAGCAGCCGCTGGTCTCCGAGGCGGTGCGCGGCGAGGGCGCCCACCTGGTCGACGCCGACGGCGTGCGCTTCATGGTGGGGCAGCACGAACTCGCCGAGCTGGCGCCCAGGGACATCGTCGCCAAGGGCATCCTGCGCCGGATGCTGGCCCAGGGCGCCGAGCACATGTACCTCGACGCCCGGCACTTCGGCGCCGACATGTGGGAGCACCGCTTCCCGACCATCCTGGCCGCCTGCCGGGCCCACGGCATCGACCCGGTCACCGAGCCCATCCCGATAGCGCCGGCCGCCCACTACGCCTCCGGGGGCGTGCGCACCGACGCGCGCGGGCGCACGACCGTCCCCGGGCTCTACGCGTGCGGCGAGGTCGCGTGCACCGGCGTGCACGGCGCGAACCGGCTCGCCTCCAACTCCCTCCTCGAAGGCCTCGTCTACGCCGAGCGCATCGCCGCCGACATCACGGCGGCCCGCGCGGAGAACGGCCTGCACGCGCGCGTGCCCGCACCGGTCGCGCACCCCGAGAAGCCCGCGCACCCGCTGCTCGCCCCCGAGACCCGCTTCGCCATCCAGCGGATCATGACCGAGGGCGCCGGCGTGCTGCGCTCCGAGGAGTCCCTGGCCAGGGCCGCCGCACAGCTCCAGCGGCTGCACACGGACGCCCGCGACGCCCTGGACGAGAACGGCAAGACCGCCGAGCCCGGCGTCGACACCTGGGAGGCCACCAACCTCCTGTGCGTCGCGCGCGTGCTCGTCGAGGCGGCCCGCCGCCGCGAGGAGACCCGCGGCTGCCACTGGCGCGAGGACCACGCCGACCGCGACGACGCCCGCTGGGGGCGGCACATCGTCGTACGGCTGAATCCCGACCGGACGCTGGCCGTGGACACCACCGACACCGCAGACTTCCCCCCTACCCGGCCGCACCAGCCACACCAGGAGCAGTGACAGACGTGAGCACCAACGACCTTCCCCTCGCCGACGGCGGCGGCTGCGGCGACGGCTGTGCCTGTGGCGCCGAGGGCGACGAGGAGTACCTGGAGTGCGGGCTCGACCCCGCGCTCGCCGAACTGCTGGCCGCCGCCGGGCTCGACCCCATCGAGGTCGAGGACGTCGCGAACGTGGCCATCCAGGAGGACCTGGCGGGCGGCCTGGACGTGACGACCGTCGCGACCATCCCCGAGGAGGCGGTGGCGACCGGCGACTTCGTCGCCCGCGAGGCCGGTGTCGTCGCGGGCCTCAGGGTCGCCGAGGCCGTGGTCTCCGTGGTCTGCACCGACGAGTTCGAGGTCGAGCGGCACGTCGAGGACGGCGACCGGGTCGAGGCCGGGCAGCCGCTGCTGTCGATCACCACCCGCACCCGCGACCTGCTCACCGCCGAGCGCAGCGCGCTGAACATCCTGTGCCGGCTGTCCGGCATCGCGACCGCCACGCGCGCGTGGGCGGACGCCCTGGACGGCACGCAGGCACGCGTGCGTGACACCCGGAAGACCACTCCGGGGCTGCGTTCCCTGGAGAAGTTCGCGGTGCGCAGCGGCGGCGGCGTCAACCATCGGATGTCGCTCTCCGACGCGGCCCTGGTCAAGGACAACCACGTGGTCGCCGCAGGCGGCGTCGGCCAGGCCTTCAAGGCGGTGCGGGAGGCGTTCCCGGAGCTGCCGATCGAGGTCGAGGTCGACACCCTGCACCAGCTGCGCGAGGTCGTCGACGCGGGCGCCGACCTGATCCTGCTGGACAACTTCACGCCGATGGAGTGCGAGGAGGCCGTCGCGATCGTCGACGGGCGCGCGCTCCTGGAGGCGTCCGGGCGGCTCACGCTGGACAACGCGCGGGCGTACGCCGAGACGGGCGTGGACTTCCTGGCCGTCGGCGCCCTCACCCACTCCTCGCCGGTCCTGGACATCGGCCTGGACCTGCGCGAGGCGGAGTGACCTCATGCTCCTCACGATCGACGTCGGCAACACGCACACCGTCCTCGGGCTCTTCGACGGCGAGGACATCGTCGAGCACTGGCGCATCTCCACGGACGCGCGCCGTACCGCGGACGAGCTGGCGGTGCTCCTCCAGGGCCTGATGGGCATGCACCCGCTGCTCGGCGACGAGCTCGGCGACGGCATCGACGGGATCGCGATCTGCGCGACCGTGCCGAGCGTGCTGCACGAGTTGCGCGAGGTCACGCGGCGGTACTACGGCGATGTGCCGGCGGTGCTGGTGGAGCCCGGGGTGAAGACCGGGGTGCCGATCCTCACCGACAACCCCAAGGAGGTCGGCGCCGACCGCATCATCAACGCGGTCGCCGCCGTCGAGCTGTTCGGGGGGCCGGCGATCGTCGTCGACTTCGGTACGGCCACGACCTTCGACGCGGTGTCCGCGCGTGGGGAGTACGTCGGGGGTGTGATCGCGCCCGGTATCGAGATCTCCGTGGAGGCGCTGGGCGTCAAGGGCGCGCAGCTGCGGAAGATCGAGGTGGCGCGGCCGCGGAGTGTGATCGGGAAGAACACGGTGGAGGCCATGCAGGCGGGCATCGTGTACGGGTTCGCCGGGCAGGTCGACGGGGTGGTCGGGCGGATGGCGCGGGAGCTGGCGGACGATCCGGACGATGTGACGGTGATCGCGACGGGTGGGTTGGCGCCGATGGTGCTGGGGGAGTCGTCGGTGATCGACGAGCATGAGCCGTGGCTGACGCTGGTGGGGCTGCGGCTGGTGTACGAGCGGAACGTGTCGCGGATGTGAGCGGCCGGCGGGGGCGGGCGTGGGCGGGTTCTCGCCCCCGCCGCCCCTACCCGTCCCGTCCTCCAGGGGGTGGGCCCCCTTCGACCCCCCGGTCACGCCCGTCCGCGCGTTTCGGGGGCTGCCGCCCCCGGACCCCCGCTTCGGCCCGAACGGCCTCGCCCTCAAACGCCGGACGGGCTGGGGGTGGTGCGGTTCGGCCTTCGGCCTCGGACGCCGGACGGGTGGCATCGGTTGGCGGCGGCCAGGTGGGTGGCCCTGTCGCGCCACACCCGGGCGCTATGTCGAGTTTGTCTGATTTACGCGTATCTTCGGTCCATGCCCACGCCATACGGATCCCGCGGCGGCATGGCGTTCGGTGCGGAGGAGCTGCGTGTGCTCCGCCGTGCTCTCGCCCTCGCCCTTCACCCCGGTCCCGTCTCCGCCGAGGACGTCAAGGACTGTCATCGGCTCGCCGAGTCGCTCGACGAGGCGATGTGCGAGGGGGCCAGGCTGCGTGCCTTCCTGGTGGCCGATCTGGCCCGGTACCGTGCCGCCCTGCCGGGGACCGTCGCCGGTTATCTCGCCCTCCTGGAGGAGGCGCTGGGGGCCGGGCACCGGCCCACCCCGGACGACCTCGCCGCGCTGCGGGCGCTGCGGGGGAACGCCGGCGCCGCCGCTCTGCTCGGCCGCTGCCAGGACCTCGCCGAGCGCGATGTGAGGGCCCGGCTCGCCCAGGGGGGCAGGAAGGTACCGGCACCCGCCGTTCCGGCTTCCAGGGTCCGGCTGACGGCGCTGCCGGGCGGGGTGGCCAAGGAGCCGGAGAAGAAGCCCAAGGAGAAGCCCGCCGAGCGGCCCGCCCCGCAGCCCGCGGCTCCCGAACCCCCCGTGCCGAAGCGGCCCATTCCCACGCCGGGCGAGGTCTTTCCCCGACGCCGGCCCGCGGCCCCGCCGGCCGGACCCCCGCAGCAACTCGCCGCCGGCTGAGGAAACGCCAGCTGGCGGGGGGTTGCGGAGCGGTTCGCCCACCCCGCCCCTTTCGCCCGATACTCCGTGGCTACCCTGGATCCATGGACTACGTCTCCGCGCTTGTGCCCCCGGTCGTCATGGCCATCTTCTTCATCGGTCTGGTCCGGGTGATCGTGAAGACCCAGGGCGGGGCCGCCAAGGCCAAGGAGGACGCGGCCGTCGACGCCGCCTTCGCGGAGAGCGCCCGTAGGGCCGCCGTCTCGAAGACCGACGGCGTCTGAGAGCCCGGCCCGCCCCCACCACGGCGTACGACCTGCGCCGGGTGCCCCCGCCCCGTACCGCACTTTCCGAGTCATACGCCCTTTTTGTTCGCTTTTGTTGTTGAAAGTGCACGTCTGGCAGGCCATGGGCGGGATCTCCCACTATTGTCTGAGCTGTGCCTCGCCCATTGGGAGAACTCGAAGACGCGGTCATGACGCGGGTGTGGAAGTGGAACCGCCCGGTGACCGTTCGAGAAGTCCTGGAAGACCTTCAGCAGGAACGGTCCATCGCGTACACCACGGTGATGACCGTTTTGGACAATCTCCATCAGAAGGGCTGGGTCCGGCGGGAGGCCGAAGGGCGCGCCTATCGATATGAGGCCGTCTCCACCCGGGCCGCCTACGCCGCCGCCCTGATGAACGAGGCCTGGTCGCAGAGTGACAACCCGGCCGCCGCACTCGTCGCCTTCTTCGGGATGATGAGCGACGAACAGCGGCAGGCACTGCGGGACGCCGTACGCATCGTGCAGGGACCGGATAGCCAGAGGGAAGACCGGGAAGGTCCGCAAGAGGAGAACCCCGGCTCCGTGGCGGACGCCGGCGGGCGATAGCGTCCGCTCATGTCAGCGACGCGCCCCGAAGTCACCGCAAAAGCCATCACCGTCCGGCGGGCCCGGACCAGCGATGTCCCGGCCGTGCGCCGCCTCCTCGACGTGTACGTTCGCGACCGCATCCTGCTCGACAAAGCCACCGTGACGCTTTACGAGGACATCCAGGAGTTCTGGGTCGCGGAACGCGACGACAACGCCGAGGTGGTCGGCTGCGGCGCGCTGCACGTGATGTGGGAAGACCTCGCGGAAGTGCGCACTCTCGCGGTGAACCGGAGCCTCAAGGGCGCCGGTGTCGGTCATCAGTTGCTGGAGAAGTTGCTGGAGACCGCGCGTTGGCTCGGTGTTCGCCGCGTTTTCTGTCTGACCTTCGAAGTCGAGTTCTTCGGGAAGCACGGCTTCGTGGAGATCGGCGAGACACCTGTGGACACCGATGTCTACACGGAGCTGCTGCGTTCCTATGACGAGGGTGTCGCGGAGTTCCTCGGACTCGAACGAGTGAAACCGAACACCTTGGGCAACAGCCGGATGCTTCTGCATCTGTGATCGCCGAGAGGGATCGCGGCGGACAAGGTTCGACAAGGGTCATCGGGGCAGAGATGGGCGGTAGATCGGCCCGCTATTCCGGGCAACCCGCCTTCCCTCGGTGCCCTATGTCCGAAACGCGCATGTTTCCGGGTGGGAGCGGGCCCCTCGGTCTCTCCCAGGGGTTTGTGTTTTTCCCGCAAAAGCGGTTTGCTTTCCGACGTACTGCAGTACTGCATATAACAGGGGGCGGCGAAACGGCGGACGCCGCAGACCCCCGGCCCTGAAGTTATCGATGAAAGGAAATCCGGTGGCACAGAAGGTTCAGGTCCTTCTTGTCGACGACCTCGACGGCGGCGAGGCGGACGAGACCGTGACGTTCGCGTTGGACGGCAAGACGTACGAGATCGACCTCACGACCGCCAATGCGGACAAGCTGCGCGGCCTTCTCGACCCCTATGTCAAGGGCGGCCGGCGTACCGGTGGCCGTGCCTCGGGTGGACGTGGAAAGGCCCGTGCGGCTTCCGGCGGCAGCCAGGACACCGCGCAGATTCGCGCCTGGGCCAAGGAGAACGGCTACGAGGTCAATGACCGCGGCCGTGTTCCGGCGACGATTCGCCAGGCCTACGAGGACGCCAACGCCTGACTGGCCTCCGGCCCGTGGCCCGCGCGCCGCAGTCGGATGCGATGGCACTCCGTGGCCACCGTGTCCACCAGTCGTACGAGATCGGGGGCGCCCTCGACGCCCCCCATGGCCGACAGCATCGGCAGCGAGGCCTCGACCTCGCACCCCGACTCGGGGGGCCGCAACCAGACCGCGGCCCCCTGCACGGGCCCGGCCGGGCCCTCGGCGGAGCCGGCAGACGGCCGGATCCCGGTGACCGCCTGCTCGGGCCGTGCCGGAGCGTCCATCGCACCCCCGGCGCCCAGCGCCCGCAGGTCGAGGTCGAGGGCCGGTGCGCCCCACTCCAGCCAGGCCAGCAGCCCCGGCAGCTCCTCCGCGCTGCCCGCGGCCACCAGCAGCCGCATCCGGCCGCCCTGAAGGGCCACCGGAGAGCCCGGCGCCAGGTGCCTGAGCGCCCGCACGCCCGCCCGCGCCGGCACCTCCAGCACGTCGAAACGCACGCCCGTGACCAGCCGTAGCGGCTCTCCGGGCGCCGCGGGCACCGTTGCCCATCCCAGTTCGTTCTCGTACCAGTGCCGGAGCCGGCCCGGCTGCCGGGCGTCCGGCCCGGCGACCCCGCCGCCGCCTGGAACGCAACCGGAACCGGGGTCACACTCGGAACCGGAGGCGGAATCGAACGGAGGGCGGGGGTGAGGGAACGTGGAAGCGGCCAGAGGCGCTGTGCCAGCCATGCCGAGTGCAACCGTCGCGAAGCCACCCGAGTTACGCTGGGTGTGCGCGTGACTGCGTGGAGTCCCGGAACGGGGGCTGTGCGGGGGTCCGGAGAGACGCAAGGTTGTTCGCCCGTAGCTGAGGGACCGGGGGCCCACGGCATGGACTGTCCGTCGCTGCGGGTAAGACATCCCTAGTGGGAGGGGGGCGACACGCAGGCGAGGCCGTCTCACGTTCGCCATCGGCGTACTGAAGGAAAGGGTAACTGCCTGGCCTGCGGGAACATCGTCTCGCACCATCGGGTTGGAGCAGATGTCGGCGTTCGGGGTCAGGAGGCCATCGACGGTGTCGGCAGTTGGAATGAGCGGTCCCCGCTTGCGGGACTAAGCTGCGGAAGGACAGAGAGGGGAAGTTCCCCCCACTGCCTGACCGCTCTGAGGAGCGATTAACGATGTTCGAGAGGTTCACCGACCGCGCGCGGCGGGTTGTCGTCCTGGCTCAGGAAGAAGCCCGGATGCTCAACCACAACTACATCGGCACCGAGCACATCCTCCTGGGCCTGATCCACGAGGGTGAGGGTGTCGCCGCCAAGGCCCTTGAGAGCCTCGGGATTTCGCTCGAGGCGGTCCGCCAGCAGGTGGAGGAGATCATCGGCCAGGGCCAGCAGGCCCCGTCCGGGCACATCCCCTTCACCCCCCGTGCCAAGAAGGTCCTGGAGCTGTCGCTCCGCGAGGCCCTTCAGCTGGGCCACAACTACATCGGCACGGAGCACATCCTGCTCGGCCTGATCCGTGAGGGTGAGGGTGTCGCCGCCCAGGTCCTGGTCAAGCTGGGCGCTGATCTCAACCGGGTGCGGCAGCAGGTGATCCAGCTGCTCTCCGGTTACCAGGGCAAGGAGACCGCCACCGCCGGCGGGCCTGCCGAGGGCACCCCCTCGACGTCCCTGGTCCTCGACCAGTTCGGCCGGAACCTCACCCAGGCCGCTCGTGAGTCCAAGCTCGACCCGGTCATCGGGCGCGAGAAGGAGATCGAGCGGGTCATGCAGGTGCTGTCCCGCCGTACCAAGAACAACCCGGTCCTGATCGGTGAGCCCGGCGTCGGCAAGACCGCCGTCGTCGAGGGCCTGGCCCAGGCCATCGTCAAGGGCGAGGTGCCCGAGACCCTCAAGGACAAGCACCTCTACACCCTGGACCTCGGCGCCCTGGTCGCCGGCTCCCGCTACCGCGGTGACTTCGAGGAGCGCCTGAAGAAGGTGCTCAAGGAGATCCGCACCCGCGGCGACATCATCCTGTTCATCGACGAGCTGCACACGCTGGTCGGTGCGGGTGCCGCCGAGGGCGCCATCGACGCGGCTTCCATCCTGAAGCCGATGCTGGCCCGTGGTGAGCTGCAGACCATCGGTGCCACCACCCTGGACGAGTACCGCAAGCACCTGGAGAAGGACGCGGCCCTGGAGCGCCGCTTCCAGCCCATCCAGGTCGCCGAGCCGTCCCTGCCGCACACGATCGAGATCCTCAAGGGTCTGCGTGACCGGTACGAGGCCCACCACCGGGTCTCCATCACGGACGAGGCGCTGGTCCAGGCGGCCACCCTGGCCGACCGCTACATCTCCGACCGCTTCCTGCCGGACAAGGCGATCGACCTGATCGACGAGGCCGGTTCCCGGATGCGCATCCGCCGGATGACCGCTCCGCCGGACCTGCGCGAGTTCGACGAGAAGATCGCCGCCGTCCGCCGGGACAAGGAATCCGCGATCGACTCGCAGGACTTCGAGAAGGCCGCCTCCCTGCGCGACAAGGAGAAGCAGCTCCTGGCTGCCAAGGCCAAGCGGGAGAAGGAGTGGAAGGCCGGCGACATGGACGTCGTCGCCGAGGTCGACGGCGAGCTGATCGCCGAGGTCCTCGCCACGGCCACCGGCATCCCGGTCTTCAAGCTGACCGAGGAGGAGTCCAGCCGGCTCCTGCGCATGGAGGACGAGCTCCACAAGCGGGTCATCGGCCAGGTCGACGCCGTCAAGGCGCTGTCGAAGGCGATCCGCCGTACGCGTGCCGGTCTGAAGGACCCGAAGCGCCCCGGTGGCTCGTTCATCTTCGCCGGCCCGTCCGGTGTCGGTAAGACCGAGCTCTCCAAGGCCCTCGCCGAGTTCCTCTTCGGTGACGAGGACGCGCTGATCTCCCTCGACATGTCGGAGTTCAGCGAGAAGCACACGGTGTCGCGTCTCTTCGGTTCGCCCCCCGGCTACGTGGGCTACGAAGAGGGCGGCCAGCTGACCGAGAAGGTCCGCCGCAAGCCGTTCTCCGTCGTCCTCTTCGACGAGGTGGAGAAGGCCCACCCGGACATCTTCAACAGCCTGCTGCAGATCCTGGAGGACGGTCGCCTGACCGACTCCCAGGGCCGGGTCGTGGACTTCAAGAACACGGTCATCATCATGACGACCAACCTCGGCACCAGGGACATCTCCAAGGGCTTCAACCTGGGCTTCGCGGCCACGGGTGACACGAAGTCCAACTACGAGCGCATGAAGAACAAGGTCCAGGACGAGCTCAAGCAGCACTTCCGGCCCGAGTTCCTCAACCGCGTCGACGACGTGGTCGTCTTCCCGCAGCTGACGCAGGAGGACATCCTGCGGATCGTCGACCTGATGATCAGCAAGGTGGACGAGCGCCTCAAGGACCGGGACATGGGCATCGAGCTCTCCCAGTCCGCCAAGGAGCTGCTGTCCAAGAAGGGCTACGACCCGGTGCTGGGCGCGCGTCCGCTGCGCCGCACGATCCAGCGCGAGATCGAGGACACGCTCTCGGAGAAGATCCTCTTCGGCGAGCTGCGCCCCGGTCACATCGTGGTCGTCGACACGGAGGGCGAGGGCGAGACCAAGACCTTCACCTTCCGCGGCGAGGAGAAGTCGGCCCTGCCCGACGTCCCGCCGATCGAGCAGGCGGCCGGCGGTGCCGGGCCGAACCTGAGCAAGGAGGCGTAAGCCTCACGCTGTGCCCTGAAGGGGCCGGTGCTCTTCGGAGCACCGGCCCCTTGGTGCTGCTCAGCGGCGGTCCGAATTGATCTCGACGCCCGGGAAGAGACGGGCGTACCGGGCGAGGTGCGGGGCGGCGGGGAGCAGGCTCACCGACCGCAGGCCCGGAAGCCGGAGTGCCAGCTTGGACAGGTCCTCGTCGCCGTAGACCGAGGTGATGCGCAGCACCTCGATGCCGGGGAGCTCGGGCATGACGGCGAAGGAGTGGGGGAACTCCCGGACGGTTCCCGCGTGGAGATGGAGTTCCGTCAGCTCGGGCAGCGCGGCGACCGCCTGCCAGTCGGTGTCCGTCAGCTCGGCGGTCAGATGCCCGAGGCTGAGCGAGCGGAGCCCGGCCCAGTGCTGAAGCCCGCGCAGGCCCGTGGTGTCCGTGCTGTGACTGCCCAGGTAGAGAGTTTCCAGCGGTGCGTCGACCGGCAGGACCTCGGTGAGATCCGTGCCCGGCAGCTCCTGGCTGAGGGAGAGCCGCCGAAGGGACCGCAGCACGCGCAGGCCGGTGAGGTCAGCCGTCCGGGTGCAGCCGAGACGGACGAGCGGAAGCCCGCGGAGCCGGTCCAGCCCTGTCACCGGGCAGTCCGCCAGCCACAGCTCACGGAGGGATCCGAAGGACAACAGGGCGTCCGTATCCGCCACCTGCGGGTTGTCCTGCAGCTCGAGCGCGGTGACGGCTTCCACGGCCGGCACCGCGGTGAGGATCTCCTCCGGCCGGTGCGGGCCGTGGAAGGACAGGGCAGGCCACGGCCTCATGGTGGCGAGGGCGGAGAGCTCCTCCGCTGACCGGCAGGTGAGGAAGAGGTCGGCTCGCTCCAGGTGGTCGAGGATCTCGGCCGCGTACTCTCCGGTGTCGAACCGGTGCCAGGTGCCCACCAGCTGGCGCCGGACGTCCAGGCTCGGATGGTTCCGGAACCGCCGCAGCACCGCGATCGCCCCATCGGGTTCCTCCGCGCCGAGCAGAGACGCGGTGACCGTGACTCCCTTGGCCTCCTGGTCCGTGAGCCCGGCGGGCCCCGGCAGCAGCTCCAGGGCCAACGGGCCCGCTCCCGCCAGCGTCTGCGCTTCCTCGGCCGACAACGGAGGGATCAGCTCCGCTGCCTGCGAGTCGACCTCCAGCCGTACCTCGGGGGCCAACGCGGTCGCCTGTTCCAGGCACGCCAGCGCCAGCACGGTCAGCCGGGGCTCGTCACCGGCCAGCAACTGTCGCAGCAGCCAGGCCCGTTCCCCGGGCCGGGCGTGCGCCGCCGCCATACGGATCACGTCCTCCCACTGAGTGTCGCGTGCGCGGCTCGCGAGGACGTCCAGATGGCCCTCCGCCACGGCGTACCGGGCGCCGAGATAGTCCTGGAACGTGCGGTGGACGAAGTCCAGGACGCCGTCGGCGGGTTGCCGGAGCAGTCCGCTGCGCAGCAGAAGGGACCGCAGTACGGTCGGGGCGGTGTCCGAGAGGCCGATCGACGGCAGGCACCCTGCCACGATTCCCTCGGCCCTCTCCAGGTCCATTTCGGTGCGGCCGCTCAGCACCAGGTTGTAGGCGAGGCGTTGCAGCAGCTCCAGCCGGGCTTCGTGGCCCAGCTCCACCTCGTCCACCGCCCCCATGCCCCGCTCCCGGTCGCGGCGCGTGAGGAGCATGGTGAGGGCCGCGTCGTACAACTCCTTACGGCTGGTCGGGAGATAGCCGCGGCGCTCGCGGTGCAGGGCGCAGATGAGGCCGCACATGAGGGGGTTGGTGGCGAGGCGGGCGAGGTCGCGTTTGGTGCGCAGGGAGTCCAGGAGCCGGCTCTCGTACTCCGGGGCCCGGGCCGCCGTGTGCCAGCGATGGACGAAGGTCGCCACGTCCGTGCGGCGCATGGGGGCCAGGGTCAGCTCACGGAAGCCGGCCGGCGTCAGCCAGTCGGGGCTCACGGCGGTGGGGCGGGAGGTCAGCAGCCAGCGGTTGGCGGGGAAGGCCTGGATGAGCGAGAGCAGCCAGTCGCGGGTGCGGTGGCGGTCTGCGGCGGGGATCTCGTCCAGGCCGTCGACGAGGATCAGGGCGCGACCCGCGGACAGGACGCGTTCCGTCCAGCCCTCGGGTGCGGCGAGCGGGCAGCTCACCGCCGTGAGGAAGGCGGCGGGGGCGGGCAGGGGGCCGGTGCGGATCAGGGTGCGCAGGGGCAGGACGTACGGGACCCGGGTGCCGTCCCTGGCCGCCGTCACCGCCAGCCACTGGACGAGCGTCGTCTTGCCGGAGCCCGCGTCGCCGCGCAGCAGGACGCGGTCGTGGGTGAGCAGGGCTTCCTCGGCGGGGAGCTGGCGGGTGACGGAGGCGGGGCCCGAGCGGTCGTCGGGCAGGGTCTGTTCGTCGGTCGCCTCCAGACTCAGATAGGCCACTTCGAGCGGCCAGCGGTCGGGGGATTCCCGCAGATCGACGCCGTAGATGGTGATGTGGTTGTGGCGTTCGGCGACGTAGGAGCGGTAGTGGCGCTCGAAGGCGGTGTCGCGGGTGCCGGGGCGTGGGGTGCGGGCAAGCAACTCGTCGATCTTCGCGATGAGTTCGGCATGAACCCGGGCCTGTTCCACGAGGGTGCGGGTGACAAAGGTGGAGCGGCGGGTGAAGAACTCCAGGATCTGCAGACCGGCCCACTCCGTCGCGGAGTCGAGGAAGTAGCAGGCGTCGGAGGAGAGGCCGTCGGGCGCGGGCGCCGCGTGCTTCAGCTGCGCGGCCAGTTCGCGGTGGCCCAGTTTCACCGCCTGGACGTCGTCCATGTCGAGATCGCCGAGGGCGAGCAGTCTGCGGGCCAGCGCGTCGGCGACCGCGATCTGTTCCCTGGCCGGGAAGGGCGGCTCGCCGGGTGAGTCGACCGCCTGCCGGACCAGGTGCTCGGCGAGCTTGTGCACGTCCTTCTCGACCAGGGCGCGCTTCTCGCCGCGGAAGGACACCAGACTCTTCAGCCGCACCGGCCTGTCCACCAGCCCCGCGCCCGGGCCGTCCGCCACGAAGAGCTTCTTCAGCAGCGGGCCCATCAGGCTCGACGCCAGCTTCCCGCCCAGTACCGTCGGCTCCACCCGCCACCCCCGTGAGTCCCGTCAGCGGATGGAGCCTATCGGCGACCTACGACAACTGGCCGTTGTAGTCGGGCAGCTTGAACGTGTTGTCGGCGTGGCCGCCCGAGAGGTCGGTGGCGCTGTTGCCGATGTTCGCGATGATGTCGTAGCCCTTGTTCTCGATGTCGACGCGCTGGGCGGTCTTGTAGGCGGCGACGTCCTTGAAGAGGTCGAGGAAGCCGCGGACGTAGAGGCCGGAGACCTGGTAGCCGTCGTGTTGGAGGTTGTACTCGGTCGGCAGGTAGATGATGCCGGGGCGGGCCGTGACGAAGAACAGCGAGACGCCGTGCTCCTGGGCGTACTTGGCGACGTTCAGGACCGGCTTGTTTGCCGGCTGGGGGTAGCTGAAGCCGAAGTCGGTCTCCAGCGTGGTGTTGTCGATGTCGAAGACGATCGCCTGCTTCTCGCCCGGCCGGGCGGCGGCGATGCGCTGCTTCAGGTAGGGCAGGGCCTGGTCCATGACGGACTGGCAGTCCTGCTGCCAGGTGGCGTAGTCGACCGTGGCGGAGCTGCTCTCCGTCGCGGCCTGGGCCGGCGCGGCCATCCCGGCGAGCGCGGCCACGGAGACGGCGGTGACGGATATGCGGCGGATCCAGGTGCCTGTGGTCATCGGGGCGGGGTGTCCTCTCACGTCATGGCTCACGTCATGGCCAGTGGTGTCAGGGGCATGATGAGTGGGGCAGGTGGCGTGTGGGGAACCGTAGGGTTACTGGCCGGTAGGGCGCTAGAGGTGTGCGTCACATCGGTACATGCCGTTCGAGCGGCCGTGGGTGACATACCGCACGGGTGAAATGTCCGTTACTAGCGGAGATAGTGGATTCGCTCACCCGGGGCGAAAGAGGCCTTCTTTCCTGCGCTCCGGGCGGGGGCACCCGCGTCGGGGCGGGTTTGCCCGGCCGGTATGGCGCGTGTCAAGAAAAGGCCAATTTCGGGCCAGGTTACTAGGAAGCGTCGTAGAAGAGCGGTTTGAGCGGTTTTCGGGCTTCGGGTTACCAAGGGATGCCCCGTTCGGTGGCCGCCCCCTGTGGGCCGGCGCCCCGGAGGGGTCCCTGTCGTCTACTCCACGAGGTTCCGATGTCCCTGCGCGCCGCTCTCCGTTCCCCCCGTACGTCCTCGCTCCGCAAGCGGGCCGCCGTTCTGGCCGCCGGTGTCGGGGTCACGGCCGTGGTGGGGTCGGGGGTCGCGTCGGCCGCCACCTCCGGTGCCGCCGTCTGGGTCGACCCGGTGAAGAAGTACACACTCTCCGCGACCTTCAACCAGGCCGGCGGCATGTGGGCCGCCCGGCACAGCGGTCAGGACTTCGCGGTGCCGAGCGGCACCGAGGTCGTCGCGGCGCACGGCGGCACGGTCGTCAAGGCCGGCGGCAACGGCGCCGGTGACGGTCCCGCGTACGGCAACGCCATCGTCGTCAAGCACGGCAACGGCCAGTACTCGCAGTACGCCCACCTGTCCCGCATCGACGTCAGGGTCGGCCAGATCGTCAAGACGGGTCAGCACATCGCCCGCTCCGGCAACACCGGCAACTCCTCCGGCCCGCACCTGCACTTCGAGATCCGTACGACCCCGAACTACGGCTCCGCGATCGACCCCGTCGCCTTCCTGCGCGCCAAGGGCCTGATCGTCTGACCCGCTGCACACCCGCCGGACTCCTCAGGACGGGTGTGAACCCCGGTGGGCCTGGGTCACCAGGTCCACGGCGACCTCCAGGACGGCCTCGCGCTTCTCCCGGGGGTCGCCTTCGATGTCCTGCATCACGAACATGCCGGCGTGCAGGGTGAAGAGCGCGCTGATGCAGCGGATCTGGTCGGTCAGGGCCGCGTCCGGGTCGATGATGATGTTCCGCAGGCCGCGCATCCGGTCCTTGAAGGTGTCGCCGATCCGCAGTTCCCGGACCGTCGCCTGGTTCTCCTGCATGAACCGGAACAGCGGTTCGGCGTCGGAGAGCGCCTGGTGGTAGCGCCGGACGATCTCCTGCTTGGTCTCCAGGGTGTGCGGCTGGCCCCTGCCCCACTCGATGAGGTCCTCGATCGGCTGTGTCAGGTCCTCGAAGACGCTGACCAGGATCTCTTCCTTGGTCTTGAAGTGGTAGTACAGGGCCGCCTTGGTCACGTCGAGGTGCTCGGCGATCTCCCGCAGGGAGGTCTTCTCGTAGCCCTGCTCGGCGAAGAGCTCGAGCGCCACGTCCTGGATGCGCTGGCGGGTGTTTCCGCGGCGCTGCTGCTTGGTGCCGTCCATGGTGACGCTCATCCTCTTACTCCTCGCACTCCCGCGAAAACTTACTTGACGCCCGGCTAGCAACGGGTCTAACTTCCGAGTGTACTGAACTAGCCGGGCGGCAAGTAAGTAGCTGTCGCCAGGGGGAGTGGGAGAGATGGCGGACACCCAGGCGGCCGAGACCGTCCAGCAAACACCGGGGGCACCGGCAGCGGCCGAGGTGCCGGAGAAGGAGCCCAGGAGCGTACGGGTCGTGATGCTCGCGCTCATGGTCGCGATGATGCTCGCGATGCTCGACAACATGATCGTGGGCACCGCGATGCCGACGATCGTGGGCGAGCTCGGCGGTCTGGAGCACCTGTCGTGGGTCGTGACCGCCTACACCCTCGCGACCGCGGCGGCCACCCCGCTCTGGGGCAAGCTCGGTGACATGTACGGGCGCAAGGGCGCCTTCATGACCTCCATAGTCATCTTCCTGGTCGGCTCCGCGCTCAGCGGCATGGCCCAGGACATGGGCCAGCTGATCGGGTTCCGGGCCGTCCAGGGCCTCGGCGCCGGTGGTCTGATGGTCGGCGTCATGGCGATCATCGGCGACCTCGTGCCGCCCCGCGAGCGCGGCAAGTACCAGGGCATGATGGCCGGCGTCATGGCGCTCGCCATGATCGGCGGTCCGCTGGTCGGCGGCACCATCACCGACAACTGGGGCTGGCGCTGGGCCTTCTACATCAACCTGCCGCTCGGCGTGGTCGCGCTGGCCGCGATCAGCGCCGTACTGCACCTGCCGAAGAAGCGGAACAAGACGCGCATCGACTACCTCGGCGCCGCTCTGCTGACCCTCGGCATCACCTCGATCGTGCTGGTCACCACCTGGGGCGGCTCGCAGTACGCCTGGACGTCCGCGCGGATCATGGAACTGATCGCCATCGGCGTCGTCGCGTTGGTCGGCTTCGTCTTCTGGCAGACCAAGGCCGCCGAGCCGGTCCTGCCGCTGCACATCTTCCGCAGCCGCAACTTCACCCTGATGTCGATCATCGGCTTCATCGTGGGCTTCGTGATGTTCGGCGCCACGCTGTTCCTGCCGCTGTACCAGCAGTCCGTGCAGGGCGCGTCCGCGACCAACTCCGGTCTGCTGCTGCTCCCGATGCTCGGCGCGATGCTGGTGACCTCCATGGTCGCCGGGCGGGTCACCACCAACACCGGCCGCTACAAGATCTTCCCCCTCGCGGGCGGTGTGCTGCTGACCGTCGGCCTGTACCTGCTGTCCACCATGGACACGGACACCACCCGCTTCACCTCCGGGGTGTACATGGCCGTCGTCGGCCTCGGCATGGGCTGCCTGATGCAGATCACCATGCTGGTCGCGCAGAACAGCGTGGAGATGAAGGACATGGGCGTCGCGTCCTCGTCCACCACGCTTTTCCGTACGCTCGGCTCGTCCTTCGGCGTCGCCATCATGGGCGCGCTCTTCAACGACCGGGTCAAGAACGTCATGGCCCAGCGGGCCGGCTCGCTGGGCTCCAAGATCACCGAGCAGTCGGCGCAGCTGGACGCGAAGAGCCTGGCGAAGCTGCCGGCCGCGGCGCGCGAGGCGTACCAGCACGCCGTGTCGGCCGGTACCCACTCGGCGTTCCTGCTCGGTGCCGTGATCGCCGTGCTGGTGCTGGTGGCGGCGGTCTTCGTGAAGGAGGTCCCGCTGCGGGGCGGGCCGCAGAAGGCGGACGAGGCGGCGCCGATGCCGGCCGTCGAGGCCATCTGAGACTGGGTGCGGGGGCGGGGGGGGGGGGGGCCCCCCCCCCCCCCCCCCCCCCCGCCCCCCCCCGCCCCCCCCAGCCCCCCCCCCCCCCCCCCCCCCCCCCCCCCGCCCCGCCCCGCGCGCGCCCCCCCCCCG
>NZ_JBIAUL010000024.1:0-72354 GCF_042892755.1 Streptomyces sp. NPDC001714
TGGCTCGGCGTCGACTGCCTCTGGCTGCCGCCCTTCTTCAAGTCCCCGCTGCGGGACGGCGGCTACGACGTCTCCGACTACACCGCCGTACTCCCCGAGTTCGGTGACCTCGCCGACTTCGTGGAGTTCGTCGACGCCGCCCACCAGCGCGGCATGCGCGTCATCATCGACTTCGTCATGAACCACACCAGCGACCAGCACCCGTGGTTCCAGGAGTCGCGCAGGGACCCCGACGGGCCGTACGGCGACTACTACGTCTGGGCGGACGACGACAAGCAGTACCAGGACGCGCGGATCATCTTCGTCGACACCGAGGTCTCCAACTGGACGTACGATCCGGTCCGCAAGCAGTACTACTGGCACCGGTTCTTCTCGCACCAGCCGGACCTCAACTACGAGAACCCGGCCGTCCAGGAGGAGATCCTCTCCGCGCTGCGCTTCTGGCTGGACCTGGGTATCGACGGCTTCCGCCTCGACGCGGTGCCCTACCTCTACCAGCGTGAGGGCACCAACTGCGAGAACCTGCCCGCGACCCACGACTTCCTGAAGCGGGTGCGCAAGGAGATCGACACCCAGTACCCGGACACCGTGCTGCTGGCCGAGGCGAACCAGTGGCCGGAGGACGTCGTCGACTACTTCGGCGACTACCGCAGCGGCGGGGACGAGTGCCACATGGCGTTCCATTTCCCGGTCATGCCGCGGATCTTCATGGCGGTGCGCCGGGAATCCCGCTACCCCGTCTCGGAGATCCTCGCCAAGACCCCCGCCATCCCCTCCGGCTGCCAGTGGGGCATCTTCCTGCGCAACCACGACGAGCTGACCCTGGAAATGGTCACCGACGAGGAACGCGACTACATGTGGGCCGAATACGCGAAGGACCCGCGTATGCGCGCCAACATCGGCATCCGCCGCCGCCTCGCCACCCTCCTCGACAACGACCGCAACCAGATCGAGCTCTTCACCGCCCTGCTGCTGTCCCTGCCCGGCTCGCCGATCCTCTACTACGGCGACGAGATCGGCATGGGCGACAACATCTGGCTCGGCGACCGGGACGCGGTCCGCACCCCCATGCAGTGGACCCCCGACCGCAACGCCGGCTTCTCCTCCTGCGACCCGGGACGGCTCTACCTGCCGGCCATCATGGACCCCGTCTACGGCTACCAGGTCACCAACGTCGAGGCCTCCATGTCCTCGCCGTCGTCCCTGCTGCACTGGACCCGCCGCATGATCGAGATCCGCAAGCAGAATCCTGCCTTCGGACTGGGGTCCTACACCGAACTGCAGTCCTCCAACCCGGCGGTGATCGCGTTCCTGCGGGAGTACGAGGACGACCTCGTCCTGTGCGTGCACAACTTCTCCCGCTTCGCGCAGCCCACCGAGTTGGACCTCAGGCAGTTCAACGGCCGGCATCCGGTCGAGCTGTTCGGCGGGGTGCGGTTCCCGGCGGTCGGCGAACTGCCGTACCTGCTCACCCTCGCCGGGCACGGCTTCTACTGGTTCCGGCTGCGCGCGGAGCCGGCCTAGCGGGCGGCTGGTGAAGTCCGCTGCGGTTCGGCAGCGCCCCGAAGGGGCGCTGGGGGTCCTCCCGGCCGAAGGCTGGGGGAGGAACTGCGCGACCAGCCCCCACCGGGCCGCGGTCAACGTAGCGGCACAGCCAGCGGAGCGCTCATGCACAGTCCACCCCGGGCGGCGCCGGTTGGTTTCCTCCGGCCCGCCCGGGGCACGCATCACTAACGCCCCCGACGACCGGGGAAAGGACGTACCGCCATGGCGGAAACGGTCAGCCCCTCCACTCCCGCTCTCCTCGCCTCGCTCGACCCCTTGCTGCGCGAGTGGCTGCCCCGGCAGCGCTGGTTCGCCGGCAAGGGCTCCCCGGTCACCGGCTTCTCCCCGGTGGCCGAGACCGAACTCCTGCCCTCGGACGGCCGGCTGGGCCTGCACCATCTGCTGGTCCGTGCCCACCAGCCGCCCGCCCCCGCCGAGGCCGGCGACTGCTACCAGCTCCTCATAGGTGTGCGCGAGGCGCTGCCGCCCCGGCTGGCGCCCGCGCTGATCGGCCACCTGGCCGACGGCCCGCTGGCCGGGCACACGGTCTACGACGCCCTGTACGACCCCCGGCCCGCCGAGCTCCTCCTGGAGGCCCTGCGCACCCGGGCCCGGATCGGCGCTCTGCGCTTCGAGCGCGAGCCGGGCCAGGAGATACGCGACGGGCTGGTGGCCCGGCTGATGACCGGCGAGCAGTCCAACTCCTCGGTCGTCTACGGAGATACGTTCATCCTGAAGCTGTTGCGCCGGGTCGTGCCCGGCGTCAACCCCGATCTGGAGATACCCCTGGCCCTGGCCCGCGAGGGCTGCGCCCGGGTGCCCGCCCCGACGGCCTGGCTGCGGACGGAGCTGGCCGGGGAACCGTATGTCCTGGCCGTCCTCCAGCCCTTCGTGCGCGGCGCCACCGACGGCTGGGAGCTGGCCCTGCGCGAGCTGGCCAAGGGCGAGGACTTCACGGCCGAGGCGCGGGCGCTGGGGCGGGCCACCGCCGAGGTGCACACGGCGCTGGCCCGGGCGCTGCCGACCGCCACCCTCGGGCACAGCCAACTGGAGTCGCAGGTCGCGGGCATGACCGAGCGGCTGGAAGCGGCCGTGCAGGCGGTCCCCGCGCTGCGGCCGTACGAGGACGGGCTGCGGTCCGCCTACACCGCGCTGGCCGACCTGGCCGCCGAGGGCCGCACCTGGACCGCCCAGCGGGTCCACGGCGACCTGCACCTGGGACAGTGCCTGCGGGCGCCGTCCGGTCAGTGGTCGCTGATCGACTTCGAGGGGGAGCCGGCCCGCCCGCTGGCCGAGCGCCGGATGCCGCAGCCGCCGGCGCGGGACATCGCCGGGATGCTGCGCTCCTTCGACTACGCGGCCCACTCGGTGACCCCGGCGGCCCCCGGCTGGGCGCGCGGGTGCCGGGCGGCCTACTGTGCCGGCTACGCCGAGATCGCCGGCGTCGACCCGCGCACCGACCCCGTCCTGCTGCGGGCCTACGAGACCGACAAGGCCGTCTACGAGGTCGTCTACGAGGCCCGGCACCGCCCTGACTGGCTGCCCGTCCCGCTGTCGGCCGTACACCGCCTGGCCACCCCCGACCCGACCTGATCCCCGGGAGACGCGTCCGTGACCTCCAACAACCCCGTGTCCGTAGCCGACGGCGACCGCGAACGGCTGCTGCACGGCACCCACCACGACCCGCACTCGGTGCTGGGCGCGCATCCGGTCCCGGGCGGGATCGCCGTCCGCGCCTTCCGCCCGTACGCCCGCACGGTGACGGCCGTAGCGGGCAGTGATCTGCGGGCCGAACTGCACGACGACGGCGACGGCTTCTTCTCCGCCCTGCTCCCCCTCTCCGACGTGCCGCTCTACCGGCTGCTGGTGGAGTACGACGGGACGGTCCAGGAGACCGAGGACGCGTACCGCTTCCTGCCCACCCTCGGCGACCTGGACCTGCACCTGATCGGCGAGGGCCGGCACGAACGGCTGTGGGAGGCGCTCGGCGCGCATCCGACCGTCCACCAGGGCGTGCCGGGCACCCGGTTCACGGTGTGGGCGCCGAACGCGCGGGGCGTACGGGTGGCCGGCGGGTTCAACTTCTGGGACGGCGCCGGGTCGCCGATGCGCTCGCTCGGCTCCTCGGGGATCTGGGAGCTGTTCCTGCCGGGCATCGGCGAAGGCGAGCTGTACAAGTTCGAGATCACCCGCCCGGACGGCTCCCGCACGCTGCGGGCGGATCCGATGGCCCGGCGTACCGAGGTCCCGCCGAACACGTCGTCGATCGTCCACGCGTCCCGCCACGAGTGGTCCGACGCGGAGTGGATGGCGCACCGCGGCGACACCCCCGTGCACGAGGCGCCCTTCTCGGTGTACGAGGTGCACCTGCCGTCCTGGCGCCCCGGCCTGACCTACCGCGAACTGGCGGCGCAACTGCCCGCCTACGTCAGCGACCTGGGCTTCACGCACGTGGAGCTGATGCCGGTCGCCGAGCACCCCTTCGGTGGTTCCTGGGGCTACCAGGTCACCGGCTTCTACGCGCCGACGGCCCGGCTCGGCACCCCCGACGACTTCAAGTTCCTGGTCGACGCGCTGCACCGGGCGGGCATCGGCGTCCTGATGGACTGGGTGCCGGCGCACTTCCCGCGGGACGACTGGGCGCTCGCGGAGTTCGACGGCCGCCCGCTGTACGAGCACGCCGACCCGCTGCGGGCCGCGCATCCCGACTGGGGCACCCTGGAGTTCGACTTCGGCCGCCGCGAGGTGCGCAACTTCCTGGTGGCGAACGCCGTGTACTGGTGCGAGGAGTTCCACATCGACGGGCTGCGGGTGGACGCGGTCGCCTCGATGCTCTACCTCGACTACTCGCGCGAGCCGGGCCAGTGGACGCCGAACGAGCACGGCGGCCGGGAGAACCTGGACGCGGTGGCGTTCCTCCAGGAGATGAACGCGACCGTCTACCGCCGCACCCCGGGCGTCGTCACCATCGCCGAGGAGTCGACGGCCTGGGAGGGCGTGACCCGCCCCACCGACGGCGGCGGTCTCGGCTTCGGCCTGAAGTGGAACATGGGCTGGATGCACGACTCGCTGGAGTACATGTCCCACGAGCCCGTCCACCGCAGGTACCACCACCACGAGATGACCTTCTCGATGGTCTACGCGTACAGCGAGAACTACGTCCTGCCCATCTCCCACGACGAGGTCGTGCACGGCAAGCGCTCGCTCGTCTCGAAGATGCCCGGCGACTGGTGGCAGCAACGCGCCAACGACCGTGCCTACCTGGCCTTCATGTGGGCCCACCCCGGCAAGCAGCTCCTCTTCATGGGCCAGGAGTTCGCGCAGGGCGCGGAGTGGTCGGAGGCGCACGGCCCGGACTGGTGGCTGCTCGACCCGGAGTACGGCGCTGCGGCCGACCACCGGGGCGTGCGGGACCTGGTCCGCGACCTCAACTCGGTGTACCGGGCGACCCCTGCCCTGTGGCAGCGGGACACGGCACCCGCCGGTTTCCAGTGGATCGTCGGGGACGCGGCGGAGGACAACGTCTTCGCGTTCCTCCGCCTGGACGCCGAGGGCACGCCGCTCCTCGCCGTCTCCAACCTCTCCCCCGTGGTCCGCGACTACCGCCTGGGCGTCCCTGAGGAGATCCCCGCCTGGCACGAGACCCTCAACACCGACCTGGCCCGCTACGGCGGCAGCGACGTCACCAACCCCGACCCGGTCAAACCGGAGCCCCAGGGCAGCCACGGCCGCCCCGCGAGCATCCGGCTGACCCTGCCGCCGCTGGCTACGGTGTGGCTGCGGCCTGCCTGAGCCCGTCCGGCAGGCCGCCGGTGTACAGCACCCCCAGCCGCTGGGTGGCCCGGGTCAGGGCCACGTACAGGTCGCTGGTGCCGTAGCGGTCCGGTTCCACCACCAGGACCGAGTCGAACTCCAGCCCCTTGGCCTGGCGCGGGTCGAGCAGGACGACGGTCCGCGTCAGGTCGGGGTCGGTGCCGGCGGTGACGCCGTCCAGGCGGGCGGCGAGGGTGCGGTGCAGGTCGCGGGGGGCGATCACGGCCAGGCGGCCCTCCGCCGGGGTGAGTTCGGCGACCGCCTTCTCGACGGCGCCGGGCAGGTCGTCGTACGCCTGCCGGATCCACGGCCGTACGCCCGTCGAGCGGACCGAGCTCGGGGGCTCGAAGTCCGGGTGCTGCGCGCGGACCACGGCCGCCGCGAGGTCCATGATCTCGGACGGGGTGCGGTAGTTGACGCCGAGGCGGGTGTGCTCCCAGCGGTCCTGCACGTACGGCTGGAGGATGTCCGCCCAGGAGCCGACGCCGGCCGCCTCCGCGGTCTGGGCCGGGTCGCCGACCAGGGTCATGGAGCGGGTCGGGCTGCGGCGCATCAGCAGGCGCCAGGCCATCGGGGAGAGTTCCTGCGCCTCGTCCACGATGATGTGGCCGAACGCCCAGGTGCGGTCGGCCGCCGCGCGCTCGGCCGCGCTGCGGAAGTCCTCCTCCTCCTGGCGCTCGGCGAACCGCTCGGCGTCGATGATGTCGTGCGCGGACAGCACCTCGGAGGCCTCGGGGTCGCTGTCCTCCTTGTCGTCGAACTCGTAGGTGCGGGAGGCGTAGGAGACGTCGAGGACGCCCTGGGCGTAGGCGATCTGGGTCTCGCGCTCCCGCTCGGCGCGGGCCCGCGCGACCCGCTCGTCCACACCGAGGAGCTCCGCCGCCTCGTCGAGCAGCGGCACGTCCGAGACCGTCCAGGCCCGGGTCACCGGGCGGCGGACCGCGGCCGCGTCCTCGTCGCTCAGGTACCCCTCGGGGCCGGCGAGGAAGTCGGCGACCAGACGCTGCGGGGTCAGCCGCGGCCACAGCTGGTCGACGGCGGACCAGACCTCGGGGTTCTCGGCGAGATCGTCGCGGATCTGGGTGATGTCGGAGGCGTCGAGCAGGCTGCTGCCGTCGAAGGGGTCGGTGCCCACGCGTTCGGCGTAGAGGTCGGTGAGGGTGTTGAGGATGTGGCCCTCGAAGTGCTCGCGGGCCACGTTGTGCGGGAGCCGGGCGGCGCGGGTGCGCTCGCGGGCCATGTTCACCAGGCCGTCGTCGAGCATCAGCACCTCGCGGTCGTGTTCGACGGTGAGGACGGGGTCGGGCAGCGCCTGCCGGTCGCGTACGACGGCGGCGAGCACGTCGGCCATGTCGGCACGGCCCTTCACGGCGGCCGCCTCGGGGGTGTCGGACGCCGTCGCCTTCACGCCCGGGAACAGCTCGCCGACCGTCGCCAGCAGCACACCCGTCTCGCCCAGCGAGGGCAGCACCTCGCCGATGTAGCCGAGGAAGGCGGGGTTGGGGCCGACGATCAGGACGGCCCGCTTGGCGAGCAGTTCCCGGTACTCGTAGAGAAGGAAGGCGGCGCGGTGCAGCGCGACCGCCGTCTTGCCCGTCCCGGGACCGCCCTCGACCACCAGGACCCCGCGGTACGGCGCCCGGATGATCTCGTCCTGCTCGGCCTGGATGGTCTGCACGATGTCGGTCATCCGGCCGGTGCGGGCCGAGTTGAGCGCGGCGAGCAGCACCGCGTCGCCGGACGGGTCCTCGTGGCCGGTGCGCTCCCGGTCGCCGAGGTCGAGGATCTCGTCGTGCAGGGCGGCGACCCGGCGGCCGTCGGTGGCGATGTGCCGGCGGCGCCGCAGGCCCATCGGGGTGTGCCCGGTGGCCAGGTAGAAGGGGCGGGCGACCTCGGCACGCCAGTCGACGAGGACCGGGGTGCGCTCGGCGTCGTCCAGACGCAGCCCGATCCGTCCGATGTGGTGCTTGGTACCGGACGTCAGGTCGATGCGGCCGAAGCACAGCGAGCCGTCCACGGCGTTCAGCGCGGCGAGCAGCCCGGACCGCTCGGCGACCAGGATGTCCCGCTCCAGGCGGGCCTGCATCGGCTTGTCGCCGAGGGCGAGGGCGTCCGCGACCGAGTCCTCGGTGTCGCCGCGCAGAGCGTCCACCCGCGCGTACAGTCCGTCGATGAATTCCTGCTCATGGCGCAATTCATCGTCCGGAAATTCGGTGTTTGACAATTCCACTCCAGCCCGGATATACTGTGCCCACTGAACTTCTCCGCGACTTCATCGATTTCACCTCGACCTGAAGTCGCGAACTCTTGAATATACGCAAAGAAATCCCCCGGACGCAATTGTCCGGGGGATTCTTCGTATTATCGGTCGGTTCAGCCCAGTACGTCGGACAGTTCTTCCAGCAGCCGTCGCTTGGGCCGGGCGCCCACCATCGACCGCACCGGCTCGCCGCCCCGGAACACCATGAACGTCGGCATCGACAGCACCTTGTAGGCGTTCGTCGTCTCCGGATTGGTGTCCACGTCCAGCTGCACCACCTTCAGCCGCTCCCCCTCCTCCGCCGCGAGCGCCGTGAGCACGGGGCCCATCTGCCGGCACGGCGGGCACCAGTCGGCGGTGAACTCCACCAGCACCGGCAGCTCCGCCCCGATCACCTCCGCCGCGAAGTCGGCGTCCGTCACCTCGGCCACACCCGCTGCCTTGATCATCGCCCGGTCCCTCCCAGTTCACAGGTCGGCTCCGGACCCCCCGGAACCAGCGCCTCGACGGCCAGTTCGTCCCGTGCCCGCTCAGCCCGCTCCAGCTGGGCCCCGACGGTCGCCCGCACGGCCTGCAACTCGCCGATCAGCGAGTCCAGCTCCGCCAGCTTGCGCCGGTAGACCGCGAGCGACGCCGGGCAGGTGTCGCCCTCGGGGTGCCCGGCCCGCAGGCACTCCACGAACGGCCGGGTCTCCTCCAGCTCGAACCCGAAGTCCTGCAGCGTCCGGATCTGCGTGAGCAGCCTCAGGTCGCTCTCGTCGTACGTCCGATGACCGTTTTCGGCCCGTCGCGCGGGCAGCAGCCCACGCGCCTCGTAGTACCGCAGGGCACGCGTGGTGGTCCCGGCCCGTGCGGCCAGCTCGCCGATTCGCATGTCTACGACGGTAAGACCTGACGCCGACGTCAAGACAAGCTCGGTTCGACCCCCGCGGACTCCTCGACCTCAAGCAGCGAGGCGCTGTGCCGCTCCTCGTCGAAGGCCCTGCGTCCGCCGCGCAGCCCGAACAGCCGCTTGGCGAGGGCGATGTAGAGCACGGCGAGGATGTTCAGCGCCAGGGTCGCGATCTTCAGATAGCTGACCTTCTCGGTGAGTTCCCAGATCTCCAGCGGCAGGAAGGCGGCGGTGGCGACCACCGTCAGATACTCCGCCCACCGCTTGGCGTACCAGAGCCCGACCGCCTCGACGAGTTCGATCAGCGCGTACGCCAGCAGCAGTCCGGCCACCAGCAGCAGCGTGGAGTGCTTGTAGCCGAAGGCCTTCTGGATGGACCCGACGACCGGCGAGTGGTCGAGGTCGTAGTGGAAGTGCCTGAAGACCGGCCGGAACGTGTCCAGGTACTCGTTGAAGAGCCTGCGCACCGCGTCCTGGCTGTTGCTGAACTTCCACACCGCGACCGCTACCAGCACGATGAACACCCCGCGCACGGCCCGCTCGATCGCCAGGAAGCGCAGGATGAACAGGTCCCGCAGCACCTTCCCGCGCGGCACCAGCGGGGCGTCGGCCGCCGGCCCCGAGCCGTGCGGCTCGCCGAGCACGAAGTCGCCGCACCGCAGACACCGCCAGGCCTCCCCGACCGCGGTCTGGGTGTGCAGCCGCACCCGCAGCCGCGGATCGTCCGGGGCATAGGTCACATGCCCCTTGCGTGCGCAGTGCCGACGGTCCCAGTCGATCGCCATCCCCCGTGCCTCCCCATACCGACGTGCCGTTCCTGTTGGACAGGAACGGCACGTTAGTGGATACGTCTGACAGGCGTGGCCGAGGGGTGGACCGGGCGGCTGGGCAACGGGGGGAGTTCCCAGCCGCCCGGAGCGGTGGCCGGACGGCCGGCCCGGGTTCAGGCCGAGCCGGACGTCCGGCGGCTTTCAGCGGGCCCGGGGCGTCGCGCCCCTTCAGGGGCGCTGGGGGTACCCCCGGCCGAAGGCTGGGGGAGGCGACCAGCCCCCATCGACCCGCGGCCGACGACGGCGCACTACGCCTTCGCCAGCTCCTCCCGCTGCTCGGGAAGGTCCGGCGCAACCACCGGCTCCCCCTCGTCGAGCAGCGTCGTCTCGTCGAACGGCAGGTCACCGGCGAGCACCTGCTGCATCCGGGCCGTGTCGATGTCCTTGGTCCAGGTACCGATCAGGACGGTGGCGACGGAGTTGCCCGCGAAGTTCGTCAGGGCGCGGGCCTCGCTCATGAAGCGGTCGATGCCGACGATCAGACCGACGCCGTCCACCAGCGCGGGCTTGTGCGACTGCAGACCGCCGGCCAGCGTGGCGAGCCCCGCACCGCTGACACCGGCCGCGCCCTTCGAGGCCAGCAGCAGGAAGAGCAGCAGCGGGATCTGCTCGCCGACCGACATCGGCGTGCCGAGGGCGTCGGCGATGTAGAGGGACGCCATGGTCATGTAGATCATGGTGCCGTCGAGGTTGAAGGAGTAGCCGGTCGGGACGGTGATACCGACCACGGCCTTGCTGACACCCAGGTGCTCCATCTTCGCGATGAGCCGCGGCAGCGCGGACTCGGAGGAGGAGGTGGACAGGATCAGCAGGAACTCACGGGCGAGGTACTTGAACAGCGTGAAGATGTTCAGCCCGGCGACGATCCGCAGCAGTGCTCCGAGCACGACGAAGACGAACAGCACGCAGGTCACGTAGAAGCCGAGCATCAGCACGGCGAGACTCTTGAGCGCGTCGAGCCCGGCGGAGCCGACGACGGCGGCGATGGCGCCGAACGCACCGATCGGCGCGGCCCACATGATCATGCCGAGGATGCGGAAGACGAGCCGCTGGATGTGCTCGATGCCGCGCAGCACGGGCTGGCCGACCGATCCCATGGCCTGCAGCGCGAACCCGGCGAGCAGCGCGATGAGCAGCGTCTGCAGCACCTGGCCCTCGGTGAAGGCGGAGACGAAGGTGGTCGGGATGATCGACAGTACGAAGTCGACCGGGCCGAGCGCCTCGGAGTCGACCTGGCTGTGTCCGGTGGCCTTGAGGGCGTTGGTGAGGTGCAGCCCGTCACCGGGGTGCAGGATGTTGCCGACCACCAGACCGATGCCCAGCGCGACCAGGGACATCACCAGGAAGTAGCCGAGCGCGATACCGCCCACGGCACCGACCTTGGCGGCCTTCCGCACGGACCCGATCCCGAGCACGATCGTGCAGAAGATGATCGGCGAGATCATCATCTTGATCAGGTTGACGAAGCCGGTTCCGAGCGGCTTCAGCTCGACCCCGGCGTCGGGCCAGACGAGCCCGACGACGATGCCGAGCGCCACCGCGGCGATCACGGCGATGTACAGGTAATGGGTGCGGTCCCGCTTCACTGCGGGTGCGGCAGGTGCCGTTTCGGGGGTGCTTGCTGCGGCCACGGCTGCCCTCCTTGACGTCTTCGTCGGCATCACCGGCGTGCGGCTCACGTCCGGGGGTTGTGGGGGATGCCGTGACTATCTCCCGTTCTGTGAGGGCGGTCACCCTTCCGTTCATTTAGTTCGCGCTTAACCCAGGGGGCACACTGCTGACATGCGTTTTCCGCCAGTCCCCCGCCCTCGCAGCCTGGCCGGCCAGCTCTTCGCCATGCAGGCCGTGCTGATAGCGGTGCTGGTCGCCGGTTACGCGCTGTTCACCTACGTCAGCGACCGCCACCAGGCGGAGGAGGCGGCGACCCGGCAGGCGACGGCGGTGGCCCACTCGGTCGCCGACGCCCCCTCGGTCCGCGCGGCCATCCACACCCCGAACCCCTCGGCGGAGCTCCAGCCCTACGCCCTCCAGGTGATGCGGGGCACCGAGGTCGACTTCATCACGATCATGACCCCGGACGGTATCCGCTGGACCCACCCCGAACAGAAGGAGATCGGCAAGCACTACCTGGGTCACATCGAGGAGGCCCAGCGGGGCCACACCTACAGCGAGACCTACAAGGGCACCCTCGGCGCCTCCGTGCGCACGGTGACCCCGGTGGAGGAGAACGGCCGGGTGATCGGCCTGGTGAGCGCAGGCATCAAGGTGGAGGCGATCAGCCAGCGGGCCCAGGAGCAGGTGACGGCGCTGCTCGGGGTGGCGGGGGGCGCGCTGCTGCTGGGCGCGCTGGGCACGTACGTCATCAACGCGCGGCTGCGCCGCCACACCCACGGCATGAACGCGGCGGAACTGAGCCACATGCACGACTATCACCAGGCGGCGCTGCACGCGGTGCGCGAGGGCCTGCTGATGCTGGACGGCCAGTACCGGGTGGCGCTGATCAACGACGGGGGGCGGGAGCTGCTGGGGGTGGGCGCCGAGGGGGACGTGGTCGGGCGGTCGGTGGCGGAGCTGGGCCTGCCGGCCCCGCTGACCGGCGCCCTACTGGCCTCCGAGCCCCGGGTGGACGAGGTGCACCTGACGGCGGACCGGGTCCTGGTGGTGAACACGTCCCCGGTGTCGGGGGGTGAGCGGCGGGGGACTGTGGTGACGTTGCGAGACGTCACCGAACTCCAGTCGCTCATGGGCGAGTTGGACTCCGAGCGAGGCTTCACGCAGGCGCTGCGCTCACAGGCGCACGAGGCGGCGAACCGCCTGCACACAGTCGTGTCGCTGATCGAACTCGGCCGGGCATCGGAGGCGGTCGACTTCGCGACGGCGGAGCTGGAGCTGGCGCAGGCGCTGACCGACCAGGTGGTGGCCGCGGTCAGCGAACCGGTTCTCGCCGCCCTGCTGCTGGGCAAGACCGCCCAGGCCAACGAGCGGGGCGTGGAGCTGGTGGTCTCGGACGAGAGCCGGCTGGATGACGGTTTGCTACCGGAGAGCCTGTCGGCGCGCGATCTGGTCACCATCCTCGGCAACCTGATCGACAACGCGGTGGACGCTGCCCAGGGAACGGCAGGGGCACGCGTGACGGTGACCGCGTACGCGGAGGACGCCGAGTTGGTGATGCGGGTGGCGGACACGGGCGCGGGGGTCGACCCCGCCCACGCCGAGCTGGTCTTCCAGCGCGGCTTCTCGACGAAGCCGGCGGGACCGGGCGGGCGGGGCCTGGGCCTGGCCCTGGTACGGCAGGCCGTCGTACGACTGGACGGCACCATGACGGTGACGGAGGCGCCGGAGGGCGGAGCGGTGTTCGAGGTACGGCTGCCGTTGCGGGCGTCGGTGACGGGAGGCGGGGCGCGATGACCGGGGAGCCGATCAGAGTCCTGGTCGTCGAGGACGACCCGGTGGCCGCGGACGCGCACGTCATGTACGTGGGCCGGGTGCCTGGGTTCGTGGCGGTGGGGAAGGCGCACACGGGAGCGGAGGCGCGCCGCATCCTGGACCGCACGCCGGTGGACCTGCTCCTCCTTGACCTGCACCTGCCGGACGTGCACGGCCTGCAGTTCGCGCGCTCGCTCCGGGCGGCGGGGCATCAGGCGGACGTCATAGCGGTGACGTCGGCACGGGACCTGGCGGTGGTCCGGGAGGGCGTCTCGCTGGGCGTGGTCCAGTACGTCCTGAAGCCGTTCACCTTCGCGACCCTCCGCGACCGGCTGACCCGCTACGCGGAGTTCCGCGCGGCGGCGGGGGAAGCGAGCGGCCAGGACGAGGTGGACCGCGCACTGGCCGCCCTGCGGGCACCGTCGCCGGCTGCCCTGCCGAAGGGCCTGAGTGCGCCGACCTTGGAGCGGGTGACGGTCGCGCTGCGGGAGTCGAGGGAGGGGCTCACCGCGGCGGCGCTCGCGGAGAGCGTGGGGATTTCGCGGATCACGGCTCGGCGGTATCTGGAGCATTTGGTCGAGGCGGGGCGGGCGGGGCGGAGTCCGTTGTACGGGCAGGTGGGGAGGCCGGAGTTGGTTTATCGGTGGGGGAAGCGGTGAGCCCTTCGGCTTGGGCGCGGGTTTGGGTGGCTTTGGTGGGGGCGTTGGCTCGGGTGTAGGCGTCGGCGGCTTGGAGGTAGTGGGCGCGGGCTTCGGCCTGGCGCTGAGCGTCCTGGTGGCTTATGGCCAGGTTCTGGAGAGTCCGGCCGGCCCGGTACCAGAAGTCCTCGAACTCCTCATAGACGCGCGACGCCTCGGCATACGCCTCCGCCTCGTCCTCCGCCCGGCCCGCATCCCGCAGTGCGCCTCCGGCGCCGCCGCACGCCCGCCCCCTGGATCACGACCTGAGCCCCGACCACCTCACGCAGAAAGACCCCTCCACGGAAGTCGGAGTGATCGCCCCCATACCCGGCAGCAGCGCTACCCGGCGCAGACCGCTCCATGGCCGCCGCAACCGCACCAGCAACCCGCGGATCGCCCCCGAGCAGCTCCGCAACCCGGTCGCCCCAGGCCTCCAACGCCTCCGGCGAGCCATCCACCGTCTCGGCCGGCACCCGCCCGGCATCCCCACCAGCCCCCTCGGCCAGGGCCGCCGGCAAAGCCGATAAAGCCGCTCTCATGCGCCGTTCCGTCCCCCGATGCCCCCTCATACGTGAGCATCAACGGCACGGCGTCAGGCCGGGCTCCGCCCCGGTCTCGCCGGCCTCATGTACAGCAGCACCTGCACCCCGAGCCCCACCACGGCCATCGCCTCCAGCACCGACAGCCCGACCAGCAACCCACCGCCGTCCCCGCCCGCCCAGAACACCACCAGCGCCGCCAGTGGCACCGCGCAGAACGCGGTCAGGTCGATCACGGCCTGGATCGTCTTGCGGGTCCGCCGCCGGACGTCGGTCCGGTGGTACGCCTCCCAGCCAAAGGTCGGGAATTCCCCACCCGCGGACGCCAGTCGGGCGAGCCGTGGCCCCAACTCGTCCCGCACGTAGTACCCGATCGCGGTGATCTTCTCGTCGTTGACCAGGTAGGTCCATCCGAGCACCACACACACCGGCGGCAACGCCAGCAGCATCGACGCCTGCTTCGCCTGCGCCGCCGCGGCGATGACGGCGGCCACCACCCCGAGCGTCACGTACAGCAGGTTGTCCCGGAACCCGATCCGCGCCTTCTGCTCGTCCTTGACCGTCTGGTACTCGGCGAGCAGCAACTGCCCGACGGTGACGCCTTGCTCCGGCATGCGAGCCCCTCCCCCGACGCCCCGGTCATCGCCCCGTAGCGTCGCACACATTCCCGATCACCGGTTGTCACGATACTGGGCGGAATCTTCCCGTCAGGGCAACGTTTTGTGGTGAGAACTCACGCCGTTCCGGGCATGCCGGAGCCCGCCGGGAATGGTGAGCCCACGCCTCCCACCAGTCGACGCCCGCCTCGCAGTCCGTCTTGGCACTACCTCGAGGGGGTGCCGGAGACACCCCCACCGTCGTCGTGCTGACCGCGCTCGCGCTGGAGTACGCCGCCGTACGCGCCCACTTCCCAGACCGGGAGGAACTCGTCGACGACGGCACCCGGGTCGAAGTAGGCGGGCTGCCCGGCACCGACTGGCAGGTCGCCCTCGCCGAACTGGGCGAGGGCACCAGAACCGCCGCCGCGCTCACCAGGGCTGCAGGCGAAGACCCCTTGTTCGGCCCGGTCACAGCGGAAGCGATCCAGATCGGCTTCGACACCATGAGTCACCATCGGCGAGCGGGAGTTCTGGTGCCGCGGCTACGGCAGCGAAGCGCTGCGGCTGCTCGTGGGCCACCTGTTCGGCGCGTACTGCCTGAACCGGCTTGAGCTGGACACCTGGAGCGGCAACGAGCGCGCCGTGCGTGCCTTCACCAGGCTGGGCTTCCGCGAGGAAGGCCGCCGCCGGTCGGCCGTGCTGGTGCGGGGTGAGCGCTATGACCGGGTGCTCTTTGGCATGCTCCGCGAGGAGTGGGAGGACCTCGCATGAGGTCGTCACGCCCCTGTACGCGCGGCCGGGCGCGGTGTTGGCCTTGGCGTGGTCGCGCTCAAGGTCTCCACGTACGGGGCGAGGGACGTCTCACCTACCCCCTCCACCTACCCCCTGCCTCAGCAAACCCCCGCACACTCATTGACCTGACTAGACCACTCCACTTACCTTCACCGGGCAGACAGACGAACCCCCAGGCCACAGCGCAGTGGCCGCCGAGGAGGTCGTGCCCGTGCGCCCCACCGCCGTCAGCATCGTTACCCTCGCCCTCGTCACCGCCGCCGCTTCGCTCACCGCGTGCAGCGGCGGATCCGGAAGCAGCCCCGACACCGTGAAGGTCTCCTTCAAGCAGTCGATGGACAACTCCGTCAAGGTGACCGACACGTATCTCGCGGACATCAAGAAGCAGTTCGAGAAGGAGTACCCGGGGAAGAAGGTCGAGCTCGTCCCGATCAAGGCCTCGGACGCGGACTACTACACCAAGCTGCAGCAGATGCTGCGGTCCCCGAGAACCGCTCCCGACCTCGTCTACGAGGACACCTTCCTCATCAACTCCGACATCACCAGCGGGTACCTGAAGCCCCTCGACTCCTACCTCGCCAAGTGGCAGGACTGGGGGCAGTTCATCGACACCGCGAAGTCCGCGGCCAGAGGTGAGGACGGGAAGACGTACGGCGTCCCGGACGGCACCGACACCCGCGGCCTCTGGTTCGACAAGCGGGTGTTCGAGAAGGCCGGTCTGCCCACCGACTGGCAGCCCAGGAACTGGGACGAGGTGCTCGCCGCCGCCCGGACGATAAAGAAGAAGGTCCCCGGCGTCACCCCCCTCAACGTCTACACCGGCAAGCCCGCCGGTGAGACCGCCAGCATGCAGGGCTTCGAGATGCTGCTGTACGGCACCAACGACGGGACCAGTGACCCGCTCTACGACAAGACGAGCAAGAAGTGGATCGCCGGGAGTCAGGGGTTCAAGGACGCGTTGTCGTTCGTCGAGACCGTGTACAAGGACAAGCTGGGACCGGACGTGTCCGACGCACTCGACCCCAACTACCGGAACACGGTCTGGGGTGAACTCATGCCCCAGGGCAAGCTGGGCATCAACCTCGACGGGTCCTGGCTTCCCCAGAACTGGCTCAAGGGCAGCGGTCACGAGTGGTCCGACTGGTCCCAGCAGCTCGGCCTCGCCTACATGCCGACCCAGCACGGTCAGGCCCCCGGCAAGGTGAGCATGTCCGGCGGCTGGACCTGGGCCGTTCCCGCCAAGGCCGGCAACCCCGACCTCGCCTTCGACTTCATCAAGACCATGCAGACCAAGGCGAACGCGGAGAAGTGGTACATCGCCAACTCGGGGATCGCCGTGCGGAAGGACGTCGCGAGCGACCCGTCGTACACGTCCGCCCAGCCCGGCATCAAGTTCTTCACCGATCTCGTCGCCAGTACGCACTACCGGCCCGCCTACACGGCCTACCCGAAGGTCTCCACCGCCGTCCAGGAGGCCATGGAGAGCGTGACCACCGGTGACGCTTCGGTCGACAAGGCGGCGAGTACCTACGATTCGACGCTCAAGGACGTCACCGACGGCCAAGTGGTCACCCAGTGAGTCAGCCAGCGAGTCGGTCGGTGAGTCACGCCGTGGTCACCCGTCGCGTCGCCCGCGCCCTCCCCCTCACCCCCGCCCTGGTCCTGCTCCTGCTCTTCCTGGGCGGGCCCATCGTCTACTGCGCCTGGATCGCCTTCACCGACCTCCAGCTCACCGGGCAGGCACACTCCTCCTTCGTCGGTTTCGCCAACTTCCGCAGGGCGTTCCACGACGACGCCTTCCTGAACGCCGTCTGGCTGACCCTCGTCTTCACCGTGCTGTCCTCGCTCGTCGGGCAGAACACCCTGGGCCTGGCGCTCGCCGCGCTGATGCGGCGGGCGTCGAAGCCCGTGCGGACGCTCACCGGAGGGATCGTGGTCACGGCGTGGGTGCTGCCGGAGGTCGTCGCCGGGTTTCTTCTCTACGCCTTCTTCCGCAGGGAGGGCACGCTCAACGCCATCCTCGATCTCCTTCATCTGCCGTCGCAGAACTGGCTGTTCACGCTGCCGATCCTGGCGGTGTCGTTCGCCAACGTGTGGCGGGGCACGGCCTTCTCGATGCTGGTCTACTCCGCCGCGCTCGACGAGATACCCAGCGAGATCGAGGAGTCGGCGGAGGTCGACGGCGCCGGCGGCTGGCGGCGGATGTGGCACATCACGCTCCCCATGATCCGGCGGTCCATCGGGACGAATCTGATGCTCAACACGCTGCAGACGCTCTCCGTCTTCGGGCTCATCTGGGTGATGACCCGTGGCGGGCCCGGCGACAAGAGCCAGACGCTGCCCCTCTTCATGTACGAACAGGCCTTCCAGAACAGCATGATCGGGTACGGGACGGCGGTCGCCCTGCTCCTTCTCCTGGTCGGTTCGCTCTTCTCCGTCGTCTACATGCGGCTCCTGCGCACGGAGGTGTGAACCGCACCATGCCCCGCCGTCAACGCCGTTCGCACCGGCTCGCCGCCGACCTCGGGCTGCTGATCGTGGCCGCCGCCTTCGTGCTTCCGCTCGCCTGGGTGGTCCTCTCCGCCGTCGATCCGCACGCCGACCTGCGGGTCAGGATCCCGGACGGGTTCACCTTCGGGAACTTCGACGCGATCCTCACCCCCGACATCACCTACACCCCGCTGCTCAACAGCCTGCTCCTGTGCGGCGGCGCCACCGCGCTCACCGTCGTCTGCGCCGCCCTCGCCGCCTACCCGCTCTCCCGCTACCGCTCCCGGTTCAACCGGCCGTTCCTGCTGTCCATCCTGTTCGCGACGAGCCTGCCGATCACCGCCATCATGGTGCCGGTGTACGCGCTGTTCGTCCGGATCAACCTCATCGACACCATGCAGGGCACGATCCTGTTCTTCGCCGCCTCCCAGCTCCCCTTCGCCATCTGGCTGATGAAGAACTTCATGGACGGCGTGCCGAAGGAGCTGGAGGAGGCCGCCTGGACGGACGGTGCCAACTCCGCCCAGTCGCTGGTGCGGATCGTGCTGCCGCTGATGGGACCCGGCCTCGCCGTCGTCACCGTCTTCGCCTTCGTGATGATGTGGGGCAACTTCTTCGTCCCGTTCATGCTGCTGCTCTCGCCGGACCAGATGCCCGCCTCGGTCAGCATCAACGACTTCTTCGGCAACCGCGGCATGGTGGCGTACGGCCAGCTCGCCGCCTTCTCCGTCATCTACTCGACGCCGGTGATCCTGCTGTACGTGCTGGTCGCGCGCCGACTGGGAGGTGGGTTCGCACTGGGCGGGGCCGTCAAGGGATGACCAGGTCGGACATACGGTCGAATCCGTACGTTCCCACAATCCGTGTTCCTGGCCGAACGGACCGTAGTCAGCACCCTCGCACGCCCCTACCTTGTCGGCTGTGCGCCGACCCCCAGCTCTGCCGAACCAGCCAGGTCCCCCCTTCAACGCCCCCGCCGCCCGCAGACTCCGTGCCGCTCTCGGCATGGGGCCCGAGCACGTGGCCCACGATCTGCGGGCCTCGTACGGGCTGCCGTACGCCACGCCCGATCTCGTACTCGCCTGGGAGCGCGGGGCGGTGATCCCCAGCAGTCCCGAACTCATCGCGCTGGCGGGCGTGTTGTGGTGCACGCCCGGCGAACTGATCGGCCGGCCGCGGACCCTGCGCGAACACCGGATCGCCCGCGGACTGGCCCCGGAGGACGTGGCTTCGGCGGTCGGCCTCGACCTCCTGGGCTATCTCGCGATGGAGGAGGACGAGGACTGGCAGGGCACGGAACGGCAGTCCACCGCCCTGGCCGACACGCTCCGTCTGTCCCTGCCGGACTTCATCACCGTGACCTGCAAGGAGGAGAAGCTGGCGGAGTTGCTGCGCAATGCGGTCACCACTCGCTGGCAGGCCTATGTCCGCCAGGTGAGCAAGCTGCTCCCCCTGGACAAACACCTGATCGAGAGCACGCTGCGCGACCTGCACGAGGACTACCAGGGACGGATGACGGCAACCCTGGCCTGGGGCAACATCCCGACATCGGAGTCAGCCGAGGACAGGGGCAGAGATTTCCTGACGGGGATCGTCGCCCATTTCTGGAACAGGGTCGAGGACAAGCGCCCCTGAAAGGGGCGCGGGGCTGTGTTCGATCTGCGGCTCCGCCGCGTGGGCGCGACCAGCCCCCACCCACCGCGGCCGGACTTGAACCCGAGCCCTAGAAAACGGACTCCGCCTCGTCCATCCGATCCTTCGGCACCGTCTTCAGCTCGGTCACCGCCTCCGCCAGCGGCACCATCTCGATGTCCGTCCCCCGCAGCGCCGTCATCTTCCCGAAGTCGCCCCGGTGCGCCGCCTCCACCGCATGCCACCCGAACCGCGTCGCGAGGACGCGGTCGTAGGCCGTCGGCGTGCCGCCCCGCTGGACGTGCCCGAGGATGACCGGCTTGGCCTCCTTGCCGAGCCGCCGCTCCAGTTCGTACGCCAGGGCCGTACCGATGCCCTGGAAGCGCTCGTGGCCGTACAGGTCGATCTCGCCCTTGCCGTAGTCCATCGTGCCCTCGGCGGGATGGGCGCCCTCCGCCACGCACACCACGGCGAACTTCTTGCCGCGGGCGAAGCGCTCCTCGACCATCTTGACCAGGTCGGCGGGGTCGAAGGGCCGCTCCGGGAGACAGATGCCGTGGGCACCGGCCGCCATCCCGGACTCCAGGGCGATCCAGCCGGCGTGCCGGCCCATCACCTCGACGACCATCACCCGCTGGTGGGACTCGGCGGTGGTCTTGAGGCGGTCCATCGCCTCCGTGGCGACGCCGACGGCCGTGTCGAAGCCGAAGGTGCGGTCCGTGGAGGAGATGTCGTTGTCGATGGTCTTCGGGACGCCGACGACCGGCAGGCCCGCGTCGGACAGCATGCGCGCCGCGGTCAGCGTGCCCTCGCCGCCGATCGGGATCAGCGCGTCGATGCCGAACTCCTCGACCATGTCGGTGGCCCGCTCGCAGGCCTCGCGCAGCCGGTCCCGCTCCAGCCGCGACGAGCCGAGGATCGTGCCGCCACGGGCCAGGATGCCGCTGACGGCGTCCAGGTCGAGGGGGACGTAGTGGCCGTCGAGCAGCCCCCGGAAGCCGTCCTCGAAACCGATGACCTCGTCGTCGTACTGTGCGACAGCCCGATGTACCACCGATCGGATGACGGCGTTCAGGCCGGGGCAGTCGCCGCCTGCGGTGAGAACTCCGATGCGCATGGTGGTGTGTCTCCTGCTCGCTGTCGTTGCCGGTGAGCCGATCCGATTGTTTCATGCCGGGCGGGTGGGTGAAGTCCTGGCGGGCGCCTTATCCGGCGCCGGGGGTATTGTCAAGAGGGTTCCGCTCACCCCGGTGGGCGATTTTTATGCGATCGCACAGGTACCACACAGAGACGGAGTGCACACGTGACGCGCAGCGTGTACGTGACCGGGATCGACCGCGGCGACGGCCGCCAGGTCGTGGAGCTGGGCGTGATGGAGCTCCTGACCCGGCAGGTCGACCGGGTCGGGGTCTTCCGCCCCCTCGTCCATGACGGTCCCGACCGCCTCTTCGAGCTGCTGCGTGCGCGGTACCGCCTCTCCCAGGACCCGGTCACCGTCTACGGCATGGACTACCACGAGGCCTCCGCCCTCCAGGCCGAGCGCGGCGCCGACGAGCTGGTCTCCACCCTCGTCGACCGCTTCCACCTGGTCGCCCGCGACTACGACGTCGTCCTCGTCCTCGGCACCGACTACGCCGACACCCAGTTCCCGGACGAGCTGTCCCTCAACGCCCGGCTCGCCAACGAGTTCGGTGCCTCCGTGATCCCGGTGGTCGGCGGCCGCGACCAGAACGCGGAGTCCGTGCTGGCGGAGACCCGCAACGCGTTCCGGGCGTACGACGGTCTCGGCTGCGACGTGCTGGCGATGGTCGCCAACCGGGTCGCCCGCGAGGACCGGGACGAGATAGCCGAGCGGATCGACGGACGGCTCCCGGTGCCCGTGTACGTGCTGCCGGACGAGCCCGCGCTGTCCGCGCCGACGGTCGCCCAGATCGCCCACGCGCTCGATGCGAAGGTGCTGCTCGGCGACGACTCGGGGCTGGCCCGGGACGCGCTGGACTTCGTCTTCGGCGGTGCGATGCTGCCGAGCTTCCTGCCCGCCCTGACCCCGGGCTGCCTGGTGGTGACCCCGGGCGACCGTGCCGACCTGGTCGTCGGCTCACTGGCCGCGCACAGCGCCGGCACCCCGCCGATAGCCGGCGTGCTGCTCACCCTGGGTGAGCGGCCCACCGACGAGATCCTCACCCTCGCCGCCCGGCTGGCCCCCGGCACCCCGGTGATCTCCGTGCCCGGCAACAGCTTCCCGACCGCCGCCCAGCTGTTCTCCCTGGAGGGCAAGCTGAACGCGGCCACCCCGCGCAAGGCGGAGACCGCGCTCGGCCTGTTCGAGCGGTACGTCGACACCGCCGGCCTCAACAAGCGGGTCTCGGCGCCGAGCACCGGCCGGCTCACCCCGATGATGTTCGAGCACAAGCTCCTGGAGCAGGCGCGCGCCGACAAGCGGCGGGTGGTGCTGCCGGAGGGCACCGAGGCGCGGGTGCTGCATGCGGCGGAGGTGCTGCTGCGCCGGGGGGTGTGTGACATCACCCTGCTCGGGCCCGTCGACCAGATCCGCAAGAAGGCCGCCGACCTCGGCATCGACCTCGCCGACGCCCAGCTGATCGACCCGGCCGTCTCCGAACTGCGCGACGCCTTCGCCGAGCAGTACGCCCTGCTGCGCGCCCACCGGGGCGTGACGGTGGAGCTGGCGTACGACGTGGTCGCCGACGTCAACTACTTCGGCACCCTGATGGTGCAGGAGGGGCTCGCGGACGGCATGGTCTCGGGGTCTGCGCACTCCACGGCTGCGACCATCCGCCCGGCCTTCGAGATCATCAAGACCAAGCCGGGGTCGTCGATCGTCTCGTCCGTCTTCTTCATGTGCCTCGCCGACAAGGTGCTGGTCTACGGCGACTGCGCGGTGAACCCGGACCCGAACGCGGAGCAACTCGCCGACATCGCCGTCCAGTCGGCGGGCACGGCCGCCCAGTTCGGTGTGGAGCCGCGGATCGCGATGCTGTCGTACTCGACGGGCACGTCGGGTTCGGGGGCGGACGTGGACAAGGTGCGGGAGGCGACCGAGCTGGCGCGCTCGCGCAGGCCCGATCTGCTGATCGAGGGGCCGATCCAGTACGACGCGGCCGTGGAGCCGTCGGTGGCCGCCACCAAGCTGCCGGGCTCCGAGGTCGCCGGGCAGGCCAGCGTGCTGATCTTCCCGGACCTCAACACCGGCAACAACACCTACAAGGCCGTGCAGCGGTCGGCCGGCGCGATCGCGGTCGGGCCGGTGCTGCAGGGGCTGCGCAAGCCCGTCAACGACCTGTCCCGGGGCGCCCTCGTCCAGGACATCGTCAACACCGTCGCCATCACGGCGATCCAGGCGCAGAATCCGGCCCAGAACCCGGCCGCTACCCAGGCCGCGTCCCCGAGCGAGAAGGCAACCGCCCAGTGAGCCCCAGTCCGACCCGTGTCCTCGTCCTCAACTCCGGCTCCTCGTCGGTGAAGTACCAGCTGCTGGACATGCGGGACAGCAGCCGGCTGGCGGTGGGTCTCGTCGAGCGGATCGGCGAGCAGACCTCCCGGCTCAGGCACACCTGCCTGGACAGCGGTGACACCCGCGAGGCCCTCGGGCCGATCGCCGACCACGAGGCCGCCCTGAAGGCCGTGGCGGAAGAGCTGACGAGGGACGGGCTCGGGCTCGAGTCGCCGGAGCTGGCCGCGATCGGGCACCGGGTGGTGCACGGCGGGATGTTCTTCACCGAGCCGACGGTGATCGACGACGCGGTGCTCACCGAGATCGAGCGGCTGATCCCGGTCGCCCCGCTGCACAACCCGGCCAACCTGACCGGGATCCGCACCGCGCAGGCGCTGCGCCCTGACCTGCCTCAGGTCGCCGTCTTCGACACGGCGTTCCACACGACGATGCCGGAGTCCGCGGCGCGGTACGCGATCGACCCGAAGCTCGCCGACCGGTACCGGATCCGCCGGTACGGCTTCCACGGAACCTCGCACGCGTACGTGTCCCGGGCGACCGCGCGGCTGCTGGGAAGGACACCGGAAGAGGTGAACGTCATCGTGCTGCACCTCGGCAACGGGGCGTCCGCGTCGGCCGTCCGGGGCGGCCGGTGCGTGGACACCTCGATGGGCCTGACGCCTTTGGAGGGGCTGGTGATGGGAACCCGTTCCGGCGATCTGGACCCGGCCGTCATTTTCCATTTGGCGCGAGTTGGCGAAATGTCCATGGACGAGATCGACACTCTTCTCAACAAGAGGAGTGGTTTGTTCGGTCTGTGCGGTGACAACGACATGCGGGAGATCCGGCGCCGGATCGACGAGGGCGACGAAGAGGCCCGGCTCGCCTTCGACATCTACATTCACCGCCTGAAGAAGTACATCGGCGCGTACTGCGCCGTCCTCGGCCGGGTCGACGCGGTGGCCTTCACCGCGGGCGTCGGCGAGAACGCGGCCCCGGTGCGGGAGGCGGCCATGGCGGGCCTGGAGGGGCTGGGGCTCGCGGTCGACCCGCAGCTGAACGCCGTACGGGCGGACGAGCCGCGGCTGATATCGCCGGCGGCCGCGCGGGTCGCGGTCGCCGTGGTGCCGACCGACGAGGAGCTGGAGATCGCCACCCAGACGTACGCACTGGTGGGCGCCGGACCGACGCCGGCCGAATAACAGCTGAGCACATTAGCGCCCATTTGTATCTTCCACCAGACGGAATATTCCGTAGCGAAACAAACCGATAGGATCGCCCCCATGCGCCGTTCGAAAATCGTCTGTACTCTCGGCCCCGCGGTCGACACCCACGAGATGCTCGTCGCCATGATCGAGGCGGGCATGAACGTGGCCCGGTTCAATTTCAGCCACGGCTCCCACGCCGAGCACCAGGGGCGGTACGACCGCGTCCGGGCCGCCGCCAAGGAGACCGGCCGTGCCATCGGCGTCCTCGCCGACCTGCAGGGCCCGAAGATCCGTCTGGAGACCTTCGCCGAGGGACCGGTGGAGCTGGAGCGCGGTGACGAGTTCGTCATCACGACCGAGGACGTCCCGGGCGACAAGACCATCTGCGGTACGACCTACAAGGGCCTGCCGGGCGACGTCTCGCGCGGCGACCAGATCCTCATCAACGACGGCAACGTCGAGCTGAAGGTCACGGAGGTCGAGGGCCCGCGGGTGCGGACGATCGTCATCGAGGGCGGTGTCGTCTCCGACCACAAGGGCATCAACCTGCCCGGCGCGGCCGTCAACGTGCCCGCGCTGTCCGAGAAGGACGTCGAGGACCTCCGGTTCGCGCTGCGCATGGGATGCGACATGGTCGCGCTGTCCTTCGTGCGGGACGCCAAGGACGTCGACGACGTCCACCGGGTGATGGACGAGGAGGGCCGCCGGGTCCCCGTCATCGCCAAGGTGGAGAAGCCGCAGGCGGTGGAGAACATGGAGGGCGTCGTGATGGCGTTCGACGCCGTCATGGTGGCCCGTGGCGACCTGGCCGTCGAGTACCCGCTCGAGAAGGTCCCCATGGTGCAGAAGCGCCTGATCGAGCTGTGCCGGCGCAACGCCAAGCCGGTGATCGTGGCGACCCAGATGATGGAGTCGATGATCACCAACTCCCGGCCGACCCGCGCCGAGGCCTCCGACGTGGCCAACGCGATCCTGGACGGCGCGGACGCGGTGATGCTGTCGGCGGAGTCCTCCGTCGGCGCGTACCCGGTCGAGACCGTGAAGACGATGTCGAAGATCGTCAAGGCGGCCGAGCAGGAGCTGCTCAGCAAGGGCCTGCAGCCGCTCGTCCCGGGCAAGAAGCCGCGCACGCAGGGCGGTTCGGTGGCCCGTGCCGCCTGCGAGATCGCCGACTTCCTCGGCGGCCGCGGCCTGGTCGCGTTCACCCAGTCCGGCGACACCGCCCGCCGGCTCTCGCGCTACCGCGCGCAGCAGCCGATCATCGCCTTCACCACCGACGAGAACACCCGTAACCAGCTCACCCTCAGCTGGGGCGTGGAGTCGCACGTGGTGCCGTTCGTGAACAGCACGGACGAGATGGTCGACATGGTCGACCAGGAGCTCGCCAAGATCAACCGCTTCAACCCGGGCGACACCGTCATCATCACGGCGGGCTCGCCTCCCGGCGTCCCGGGCACCACCAACATGCTCCGCGTCCACCACATCGGCGGCATCAACAAGTGACGCCCCGCCGGTAAAGGGCCTTGTACGACACCGAGGGCGCCCCCTGTGGCCAGGGGGCGCCCTCGGTCCGCCGCCGTCGGATCACACCGCCGGCGGTGCTCCGACCGTCTCCCGCAGCCACGCGTTGGCGCGCAGCTCCGGATGAGCGGTGGTGATCAGCCGGAACGCCTCGGCCTTCGCCCGGTCGGTGAGCCGCCGCAGCTCGGCCCAGGTCAGCTCCGCCACCACCGGCACGTAGTTCGTCGTGAGGGTGACGACCTCCGCCCCGCGGCTGAAGGAGAACACGTGTTGGGTCACGCTCGTCTCCACTGCGATGTCACTCCGGGTCTCCAGTTCCCGTCGCGCGTACTCCAGCATGAGAGCGAAGTCGACCACGGGCAGTCCCGGCGTGCGCAGACTGAGATCCACGCCGTGGACGACGAGCGTCACGTCCGCCTGGAAAAAGCTCATGGAGAAGTCCGCCCCGGTCAGCTCCGGGTGCTCCGGCCGGTCCGGGTTCTCCGGGCGCTGCTCCGGGGACCAGAAGGCGTCCTCGGCGCGGGGCACGAAGGAGAAACTGATCATCTTTTCTCTCTGCTCCTACCAGACGTTCTGGGGCTGCGCGCTCTTCAGATTGCCGAACTCGTCGACGAAGAGACGGATACCGTTCTGACCGTTCGCGCCGGTCGTGATGTCGTCGAATGCGTAGTCGATGAAGTTGCCTCCGCGGGGGTCGTTCTTGGGCCGGGGGACCTCGTGTCCGTACTGCGCGGCCCGCTGGACGAGCTGCTTGAGCTTGTTGCCGTCGATCCCCTCGGCGAACACGTTCTGCATGGCGCCCGCCTCGTGGTACTTGCCGCCCCACAGGTGCTGTTCGCGGATGTGCTTGAGGGCTCCTTCGGTGATCGTGCGGCAGTTGATGTTGTGCACCAGCACCGGGCTGTCCCCGGCCATCACGAAGTAGGAGTGCACGCCCTCCACCGTGAGGTCATAGGTGACCTGCGGCTTCGTGTACGAGGCTACGTCGACCACCGTAACGGTGCCGTGGTCCAGGGTCTGCAGCCGGTGACCCGCCGTGAGTCGCCCCGCGTCCGTCCACGACCCCGTGGTGAGGTCCCAGAACGGGTGGTCCGACGTTCCGGTGACGGTGCGTCGGCCGCTCGGCGTGGCGACGGTCAGATCGGTGAACCGGGTGTCGGTGGTGGTGCGGTGGGCCAGCACGACGTCGTGCCGTTCGGCGGCCGTGTCACCCGGCCGCGCGTTGAGGACCTGGTCCCCCGCGGTGACCTTCTCGATGGCCCGGACACTGCCGTCGGCCATCTTGACCTGCGTGCCCGCCACGAAGCTGTGCTTCACGCAGAACGACACGCCCTTGGCGAGCCGCGCGTCGATGATGACCTTCAGCGCCTTCATCGTCTTGCGTGCCTTGGCCGCCCCCTCGAAGAACTTCGCGATCCCGGTGCTGACCCGCACGATGGCCGCCGCCACGGCGGGCGCCTTGCCGATCAGGGTGACCACGCTGATGGCGTTGACGAGCGTCCAGAGGCAGCTCTCCACATCGGGGTCGGAGAAGCACTTCTTGGCGTCCGTGACCCCTAGCAGGTCGAGCAGGATCGCCCCGCCGTTCGCCTTGACCCAGTCGAGGACGTCCTGGTTTCCGGCGGCCATGGCCTCGCGGTACTGGTCGACGCAGGTCTGGCCGCACTCCGCGAGCAGGGCCGCCTCCTCGTCCTTGGTCAGGACGTAATCGGCGGTCGAGCCGCCGGAGTCGACGACATCCTGGCGTTCCTGCCTGGCCTGCTCCCGTTCCTCGGCCTCCGCCCGGGTGGCCGCCTTGTCCGCCTGGTCGGCGTAGGTATCGGCCTTGTCCGCCGCGCCCTCCGCGGCGGTGGCGTCGCTCTCCGCCTTGGTGGCGGTCCGGTCGGCCGCCGACGCGTCCTGTTCGGCGCCGTCGGCGGCGGAACGGGCGCTGGTGGCGTCCTTCTCGGCCTCCGTGGCGTCACGGTCGGCCTGGGCGGCCGCCGATTCGGCCTCGTTCGCGGCGAAGTTGGCGTAGAAGGCGTCGGTGCCGGCCTGCTCGTCGTACTTCTGGGCGTTCGTGTCCGCCTTCTTCGCGGCTGCCGCGTCGACCGCCGCAGCGGCCGCCGAGGCGTTCGCCGCGGCCGCGGAGTTGACCGCCTGCACCGCGTAGTCCGCTGCGTCGGCCGCGGCCTGGAGGGCGGTCTTCGCGTCACCGGCGGCCTTGTCGGCGAGCGCCTTGGCCTGGGCCGCCGCCTTCTTCGCCTCGTCCGACTTGGCCTTCGCCGCCGTCGCCTGCTGCTCGGCAAGCGTCTTCGCGGTCTGCCCGATCAGCACCGCGTACGCCGCCGAGGAGTCAGTCTCCTGGTAGGGGGAACCCAGGCTGATCGCTTCGTCGGCCGCCTTGGTCGTCGCGGTCGCGGCGTCCCGGGCGGCCTGCGCGTACTGTGCCGTGGCGGTGGCGTATCCGGCGGTCTTCGCCGCCCACGCGGCCGTCTTCGCGGCCTCGGCCACCGCCGCGGTGGCCTCCTTACGCGCGGTGGCAGCCGCGGTCTGGGCCTTCTTCGCCTCGGCATCGGCCTGCTTGGCCTTCTCCTTCGCCGATGCCGCGGCGTCGATCGCCTCGGCCGCCGCAGCATGCGCGGTGGCCGCCGCGGCCTGCGTCTTCGCGTATGCCGACTGGGCGGCGTCGGCGGCGGACCGGGAACGCTTGGCCGCGCCTTCCGCACGCGTTGCCGCCGCTCGTGCGTTCACCGCGGCGGTGGTCGCGTCGTCGGCCGCCGCCCGGGCCCGGGTCGCGGCACCCGCCGCCGTGGTGGCCGCGGTACGTGCCTCCGTGGCCGCCTGCCGTGTCTCAGCCGCGGCCGAGGTGCCGTCGGCCGCGGCGGCCGCCGACTCCAGCGCGGCCGCCCGCGAGGCGGTGGCGTCCTTCTCGTGCTCTGCCTTGACCGCGGTGTTACGGGCCTGGTAGGCGCGCAGTTCGGCGTCCTCGGCCGCCGCCAGCTTCTCCCTCGCCGTGGCACCCGCCGACTCCGCGTCCGTGCGGGCCTGGCGGGCGTTGTCCTGCTCGCCCCGTGCCCGTTCCTCGGCCGCGCCGGCCTTCGCCCGCTCGCTCGCCGCGTTGTCGCGCTCCCGCTCGGCGGTGGCCTTCTCGGCCTCCGCGACGCCGCGCTGCCGCTTCGCCTCGGCCGCCTGGTCCCGGGCGGTCTGTTCCGCCTTCTCGGCCGTCGCGCGGGCGTTCTTCGCCGTGGTGGCGTCGGCCGCCGCCTCGGCCGCCAGCTTGGCGGCGGAATCAGCGGCGGCCTTCGCCTGGGACTTGGCCTCCAGTGCCGCCGTCTTGCGGAACTCGGTGTTCAGCGCGTGCGTCTGGGTCTTGGCCAGCGCGAGGAGCGTCTGGGAGTCGGCCGCGGTGGCCTTCGCCGCGTTCGAGGCGGTCAGCGTGGCCTTCGCCGCGGCCTGGGCGGCGGCGTAGGAGGCCTTGGTGACCTGCACCGACTGCTGGGCGTACAGCAGGCCCCGACCGCGGGGCTGCTGCGCCGCGTCGGCGATCTGCCAGGCCTTCTGCTGCTGGGCGGTCACGGTGTCGGCGGCCGTCCTGGCCCGTGCGACCGCCGCGTCCGCCACGGTCACCTGCTTGGCCGCCGCGGCCTTCGCCGCGTTCAGGTCGGCCGTCGCCTTCGTGAAGACGGCGGCCTTCGGGTAGTTGATGGAGTCCTTGTGCGCGGCCCAGTACTTCTGCCAGTACAGGATCTGGTCCGCCAGCCACGCCTGCCGCACCGCCTCGGTCATGGCCTCCGTGGCCACCCGCGTCTCCTTCGCCGCGGCGGCCTCGGCGGTGACGATCTGCTTGCGCTGCTCGGCCTGGCCGGCGTACTCGGCCTCCCACTCCGTGTAGGCCGCGGTGACGACCCCGGTCAGCACCCGGTAGTGGTCGATGGGGTTGTCGCTGTCACAGGCGGCCCAGGCCTGCTTCAGCGCCTCGACCTCGGTGCGGAACTCCAGCGAGTCCGGTTCGGGGGCCTTGGTGGCGAAGCCGCCGAAGCGCAGGAAGGTGGCGATGTCGTTGGCCGAGGAGTAGCCCAGGCCGCTCGTGTCGAGCAGTTCCCGGCCGGCGACGTCCTTGTAGGCGGCCGCCCAGGCGTCACCGCCGGTGTCGAACGCGTCGAGCACCTTCTTGGCCTGGTCCAGGGAGGCCTGGCCCGGGCGCGGGGTCGGGTCCTCGAACGCCTTGTCGTACAGCTTCTGCTGCGTGCCCAGGGTGAAGGTGACGACGTCCGCGCCGAACTCGGGGGCCCAGAAGTCCCGGCCGTTCGAGGAGTTCACCGAGCGGTACGGCTTGTTGCTCTCGTCAAGTTGCGTCTGCCGGTCCCGGAACGCCTTCAGGGCGGCGATGCCCGCGTCCCTGTCCCGGTCACGGGCCTGGGTCCGCTCGCCGCCGACCGAGTCCGGTGACACGAACGCGCGCAGGTCGGCGTCCGTACCGGTGAGCTTCGCGGCGGCGGCCGCCTTGAGGTCGGGGCCGCCGAAGTGCACGGCCTGCCCCGCCTGGCAGCGGTCCGCGCGGGCGTGGGCGCCCAGGCTGATGCGCAGGGTGCGCTGGTAGGGATTGGCCGGGTTGTCGCCCGGCTCGTCCGCGGCGGCGGGGACCGCGTACACGAGTCCGCCGAGTACCGCGGCAGCGGTGGCGAGCGCCGTGCCGGCGAGGCCCCGCCGGAGCCGTCTTCCCCCGGTGTGTCTGAATCCGTTCTTCCGTGCCGTTCGCACGTCCATGCCTTCCTCTGGATGGTCAGTCCGTCAGTCGGTCCGCGCGGAAAGCGGGCAGGACGCAGCAAAGGCTGGAAACAGGCACAGATCCCCCTGCGGCGTGCGGTCGACACGCCACCCCCCGCCCCTCCCCCGGGGCCGCGATCATCCTGTCAGACCAGGGCATTTTACGAAAGCAATATCGGTGTTTTATTTGCGCTTTTGAATCACTCCCGCCTCAAGGGGGCAGCGAACACGACTGTGCCCCGCCGAGTCGGTACTCGGCGGGGCACAGTCTCCTCGCGGCTCCCGAACGGGTCTGTGGTGGTGCTCAGCTGGTTCCGTCGGTGGTGTAGACGTGCATCCCGGGCACGTGCAGGGTGCCGCCGAACTGGGCAGCCTGGATGACCTTCACCTTGGTGAAGTAGATCAGCGGGATGTTCAGCGGCGGCGGGTTGTCCACGTCGAACGTGATCGGGATCAGGCCGAAGAGGTTGCCGGAGATGGACTCCGTGTACATCGTCGTGGAGCCGCCGCGGATCGTGGACGTGGAACCGGACGCGGCCTGCACGTGGTAGGTCTTGCCGATGGTCGTGTCCTTGACCGTCTGGTGCAGGTCACCGATGTCGGTGCCGCCCGAGATGACGTACTTCAGCACCTTCTTCGTCTTGCCGCTGGCCGTCTTCACCTCGACGATGCCCTGGTAGTCGGCGCTCTTCAGCGTCAGCGAACTGGCGCTCAGGTACCAGGGGTCGTCCGCCACCGCCACCTTGTTGTCGACACCGCTCACGTCGTCGGTGGCGGCCTTGCAGTCGTCGGCCGACGTGCTGGAGCTCGCGGATGGGCTCGGCGAGGCGCTGGAGGTGGCGTCCTCGGCCGCCTTGGTGACGTCCTTGGTGACGTCGCCGGCCGCCTTGGTCGCCGTGTCGGTGGTGTCCTTCACGGTGTCCGTGACCTTCTTGACGGTCTTGGACACGGCGCCGGAGCCGCTGCCGTCGCTCGACGAGGAGGACGAGTCCGACTTCTCCGAGGACGCCGAGGACGCGGACGGCGAGGGGGTGGCGCTCGCGGTGGAGTCCGACGAGGACGAACCCGTCGTGCTGCCGCCGCTGAGGATGCTGCCGATCGCGTCGCCGATCGAGTCCAGCAGACCGCCACCGCTGCTGCTCGCGGAGGCGGACGGCGACGGGGTCGCCGTGCTGCCGGAGGACCCCGAAGAGTCCGAGGAACCCGAATCGCCTGACGAGGAGGACGACTTGGAGGCGGACGGCGTCGGCGTGGCCGCGTCGTCGGAACCTGAATCCGACGAGGAGGACTTGCCGGACGACGTCGAGTCCTTCGCGCCGGCCGAGGCCGTGGCGGACGGCGTGGCCGAGTCCGTGGCGTCGTCGCTCGCGCTCGCCGAAGCGGAGGGCGAGGCCGAGTCCAGGGCGGCGACACAGTCCTTGTAGTCCTCGGCGAGGGTCTTCGAGGACGACGACGTGTTGCTGGTGTCGGCGATCGCGAGCGAGGACGTGAACCCGAAGCCCATGAGTACGGCCGTCGGCATCGCCACGGAGGCTATCGCCTTGCCCGCCGGCATGTGGAACCTGGTGAACAGCGGCTTCTTGGGTGCCGCATGCCGCGGCCCGGTTCTCACACGGGACTCGTCCACCTCAGTCCCGTGGGTCACCTCGTCAGCCGGCACTGTGCCTCCCGTTCGCCCCGTTCACAGGGCTCGTTCCTGACAGGTCATCCGCCTTGCCCACGCCGTCCAGGCCCGCGAAGGGGGCGACCGCGTCCGGGGTGTCGCCCTCGGCCGGGGGAACGTCGCCCTCCGGCTGCGGCTGCGGGGGGACACCCGGCGACCAGGCCACGGCCATCGCTCCGCCGATCAGCGCGAGCAGGAAGCCCATGACGAAGCCACCGAAGTTGGACACGGGAAGAGACACCAGCGCCAGCAGGATCGCGGCGATTCCCGCGAACGTGCGGATGTGCTTCTGGTACCAGACGCTGACGCCCAGGACGACGAGCAGCACGCCGATGATCAGGGACCCGGCGCCCGCGGTGGTCGCCATCGCCACCGTGAGGTTGCCGATCTGGAGATGCGCGTACGGGAAGTACATGATCGGGAAACCGGCGAGCAGCATGTACAGGCCGGCCCAGAACGGCCGCGTGCCCCGCCAGGAACGGAACTGCAGCCTCCGGCGGGTGAACGTGCCGGGTGCGGCAGAAGTCTCGGCGCTCATGGAAAACAGCTCCCTGGTGCGGCGTTGCTGTGGTGATGGTGCTGTGGTCGGCGGTGGTTTTTCCTTGTACCGCGTGTGAAGACCGTGGACCGAAGGTGGAAGGGCGGGGGTGCCGTCGGCTCCCCCGCCCGTCACGGAGTGCTCAGTAGCACTCCGCTCCCGACGTCGAGATCGACATGTGCAGGCCGCTGAGCTTGAAGGTTCCGGCAGTGGTGGCCCACGCCGTCTGCTTCACGCCGGACAGCGAGGCGTGGTCCGCCTCCTGCGCGAACCCGTACGGGTTCGTCTGCTGCTTGGTGACCTCGTCCGACTTGACGCCGGGACCCTTGGTCGAGTCCTTGGCGGCGACACCGATGTTGATGTTGGTGAACGTCGCGTCGGCGCTGAGGTCATCGAGGTCGATGTACAGCTTGCTGGCCTCGACCGGCTTGCTGCTGTCGGTGCCCGCGTGCAGGATCAGGCTGACGTTCCCGAAGATCGGGACGTTCGGCGTGACCACGGACTGGCACAGGTTGGTGATCTTCGCCGTGTTGAACGCCGAGACCGCCACCGGGTGGATGGTGCTCTTACCCGCGAGGGTGTACCCCGAGTCGACAGCACCGTACTGAACGAAGCCGTCGCCTTCGAGCTGGTCGGCCGTGACCTTGAACTGCTGGCCGGACACGCTGAACGACGCGGCGAGAGCGCCCTGCGCGAGGGCGACACCTATACACGCCGTGGCGGCAACGCTGGGCACCATGACCACAGCGAACCGCTTCCATCTGGTCCCGCCACGCACCTGGGACTCCATATTTCCTCCTTCTCGGACGTACATCTCCTGGCCCGGTATCGCCCCCAACGGCGGCTCGGCCGGGCAGGGATGGGAGAAGTGCTACGTCCTCGGAAGGGGAGCGCCCGTACTCGGAGGCACGAACGCACCTCGATCACCGGCGATCACCCCCGAGCGACAACCACTGGTCGCGCCTGACACGCATCACGCACAACCTTTCTGGACAGGCTTCGCGGTGAGGCGAAGACCCCCCTGCCCAAGAGCCGGCGTCACTGCCGCCGACTCTGCTCGGTGGGGACCCAGATGAACCCGCGGCCCGACCGGCTGTCGGGGTACGGGAATGGACCGAGCGTCGCCGATCGTGGTGCATTCTCGCCGCCCGCACAAGGGGCTTCGTTACTCGGTAGTAACGGCCGGATAACCGAAGGACGACCCACCGGTCTCGGAGTGCGACTCTGGGTGGCATCCAGGGGCAGAGCAAAACAGTTGACCCATGGACGAAACCAGACAGACCAACAGCCCGAATTTACTCCGAGTAACAGCGGCCGCTATTACCAAGATTTGGTAAAGAGCGGCCGCTGCGGCCCCGCCTCGGCAAATCTTTCACTCGGGCATCACAGGACGTGACGTTTAGCGACTGGTCAGACCCGTGTTCAGATCGTTGTCTAGAACAGCGCGCGCGCCAACGCCCTGCGCGCTCCCACAACCCGCGGGTCGTCGGTGCCCACGACCTCGAAGAGCTCAAGAAGCCGCCGCCGTACGGCATCCCGGTCGTCGCCGGCCGTCCGCTGCACGGTCTCGATCAGCCGCCCGAAGGCGTCCTCGACATGCCCGCCCACCAGATCCAGGTCGGCGGCCGCGATCTGCGCCTCGGCGTCGGCCGGCTTCTCGGCCGCGTCCCTGCGCACCTGCTGGGGGTCCATCCCCTGCACCCGCTGGAGCAACTCGGCCTGCGCGAGCCCCAGCTTGGCCTCGCTGTTGGCCGGGTCGTCGCTCAGCACGTTCTTGTACGCCTGGACCGCACCGCCGAAGTCACCCGCGTCCAGCGCCTGGACGGCGGCTTCGAGGAGCGCGTCGTACGGCCCCGCGGGCACCACCGCGGGCCCGGTCTGGGCACCCGGCTCCGCGTCGGGGTCGACGACGAGTCCGGTCAGCCCGAACCGCTGCTCGGCGACCTGCACCAGCTGATCCAGCGTCCCGCGGATCTGCTCCTCGCCGGCCGCGCCCTGGAAGAGCGGCAGTGCCTGCCCGGCGACGACGGCGAACACCGCCGGGATCCCCTGGACCCCGAACTGCTGCATCAGCATCTGGTTGGCGTCGACGTCGATCTTCGCCAGCAGGAAGCGGCCGTTGTACTCGACGGCGAGGCGCTCCAGGACCGGGCTCAGCTGCTTGCAGGGCTGACACCACTCGGCCCAGAAGTCGATGACGACAGGGACTTCGGCGGACCGCTGCAGGACATCGCGCTCGAAGCCGGCTTCGTCGACGTCGATGACCAGGTCGGCCGGGGACACGGCACCGGCACCACCCTGCCGGGCCGCTTCGGCGCGCGCCTGCTCGGCCTTGGTCTTGGCCTCCTGGGCCGCCTTGACCGCGGCGAGGTCGACGACGCCGCTCATGGACATGTTCCGTGGCTGCATGCGTCTATCCTCCCCCGTTCCCGCGCGTGTGTGAAAAGCGTTGTGAAAGCCGGGCCGAACCTGTGCTCTTCGACGGCGCCGGGTCCCCACCCCACGCCATGGTCGTCGCCCGTGCGGTCACCCACGAGCTTTCGCTACGACCCGTAGCGTAATGCCATCCCGGACCCGCGCGACACCACTTTCCGGTGATCTCCCTCACGGCATCACATGAACCGCCGGTTATGGTCGTGGGATGCAGAGCCGCACCCCCGCCGGACGTACCGGCCGCCCGCGCAGCGCCGCCGCGGACGCGGCGATCCTGGAGGCGACGCGGCAGGCGCTGGTCGAACTGGGCTGGTCCAAGCTCACCCTCGGAGACGTGGCCACGCGCGCCGGGGTTGCAAAAACGACTCTCTACCGCCGCTGGGCGGGCAAGAACGAGCTCGTCGTCGACGCGGTCGCCGAACTCTTCGACGAACTCGAACTCCCCGACCGGGGCAGCCTGGCGAACGACATCGAGGGTGTCGTGCTGCAGTTCGCGGCGATCCTGGACCGCCCGGAGGCCCGGAGCGGCCTGATGGCGGCGGTCGCCGAGTCGACCCGCGACGACGCGCTGCGGGAACGTATCCGCGCGTCCATCGTGGACCGCCAGAAGCGGCTGGTCCTGGAGGGCCGGGCCCGGGCGCAGTGCCGGGGCGAACTCCCCTCCGAGCCGGACCCGGAGGAGGCCGCCCGCACGGTGGACCTGATCTTCGACATGGTGGCGGGTGCGGTGGTCCACCGCACCCTCATGAGCGGCAAGCCGGCGGACGAGGCGTGGGTGCGCGACTTCACCCGGGTCCTGCTCCTGGGCCTCGCCGCCGAGCCGACGGCCGACCCGACCGGAGCGGCCACTTCTCAACCCGCCGAACCGACCCAGCCAACCGGGGCTGCCGCCCCTCGTCCGACCGAGCCGACCGGGGCGGCCACCTCTCGGCCGACCGAGCCAACCGGGGCGGCCACCTCTCGGCCGACCGAGTCGGGTGGTGGGTGGGCATAGGGCCCGGGGGTCCAGGGGGCGGAGCCCCCTGGTACGTGACTAGAATCCCGCCGGCTCCGTGTACACCCCCCACTCGTCCCGCAGCACCCCGCAGATCTCACCCAGGGTCGCCTCGGCCCGTACGGCCTCCAGCATCGGCTCGATCATGTTGGCCCCGCCCCGCGCAGCGGCCAGCATCGCGTCCAGGGCGGCACGCACCGCTCCCTCGTCCCGGGCGGCCCGCCGGGCACCCAGCACCCGCACCTGCTCCCGCTCGACCTCGTGCGAGACCCGCAGGATCTCCAGGTCCCCGGTGACCGACCCGGTGTGCACGTTGACGCCGACGACACGCTTGTCGCCCTTCTCCAGCGACCGCTGGTACTGGAAGGCCGACTCGGCGATCTCCCCGGTGAACCAGCCGTCCTCGATGCCCCGCAGGATCCCGGAGGTGACCGGTCCGATCGGGTGCCGCCCGTCCGGATGGGCGCGCAGCCCCCGCTCCTTGATCTGGTCGAAGATCTTCTCGGCGTCGGCCTCGATCCGGTCGGTGAGCTGCTCGACGTACCAGGAACCGCCCAGCGGATCCGCCACGTTGGCGACGCCGGTCTCCTCCATGAGCACCTGCTGCGTGCGCAGCGCGATCTCGGCGGCCTGCTCGCTCGGCAGGGCGAGGGTCTCGTCGAGGGCGTTGGTGTGCAGCGAGTTGGTCCCGCCGAGCACGGCCGCCAGCGCCTCCACGGCCGTCCGCACCACGTTGTTGTACGGCTGCTGGGCGGTCAGCGAGACTCCGGCGGTCTGCGTGTGGAAGCGCAGCCACTGCGCCTTGTCCGACCGGGAGCCGTAGACGTCCCGCATCCACCGGGCCCAGATCCGGCGCGCGGCGCGGAACTTGGCGATCTCCTCGAAGAAGTCGACGTGCGCGTCGAAGAAGAAGGAGAGGCCGGGCGCGAAGACGTCGACGTCGAGGCCGCGGGAGAGCCCCAGCTCGACGTAGCCGAAGCCGTCCGCGAGCGTGTAGGCCAGCTCCTGCGCGGCCGTCGCGCCCGCCTCGCGGATGTGGTAGCCGGAGACGGACAGCGGCTTGTACGCGGGGATCCCGGCGGCGCAGTACTCCATCAGGTCGCCGATCAGCCGCAGATGGGGTTCGGGCTGGAACAGCCACTCCTTCTGGGCGATGTACTCCTTGAAGATGTCGGTCTGGAGCGTGCCGTTGAGGACCGACGGGTCGACGCCCTGCCGTTCGGCGGCGACGAGGTACATGCAGAAGACGGGCACGGCGGGCCCGCTGATGGTCATGGACGTCGTGACGTCGCCCAGCGGGATGTCCTTGAACAGGACCTCCATGTCGGCGGCGGAGTCGATGGCGACCCCGCAGTGCCCGACCTCACCGAGCGAGCGCCCGTCGTCCGAGTCGCGCCCCATGAGGGTCGGCATGTCGAAGGCCACGGAGAGGCCGCCGCCGCCGTTGGCGAGGATCATCTTGTAGCGCTCGTTGGTCTGCTCGGCGTTGCCGAACCCGGCGAACTGGCGGATGGTCCAGGTCCGCCCGCGGTAGCCGGTCGGATACAGCCCGCGCGTGAAGGGGTACTCCCCCGGCCAGCCGATCCGCTCGAATCCCTCGTAGGTGTCCCCCGGTCGGGGCCCGTACACCGGCTCCACGGGGTCCCCGGAGAGCGTGGTGAAGTCGGCGTCCCGCTTGCGGGCCGCGTCGTAACGGGCCTGCCAGCGTCGGCGGCCCTCCTCGATGGCGTCAGCGTCCATACCTTCGAATTTACTAGGACGTCCTAGTAAATGTCGATGGGGAACCGCCGCACGGGTGTCCGTACGGCGGTACGGCCCGGGGGCCTACGGCCTAGGCCCGGACCTTCGCGGCCACCGGAGAACCCTCGGTGACCTTGGCGTCCAGCTCGCGGGTGACCTTGCGCTCCACGAAGAAGGCGGCGGTCGGGATGGTGCCCGCCAGCAGCACCCACAGCTGCTTGCCGACCGGCCACTTCGCCTTGGAGCCCAGGTCGAAGGCGAAGACCAGGTAGACGACGTAGAGCCAGCCGTGCGCGATGGCGACGACGCGTGTGACGTCCGCCGCACCGTCGATGTCCAGCCCGTACTTGGCGATCATGCTCAGGCACAGCAGCACCAGCAGCACACCGGTGACATAGGCCAGGACGCGGTAGCGGGTCAGCACGCTCTTTTTCATGGGGACGAGCGTAACCACCCGTTCCGGGAGATCTTGCCCCGGGTCACCGCTGCGCCGGCGGCGGGTTCACTCCTCGTCGAAGTCGTGCGCGGAGACCCTGAGCGGCCGCAGCATCGCGAAGATCTCCCCGCACTCCTCGGCGTCGTACACCCCGAGCCCGAAGTCCATCGCCATCAGGTCGCGGGTGGCCGCCTCCACGACCTCGCGGCCCTTCTCGGTGATCTTGGCGAGCGTGCCACGCCCGTCGTTGGGGTTGGGCCGCTTGGCGACCAGACCGGACTTCACCAGCCGGTCGACGGTGTTCGTCACCGAGGTCGGGTGCACCATCAGCCGCTCGCCGATCTTCGACATCGGCAGCTCGCCGGCCTTGGAGAAGGTGAGCAGCACCAGCGCCTCGTAGCGCGCGAACGTCAGCCCGTACGGCTTGACCACCGCGTCGACCTCGGCCAGCAGGATCTGCTGGGCCCGCATGATCGACGTGATCGCGGCCATCGACGGGACGTTTCCCCAGCGCTGCTTCCAGAGGTCGTCGGCTCGGGCGATGGGGTCGAAGGGGAGACTGAGTGGCTTGGGCACGTCACCGACCCTACCGGCCGGTCATATAGCGGTCAGCCGTGTCTCGGCTTTCGGTCACCTTTGCCCGCCGCCGGGGGCAGCCCCGGCGACACGGCCCACCGAGGCGGCCGCTACGGCAGCGGCCGCGACGTCCGCCGGGCCGCCGCCGCCAGGCCGCAGCAGCAGACCACTCCCGCCACCCCGGCGCCCGCCACGGCCGCCCGCACCCCCACGGCCTCCGCCGCCAGCCCCGCCAGGGTCATGCCGACGCCCTGGACGGTCATCAGCCCGGCGCTGAGCACGGTCATGGCCCGGCCGCGCAGCTCCTCGGGCACGGCCCGCACGAACCACTGGTCAAGTCCCAGCGTGTACGCCGACCCGGCCCCCGCCGCCAGCAGGAGCAGCAGCGAGAGGGCGAGGGACGGGTGCAGGGCGTACCCCAGGTACGGCAGCAGCGTGAGGCAGACCAGCGGCAGGGCGATCCGCTCCCGCGCGGCCGGGCCGAGCCGGGCGCCCGCGTACAGCTCCCCGGCGACCGTGCCGACCGGCAGCGCGCACATCAGCAGGCCGAGCCCCGGGGATCCGGTGCCGAGCGCGTCGGCGTAGGGGGCGGCGAGCGCCTCGGGGACGACGGCGAACATCGCGGGAATCCAGAAGAGGAGGAGCAGCAGGCGGATGCGGCGGTCGGCGAGCAGCTGCCGGGTGCCGCCGCGCTCCCGGGCCTGTGCGCGGGCGGGGCGGCGCCGGGTGCCGAGGCGGAGCAGTGTGGCCGAGGCGAGGAAGGTGCCGACGGTGATCAGCAGGGCGTGCCGCGGGGAGAGGACGGCGAGGAGCAGTCCGCCGAGGCCGTAGCCGACCAGCAGGGCGCTCTGCGCGACGATCCGCAGCAGGGAGCGGCCGAGTACGAACAGGTCGCCGCCGCCGAGGACGGCGGAGAGGGTCGCCATCCGGGTGCCGGCGAACACCGGTGAGACGACGGCGAGCGCGCAGCGCAGCCCGAGCAGCACCCCGATCCCGGTTCCCGGGACCGCCATCACGGCGACACAGCCCGCGCACACCAGGTCGCACACCACCAGCACCCGGCGGGCCGGGAACCGGTCGGCGACGGGGGCCAGGAGCGTGCCGCCGACCACGTAGGGCAGAAAGCCCAGCGCGAAGGTGAGGGCGCTGAGCAGCGGTGATCCCGTGAGGTCGTACACCAGCACGGACAGCGCGATCTCGCTGACGATCACGCCGAGCATGGACAGGACGTGGGCGGCGAAGACGGCACGGAACTCGGGAACGGCGAGGACGCGGCCGTAGCCGACGGGTCGCTGGAGGGCAGGGGCGGACATGGACGGCAGCGTGCCCGTGCTCCGGCCCACCGCTTAGAGTTTCGGCACCAGCCGAATCTTCGCCCCGGAACGGTCCCGCCATGCCCTCCCACCTCCACTTCGACGAGGACGACTTCCTCCGGTGCCGGTTCGCCGTGTCGCCGCTGTGGGAGACGCAGGAGGCGGTGCGCACGCTGCGGCGGCCCGACCGGCACGGCTATCACGCGCCCTGGCTGCGGCGGATCAGGGCGGTGGCGGCCGGTCTCGACCTGAGGCCGCTGTGGCTGCTGATGCCCCGGCGCGGTCACTCGCCCGACTGGCTGGTTGCACCGCCGACCGGTCCGGCCGCGTCCGTCGAGGAGGAGCTGGCGGCCCTGCGGGTGGTGGACCCGGAGACGGCCCGGGCGGACACCGCGCGCTCGCTCGCGGACACGCCGGGCGCGCTGGAGTCGGCGACCGGCCGGGCCTGGCTGGCGGACCCGCCGCGCATGGTCCGGGAGTTGACGGACGCGCTGGAGGAGGCCTGGCGCGTGCTGGTGGCCCCGGACTGGCCCCGGCTGCGCGCCCTGCTGGAGGCGGACATCGCGTTCCACTCCCGGCGGCTCGCGCAGGTCGGTCTGGGCGGGCTGCTGCCGGAGATCCACCACCGGTTCGGCTGGCGGTCCGGCACGCTGACCGTGGCATCGCCCGGCGGCGCGTACGAACGGCGCCTGGGCGGGCAGGGTCTGGTGCTGATGCCGAGCGTCTTCACGTGGCCGGACGTGGTCAGCACCTTCGACCCGCCGGCCCGGCCCACGCTGGTCTACCCGGCCCGGGGCATCGGCGGTCTGTGGACCGACCCGGCCGAGGCCACACCCGACGCCCTGGTACGGCTGCTGGGCCGGGGCCGTGCCACGGTCCTGGCCGCCCTCGCCGAACCGGCCACCACCACCGCCCTCGCCCACCGGCTGCGCCTGGCCCCCTCCTCGGTCTCCGCGCACCTGGCGGCACTGCGCGACGCGGGCCTGCTGACCTCGCGCCGCTACGGCCACCAGGTGCTGTACGAGCGAACTCCGCTGGGCATCGCCCTGGCCTCGGGCCCGCGCCGCCAGTAGCGGATCCCTACGACGGTTCCGTCAAAGCCTGCTGCTGTTCGGCAGCGCCCCGCAGGATCAGCGCCCCCGAAGGGGCGCTGGGGGTACCCCCGGCCGAAGGCTGGGGGAGGAACTGCGCGACCAGCCACGACGGCGCCGCGGACGACAGACGGCCAACGGCACATCGCCGCACTCCCGGTGGACCGCCTACGTGCGGCCGACCCGGCGCAGGTGGTGCCGGACCGCGCGCTGGGCCACCGGGCCGAGGTCCTCCAACGCGGCCACCAGTGCGCCGAGTTGTTCCAGGGCGTCCAGGGCCGTGTGGGCGCCGGCCGCGTCGACGCCCTCGTACAGCTCGATGCCGACGAAGGACGCGGCGACCGCGCGGGCGAGCCCGGCCGGGTCGGCGAACTCGCCGAACGGGGTGGCCGCGAGGACCCGGACGAGCACCTCCTCTATCTCGGCGATCCACAGGTCGAGCCCGGCCGCCGTGGCGGGACCGAGCGCCTCATGGGTCTGGGCGCCGGCCAGCAGCTGGCCGAGCAGGGCGACATGGCCGCCCGCGCGTGCCTCCTCGTGGATCTGACGCCCCACGGTGAGGAGTTCGGAGAGCGAGCCGACCGCGGCGAGGCGGGGGCGGAAGCGGGCGACGGCCTGCTCGGCGCCGTACCGGCACGCGGCGGAGAGGAGTTCGTCCACGGATCCGAAGTGGTAGAAGACCAGCGCCTGGTTGACCCCGGCCGCCGCCGCCACGGTGCGGGCCGAGGTCTTGGCGATCCCCTGCTCGGTGAGCGTCCGCAGCGCGCCCTCCAGCAGCTTGTTCTTGGTCTCCAGGGACTTGGCGGTCTCCGGGCTCACGCGCGCGACTCCTCACGGACCGGCCGCAGCCCCGGCCGTACCCCGCGGCCGCGGAGGCGGATGTACGACGCCTCGAAGGAGCCCTGGTAGCCGAAGAGCGGCCCGAAGTACCGGTTCACGACCCGCACCCGGATCCGGAAGCGCCCGGCGCGGTCGTCGTAGGACTCGCGCACCTCGGCGGTGGCGCCGACGAGTTCGGGGACGCGGACGTCCACCGGGCCCTCCCTGAACCGGTGCTCGCCGGAGCGGATCAGCAGGGAGCCGTCGGCCTCGGCATGGAAGTGCAGCTCGCTGGCGAGGTGCTGGTGGGTGCCGAGGTAGTCGAGGATGCGGTCGCCCTTGGGGCTGAGCACCATCTGGGCGTCGAAGCGGCGGGAGCGGCCGGGCAGGTCGAAGGTGCGCACGAAGGTCACGGTCTCACGGCCGTAGGAGTCCGTGTAGGGCACATTCTCGATCTTGAAGGGCACGTTCCGGGCGGCCTTCGGAACCAGGATGTTGCGGGTGGCTCCCAGCGCCAGGAACGGCTTCACGAACACCGGCCCGTGCCAGATGCGGTCCATCACGCCCCGGCCGGTGCAGGCCTCGCCGCTCGCCAGGCCTACCGAGAAGCGCCGTTGGAGCTGTGGGTGCAGCCGGTCGAAGTCCGGACCCATGACCGTGCGGAACATCGAGGTCACGACTGCTTCTCCAGGGCGTGCAGGATTCGGGGGGCGGTGACTCGGGCCGGCGGGGTGCGCAGGCAGCGGCGGGCGGCGGGGGTGGTCGCGAGCGGGGCCGCGAAGAGGGCCAGCGAGAGAGCCACGACGAGGAGCAGCGGGACCAGGAAGGCGCAGGTGGGCGAGAGGGCGCCGAGGACCGGGCCCCGGCCCAGGCCGGCCGCGCAGCCGGCGATCGTGAGCGCGCGGGCCGTCAGCTCGGCCAGCCAGTTCCGGCGTGCGCGTTCCGGGGTGATCCCGCGCTCCAGCCACAGCCGCAGCCGGTCGAAGGACCAGGCGGTCGCCCAGCCCATCAGCGGGCGCAGGACCAGCCGGTCGGCGAGCGCGCCGAAGGCACCCCAGCGGGGCCGGTAGTCGTAGCCGGTGAGGAAGCGAACGCCGTCGGCGACCGGGATGTACCGCCAGTAGCCGCTGCCCTCGGCGAGCAGCGAGAGCGGGTGCGGGGAGGCGAAGCGCAGGGCCGAGGTGCGGGTGCCGTCGGGGCGCTCCTTCTCCCCCGCCGAGACGCCGGTGCCGGCGATCGTCAGGAACGGGAGCACGCGTGTGGCGTAGCGGAAGCGCTGCGGTTCGCCCGCCGCGCACGGCAGGTAGGCGATCTCGGTGAACCTCAGGTCCCAGCGCTGGTGCCGGGCCGGGTCCTGGGTGCGGGCCCACAGTTCGTCGAGTTCGGCGCGGATGTGCGCCTCTATGTAGAGCCCCATCGGTGCTGTACCCCCGTCACCTGGTCCTTCGAGTGTTTTTTGAGCGGTCGCTCAAACTCTCCGAGGATGACGGTACCGAGTTTTGAGCGATCGCTCAATCGCTGGGCGGAAGAAAACCCCGGCCGCGCGGGGCCGGGGTTCTCTGCGGGTTTGCTTCTGCCGATTCGCTTCTGCCGGTTTGCTTCTGCCGCCGCGGCTACTGGGCGAGGTGTCGCTCGACCGTGGCCACCTTGCTGGTGAGTCCGTCGGTGACGCCCGGCCGGATGTCCGCCTTGAGGACCAGGGAGACGCGCGGGGCGCGGTCCTCCACGGCGGCGACGGCGCGCCTGACGACGTCCATGACCTCGTCCCAGTCACCTTCGACCGAGGTGAACATGGCGTCGGTGCGGTTGGGCAGCCCGGACTCGCGGACCACCCGGACGGCGTCGGCGACGTACTCCCCGACGTCCTCGCCGACGCCCAACGGCGTCACGGAGAAGGCGACGATCATGCGTTCACGACCCCTTCCTTGCGGGCGCGGGCGGCGATGACCTCGTCCTCGGCGGCGCGCTTGAGCCTGCGCTCGGCGAAGAAGCCGCCGGTCGGCAGGACGGAGAGGACGAAGTAGAAGAGGCCGGTCTTCAGGGACCACTTGGTGCGGTTCCACGCGTCGGCCCAGAAGATCACGTAGAGGATGAACAGGACACCGTGGATCGCGCCCATCACGGGCACCGCGTTGAAGTCCGTGGTCCGCTTGAGCACCGAGCAGACGAGGAGGATCAGGAAGGAAACGGCCTCCGGGGCGGAGACCAGGCGCAGGCGGCGGATGGCGGTGGCGGTCTTGATGTCCACGAGTCACCTTCGGTGGGAGAGACGTCCACTCTTTGTGAACGCGAGCACAAACGTTCAGCCATTGTGGCAAAGGGACGGCGCGGACCCGGCGCGGGGGTGGCAGGCTGGGCCGCGCGACGAAAGGGGCGCGGGTATGCAGTTCGTGTTCTTCATGACCCTGCCGGGGCTGGTGGTGCTGCTCACCGTGTTGGCCTTCGTGGACCAGCTGCTGCTGAGGGCCGGGCGGGCGGGGGTGCTGCCGTGGCGGAACGCCGGCCGGCAGGGACAGATCTCCGCGACCGGCTTCGAGCAGCTGCACGCGGCGCTCTCCCCCGGCAAGCAGAACGAGCTCAAGGAGCGGCAGAGCGCGCTGGTGCTGCGCGACGACGAGGAGGACGGCGCGCCGCCGAGGTCCACGGTCGACCTGACGGCCGGGACGGCGGTGATACGCCTCCCCGGCGAGCGGCGGCACCCCTGACGGCCGCACACCCCTGCCGGCCGCACCCCTGGGGGGCGGATCCGGGGTGATGTCCACCCCCGGGACCTGTCGCCGCCGTCTGCCTGCGGCTACCTTCGCAGCGTGGCGATGTTCCGACTCCAGGGCAGCAAGGTGCTCGCCGTCGAGATGACCGGGGACGCCGTGAAGGCGAAGAACGGCTCGATGGTCGCGTACGACGGGCAGATGGCGTTCAAGAAGCTGAGCGGCGGCGGCGAGGGGCTGCGCGGGATGGTGACCCGGCGGCTCACCGGCGAGCAGATGACGGTGATGGAGGTGAAGGGGCACGGGACGTGCTGGTTCGCGGACCGGGCGTCCGAGATCAACCTGGTCGGCCTCCAGGGCGACAAGCTGTACGTCGAGTCCAGCAACCTGCTCGCGACCGACGCGGGCCTGCGCACCGGCACGACCTTCACCGGCCTGCGCGGCGCCTCCCAGGGCAACGGCCTGTTCACCACCACGGTCGAGGGCCACGGCCAGGCGGCGATCATGTCGGACGGCCCGGCGGTGGTGCTCAGAGTCAGCCCGCAGTACCCGCTGACCGTCGACCCGGGTGCCTACATCGCCCACCAGGGCAACCTCCGCCAGTCCTTCCAGTCGGGTGTGACCTTCCGCACGTTCTTGGGGGAGGGCGGCGGGGAGGCCTTCCAGATCCGGTTCGAGGGGGACGGCCTGGTGTACGTACAGCCGAGCGAGCGCAACACGATCGCGGGGGACGTCTGACATGGCCCTGCGCGAGGTGAACTCCAAGATGGTCGAGGCGACCGTCGTGCCGGGGCAGCGGCTGTTCAGCCAGCGTGGCGCGATGCTCGCCTACAAGGGCGAGGTGTCCTTCACACCCAACATCCAGGGCGGCCAGGGCGGGCTGATGTCGATGCTCGGCCGCCGGGTGGCCGGCGAGGCGACCCCCCTCATGACCGTCGAGGGCAGCGGCACCGTCTTCTTCGGGCACGGCGGCCACCACGTCCACGTCATCACCCTCACCGGCGACACCCTCTACGTCGAGGCGGACCGGCTGCTCGCCTTCGAGGGCACCCTGCAGCAGGGGACGATGTTCATGGGTTCCCAGGGCGGCGTGATGGGCATGGTGCGCGGCCAGGTCACCGGCCAGGGTCTGTTCACCACCACCCTCAAGGGCCATGGCGCGGTCGCCGTGATGGCCCACGGCGGGGTCTTCGAGATCCCGGTCACTCCGCAGCGCCCGGTCCATGTCGACCCGCAGGCCTACGTCGCCCACCACGGCGACGTGCGCAACAAGCTGTCGTCCGCGCTCGGCTGGCGGGACATGGTGGGCCGCGGCTCCGGCGAGGCGTTCCAGCTGGAGCTCAGCGGCAACGGCATGGTGTACGTGCAGGCGTCGGAGGAGAAGCTGTGAGCCCATACGGTGCGGCCGGACCGGTCGTGTACGACCCCATGACCCTCCCCGTCGACGACAACGTCAACAAGTACACCTTCTGCGTGGAGCTCAAGAGCGGCCAGTGGTTCCTGCAGAAGGGGAAGATGATCGCCTACTACGGCTCGATCGACTTCAACGGCATCGGGCACGGCCGTTTGGACCGACTTGTCCGCACGAGTTTCCATTCGCCTCTGCACGCGAGCGACTGGGTGGTGGCCGAGGGCTCGGGCAAGATGCTCCTCGCCGACCGGGCGTTCGATGTGAACTCGTACGACCTCGACGACGGCAACCTGACCATTCGCTCCGGCAACCTGCTCGCTTTTCAGCCAAGTCTCGCGCTGAAGCAATCGATCGTTCCAGGTTTTCTGACCCTTATCGGAACCGGAAAGTTTGTGGCCGCGTCCAACGGCCCGGTGGTGTTCATGGAACCCCCCATCCGGGTGGACCCGCAGGCACTGGTGGGCTGGGCCGACTGCCCCTCCCCGTGCCATCACTACGACCATGGGTATATGACCGGTGTGATGGGCGGTCTACGTGCACTGACAGGCCTCGGCGGGGCCTCCGGAGAGGAGCATCAGTTCGAGTTCGTAGGGGCCGGTACGGTCCTGCTCCAGTCCACCGAGACCCTGATGGCCGAGCAGGCCGCGGGAGCGGTTCCGCACGAGCCCGGAGTGCCCGGCGGAGGCGTCCCCTCCACAGGCCATCCACAGCAACCGGGTACACCGCGCCTTCCCGGACAGCTGGGGGACCTCCAGCGTCGCTTCGGGCTGTGAGCGGTAGTCTGCGGAGTGTGACATCGAACGCGTGCGCACAGTCACACCACCCTCACTAGTTCGCCTTTCAACATTTTAGGTAGACTTCATTCATGGAGACCGAGACGGCCACGCGCTGGCTGACCGATGCGGAGCAGTGCGCCTGGCGCACCCACCTGGAGGTCAACAGGCTGTTGACGTACCAGCTCGAAAAGGATCTGCAGCCGTTCGGCCTGACAATGAACGACTACGAGATCCTGGTGAACCTGTCCGAGTCGGAGGACTACCGGATGCGGATGAGCGACCTCGCCTCCGCCACCCTCCAGTCCAAGAGCCGGCTGTCCCACCAGATCACCCGCATGGAGAACGCGAACCTGGTCCGCCGCGAGAACTGCGAGTCGGACCGCCGCGGGCTGTATGCCGTCCTCACCGAGCACGGCATGGAGACGATGAAGAAGGTGGCGCCACATCATGTGGCCTCCGTGCGACGGCACTTCATCGACCTGCTGTCGCCGGAGGCACTCATCGAGCTGGACAAGGGCCTCAAGCCGATCGCGGAGCACCTGCGGGGGCAGCGCGGGCGCCCGTGACCACAGGCAGCACCTGACAGCGGCGGACGGGGGTTCAGGTCCCGTCCGCCGCTTGCTGCATGTCGGGCTGGGGACGGGACCCTTACCGGCGCTTGCCCGCCCGCGGCCCGGGGACAGCCCGCACGCCTACGGCGGACACGACCGCGACACCTCCCGCCAGAGCGAAGCAGACCGCCACCGGCAGCCACCCGACCAACAGCCCTGCCACGACCGAACCTCCCGAGCTGCCGGCGTTGACGGCCGCGTTCACCCACGCCCCGGCCCGCGTCCGCTCCCCCTCCCCCGCCATCTCGTCGGCCAGCAGATACGCCGTCGTCAGCGTCGGTGCCACGAACAGCCCCGTCGCCGCCATGGCCACCGCCAGCGTCCCGACGCCGGGCGCCAGGCCCGCCGTGGCCAGGACCGCGCCCAGCCCCACCGTCAGCCACGCCAGCCGCTCCCCGGCCGGGCGGCGCCAGTCCACCGCACCGTTCAGCAGGCCGCCCACCGCACTGCCCGCGGAGAGCGCGGCCAGCACCCAGGGGACCGCCTCCGCGCCGTACGACCGTCGCTCGGCGAAGGCCATCACCAGCAGGTCGGCCGCGCTCAGCGCGAGGCCGAGGCCGGCGGCCGCGACCACGGGAGCCGCCGGGAAACGGCGGGGCCGCCGGCCCGGCTCCCGCTTCGGCGGCACCACCCCCCGCACCGCGGGCGACGCCACGAACGCCCAGGTGCCGCCCAGCATCAGCACCGCACTCAGCAGCACCCCCACCGGCGGCGGACCGAAGGGGAGCAGCAGGCCCACCAGCACAGGCCCCGACACGAACAGCAGTTCCTCGGCCACCCCGTCCAGGCTGTACGCCCGCCGCAGCAACGGCGGGTCGTCGGCCAGGCTGCCCCACACCGCCCGCATGGTGGGACCCAGGGGCGGGGCGCAGCAGCCCGCGAGCACGGCGGCCGCGGCCGGCGCCGCCGCAGGAGCGCCTGGGCGCCAGGCCAAGGCGGCCAGGACGCAGAGCAGGGCGCTGTAGAGCGCCGCCATGGGTGGCAGGGCGCGCCGCGGGCCGAAGCGGTCCACCAGGGTCGCCCGGACCGGCAGCAGGACGACCGTCGCGCCGCCGAACAGGGCCATCACCACCCCTGACACGGTGTAGGAGCCGGTCGCCCGGGTGACCGACAGCAGGACGGACAGCGAGACCGTGCCGTAGGAGAGACGGGCCGCCAGGGCGGCGAAGAAGGTGCGGCGGGCGTGCGGGAGACCCAGGACGGCGGCGTACGACGGCCGCCGGGCATGCGAAGGGCGCGACGAAGTCAACGCGGACATGAGTGAGTTCCTCGGGCAGAGGCGGAAGAGGGGACACCTGAGCACGCCACGGCACGGGGTACTCACATGCCGGTGGCGGCGCCGGGTGCGCTCTACGCCAAGGAGAGGAACATGCCGCTCAAGCTAGCAGCACCGGCCGCCGCGTGTGGACACTTACCGGCACCTGCAAGGCACCGCCCGCGCCCACCCGTGCCGCCCCAGCGGCACGACTGCCCGCGGCTGGGAAGAGGCACTGGGGGAGGAACTGCGCGCAGCCAAGCGAGGCCGCCGAAGTCCGCAGCAGTACGGCAGCACCCCAAAGGGGCGCGGGGAACTGCGCGACCAGCCCCCACCGGCCCGCAGCCGACCGACGGCCCAGGCCACCGCTGCCAAGCGAGGCCGACGAAGTCCGCAGCAGTACGGCAGCGCCCCAAAGGGGCGCGGGGAACTGCGCGACCAGCCCCCACCGGCCCGCAGCCGACCGACGGCCCACGCCCCTGCGGCGGCTACCCCTCCGTCAGACCCGCCACCAACTCGTCCGCCGCCCGGTAGGGATCGAGCTCGCCGGCCACGATGCGGTCGGCGAGGGCGTCGATGTGGCGGTCGCCGTGGAGGTCGCCGATGCGGGCGCGCAGGGCCGTCACCGCGATGGTCTCGACCTCGCGGGCGGCGCGGGCCACGCGGCGTTCCGCCAGGACGCCCCGCTCCTCCATCCAGGCGCGGTGCTTTTCCAGGGCTTCCACCAGCTCGTCGATGCCCTCCGCCCGCGCGGCGACGGTCTTGACGATCGGAGGCCGCCAGTCGCCGGGGCCGCGGGACTCGCCGAGGCCCAGCATGTGGTTCAGTTCGCGGGCGGTGGCGTCCGCGCCGTCCCGGTCGGCCTTGTTGACGACGTACACGTCGCCGATCTCCAGGATTCCGGCCTTGGCGGCCTGGATGCCGTCGCCCATGCCGGGGGCCAGCAGCACCACGCTGGTGTCCGCCTGGGAGGCGATCTCGACCTCCGACTGGCCGACGCCGACCGTCTCCACCAGGATCACCTCGCAGCCCGCCGCGTCCAGGACGCGGATGGCCTGGGGTGCCGCCCAGGCGAGACCGCCCAGGTGGCCCCGCGTCGCCATCGAGCGGATGTAGACACCGGGATCCGAGGCGTGGTCGGACATGCGGACGCGGTCGCCGAGCAGGGCGCCCCCGGAGAAGGGGGACGACGGGTCGACGGCAAGGACGCCGACCCGTTTGCCCTGTTTGCGATAGGCGGTCACGAGCGCCGACGTCGATGTCGACTTGCCGACTCCCGGAGAGCCGGTCAGGCCCACGACGTAGGCGTTGCCCGTCAGCGGCGCCAGTGCCGCCATGACCTCCCTGAGCTGCGGGGACGCCCCCTCCACCAGGGAGATCAGGCGGGCCACCGCACGCGGTCGGCCCTCCCTGGCCTGGGCCACCAGTGAGGAGACGTCCTGCATCACAGCTCCGTTCGCTCCGTTCGCTGCCGTTCGCTTCCGTCAGTTCGGCGAAACGTACTCAGGCCTTCGGTACCCGCACGATCAGCGCGTCACCCTGACCGCCGCCGCCGCACAGCGCGGCCGCGCCGACGCCGCCGCCCCGGCGCTTGAGCTCCAGGGCCAGGTGCAGGACGAGCCTGGCACCGGACATGCCGATGGGGTGGCCCAGAGCGATGGCTCCGCCGTTCACGTTCACCTTTTCGGTGGACACCCCGAGGTCCTTCATTGACTGGACGGCGACGGCGGCGAAGGCCTCGTTGATCTCGATGAGGTCCAGGTCGCCGACCTCCAGGCCCTCCTTCCTGAGGGCGTGGTTGATGGCGTTGGACGGCTGGGACTGGAGGGAGTTGTCCGGTCCGGCCACGTTGCCGTGGGCGCCGATCTCGGCCAGCCACTCCAGGCCCAGCTCCTCGGCCTTGGCCTTGCTCATCACGACCACGGCCGCCGCGCCGTCGGAGATCTGGGAGGAGCTGCCGGCGGTGATCGTGCCGTCCTTCGTGAACGCCGGGCGGAGCCTGCCCAGCGACTCCGCCGTGGTGTCGCCGCGGATGCCCTCGTCCTTGCTGAAGACGACCGGCTCGCCCTTGCGCTGCGGGATCTCGACCGGCGTGATCTCGGCCTCGAAGATCCCGTTCTTCTGGGCGGCGGCGGCCCGCTGGTGGGACAGGGCGGCCACCGCGTCCTGCTCCTCGCGGCCGAGGCCGAGGCGGGTGTTGTGCTTCTCGGTCGACTCGCCCATCGGGATGTTCTCCCAGGCGTCGGTCAGGCCGTCGTACGCCATCGCGTCGAGCATCTCGATCGAGCCGTACTTGAAGCCCTCGCGGGACTTCGGGAGCAGGTGCGGGGCGTTGGTCATGGACTCCTGACCGCCCGCGACCACGATGTCGAACTCGCCCGCGCGGATCAGCTGGTCGGCCAGCGCGATGGCGTCCAGGCCGGAGAGGCACACCTTGTTGATGGTGAGCGCCGGGACGCTCATCGGGATGCCGGCCTTCACCGCGGCCTGGCGGGCCGGGATCTGCCCGGCGCCGGCCTGGAGCACCTGCCCCATGATCACGTACTGCACCTGGTCGCCCCCGATCCCCGCACGGTCGAGGGCGGCCTTGATCGCGAAGCCGCCGAGGTCGGCTCCCGAGAAGGACTTCAGCGAGCCCAGCAGTCGTCCCATGGGCGTACGCGCGCCCGCGACGATCACCGAGGTGGTTCCAGAGGTTCCAGAAGTCATGAGCTGCGAATCCCCTTACCGGCTGCACTGCCGAGGAGTGAACGAGGGTTTACTTCGAATGTATTGCGTGGCACTCCGTGCCGTCATCGGGCCGTCAGTGTGATCGCTGGCACGTTGCGTAACCACCGCCGTGGCGCTGCACTGAATCCATGCTGACGCGAATCGACCACATCGGGATCGCCTGCCACGACCTCGACGCGACCGTCGAGTTCTACCGGGCCACGTACGGCTTCGAGGTGTTCCACACCGAGGTCAACGAGGAACAGGGCGTGCGCGAGGCCATGCTCAAGATCAACGATACGTCCGACGGCGGCGCCTCCTACCTGCAGCTTCTCGAACCGACCCGGGAGGACTCGGCGGTCGGCAAGTGGCTCGCCAAGAACGGCGAGGGGGTCCACCACATCGCCTTCGGTACGGCGGATGTGGACGGCGACGCGGCCGACATCCGCTCCAAGGGCGTACGCGTTCTGTACGACGAGCCACGGATCGGCTCCATGGGGTCGCGGATCACCTTCCTGCACCCGAAGGACTGCCACGGCGTACTGACAGAACTGGTCACTTCGGCGGCTGTTGAGTCACCTGAGCACTGACCCTCGTACATATGGGCCGGTAGGGTTGGGGGCGGTCGTCCCTTCGCACGTTCGCAGGGCCGGGGCGGCCGCATGCCGGGGTCCGGGTTTCGGGGGACGAGCGTCGGGGCAGCAGCCCGTGCTCCGCCGTTGATCTGACACCATTCCCCGGGGGCCCCGTTCGGCGGATGGACGGAGCTCGTTCGGAGAAGGTTGCGACCAGGGGACGGATGGGACCGCGCAGTGCGGGGCTACGAGAGCCAGGAGCGAGAGCCGGCGGCTGACGTCGACCACCTCTCTCGGTTCGAGGCCGAGATGAAACGGCTGAAGACCGAGCGGGAAAAGGCGATCCAGCATGCCGAGGACCTCGGCTACCAGGTCGAGGTGCTGCGCGCCAAGCTGCACGAGGCGCGGCGCACCATCATGTCCCGGCCCGCGTTCGACGGCGGTGACATCGGCTACCACGCCGAGCAGCTGCTGCGGAACGCCCAGGTGCAGGCCGACCAGATCCGCCAGGAGGCGGAGCGGGTGGCCGCGGAGGCCCGGGCGCAGACCCAGCGGATCCTCCAGGAGCACGCCGAGCAGGCCGCGCGGCTCCAGGCCGAGCTGCACCAGGAGGCGGTGACCCGCCGCCAGCAGCTGGACCAGGAACTGGCCGAGCGCCGGCAGACCGTCGAGTCGCACGTCAACGAGAACGTGTCGTGGGCCGAGCAACTGCGCGCCCGCACCGAGTCGCAGGCCCGGCGGCTGCTCGACGAATCCCGCGCCGAGGCCGAGCAGGCGATGACGGCCGCCCGGGCCGAGGCCCAGCGCCTGACCGACGAGGCCCGGCAGCGGCTGACCAGCGACGCCGAGGCGGCCCGTGCCGAGGCCGAGCAGATCCTGCTGCGCGCCCGCCGGGACGCCGAGCGGCTGCTGAACGCCGCGTCCACGCAGGCCCAGGAGGCCACCGACCACGCGGAGCAGCTGCGCAACTCCACCGCGACGGAGTCGGACACCGCCCGTCGGCAGGCCGGCGAGCTCAGCCGGGCCGCCGAGCAGCGGATGGCGGAGGCCGAGGAGGCGCTGCGCAAGGCGCAGTCCGAGGCGGAGAAGCTGGTCAGCGAGGCCGAGGCCAACGCCACGAAGGCCCTCTCCAGCGCCGAGGCCACCAACCAGCAGCGCACCCAGACGGCCAAGGAGCAGGTCGCCCGGCTGGTCAGCGAGGCCACCAAGGAGGCCGAGGCCACCAAGGCGAGCGCCGAGCAGGTCGTCGCGGACGCGCGCGCCGAGGCCGAGAAGATCATCGCGGAGGCCTCCGAGAAGGCCCGCAGCCTCACCGCCGAGGAGAGCGCCTCCCAGCTGGCGAAGGCCGCCAAGACCGCCGAGGACGTCCTGAACCGGGCGGCCGAGGAGGCCAAGCAGACCACCAAGGCCGCCGCCGAGGAGGCCGAGCGGATCCGCACCGAGGCGGAGACCGAGGCGGACCGGCTGCGCGCCGAGGCGCACGACATCGCCGAGCAGCTCAAGGGCACGGCGAAGGACGACACCAAGGAGTACCGCGCCAAGACGGTCGAGCTGCAGGAGGAGGCCCGCCGGCTGCGCGGCGAGGCCGAGCAGCTGCGGTCCGACGCGGTCGCCGAGGGCGAGTCGATCCGCGCCGAGGCCCGGCGCGAGGCCGTGCAGCAGATCGAGGAGGCGGCCAAGTCCGCCGAGGAGCTGCTCGCCAAGGCCAAGGCCGACGCCGACGAACTGCGGCAGACCGCGACCACGGACAGCGAGAAGGTCCGCACCGAGGCCATCGAGCGCGCGACCACGCTGCGCCGGCAGGCCGAGGAGACCCTGGAGCGCACCCGCCAGGAGGCCGAACGGCTCCGTGCGGAGGCCCGTGAGCACTCCGAGGCGATGCAGGCGGAAGCCGAGCGGGCCGCGGCCGAGCTGCGCGAGGAGACCGAGCGGGGCATCGAGGCCCGGCGCGCGGAGGCCGCCGACGAGCTGACCCGCCTGCACACCGAGGCCGAGGACCGGCTCACCAACGCGGACCAGGCGCTGACCGAGGCGCGCGAGGAGGCCGGCCGGATCCGCCGGGAGGCCGCCGAGGAGACCGACCGGCTGCGCTCCGAGGCCGCCGAGCGGATCCGCACCCTCCAGCAGCAGGCCGAGACCGAGGCCGAGCGGCTCCGTGACGAGGCCGCCGCCGACGCGTCGGCATCTCGCGCGGAGGGCGAGACCGTCGCCGTACGGCTGCGGTCCGAGGCCGCGGCCGAGGCGGAGCGGCTCAAGCAGGAGGCCCAGGACACCGCCGACCGGGTCCGCGCCGAGGCGCAGGCGGCGGCCGAGCGGCTGTCCACCGAGGCGTCCGAGACGCTGGCCGCCGCCCAGGAGGAGGCCGCCCGGCGGCGCCGGGAGGCCGAGGAGCTGCTCGGTTCCGCCCGCCAGGAGGCCGACCAGGAGCGCGAGCGGGCCCGCGAGCAGAGCGAGGACCTGCTGGCCCAGGCGCGCAACCGCGTCGAGGAGGCGCAGGCCGAGGCCGTACGGCTGGTCGAGGAGGCGGACCGGCGGGCCAGCGAGATGGTGTCGGCCGCCGAACTCCACGCCCAGCAGGTGCGGGACTCGGTCGCCGGGCTGCACGAGCAGGCGCAGGAGGAGATCACCGGGCTGCGCTCGGCCGCCGAGCACGCCGCGGACCGTACCCGGCGGGAGGCCGAGGAGGAGTCGGACCGGGTCCGCGCCGACGCCTACGCCGAGCGGGAGCGGGCCAGCGAGGACGCGTCCCGGATCCGGCGTGAGGCGGCGGAGTCGTCCGAGGCGGCGAAGTCGCTCGCCGAGCGGACCGTCGCCGACGCGATGGCCGAGTCGGAGCGGCTGCGGTCCGAGGCGGCGGCGCACGCCCAGCGGGTGCGCACCGAGGCATCCGACACCATCGCCCAGGCGGACCAGGACGCCGCGCGCACGCGTGCCGAGGCGCGTGAGGACGCCAACCGGATGCGTTCGGACGCGGCGACCCAGGCCGACACCCTCATCACCGAGGCGCGCAACGAGGCCGAGCGGCTCCAGAACGAGACGATCACCGAGGCCGACCGGGTCCGCGCCGACGCCATCGCCAAGGCGGAGAAGCTGATCTCGGACGCCACCGGCGACGCGGAGCGGCTGCGCGCCGAGGCCGCCGAGACGGTCGGCTCCGCCCAGCTGCACGCCGACCGGACCCGTGCCGACGCCGAGCGGCTCAAGGCGGACGCGGAGGCCGAGGCCGAGCGGATGCTCAACGCCGCCCGCGAGGAGGCCGACCGCACCCTCGACGAGGCCCGCAAGGACGCCAACAAGCGCCGCCAGGACGTGGCGGAGCAGGTCGACACGCTGATCAACGAGACGACCGCCGAGGCCGACAAGCTGCTCACCGAGGCGCAGCAGCAGGCGATGAAGACCACCGCGGACGCCGAGTCGCAGGCCGACACCATGGTGGGCGCGGCCCGCAAGGAGGCCGACCGGCTGGTGTCCGAGGCCACGGTCGAGGGCAACACGCGGGTGGAGAAGGCCCGCACGGACGCGGACGAACTGCTCGTCGGCGCCCGCCGGGACGCCACCGCCATAAGGGAGCGGGCGGAGGAGCTGCGCGACCGCATCACCGCCGAGATCGAGGAGCTGCACGAGCGGGCCCGCCGCGAGGCCGCCGAGACCATGAAGTCCACCGGCGACCGCTGTGACGCGCTCATCAAGGCCGCCGAGGAGCAGCTCGCCAAGGCCCAGGCCAAGGCCAAGGACCTGGTCTCGGAGGCCAACTCGGAGGCGGGCAAGGTCCGGATCGCCGCCGTCAAGAAGGCCGAGGGGCTGCTCAAGGAGGCCGAGCAGAAGAAGGCCACGCTGGTCCGGGAGGCCGAGGAGCTCAAGGCCGAGGCGATCCGCGAGGCGCGCCGCACGGTCGAGGAGGGAAAGCGCGAACTGGAGATCCTGGAGCGCCGGCGGGAGAACATCAACGGCGAGATCTCCCGTGTCCAGGACGTCCTGGAGGCGTTGGAATCCTTCGAGGCTCCGTCGGCCGGCAAGGACGGCGGAGTCAAGGCGGGCAGTACGGTGGGCGCGCCTCGATCGGGTGGCAAGACGTCAGAGGGCTAGAGACCGGGGCCGGTTCTGTAGTGTTCTGAGGCTTTTGGTTAAATCTGCGGCAGAGGCTTTGGCAAGCGATCTCACAGCTAGCCACTCAAAAGGGGTGTCATTCTCCAGATCAAACACGTATCCGCTCGATGACACACCGCTTCGGCCCCTAGGATTCCCCCTATCACCTCACCGGTCTCTTTCGACAGGAACCCCATGAGCGACACTTCCCCCTACGGCTTCGAGCTAGTGCGGCGTGGGTACGACCGCGCTCAGGTGGACGAACGGATCTCCAAGCTCGTCTCCGACCGTGACAGCGCTCTCGCCCGCATCACCGCTCTGGAAAAGCGCATCGAGGAGCTTCACCTCGAGACGCAGAACGCCCAGGCTCAGGTAAGCGACGCGGAGCCGTCGTACGCCGGCCTCGGCGCGCGTGTCGAGAAGATCCTCCGCCTCGCCGAGGAGGAGGCGAAGGACCTGCGCGAGGAGGCCCGGCGCGCGGCCGAGCAGCACCGCGAGCTCGCCGAGTCGGCGGCCCAGCAGGTGCGCAACGACGCAGAATCGTTCGCTGCGGAGCGCAAGGCCAAGGCCGAGGACGAGGGCGTCCGGATCGTCGAGAAGGCCAAGAGCGACGCCTCGCAGCTGCGCGCCGAGGCCCAGAAGGACGCGCAGTCCAAGCGCGAGGAGGCGGACGCCCTCTTCGAGGAGACCCGTGCGAAGGCCGCGCAGGCCGCCGCCGACTTCGAGACGAACCTCGCCAAGCGTCGCGAGCAGTCCGAGCGTGACCTGGCGTCCCGCCAGCAGAAGGCCGAGAAGCGCCTCGCGGAGATCGAGCACCGCGCGGAGCAGCTGCGCCTGGAGGCCGAGAAGCTGCGCACCGACGCCGAGCGCCGCGCCCGTCAGACCGTCGAGACGGCTCAGCGCCAGGCCGAGGACATCGTCGCGGACGCGAACGCCAAGGCCGACCGGATCCGCTCGGAATCCGAGCGCGAGCTCGCGGCGCTGACCAACCGCCGCGACAGCATCAACGCCCAGCTGACCAACGTCCGCGAGATGCTGGCGACGCTCACGGGTGCGGCGGTGGCCGCCGCCAGCTCGCCGACGGAGGACGAGCCGATCTCCCGTGGGGTTCCGGCGCAGCAGTCCCGGTAAGCGCTGGCAACGTCAAAGGCCCGCATTCCCTTCGGGGGGTGCGGGCCTTCGTCGTGGGGTGCGGTGAGTTGTCTCCGGCGTGGCTGATCTTCGTTCCGACCGTGCGGGTTGTGTGTGGTTGCTCGCGCAGTTCCTCCCCCAGCCTTCGGCCGGGGGTACCCCCAGCGCCCCTGAAGGGGCGCCGGCCGCAGTGCCCTTCTTTTAGGGGCGCGGGGAACTGCGCGACCAGCCCCCACCGGCCCGCACCCGGCCACGACGCTCAAGTGGCAGCCCCCGAACCCCGGTCTTAGCGTGGCCGCATGATCGAGCTGGCGGGCCTGACCAAGCGTTACGGCGACAAGACGGCGGTCGACGACCTCACGTTCACCGTCAGACCCGGCATCGTGACCGGGTTCCTCGGGCCCAACGGTGCCGGGAAGTCCACCACCATGCGGATGATCCTCGGACTCGACCACCCCACGGCCGGCCGGGTGCGGATCGACGGCAAGCGGTACGAGCAGCTGAAGGACCCGCTGACCTACATCGGGGCGCTGCTCGACGCGAAGGCCGTGCACGGCGGGCGCAGCGCCTTCAACCACCTGCTGTGCCTCGCGCAGAGCAACGGGATCCCACGGGCGCGGGTGGCCGAGGTGCTTGACACCGTCGGGCTGACCGCGGTGGCGCGGAAGAAGGCCAAGGGGTTCTCGCTCGGCATGGGGCAGCGGCTCGGGATCGCCGGGGCGCTGCTCGGCGACCCGCGGATCCTGATGTTCGACGAGCCGGTGAACGGGCTCGACCCGGAGGGGATCCACTGGATCCGGACCCTGATGAAATCGCTGGCCGCCCAGGGGCGGACCGTGTTCGTGTCCTCGCACCTGATGAGCGAGATGGCGCTGACCGCCGACCACCTCGTCGTCATCGGGCAGGGACGGCTGCTCGCCGACACCTCCATGGCGGACTTCATCCGGACGAACTCGCGGTCGTACGTCCGGGTCCGCTCCCCGCAGCGCGAGCGGCTGCTCGACGTGCTGCACGGGGCCGGGATCACCGTCGTCGAGACCGGGACCGGAACCCTTGAGGTGGAGGGCGGGAAGGCCGAACCGATCGGGGAGCTGGCCGCCCAGAACGGGATCGTGCTGCACGAGCTGAGCATCCAGCAGGCCTCGCTGGAGGAGGCGTTCATGCAGCTGACGGCGGAGTCCGTGGAGTACCACGCGCACGCCGACTCGCCTCCGGTGCCACAGGCCTGGGGCACCGACTGGGACAAGGGAGCGTGACATGGCCGTCGTCACCCAGGTCGTACGGTCCGAGTGGACCAAGATCCGGTCCGTCGCCTCGACGGTATGGACGCTGTCCCTGGCCGTGGTGGTCACCGTGGCCCTCGGGATGCTGCTCTCCGCGCTCGCGAACAGCCAGTTCTCCAACATGCCCGCGCGGGAACGGCTCTCCTTCGACCCGACGAACATCAGCTTCGCCGGGATGACCCTCGGGCAGCTGGCGATGATCGTGTTCGGCGTGCTCGTGGTCTCCAACGAGTACAGCACCGGGATGATCAGGGTCTCGCTGGCCGCGGTGCCGCAGCGGGCCACCTTCCTGTTCAGCAAGATCGCGGTGGCGGCCGGCCTGGTGCTGGTGGTCGGCATGGTGACCAGCTTCGCCTCCTTCTTCCTCGGGCAGGCCATGCTCGGCTCCCACCGGGCCCAGCTCGGCGACCCGGGGGTGCTGCGCGCGGTCGTCGGCGGCGGGCTCTACATGACGCTCATCGCGACGTTCTCCATGGGCGTGGCCGCGATGCTGCGCTCCCCGATGCTGTCGCTGGGCATCCTGATGCCGTTCTTCTTCCTGATCTCCAACATCCTCGGCAACGTCGACGCGACCAAGAAGATCGGCCGGTTCCTGCCGGACCAGGCGGGCAGCCACATCATGCAGGTGGTACCGAGGGTCGGCGACGACGTCCCCTACGGGCCCTGGGGCGGGCTCGGGATCATGGGGCTGTGGGTGATCGCGGCGCTGGCCGGCGGGTACGTCCTGCTGAAGCGGCGCGACGCCCAGTGACCGGGCCCGTGGCCGCAAGACTTTGCATGCTCTTGGGCGGAACCGTCAGCTCCCCGATATCCTCCTAACCCTTACGGGGGGCGTCTGCCCCGCTGTCCTGATCCTTTCGATGGGTGCGGAGCATGATCGAGGCTGTAGGCCTGACCAAGCGCTACGGCGACAAGACCGCCGTGTACAACCTTTCCTTCCAGGTACGACCCGGAGCCGTCACCGGCTTCCTCGGGCCGAACGGCTCGGGCAAGTCGACGACCATGCGAATGATCCTGGGCCTGGACAACCCGACCGCCGGCTCGGTGACCATCGGCGGCTTCCCGTACCGCAAGCTCCCGAACGCCGCCCGCCAGGTCGGCGCGTTGCTCGACGCCAAGGCGGTGCACGGCGGCCGGTCCGCCCGCAACCACCTGCTCTCCCTGGCCCAGCTGTCCGCCATCCCGGCCCGCCGGGTCGATGAGGTGCTCGGCGTGGTGGGCCTCCAGGACGTGGCCGGAAAGCGCTCCAAGGGCTTCTCGCTCGGCATGGGCCAGCGCCTCGGCATCGCCGCCGCGCTGCTCGGCGACCCCCAGGTGCTGCTCTTCGACGAGCCGGTCAACGGCCTCGACCCCGAGGGCATCCTCTGGGTGCGCAACCTGATGAAGTCCCTGGCCGCCGAGGGCCGTACGGTCTTCGTCTCCTCGCACCTGATGAGCGAGATGGCGCTGACCGCCGACCACCTCATCGTCATCGGCCGGGGCCAGCTGCTCGCCGACATGAGCGTGACCGACTTCATTTCGGCCAACTCCGCCGACTTCGCACGCGTCCGCACCCCGGACACCGAGCCGCAGCTGCGCGAGAAGCTCAGCTCGGCGCTGACCGAGGCCGGCGGCCATGTCCTGCCGGAGCAGGACGGGGCGCTCAGAGTGACCGGGCTGCCGCTGCCCCGGATCAGCGACCTCGCGCACGAGGCGGACGTACGGCTGTGGGAGCTCTCCCCGCACCAGGCCTCGCTCGAGGAGGCGTACATGCGGATGACGCAGGGCGCCGTCGACTACCGGTCCTCGATCGACGAGAAGGCGGGCCTCCAGCAGCCCCTGCCGCCGGGCGCCCAGCCGCCGGTGCCGGTGCCCGGGCAGGGCCAGCCGGGGTGGTACGCGCCACCGCCGCCCCAGCAGGGCGGCCGGCCGTTCGCCGGGCCGTACGGAGCGCCGGGGACACCCGTCGCGCCCGGGAGCGGGTACGGCGCCCCGCAGGGCCCCTACGGGCCTCCGCAGGCCGCTCCGAACCCCTATGCGCAGCCGTCGCCCGCACCGGCCCAGCCGGCCCCTGCCCCCGCATCCGCCCCCGCCGACCTGACCAAGCCCGAGGACGCCCGATGAGCACCCACCAGCCTCCGCTGCCGCAGGCCGCCCCGTCCGCGCCCCACTGGCAGGCGGCGCCGGGCGGCGCGTACCCCGGTTACGTCTCGCCGATCCCGGTGGTGCGCACCAACCTCTGGCACGCGATCTCCTCCGAGTGGACGAAGATCAGGTCGGTGCGTTCGACGATCTGGACGCTCGGCGTCTTCGTTCTCCTCGTGATCGGCATCGGCCTCCTCGCCGGCGCGGTGGTCAGCAACTCCTCCTCGTCGTCCGACGACCTGTCCGGCAGCAACGCGCTCTCGCTCGGCTTCTTCGGACTGCTGCTCGGCAGCATGTGCATCATCACGCTCGGCGTGCTGACGACCGCCTCGGAGTACGGCACGGGCATGATCCGTACGACGATGGTGGCCTGCCCCTCCCGTGCGCGCGTGCTCGCGGCGAAGGCGATCGTCTTCTTCGCGGTCGCGTTCGTGATCACCCTCGCGGCCAGCGCGTTCGTGGCCATGACGCAGGTGTCGATGCTGAGCGACATCGCCCGGACGCCGACCGCCGGGGAATGGCTGAAGGGAACCGTCGGCGTCAGCCTCTACATCGCGCTGCTCGGGCTGCTCTCGCTGATCGTCGGCTCGATCATCCGGCACTCGGCGGGCGCCATCACCATCATGATCGGCGCGGTGCTCGCCCCGCTGGTGATCGCGCTGTTCATGTTCTCGTCGTCGCTGGAGAAGGTGCGCACGGCCCTGTTCGAGTACTCGATCCCGAACCAGCTGAGCGTCTTCTACTCCAACTCCCTCGGCTCTTCCGGCCCTTCGGGCTGGGACCCGCTGTGGATCATCCTGGGCGTGACGGCCGTCGCGTTCGCGGGCGCGTACCTGCTCCTCGAGAAGCGGGACGTGTAGGACGTACCTGCCGTACGGCGCTCAGAACTTCGGCGCGTTCCTGGACCGCTGCACCCGTGAGGTGCGGCGGTCCTTCGCGTTCCAGCAGGCCTTGTGCCAGTGCCGGCGCTCGTCCACGCCCGAGTGCTCCGGCCAGGCCACCACGTGCGGGACGCCGGAGGGGATCACCTGGTCGCAGCCCGGGCAGCGGTACGTCTTGCCGACCGCGCTGGCGCCGGCCACGTGCCGCACGCTCCACTCCTCGCCCTGCCAGCTCTCCGTGGACTGCCAGCCGCCGTAGCGGTCCGCGCGGTCGTCCTCGGCGCTCCGGCCGGACGAGGCCGCTCCGTTCGGGCCCTTGGGTCGGTTGCGACGCGGGGACACGGGACACCTCTCGGGGCTATACAGGAAGCACGGGCTGTGTCCAGCCTACGACGCGCGCGCGGGGGTACGCGTAGGGCACCAACCCGCACAAGTCCCCCTCCAGGGCGACCCATTCTCCAGACAATCCGCAAATCTCTCCGCCAGGCCGTGTCCTCGGCACGTGTCAGACGGTTATGCCCGGTGGGGGAGCTCCGGGTCGGAGCCAGGAAAGCAGGAAGAAACGATGCGCGTAGGTAGTTTTGTGCTGGCCGCCCAGTTCCCGGGCCAGGGCCAAGGGGAGGCCCTGCACCGGGCGGTGCGCACGGCGGAGGTGGCCGAGGAGTCCGGTCTGGACGCGGTCTGGCTGGCCGAGCACCACTTCGTGCCGTACGGCACGTGCCCGTCGGCGGTCACGCTGGCGGCCCTGCTGCTGGGCCGCACCCGGCGGCTGCGGGTCGGTACGGCGGTGAGCGTGCTGCCCACCGTCCACCCGGTCGCCCTCGGCGAGCAGGCCGCGCTGCTGCACGTGACGAGCGGCGGCCGCTTCACGCTCGGCGTGGGGCGGGGCGGGCCCTGGGTGGATCTGGAGGTCTTCGGAGCCGGCCTGGAGGCGTACGAACAGGGCTTCCCCGAATCACTCGATCTGCTGATGCGCTGGCTGCGCGAGCCGGCCGTGTCCGCCTCAGGACCGCGCTTCTCGTTCCGTGAAGTCCCCGTCGTACCACGCCCGTCGGAGGCGCTGACGGAGGCACCGGGGCCGGAGGTGGTGGTGGCCTGCACCTCCGCGGCGAGCATCCGGCTGGCCGCCGAGCGGGGGCTGCCGATGCTGCTCGGGATGCACGTCGGCGACGAGGAGAAGGCCGAGATGGTCGCGTTGTGGCGGCAGCACGCGCGGGCGGCCGGGCGGCCGGGCGACGAGATCGCCGGGGCGGCCCATGTCTCGGCCGGCGTCTGCCAGATCGCGGACAGCCGCGCCGACGCCGCGGAGACCCTGACGAAGGCGATGCCGGGCTGGCTGAAACAGGGCCTGGAGGCGCATGTGACGGTGGACGGCCGGTTCCGCTCGATGCGGGACCCGCTCGCGTACACCGAACTGCTCTGCGGACTCCACCCGGTGGGTACCCCGCGGCTGTGCGCCGACCGCCTCGCCGCGACCTCCGAACGGACCGGCATCTCCCGTTTCGCCCTGCTGACCGAGGGCTCGGGGGATCTGGCGGCCACGGAGGAGAACGTACGACGGCTGGGTGCCGAGGTACTGCCACACCTCCGGTGACCTCACCGCCGCGGGGAGCTTGCCGCCCCAGTGACTGATGCACCTCCCGCGTGTGGAGCGGCAAGCAAGCGGCTCACTGCGTCAGTAGCAGCGGAGCACTGCGTCAGCAGTCCCGGAGCTCCGGGGACTGGTTCAGCAGCTGATTGCGCACAGAGGTGAAGCGGGCCAGCGTCTCGTCGACCGAGGCGTCCAGCGGGAACACCGCCACACGGTGGCAGTTCTGGAAGGCCAGCCGCACACCGAAGTGCCGCTGCAGGGCGCCGCGTATGGCGTCACTCGCGAGCGCACGCAGCAGCTGACCGCGTGCCTGCTCGTCCGGCGGGGGCGTCTGGTTGTCGGCGAAGTCTCCGCCGTCCACCTTCAGCTGGGCCACCAGGGAGCTGATCATCTCCCACGCGTAAGGCAGGGAGGTCCGGACGCAGTCGACGAAATCTGCTTCGTCGACCTCGCCTCGCTCGGCCTGTTCGAGTAGGGCCGGTGAGACGTCGAGCGACATGGGTACTCCTCTCGCACCCCCGAACAGCAGGGGTTGGCGGACAGGTAAGGGAGTTCGCGATACCGAACACGCTGAGTACACAATCCGCGACCTCCCGTTTACTACGGTAGGCAACGGGCGGTGACCCCACCAGGAGATTGCGTATATGCGACGGTCCCTTTAGGCACACAATCGGCCAGGGTTGAACAGGCGTGTGCAGGCGACTCTCCAGGACCGGTCGGAGACCGGTCGGAGCCGGCATCGAGAAGTGCGGTCCGCAGGGCCGCGGTCGAGGGCGGTGGTGGGCGAATCGCGTGGAGGGCGGCGCGTCGAGTAGCGTTGCCGACCATGCGTCTCGTCATCGCCCGGTGCTCCGTCGACTACGCCGGCCGGCTCACCGCCCACCTTCCCTCCGCTCCCCGCCTGATCCTGGTCAAGGCGGACGGCAGTGTCTCGATCCACGCGGACGACCGGGCCTACAAGCCCCTGAACTGGATGTCGCCGCCGTGCACCCTCAAGGAGGGGACGGGTGACGAGGAGGGCGTCTGGACCGTCGTCAACAAGGCGGGCGAGAAGCTCATCATCACCATGGAGGAGGTCCTGCACGACTCCTCGCACGAGCTGGGTGTCGACCCGGGCCTGATCAAGGACGGCGTGGAAGCGCACCTGCAGGAGCTGCTGGCCGACCGGATCGAGACGCTCGGCGACGGCTACACGCTCATCCGCCGCGAGTACATGACGGCGATCGGCCCGGTGGACATCCTCTGCCGTGACGCCGAGGGCCAGACCGTGGCCATCGAGATCAAACGCCGTGGCGAGATCGACGGCGTCGAACAGCTCACCCGCTACCTGGAACTCCTGAACCGCGACCCCCACCTCGCCCCCGTCCGGGGCATCTTCGCGGCCCAGGAGATCAAGCCCCAGGCAAAGGTCCTCGCCACGGACCGCGGCATCGGCTGCACCATCCTCGACTACGACGCCCTGCGCGGCATCGAGGACGACAAGCTGCGCCTGTTCTGACCGGGAGCGGGGCGGGCCGACGGCCCTGAACACGCCGACGAACCACGCCGGTTCCACGACCGCCGACGACCACTCCCGTCAGCTACTGCCTCTGCCGTCCCCGCCCCCACACCGCCGCGACGGTCAGCCCCTACGGCGGTAACCGGCGGTGCCGGGCCGCCTTTCGGCGGGCTCGGCACCGCCGGTCCGTGCCATCGTGGCTTGACGCCGTCGCGGCGGTTTTGGAGCGGGCGGCGGAGCGAGAACAGCCGTACGGTGACCGGCGGTGCTGTGACGGCCCGAGGCGAGTTCTGCCCGGGCCCGACAACCTGAGGCGAATCTTGTCCAGTCCCGACGCCCCGAGGCGAGTTCTGCCCAAGGCTGGGAAGTTACGTCGCCCAACCCCAAAACCGCCGCGACGGCGCTCAGCCCCGACGGCGGTGACCGGCGGTGCCGGGCCGGCCTGAGCCGGGTTCGGTGCCGTCGGTTCGCGCTGTCGCGGCGGAGTGGGTGTGGGTGTGGGTGTCCCACGCGTGGAGCGTGGGACACCCAGGGCTCAGATCAGGGTGCCGGTCGACGTTCCCGTGCCGCTGCTCTCCGACGCGCTCGACGTCGCGACGCTCGGGGAGTCGGAGGCGGGGCCGCTCGCCGTGTCGGTCGTGCTGGGAGTGTCGGACGGGGTCGTTGACGAGGGCGACGCCGACGGGCTCGCCGACGGCGACTCCGACGACTTCGACGGGCTCGGTGAGGGCGACTTCGAAGGTGAGGGCGACTTCGACGGCGAGGCCGAGGGCGAGTGGGTCGTCCCGCCGCCCGACGAGCCCTTCGTCCCCGAAGCCGAAGCCGAAGGCGTCTTCGTGTCGGACGGGGGTGTCGGGTCGTCCGACGTGCCCAGGGTGCCGTCGGGGCCCGGGTCGGTCGGCTTGGTGGTGGTCGTGCCGGTGTTGCCCGTGCCCGTCGTCCGGCCGGGGTCGGCGCCCAGGCTGCCGTCGCCCGTGCCCTCGCTCGCCGAGGGGTTGACGCTCACGTTGTCGGACGGGTTGTCGGCGTTGTTGTTGGAGGTCATGCCGAGGGTGACCACGGTGCCCAGGACGGCCGTCAGGAGCACGCCCGCGCCCACCGCCACCAGATTGCGGCGGGCCATGCGGACCAGGCCGCCCCCGCCGCCCTGGGACGGCGTCGGCTGCCCCGGGACCCTGTGGGTGACCAGCGTGTCGGAGACCGGCGAGTGGACCGCGGGGAAGGGCGTGGTGACCCCGCCGGCCGGGGATATGGACTCCTCGTGACGGGCGTCGGGAATCTCGTCGCCCGTCATCGCGGCGACCGGGACGACCTCGCCCGAGCGGTCGGCCACCAGGGCGAGGGCCCGTCGGCCGGCCGTCGTACCCCGCTTGTCGGAGAGCGCCCCGCGCAGCCCGATCGAGGCCTCCAGCTCGGCCCGCGCCCGGTCCAGCCAGCCGCCGCAGAGCGCGAATATGCCGAGTTCGTGGTGGAAGTAGGCCTGTTCGCCGACCTCACCGGCGAGGCGGGCGGCCTCGGCGCCGGCCCGCAGGGCGCGTTCCCAGGCGCTCCAGTGCAGCCCCGCCGCGAACGCGGGCGCGGCCGTCCGGGCCAGCCGTACCGGCGTGCTCTCCTCGTCCTCCGCCGGCGGCACCGTCTCGGGGACGACCACCGTCAGTGCGGCGAGGATCGCGTCGGACTCGGCGCAGACCCGCTCCGGGGTGACCGAGGGGTGCCCGGCCCACCAGCCGTAGTGCTGGGCGGCGGTGAGAGCCTGGGCCGCCGCGTCGTCGGCGTATCCGGCGGCCTCCAGCTGCTGCAGGACGCCCGCGGCGAGCCGGTAGCGGGAGCCCACCGGGGAGACCAGTCCGCAGCCCGCCAGTTCGCCGAGGGCCGCGTCCGCGTGGGTGTCGCCGACGAGGGCCGGCAGATGGGCCTGGTGCGGCACCTCGCCGCCGAGGGCGACCGCGAAGCGCAGGGTTGCCCGGGCGGAGGCGCTGAGCCGGGAGGCGAGCAGCGGGGCGGGCGCGGCGGCCTCGCCGAGGGACGGGAGCGGGACCTCCTCGGTCGTCTCGGCGTCGAAGGGCGCGTCGGCCGGCAGCTCGGAAAGGGCGGACAGTTCGGGCAGGTCGGACGCGAAGACGCCGAACTCGTCCACGGCGCCCGTGCTGGCCCGCACCTGGTCGCGCTGGCGCAGCAGCGCGCCCGCCTGGACGAACCGCAGCGGCAGGCCCTCGGACTCGAACCAGAGGTCGCCGGCCCAGTTGGCCTCCTCCTCGGTGAGCACCCGGCCGACCGCGCGCTCCAGGATGTCGACGCCGCCGGCCCGGTCCAGGCCGCTGAGGAAGACCTCCTCGACGGCGGAGTCGGCGGAGGGCGCCGGCACGTCCGGAGTGGCGCCGATCAGGAAGGCGCACTCGGGGGTGGCGTCGACCAGCTCGTCGAGCCCGGCGCCGCCGAACTCGACGTCGTCGAGGACGACGACCGCGCCGATGTCCCGGATCAGTTCGAGGAGCTCGTCGGGGTCCGGGCGGTGCGTGGGCGCCTTGTAGACGGCGTGGAAGAGGTCGTGGAGCAGGTCCTCGGGCGTGCGGTGGAAGCCGTTGAGGCGGACCACGCCGTCGGGTGCGAGGTCGGAGCAGTCGTCGGCGACCAGGTCGAGGAGTGCGGTGCGGCCGGAGCCCGCGGGGCCGGTGAGGCGCACCGAGCGGCCGCGGGCGAGGAGCCGGACCAGCCGCTCGCGGTCGTCCTGGCGCTCCAGGAGCGGCAGCTCGGGCCGGGCGGGGCCGGGCGGAACCGGCGGCCGGACGGCGCGCTCGTGCTCGGCGCGCTCGGCGGCGGTGCGCTTCTCCGCTCTGGCGGGCCGCTCGGTCGGCGGGCAGGGTTCTATCTCGCTGCCGTCGACGGGATTGACGGTCAGCAGGAAGTCGCCGGCGACCAGCCGCGTGGTGCGGGCCGTCGCCGGGGCGCTCTGACCGAAGTCGTTGGTGAGGGATTCCCTGGGCGGGCGCTGGCGCGGCGTGCTGCCTCCCCCAGTCTCGAACAGGCTCGACCGGGAGGTACCCCCATCGTCCTGGCCGTACCCCTCGGGTCCCGGGTTGATCGGGTCCATAGGTTCCTAGCCCCCCAAAAGCGTCGTGTGCCGAATACCGGCCCCTCCCGGCCTGTTGCACACCGCGCTGTCGCTTCTGGTCCGGGCCCGCGCTCGAAGGGTGGCAAGGGCGGCGGGCGACCGAACCTTAAACCTTCGCACAGTATCTACGACAGTCCGGGGTACCGCGCCGTCCGAGACATCACGGTCTCGTGAGGATTGCGTCTGACGTGCGCATGCATGCCGTCCGACCGGGTCACCCCCGTCGCCCGGTTCACACCGGATCGCCGTGTCCCGACGGTTCGCCGCCGCACAGCCGGTCACCGCGGCACAGCCGGCCACCGGTCCATCGCGGCACAGCCGGCCGCCGGTCCCGGTGTCACACCCGGGGCAGCGACTCCAGACCGATACCCCCCTCGATCGCCAGGATCCGGTGCAGCCGGGTGGCCACCAGCAGGCGCTGCATCTGCGGCGGCACGCCGCGCAGCACCAGGCGGCGGCCGCAGCGGCCGGCCCGCCGGTGGGCCCCCATGATCACCCCGAGTCCGGTGGCGTCCCAGGAATCCAGCTCGGACAGGTCCAGCACCAGATCGCCGACTCCGTCGTCGACGGCCGAGTGCAGGACCGTACGGGCGTCCGCCGCGCTGCGGACGTCGAGGCGGCCCCCGACGACCAGCTCGGCGTGGTCGCCCCTGATGTACATATGCGCTCCCCGAGAGTGCGTGTCCTACTCCGTGAAAGTGTTGTCCGGTATTGCAACGTCTGACTGCGTTCGCCGGTCAGAGGTTGCCATCTGTAAGCGAACCGATACCGAATTCACCCCGGAGAGTGAAACCTCCGGGGTTTGTGCGTTTTGACAGGCGATCAGAGGATCTACGTACTGATGTTTCAGTACGTGTAGAAGCCCTGCCCGCTCTTGCGCCCGATGTCACCGGCGTCAACCATCCGGCGCATCAGCTCCGGCGGGGCGAACTTCTCGTCCTGTGACTCGGTGTAGATGTTGCTGGTGGCGTGCAGCAGGATGTCGACGCCGGTGAGGTCGGCCGTGGCCAGCGGACCCATGGCGTGTCCGAAGCCCAGCTTGCAGGCGAGGTCGATGTCCTCGGCGGTGGCGACGCCCGACTCGTACAGCTTGGTGGCCTCGACGACGAGCGCCGAGATCAGCCGGGTCGTCACGAAACCGGCGACGTCCCGGTTGACCACGATGCAGGTCTTGCCGGTGGACTCGGCGAACTCCCGCGCGGTGGCGAGGGTTTCGTCGCTGGTCTTGTAGCCGCGGACCAGTTCCACGAGCTGCATCATCGGCACCGGCGAGAAGAAGTGGACGCCGACGACCCGTTCCGGGTGCTCGGTGGCGGCCGCGATCTTGGTGATCGGGATGGCGGAGGTGTTGGAGGCGAGTACGGCCTCCGGGCGCACGATCTTGTCGAGGGCGCGGAAGATCTCGTGCTTGACTTCCAGCTTCTCGAAGACGGCCTCGACCACGATGTCCGCGTCGGCGACCGCGTCCAGGTCGGTGGTCGTGGTGATGCGGGCCAGGGCGGCGTCGGCGTCGTGCGCCTCCAGCTTCCCCTTGCTCACGAACTTGCCGTACGAGGTCTGGATCCCGCCCACGGCACGGTCCAGTGCTTCGTCGGTGACGTCACGCAGGACCACGTCCCAGCCCGCCTGCGCGGCGACCTGGGCGATGCCGGAACCCATCAGGCCGGCCCCGATGACGGCAAGCTTCCGTTCCACTCCACTCCCCTTACACGCTGTTGAGGTATGCCTCTTGGGCGGGACCCTAGCGCTCGTCGGGGGCCGGGAAACCCGGTAAGTAATGCGTGTCACGGTCTCAGGACGTGAGACAACCGTCACGTCCCGTCAGGCGGTCCCGGCGGCATGGTCCGTTTCACGCCACGCATGGCGTAGTCCGCCGCCACCGAGGACACCTTTACGCTGGCCACATGGTCAATCTCACGCGCATCTACACCAGGACCGGCGACCGTGGCACCACCGCCCTCGGGGACATGAGCCGGGTCGCCAAGACGGATCTGCGGATCTCGGCGTACGCCGACGCCAACGAGGCGAACGCGGTGATCGGGACGGCGATCGCGCTGGGCGGCCTGGCGGAGGAGGTCGTCAAGGTGCTCACCCGGGTCCAGAACGACCTCTTCGACGTCGGCGCGGACCTGTCGACGCCGGTGGTGGCGAACCCCGAGTTCCCGCCTCTGCGGGTCGAGCAGTTCTACATCGACAAGCTGGAGGCGGACTGCGACCGCTTCAACGAGCGGCTGGAGAAGCTGCGTTCCTTCATCCTGCCGGGCGGCACCCCGGGAGCGGCCCTGCTCCACCAGGCCTGCACGGTCGTGCGGCGGGCCGAGCGGTCGACGTGGGCCGCGCTGGAGGTGCACGGCGAGGTGATGAACCCGCTGACGGCGACCTACCTCAACCGGCTCTCGGACCTGCTGTTCATCCTTGCCCGCACGGCCAACAAGGACGTCGGGGACGTGCTCTGGGTCCCGGGCGGGGAGCGGTAACTCCGCCGCCGGTGCGGGAGTTGGGGATCCGACGGCCGTATACAAGAGTGGTCCAGACCTATTGACCGGTGGTCCAGACCTTTCTATTCTCGCGGCACCATGGGCATGAAGGCTCAGTCATGCCCACGTCACCCCGATCAAGAGGGAGGCGCAGCATGCGCTTCAGACACAGAGTCGCGGCAGGGCTCGCGACGCTGGTGCTCCCCCTGGCCGGCCTGGTGGGCATCGCGAGCCCCGCCCAGGCCGCGACGTCCGCCACCGCGACCTACGCCAAGACCTCGGACTGGGGTACCGGCTTCGGCGGCCAGTGGACCGTCAAGAACACCGGTACCACCACCATCAGTTCGTGGACCGTCGAGTGGGACTACCCCTCCGGAACCTCGGTCACCTCCGCGTGGGACGCGGACGTCACCTCCTCCGGCACTCACTGGACCGCCAAGAACAAGTCCTACAACGGCTCCATCGCCCCCGGCGCCTCCGTCTCCTTCGGCTTCAACGGCGCCGGTTCGGGATCGCCCAGCAACTGTCTGCTCAACGGGGCGAGTTGCGACGGAGGTACCACCACCCCGGGCGACTCGGCGCCCTCCGCGCCCGGCACCCCGACCGCGTCCAACGTCACCGACACCTCGGTGCAGTTGAACTGGTCCGCCGCCACCGACGACAAGGGCGTCAAGAACTACGACGTGCTGCGCGACGGCAAGGTGGTCTCCACGGTGACCACCACCTCGTACACCGACTCGGGTCTCACCGCCGGCACCGACTACTCGTACACGGTCCAGGCCCGCGACACCGCGAACCAGACGGGACCGGTCAGCGGCGCGGTCGCCGTCCACACCACGGGCGGCACCACTCCCCCGACCACCGGTTCCAAGGTCAAGCTCGGCTACTTCACCGAGTGGGGCATCTACGGCCGCAACTACCAGGTCAAGAACCTGGTGACCTCCGGGTCCGCGGCGAAGATCACGCACATCAACTACGCCTTCGGCAACGTCACCAACGGCCAGTGCGCGATCGGCGACGCCTACGCGGACTACCAGAAGACGTTCACCGCCGACCAGTCGGTCAGCGGCGTCGCCGACACCTGGGACCAGCCGCTGGCCGGCAACTTCAACCAGCTGCGCGAGCTGAAGGCCAAGTACCCGAACATCAAGATCCTGTGGTCCTTCGGCGGCTGGACCTGGTCCGGCGGCTTCGCGCAGGCGGCGGCCAACCCGACCGCGTTCGCCAACTCCTGCTACAACCTGGTCGAGGACCCGCGCTGGGCCGATGTCTTCGACGGCATCGACATCGACTGGGAGTACCCGAACGCCTGCGGCCTGAGCTGCGACACCAGCGGCTCGGCGGCCTTCAAGAACCTGATGTCCGCGCTGCGCGCCAAGTTCGGCTCCTCCGCCCTGGTCACCGCGGCCACCACGGCCGACGGCTCCGCCGGCGGCAAGATCGACGCCACCGACTACGCGGGCGCCTCACAGTACGTCGACTGGTACAACGTGATGTCGTACGACTTCTTCGGCGCCTGGGCGACCACCGGCCCGACGGCCCCGCACTCCCCGCTCACCTCGTACACCGGCATCCCGACCGCCGGCTTCGACACGGCCGACGCGATGGCCAAGTTCAAGGCGCAGGGCGTACCGGCGAGCAAGCTGCTGATCGGCATCGGGTTCTACGGCAGAGGCTGGACCGGCGTCACCCAGGACGCGCCGGGCGGCACGGCCACCGGCGCGGCGACCGGCACGTACGAACAGGGCATCGAGGACTACAAGGTCCTCAAGACGTCCTGCCCGGTCACCGGCACCATCGCGGGCACGGCGTACGCCCACTGCGGCACCAACTGGTGGTCGTACGACACCCCGTCGACGATCGCCGGGAAGATGAGCTGGGCCAAGTCCCAGGGCCTCGGCGGCGCCTTCTTCTGGGAGTTCAGCGGCGACACCAGCAACGGTGAGCTGGTGAGCGCCATCAACTCCGGGCTGAGCTGAGTCCTGCGCCCACCCCCCACCCGGGGGGGGGGGGGGGGGGGGGGGGGCCCGCCCCGCCCCCCCCCCCCCCCCCCCCCGGCGCGCGGGGCGGGCGGCGGCGCCCCGCGCCCGGCCCCG
>NZ_JBIAUL010000024.1:72364-144000 GCF_042892755.1 Streptomyces sp. NPDC001714
CCCCCCGGGGGGGGGGGCCCCCCCCCCCCCCGCGCGGGCCCCCCCCCCCCCCCCCCCCCCCCCCCCCCGCGGCGGCCCCCCCCCCCCCCCCCCCCCCCCCCCGGCGCGTTTCAGGCCACGTTGACTCTCTGTCCGGGCGGGGCCGCCTCCAGCCAGGCGAGGAAGCCGGTCAGCGCGTCCTCGCTCATCGCGAGTTCCAGGCGGGTGCCGCGGTGGGTGCAGGCGAGGATGACGGCGTCGGAGAGCAGGGCCAGCTCCTCCTCGCCCTCGGGGAGGCGGCGGCCGGCCACCTCGATCCGGTCGCGTTCCAGGACCCGGCGGGGGCGGTAGGCGTAGGAGAAGACGCGGTACCACTCGACGCTGTCGCCGTTGTAGCGGGCGACACCGTAGCTCCAGCCCTTGCCGCTGGTGTCCGTCTTCTCGGGGACGTCCCAGCGCAGCGAACAGTCGAAGGTGCCGCCGGAGCGCTGGATCAGTCTGCGGCGCAGGCCGAAGAGGAAGAGTCCCACCACCACCAGCGCGACCACGATTCCGGCCACAGTCAGAGCGAGGACCATCGGCACCGACCTCCCCGTCTCCTAGGTAATGGAACGTAAAAAGACCCAGATCTACCTCAGCCGCGGCTGGGTCCGGAGTGGCTCCGGTCCCAGCCGCGGCTGAGTTACGTCAACGCATACGCGCAGTCTGTCAGCGCGCGGTCGCCGCCCGCAGACGGACGTCGGCGCGCCGCTCGGCAGTGGCGTCGCCCTCCGCCTTCGCGCGCTCCAGCTCACGCTCCTCGCGCTGGACGTCGATCTCGTCCGACAGCTCGGCGGTCTCGGCCAGCAGCGAGAGCTTGTTGTCCGCGAACGAGATGAAACCGCCGTGCACCGCGGCGACGACCGTTCCACCATCACTCGTACGGATGGTCACCGGGCCCGACTCCAGCACACCGAGCAGCGGCTGGTGACCGGGCATGACGCCGATGTCGCCGGACGTGGTGCGCGCGACGACCAGGGTGGCCTCGCCGGACCAGACCTGGCGGTCCGCGGCGACGAGCTCGACGTGCAGCTCAGCAGCCAAGGGTGGCTCCTCGGGTCACCACCCGGCAGGGGCGCCGGGTGTTGGGGTCAATTCTAGTAGGCGTGCGTGAGGGGGCGGGACGCGCCCGCCCCCTCACACGAAGAACACAATGAGTTCGGAGGAACTCACGGGGTTCAGGAGACGCCCAGCTCCTTGGCGTTGGCCTTGAGGTCCTCCAGGCCACCGCACATGAAGAACGCCTGCTCCGGGAAGTGGTCGTACTCGCCGTCGCAGATCGCGTTGAAGGCCGCGATCGACTCGTCCAGCGGGACGTCCGAACCGTCGACGCCGGTGAACTGCTTGGCGACGTGGGTGTTCTGGGACAGGAAGCGCTCCACGCGACGGGCACGGTGGACGACGAGCTTGTCCTCCTCGCCGAGCTCGTCGATACCGAGGATCGCGATGATGTCCTGCAGGTCCTTGTACTTCTGCAGGATCGTCTTCACGCGCATGGCCGCGTTGTAGTGGTCCGCCGCGATGTAGCGGGGGTCCAGGATCCGGGACGTCGAGTCCAGCGGGTCCACGGCCGGGTAGATGCCCTTCTCGGAGATCGGACGGGACAGAACCGTCGTCGCGTCGAGGTGGGCGAAGGTGGTGGCCGGGGCCGGGTCGGTCAGGTCGTCCGCGGGAACGTAGATCGCCTGCATCGAGGTGATCGAGTGACCACGGGTCGAGGTGATGCGCTCCTGGAGGAGACCCATCTCGTCGGCCAGGTTCGGCTGGTAGCCCACCGCGGAGGGCATGCGGCCGAGCAGCGTGGAGACCTCGGAACCGGCCTGCGTGAAGCGGAAGATGTTGTCGATGAAGAACAGCACGTCCTGCTTCTGGACGTCACGGAAGTACTCGGCCATGGTGAGGCCGGCCAGCGCGACGCGCAGACGGGTGCCCGGGGGCTCGTCCATCTGACCGAAGACGAGGGCGGTCTTGTCGATGACGCCCGAGTCGGTCATCTCCTCGATGAGGTCGTTGCCCTCACGGGTGCGCTCACCGACACCGGCGAACACGGAGACACCGTCGTGGTTGTTGGCGACACGGTAGATCATCTCCTGGATGAGCACCGTCTTGCCGACGCCGGCGCCGCCGAACAGGCCGATCTTGCCGCCCTTGACGTACGGGGTGAGCAGGTCGATGACCTTGACGCCGGTCTCGAACATCTCGGTCTTCGACTCGAGCTCGTCGAAGTTCGGGGCCTTGCGGTGGATGCCCCAGCGCTCGCCCTCGTACTGCTCGTCGACGTTCAGCACCTCACCGAGGGTGTTGAACACCTTGCCCTTGGTGAAGTCGCCGACCGGCACCGTGATCGAGTTGCCGGTGTCGGTGACCGGGGCCTGGCGGACCAGACCGTCGGTGGGCTGCATGGAGATGGTGCGGACCAGGCCGTCGCCCAGGTGCTGGGCGACCTCCAGGGTCAGGATCTTCTTCTCGCCCGCGTTCGCCGGGTCGGCGACCTCGACGTGCAGGGCGTTGTAGATCTCCGGCATCGCGTCGACGGGGAACTCCACGTCGACGACCGGGCCGATGACCCGGGCGACGCGGCCCGTAGCCGTCGCGGTCTCAACAGTGGTGGTCATTATCGGTCACTCCCCGCGGTCGCGTCGGCCAGGGCGCTGGCGCCACCGACGATCTCGCTGATTTCCTGGGTGATTTCGGCCTGGCGGGCCGCGTTGGCAAGACGGGAGAGCGTGTTGATCAGCTCGCCCGCGTTGTCGGTGGCCGACTTCATCGCGCGCCGCGTGGCGGCGTGCTTCGAAGCGGCCGACTGGAGCAGCGCGTTGTAGATGCGGCTCTCCACGTAGCGCGGCAGCAGGGCGTCGAGGACGTCCTCCGCCGAGGGCTCGAAGTCGTACAGCGGGAGGATCTCGTCGCCCTTGGCGGCGCTCTCCTCCGCGACCTCTTCGAGACTCAGCGGCAGCAGCCGGTCGTCGAGCGCCGTCTGGGTCATCATCGACACGAACTCGGTGTAGACGATGTGGAGCTCGTCCACACCGCCGTCCTCGGTCGGCGTCTCGATGGCCTCGATCAGCGGCGCCGCCACCTTCTTGGCGTCCGCGTACGACGGCTCGTCGGTGAAGCCCGTGAACGACTCCGCGATCTTGCGCTCACGGAAGTTGTAGTGGGCGACACCGCGGCGGCCGACGATGTACGTGTCGACCTCCTTGCCCTCGCGCTCCAGGCGCTCGGTCAGCTGCTCCGCCGCCTTGATGGCGTTGGAGTTGAAGGCACCGGCCAGACCGCGGTCGCTCGTCAGGAGCAGGACCGCGGCACGGACCGGGTTCTCCGCCTCCGTGGTGAGCGGGTGCTTGGTGTTCGACCCCGTACCGACCGCCGTGACCGCGCGCGTGAGCTCGGTCGCGTACGGCGTGGAGGCCGCCACCTTGCGCTGCGCCTTGACGACGCGCGAGGCGGCGATCATCTCCATCGCCTTGGTGATCTTCTTGGTCGCGCTGACGGATCGGATGCGACGCTTGTAGACCCGGAGCTGGGCTCCCATGAGTCAGGTCCCTTCCTTACGTCACTTGGCGGCAGCGGCAGGAGTGTCCTCGCCGAGCAGCTTGCCGTCGCTCGTCTCGAACTGCTTCTTGAACTCCGCGATCGCGTCCGCGACGGCCGTGAGGGTGTCGTCGGACATCTTGCCGCCCTCGCGGATGGAGGCCAGCAGACCCGACTCCTTGCGGTGCAGGTAGTCGAGGAGCTCGCGCTCGAAGCGGCGGATGTCGGCGACCGGCACCTCGTCCATCTTGCCGGTGGTGCCGGCCCAGACGGAGACGACCTGGTCCTCGGTGGACATCGGCTGGTACTGGTCCTGCTTGAGCAGCTCGACCATGCGCTGACCGCGCTCCAGCTGCGACTTCGACGCGGCGTCCAGGTCGGAACCGAAGGCGGCGAACGCCTCCAGCTCACGGAACTGAGCGAGGTCCACGCGGAGCCGGCCCGAAACCTGCTTCATCGCCTTGTGCTGCGCGGAACCACCGACTCGGGAGACGGAGATACCGACGTTCAGCGCGGGGCGCTGACCGGCGTTGAAGAGGTCCGACTCCAGGAAGCACTGGCCGTCGGTGATGGAGATGACGTTGGTCGGGATGAACGCCGAGACGTCGTTGGCCTTGGTCTCGACGATCGGCAGACCGGTCATCGAGCCGGCACCCATGTCGTCGGAGAGCTTGGCGCAGCGCTCAAGGAGACGGGAGTGCAGGTAGAAGACGTCACCCGGGTAGGCCTCACGGCCCGGCGGGCGGCGCAGCAGCAGCGACACGGCGCGGTAGGCGTCGGCCTGCTTCGACAGGTCGTCGAAGATGATCAGGACGTGCTTGCCGGCGTACATCCAGTGCTGGCCGATGGCCGAGCCGGTGTACGGCGCCAGGTACTTGAAGCCGGCCGGGTCGGACGCCGGGGCGGCGACGATGGTCGTGTACTCCAGCGCGCCGTTCTCCTCGAGCGCGCGGCGGACCGACGCGATGGTGGAGCCCTTCTGGCCGATGGCGACGTAGATGCAGCGGACCTGCTTCTTCGGGTCGCCCGAGCGCCAGTTGTCGCGCTGGTTGATGATGGTGTCGACGGCCAGGGCGGTCTTGCCGGTCTGGCGGTCGCCGATGATCAGCTGACGCTGGCCGCGGCCGACCGGGGTCATCGCGTCGACGGCCTTGTAGCCGGTCTCCATCGGCTCGTGCACCGACTTGCGCTGCATGACCGTGGGGGCCTGCAGTTCGAGGGCGCGGCGGCCGTCGGTCTCGATCTCGCCGAGGCCGTCGATCGGGTTGCCGAGCGGGTCGACGACGCGGCCGAGGTAGCCCTCGCCGACCGCGACGGAGAGGACCTCACCGGTGCGCTGCACCGGCTGACCCTCCTCGATGCCGCTGAACTCACCGAGGACGATGGCGCCGATCTCGCGCTCTTCCAGGTTCAGCGCGAGGCCGAGGGTGCCGTCCTCGAACTTCAGCAGTTCGTTGGCCATGGCCGAGGGCAGACCCTCGACCTTCGCGATGCCGTCGCCGGCAAGGGTGACCGTACCGACCTCCTCGCGCGAGGCCGCGTCCGGCTTGTACGACTGGACGAAGTTCTCCAGCGCGTCCCGGATCTCCTCCGGCCGGATCGTGAGCTCCGCCATCTGGGTTCCCTGCTCTCCTTGTTGGGCCCGAAGTTTCACTTGGGGGGTCTGGGGGCGACCCCCAGGATTCTTCTTGTACGGCCCAACCAGGGCCGTCGTGAGTACGTACTGCTCTTCTCGTGTACCGGGGTGCTAGCTCGCCATGCGGCGGGCCGCGTCCTCCAGCCGGTCCGCGATGGAACCGTTGATGACCTCGTCACCGACCTGCACCCGGATCCCGCCGACGACCGCGGGGTCGACGTCGAGGTTGAGGTGCATCGTGCGGCCGTAGAGCTTCGCGAGGGCGGCGCCCAGGCGTCGCTTCTGCGGCTCGCTCAGCGGAACCGCCGAGGTGACGACGGCGACGACGCGGTTGCGGCGCTCCGCGGCCAGCTTCGACAGGGCCTCCAGGCCCGCCTCCAGGCTACGTCCCCGCGGCGCGGTCACAAGGCGCGTGACCAGACGCTCGGTGACCGGCTTGGCGCGGCCGCCGAGCAGCCGGTGCAGCAGCTCGGTCTTCGCGGCGGCACCGGCCTTGCGGTCGGTGAGCGCGGCGCGCAGCTCGGTGTTCGAGGAGACGATCCGGCCGAACCGGAACAGCTCGTCCTCGGCGTCGTCCAGCGTGCCGGACTTCTCCGCGGCGGTGAGGTCGGCGGTGTTCGCCAGCTCCTCCAACGCGTCCACCAGGTCGCGGGGCTGCGACCAGCGGGACCGGACCAGGCCGGACACCAGGTCGGCGGTGGTCTCGGAGACCTGGCCGCCGATCAGGCGCCGGACCAGCTCGGCCTTGGCCTCGCCGGCCTGTGCCGGGTCGGTGAGGACCCGGCGCAGGCCGCCCTCGCGGTCGAGCAGCGCGGTGACGGCCGCCAGCTCGTCGGCGAGCCGCGTCGCGTCCGCGGACGTGGAGTCCGTCAGCGCGTCGAGACGCTCACGTGCGGCTGCCAGGGCCTCGCGGCTCGCTCCGTTCATCGCGCCGCCTCGGCCTTCTCCTCAAGCTCGTCGAGGAAGCGGTCGATCACGCGGCTCTGCCGGGCGTGGTCCTCGAGGGACTCGCCGACCAGCTTGCCGGCCAGGTCGGTGGCCAGGTGGCCGACGTCCTGACGGAGCGCCTGCGCGGCGGACTTGCGGTCGGCCTCGATCTGGGCGTGACCGGCGGCGACGATCTCCTCACGCTGCCGCTGGCCCTCGGCGCGCATCTCGGCGATGAGCGTGGCGCCCTGCTCCTGAGCCTCCTGGCGCAGGCGCGCGGCCTCGTGCCGGGCCTCGGCCAGCTGCGCCTTGTACTGCTCGAGGACGCTCTGGGCCTCGGTCTGCGCGGCCTCGGCCTTCTCGATACCGCCCTCGATCGCCTCGCGGCGCTGCTCCAGAACCTTGTTGATGTTCGGAAGGAGCTTCTTGGCGAGGAAGCCGAAGACGATGACGAAGGCGATGAGGCCGATGACGAGCTCTGGGACCGGCGGGATGAGAGGGTTTTCGGGCTTCTCCGCCGCCAGCTGAACCAAGAGGCTCATATCAGTGCCTTTCGTCTAATGGTGCGCGACGGTCGGGTCAGGAGGTCGGGTAGACGAACGGCATGACCAGACCGATCAGGGCGAGCGCCTCACAGAAGGCGAAGCCGAGGATCTGGTTGGCGCGGATCAGGCCGGCAGCCTCGGGCTGACGGGCGAGCGCCTGCGTGCCGTTGCCGAAGATGATGCCGATGCCGACGCCCGGGCCGATCGCGGCGAGGCCGTAACCGATCGAGCCGAGGTTGCCCTTGATCTGGGTGGCGGCGAGGGTGGCCTGCGCAAGAGCGGACATGCCGGTTCTTCCTTCTCTTTCAAGGACCGGTGGGGGTTGGCCACCGGATGACTGGGTGGTGGTTGGGACGGCTCAGTGGTGCTCGGCGAGCGCGCCCTGGATGTAGCTGCAGGTCAGCAGTACGAAGACGTACGCCTGGACAGCCTGGATGAAGAGCTCGAAGGCGGTCATCACGAGGACCATGACGAACGAGACACCGGAGTAGGCGATGCCGATGCCGTTCAGCATGTACCAGCTGGCGATCGTGAAGAGCAGCAGCAGGGTGTGCCCGGCGAACATGTTCGCGAAGAGTCGTACGGCGTGGGTGAACGGCCGGACGATGAGGTTCGAGAAGAACTCGATCGTCATGGACAGCGGCAGCACCGCGCCCAGCGTCTTGTCGTAGCCGGTGACGTTCTTGAAGAAGCCGACGAAGCCCTGGCGCTTGAAGGTGAGCGCGACCCAGGTGATGTAGACGATGCCGGCCAGGGCCGCGGGGTACGAGATGATCGCGGTGACCGGGAACTGGGCGACCGGGATGATCGACCAGAGGTTCATCATCCAGATGAAGAAGAACAGCGAGACGACGAACGGAACGTACTTCTCGCCTTCCTTCTTGCCGATGGTCTCGTAGACCACTCCGCGCCGGACGAAGTCGTAGCCGGTCTCGGCGATCATCTGGAGCTTGCCCGGGACGACCTTCGGCTTGGCGAAGGCGGCCCAGAAGAAGCCCACGATGATGATCGACCCGAGCAGCGCCAGCAGCATCGTCTTGTTGAAGTACAGGTTGCTGTCCGCGTCGCCGAAGATCGGCTTGAACAGGAACGAGTGGAGGCCCGGAGCCGGGAAGCCACACCCGTCGAACAGGTGACAGCTCGTGTCGAAAGCGAGCGTCTGCGTCGGGTCAGCACTCACCGCGGGCTCCTTCATCGTGGCGCATGGGTACGGCAACCTCGTTGTGTCGGCGCGGCGCGGGGCCGCGGTTCGGCACGGGACTGGTGTAACGGATGTGGGGGCGGCTGGGGGGCATCTCGCCTCGCGATTGAGCAGGCGGCAGCTCAGATGCCCGCGCCCGCGATGCCGCAGTTGGCACCGGACGATAGCAGCATCTCTCGTGCGCCTTTATCCCGGCCCTACCTCTCACGAGGAATGCCCGGTCTTCTCGGCCTTGTCGGCCTTGTCGGGTTCGACGTAGAGGATCTTGGCCTTCATGTGGGCACGGGTCTGTGCGGTGATCCACGTGAGCGTGGCGACCACCAGCACGATGGCGAAGGCCCGGGGATTGAACAGCGTCGTGTTCTTGAACACGGCCATGAAGATGATCAGCAGCAGCAGCTGGGCCGCGTAGAGCATCAGGCCCATCATCTGGAACAGCTGGGGATACGACTTCGCGGTGCGCTGCAGGACGTAGAGACCGATCCCCATGAAGAGGATCACGATCACCGTCGCGACGAGCGCCCCGATCGCCCCCTTGCCGCCCGCGACCACCCCGCTGACGACGGCGGCGAGCACGCCGACGGCAGCCGTTGGTACGGCGGCCTGGGCCAGGTTCCGGGCGTCATTGGACGGCATGGCGGCAACTCCGCTTTCACAGGGGGGCAGGTGTCGTCATGGACGAGCGTAGTCCCGGTCGGAGGGTCGAAGACCTCACGCTGACGGACCGTCGCAGTCGGGTCCTTCGACTCTGTCCGGGGTTCTCGTGAACCGTATCACAAACTATTTGATGAGGTCTTTACCTCGTAGGTGTGCTGACTGTCACACATGAGAGTGAACCTGCGCGTCTGAGCGGAAACCGTGCCGTTGTGTCTGGTATTGGGTGGCTTTGGTCCCCCACGACTTGGCAATGCTCTAGTCAGATTCTTACCTTGGCAGGGTCAGCGGGAGGTCTCGGAGGTGCGCCGGTCCAGGAAGCGCGAACGGGCGCCGAGGGCGGTCGCGCCGTTGACCGAGGCCGCGGCCGCGCCGTTCACCGAGGGCGCCGCCGAGCCGTTCACCGGGCCGTTCACCGGGGCCGCTCCGGCGGTCACCGGGGAGCGGTGCTCGTCGCCGGGCTTCTCCGGTTCCTCCGGCTCCTCCCCCACAACGCAGGACGCGACCTGGGCGGTTGCCGCCGCCGGCTCCTCGGCCGGCTGGACGGCCCCGCGGCGCCGGTAGCGGGGCGGCACGAAGGCCTGCGCCCAGATCGGGGCCCGCGGCGTGAACCGCGGCAGCAGGAGCAGCGCCAGGCCGACCGCGCTGAGGAACGCCACGCCGAGCACGATCCACATGGACGCCGAGTTCACCGAGTAGGCCAGCGTGCCGAAGCCGATCAGCGCCGACCAGAAGTACATGATCAGCACGGCCCGGCTGTGCGAGTGGCCGATCTCCAGCAGCCGGTGGTGCAGGTGGCCGCGGTCCGCCGCGAACGGCGACTGGCCGCGCCAGGTGCGCCGCACGATCGCCAGCACCAGGTCGGCGGCCGGCACCGCGATGATGGTCAGCGGCAGCAGCAGCGGGATGTAGACCGGCACCGTCTGGTGCACGGCGTTGCGCTCGGACCCGGCGAACAGGTTCATCACGTCCGGGTCGACCTGACCGGTGATCGAGATCGCGCCCGCGGCCAGCACCAGCCCGATCAGCATCGAGCCCGAGTCGCCCATGAAGATCCGCGCCGGATGGATGTTGTGCGGCAGGAAGCCCAGGCACATGCCCATCAGGATCGCGGCGAACAGCGTCGCCGGTGCGGCGGCCTCGATCCCGTACGAGTACCAGATTCGGTAGGCGTACAGGAAGAACGCCGCGGCCGCGATGCACACCATGCCGGAGGCCAGGCCGTCCAGGCCGTCGACGAAGTTCACCGCGTTGATCGTGATGACGACCAGCGCCACCGTCAGCAGCGTGCCCTGCCACGGCGTCAGGGCCACGTTGCCGACGCCCGGGACGGGCAGCCACAGGATCGTCAGACCCTGCATGACCATGACGCCCGCGGCGATCATCTGACCGCCCAGCTTGATCAGCGCGTCGATCTCGAACTTGTCGTCGAGCACACCGATCAGCCAGATCAGCGCCGCACCGGAGAGCAGCGCCCGCGGCTCGTTCGACTTCGCGAAGACCTCGTTGAGGTTGGACATGTGGTCGGCGACCAGCAGGCCCGCGCACAGGCCGAAGAACATCGCGATCCCGCCGAGCCGCGGAGTGGGCTCCCGGTGCACGTCACGTGCCCGGATCTCCGGCATGGCCCCTGCCACGATCGCGAACTTCCGTACCGGCCCTGTCAGCAGGTACGTCACCGCGGCCGTGATGCAGAGCGTCAGCAGGTATTCACGCACAGGCTTCCCCACATGTCTCGCTGGCCATCACAGCCCCACACCCTAGCGAGGGACGCATATGTATGGGGACTTCCGGGTAGCGACGATGGTTGCACGCAAGGCTGTGAGCCAGGCGTACGACCGGGTGCACGAGGCTGCGCTTACCCCGTCTCACCCGGGATACGGCGGAAATCTACCGGTGAGCTCACGCACCTCGTCACGCGCCCTGCCCGCGTCCGTGACACCGCTCACCACGCCCGCGAGCAACGCCGCGATCCGGGTCATTTCCGCCTCCCCCATGCCCTGCGTGGTGACGGCGGCGGTGCCCAGCCGCAGCCCCCGCGCGTCGCCGTGCGGCAGGGCGCAGCAGTCCAGCACGATCCCGGCGGCCGCGAGCCGCCCCCGGGCGGCCTTCCCCTCGGCCCCCAGCGGTGCGGTGTCGACCGTGATCAGATGCGTGTCCGTGCCCCCCGTCGTGACGACCAGCCCCGCCTCCGCCAGACCGGCCGCGAGAACCCTCGCATTGGCGACCACCTGATGGGCGTACGCCGTGAACGCCGGTGTTGCCGCCTCCCCGAACGCGACCGCCTTCGCGGCGATGGTGTGCATCTGCGCGCCGCCCTGCGTGAACGGGAACACGGCCCGGTCGAGCCGCTCGGCCAGCTCGGGGGCACCGCACAGCAGCATCCCGCCGCGCGGCCCGCGCAGCACCTTGTGCGTCGTCGCGCACACGACGTCGGCGTAGGGCACCGGGTTCGGCGCGGCACCGCCGGCGACGAGCCCGATGGGATGGGCGGCGTCGGCGATCAGATAGGCACCCACCTCGTCGGCGACCTCGCGGAAGAAGGCGTAGTCGACGTGGCGGGGGTAGGCGATGGACCCGCACACGATCGCCTTGGGCCGATGGCTGCGGGCCAGTGCCCGCACCTGGTCGTGGTCGATGAGCCCGCTCTCGGCGTCCACCCCGTACCCGACGAAGTCGAACCAGCGGCCGGAGAAGTTGGCCGGCGAGCCGTGCGTGAGATGACCGCCGTAGGGCAGCCCGAGAGCCAGCACCGTGTCCCCGGGCCGCAGCAGGGCGGCGTACGCGGCCAGTACGGCGGACGACCCCGAGTGGGACTGCACATTGGCGTGTGCGGCGCCGAACAGGGCCTTGGCCCGGTCGACGGCGAGCCGTTCGGCCATGTCCACGATCTCGCAGCCGCCGTGGTGCCGGGCGCCCGGATACCCCTCGGCGTACTTGTTGGCGAGCGGCGACCCCAGCGCCGCCAGCACGGCCGGGGAGGTGAAGTTCTCGGCGGCGATCAGCTGCAAGGACGTCGACTGCCGCGCGAGCTCGCCCAGCAGGATCTCGGCCAGCTCCGGATCCTGCCGCCGCAGCAGATCGCCCTCGAGGAGGGCAGGGGTGACCGACATGAGGGGCTCCGGGCGGTCGACGGTGACGTATGTCCAATGTAGGCCCGGTATGGGGTGGTCGCGCGGTTTACGCGTACGACCGTGGTTCCGGGAGTTTCGCCACCGGAGGGGTGGTAGCGGCCGGTCGCGCGGCTGCGGGTGCGTGGGGGTTGCTCACACAGTTCGCCGCGCCCCTTACGGGGCGCCGCACCACACGCGTCTTACGAGGCACTCCGCGCCGGTACCCCGGTCAGCGCCGTGACCACCGGATCCAGCGCCTCGTGTATCTCGTCGCCGATGGACTGGAAGAACGGCAGCGGGGCGCCGTACGGGTCGTAGACCTCGTCCGCCTCCGCCGTGGGTGCCAGCAGCCACCCGCGTAGCGCCGCCGCCGCACGGACCAGCGCACGTGCCCGGACGACCACGCCTTCCGACGTCGGCGGCAGGGTCGCCGGGTCTATCGCGCGGACCAGCCGGGTGAACTCCTTCAGCGTGAAGGTGCGCAGGCCCGCCGAGTGGCCCATGGAGATGACCTGGGCACGGTGGTCACGGGTGGCCGTGAGGACAAGGTCCGCGCGGATCACGTGCTCGTCGAGCAGTTCGCGGCCCACGAAACCGGAGGCGTCCGCGCCGAAGTCGGCGAGGACGGCCTCCGCGTTTGCTTCCATGGGCGCGCCCTCGTGGCCCCAGGTGCCCGCGCTCTCCACGACCAGCCCGCCGCCGAGGAAGGCGCCGAGCCGGTCCGTCACGAGATGGCGGGTCAGCCGCTCGGTGATCGGCGAGCGGCACACGTTGCCGGTGCTGACGTGGAGGATGCGGAAGCTGTCGCGCGGCAGCCCCACGAACGTCGTCGTGATCTCCGCCGCGCTTTCCCCGTTGCCTATGCCACGCCCCGCGTCAGGGGCTGTCAATTCGCCACCTCAAGGTCGGGTACGACCTTCCGCAGCTCCTCCGCCGAGATCGCGCCCGCGCGCAGCAGCAACGGAACTTCGCGGGTGACGTCGACGATCGACGAGGGGACGTTGCCGGGGGTCGGACCGCCGTCGAGGTACACGGAGACGGAGTCGCCGAGCATCTCCTGCGCGGCGTCACAGCTCTCCGGGGCCGGGTGGCCGGTGAGGTTGGCGGAGGAGACGGCCATCGGGCCGACCTCGGTGAGCAGCTCGATGGCGACCGGGTGGAGTGGCATGCGCACGGCGACCGTGCCCCGGGTGTCCCCCAGGTCCCACTGCAGGGACGGCTGGTGCCTGGCGACCAGCGTGAGGGCGCCCGGCCAGAACGCGTCGACCAGCTCCCAGGCCAGCTCGGAGAAGTCGGTGACGAGACCGTGCAGCGTGTTCGGGGACCCGATCAGCACGGGGGTGGGCATGTTGCGGCCCCGGCCCTTGGCGTCGAGGAGGTCGGCGACCGCCTCCGAGGTGAACGCGTCAGCGCCGATGCCGTACACCGTGTCGGTCGGCAGCACCACCAGTTCGCCCCGGCGGACGGCGGACGCGGCCTCGCGCAGACCCGTCACGCGGTCGGTCGCGTCATTGGTGTCGTATCGCCGTGCCATGTCTAGCGGGCCTCCTCGTACACGAAGTACACGTACGTCCGGGAATTCCGGGACTCCCGGGTCTGCCGGGAAACAGTCTGCGGGGTGCTCACGGCAGCGCCTTGCGGGCGGTCGCGAAGCGGGGGCGGTTGTTGAGGTCCGGGTGGTCGGCCGCGTCGGCCCAGCCCCGCTCCTCGGTGAAGATCCACGGCACCTGGCCGCCCTGGGTGTCGGCGTGCTCGATGACGACGACGCCGCCCGGGCGCAGCAGCCGGTGCGCGGTGCGTTCGATGCCCCGGATCAGGTCGAGGCCGTCCTCGCCGGAGAACAGGGCCAGCTCCGGGTCGTAGTCGCGGGCCTCGGGGGCGACGTACTCCCACTCGGTGAGCGGGATGTACGGAGGGTTGGAGATGACCAGGTCGACATGGCCGTCGAGGTCGTGGAAGGCGTCCAGGGCGTCGCCCTGGCGCAGGTCGACGCGGGAGCCCGCCATGTTCTTGCGGGTCCACTGGAGCGCCTCCTCGGACAGCTCCACGGCGTGCACGCGCGAGCGCGGGACCTCCTGGGCGAGGGCGAGCGCGATGGCGCCGGAACCGGTGCACAGGTCCACGATGCGGGGCTCGACCACGTCCATGGCGCGCACGGCGTCTATGGCCCAGCCGACGACGGACTCGGTCTCGGGACGCGGCACGAACACACCGGGACCCACCTGGAGTTCGAGGTACCGGAAATACGCCCGCCCGGTGATGTGCTGGAGCGGCTCGCGCTGCTCCCGGCGGGCGATGACCTCCCAGTAGCGGGCGTCGAAGTCGGAGTCCTTGACGGAGTGCAGCGCGCCCCGCTTCACGCCGTGCACGAACGCGGCGAGCTCCTCCGCGTCGTTGCGCGGCGAGGGCACGCCGGCGTCGGCCAGCCGCTGGGTGGCCTGGGCCACCTCCGCGAGCAGCAGGTTCACGCTGGTCCTCCGTGTCGTAACTCGTACGTGCGTACGGCCTTACGCGGCCGCGAGCTTGGCGGCCGAGTCCGCGTCGACGCAGGCCTGGATCACCGCGTCGAGGTCGCCGTCCAGGACCTGGTCCAGGTTGTACGCCTTGAAGCCCACGCGGTGGTCCGAGATGCGATTCTCCGGGAAGTTGTACGTGCGGATCTTCTCGGAGCGGTCGACGGTGCGGACCTGGCTGCGGCGGGCGTCGGCGGCCTCCTTCTCCGCCTCCTCCTGTGCCGCGGCGAGCAGCCTGGAGCGCAGGATACGCAAGGCCTGCTCCTTGTTCTGCAGCTGGCTCTTCTCGTTCTGGCAGGAGGCGACCACTCCGGTGGGGATGTGCGTGATGCGCACGGCGGAGTCGGTGGTGTTGACGGACTGTCCGCCGGGCCCGGAGGACCGGTAGACGTCGATCCGGAGGTCGTTCGGGTTGATCTCGACGTCGACCTCCTCCGCCTCCGGCGTGACGAGCACCCCGGCGGCCGAGGTGTGGATACGGCCCTGCGACTCGGTGGCCGGCACGCGTTGCACGCGGTGCACCCCGCCCTCGTACTTCAGCCGCGCCCAGACACCCTGGCCGGGCTCGGTCGCGCCGTTGCCGCCCTTGGTCTTCACGGCGACCTGGACGTCCTTGTAGCCGCCGAGTTCGGACTCGGTGGAGTCGATGATCTCGGCCTTCCAGCCGACGCGCTCGGCGTACCGGAGATACATGCGCAGGAGATCACCGGCGAACAGCGCGGACTCGTCTCCGCCCGCCCCGGCCTTGATCTCCAGGATGACGTCCTTGTCGTCGGACGGGTCCCTGGGGACGAGCAGCAGGCGCAGCTTCTCGGTGAGCTCGTCGCGCTGCTTGTCCAGCTCCTTGACCTCGGCGGCGAAGTCGGGGTCGTCGGCGGCCAGTTCACGCGCGGTCTCGATGTCGTCGCCGGTCTGCTTCCAGGAGCGGTACGTGGCGACGATCGGGGTGAGTTCGGCGTAGCGCTTGTTCAGCTTGCGCGCGTTGGCCTGGTCGGCGTGGACCGACGGGTCGGCGAGCTTCTTCTCCAGGTCTGCGTGCTCGACGACGAGTTCCTCGACGGCCTCGAACATTTTGGGCTCCTGATACTGCTACGGCGTGGGAAGGGAAGGCGGGCGACCAAAAACGCCGGTCCCGGGCACGCCCTCGTCGGGGCGTGACCGTGGACCGGCGATATGGGGCTCGCTACTTCTTGGAGCCGGCGGCAGCCTTGCCGAAGCGGGCCTCGAAGCGGGCCACACGGCCACCGGTGTCGAGGATCTTCTGCTTGCCCGTGTAGAACGGGTGGCACTCGGAGCAGACCTCGGCACGGATGGTGCCGCTGGTGATCGTGCTACGGGTGGTGAACGACGCGCCACAGGTGCAGCTGACCTGCGTCTCGACGTACTCGGGGTGGATCTCGCGCTTCAAGGTGTCTCCTAGATATCGGGAGGGCACCGGGTCGCTGCCGCGGGCTTGCGGGGCGTGAACCGGGGCCGACGTACCAGTCTGCCAGGGCTGGCCGTATCTCCCAAAACCGGGGGGCTTTGATCTTTATTCCGGGGCGGGGAGGAGGGTGCGCCTACGGGGGTGCCACGCTTTCGTCGTGTGCGAGTGCGGGTGGGTGGGGGCTGGTCGCGCAGTTCCCCGCGCCCCTTCGGGTGGGACCACTGCAGCTCCCCAAGGGGCGTGGGGAACTGCGCGCTCAGCCCTCACGACCCGCAGCCGGACTACGACGTCACGACCCCCTTGGCCTGCCCCGTCGCCGTCCCCTTCGTGGCGGACGCCGGGATCGGGCGGTCGTTCTTCAGGGCGTTCCAGACCAGCTTCGCCTTCGCCTTCGCCACGATCACCCGGTTCGGGTTCGACGGGTCGTACTCGACCGGCATCGTGACCATGTGCATGTTCTTGGAGTCGATGGACTTCAGGCCGTTCGCGAAGTCGATCAGGGAGTTCACCGAGCCGAGGTCGGAGTCGGTGGTGACCGTCTTCGTCGCGGTGTCGGCCAGGTCGTACAGCTTCTTGGGGCTGGTGAAGACGCCCACCTGCTTGACCTGGCTGATGAGGGCCTTCACGAACGCCTGCTGGAGCTGGATGCGGCCGAGGTCCGAGCCGTCGCCGACGCCGTGCCGGGTGCGGACGAGGCCGAGGGCCTGCTTGCCGTCGAGCGTGTGGGTGCCGGCCTTGAGGTCGAGGTGGCTCTCCCGGTCCTCGATGGTCTTCGTCGTGGTGACCCTGACGCCGCCGAGCTCGTCGATGAGCTTCCGGAAGCCGGAGAAGTCGACCTCCAGGTAGTGGTCCATCCGGATGCCGGTCATCGACTCGACGGTCTTGACCGCACAGGCCGCGCCGCCCGTGGAGTACGCGGAGTTGAACATCACGCCGGTCGCGGCTGAGTGGGTGGTGCCCTTCGCGTCGGTGCAGGAGGGGCGGTCGATCAGGGTGTCCCGGGGGACGGAGACCACGGCTGCCTTCTTGTGGCCCTCGTAGACGTGGACGATCATCGCCGTGTCGGAGCGGGCACTGCCGTCGTCCGCGCCGCCGCCGAGCTTCCTGTTGGCGCCGGAACGCGTGTCCGAGCCCAGGACCAGGATGTTCTCGGAACCGTTGTCGACCTTGGCGGGCCGGTCGGAGCCGAGCATCTGGTTGATGTCGACGGTCTTGAGGTTGCCGTTGAGCTTGAAGTACAGGTAGCCGAGGCCTGCGCCGCCGAGGACCAGGATGCCGGTCGCCGTCCAGGCCGTGACGCGCAGCGCCCTGCGGCCGGTACCGGGCGGCTTGCGACGGCGGCCCTTGCCACGGCGGTCCATGGCGGTCGTACCGGACTCGGGTATGTGCGGCCCTGACGTGCTCTCGGCGGACATGGGCTCCTCTGTTCTCGTACGACTGGTCGGTTACCCCCTGCTTTCAGGGTCAGGCCCGGCGTACCAGGATCATCGGCGCGTACCGGACCATCGTCGCTCCGCCTGGTCAGACGGCGAAACTCGGGAAAGGGTTGCACGACGCAGTGTGCCCACCGCGTGGAGCGATGGGCACACCGAGTGATCGGGGGTCACCGGGCAAGTGGGGCGAAACCCCGCTCACCAGCCATGTCAGCCGAAGATGTCGTACTGCTGGAAACCGGTACCGAGCGACTTCCTTGTGCCGAAGATCTCACTGGTCGCCTTGCCGGTACCCGGGTAGAGGTACAGCGTGCCGCCGGTCGTCCGGGCCAGGAAGTCGGCCTTGCCGTCACCGGTCAGGTCGCCGACCGCGGCGAGGGTGTTGAAGCCGGTCCAGCCGGAGCGGACCTTCACCCTGGCCGAGAAGAGGCCGGTGCCGGACTTGCCGGTGCCCTTGTAGAGGTACAGGTCGCCGCCGCTGCTCTTGCGGGCCAGCAGGTCGGCCTTGCCGTCGCCGTTGAAGTCACCGAAGCCGCGCAGCTGGTTGTACTGGCTCCAGCCGCCGCCGATCCGGACCGGGGCGGCGAAGGTGCCGTTGCCCTTGCCCGGGTACAGCCACAGCACGCCGCCGGAGTCCTCGGACAGCACGTCGGGCCGGTAGTCGCCGGTGAGGTCACCGGGGATGACGATGGCCTTGCGGGTCTTCCAGTTGGTGAAGATCTTCGTCTTGACCCAGGAGCCCTTGGTCTGGTCGCTGTTCAGCACGACGTGATCCCAGTAGACGTCACCGCTGGAGGCCAGCCGGTAGACGAGGTCCTGGTAGCCGTCGCGGTCGAGGTCGGCCTGGAGGATGACGTTGACGCCGCTGAAGTCGCCCCAGGAGAAGCGGGAGGCCAGCGAGGTGCCCTTGGAGTCCAGCTCGTAGCCGACCTTGGTCGACGACTTGCGGGCGAACAGGTCGGCCTTGCCGTCGTTGAGGCGGTGGAACTGGCTCAGATTGGTGTCGGTGATCTGTGCGTAGGCGGCACCGACATAGGTGCTGACCTTCGTGAAGACGCTGTAGGAGCCCTTCACGACGCAGTCGACGCCGTTCTCCGTGACCCCCCAGGAGACCACGCCGACGATCCGGCCGCCAACGACCAGCGGGCCGCCGGAGTCGCCGTTGCAGGTGGCGGTGGAGCCGGTGTCGGAGCCGGTGGCGGGCTTGCCGGCGCAGACCATGTGGGTCTTGGTGTAGAGGCTGCCGAAGTAGCGCGAGCAGGTGGTGTCGGACTGTATCGGCAGGGTGGCGGTCTTCAGCGTCTCGGAGATGTCGTCCGAGGTGGAGCTGGTGCGGCCCCAGCCGTAGACCTTGGCGCTGGTGCCGGCCCGGTAGGAGGCCGTGTCGGTGCTGGTCGTCAGCTTGATCGGCGTGGCCTTGACCGGCTTGGCCAGGGTGAGCACGGCGATGTCGTTGTTGATGGTCGTCGGGCTGAACGAGGGGTGGTTCCACTGACGCGCCACGCGGGTGACCGTACCGCCGTGCAGATCGGTGCCGTCGGGCAGGCTCGCGGTGCCGGTGACGACGTAGCCTTTGGCCGCCCAGTTGTAGGCCTTGCCGTGCTCGTCCTTGACGCAGTGCGCGGCGGTGAGGATCTTCGTCGGCGAGACGACCGTGCCGCCGCAGAAGAAACTGATGTCGGTGCCGTCGTACCAGAGCTGGGCCATCCAGGGTGCCGACGCGATGGTGGCCGTGCCGCCACCGATGATCTTCGGCGAGACGGCGGAACCGCTGCGCGACGGCTTCGTCGTGGTGTCCTTGCTCTGGACGGCGGCGACGGCGTCGGCGACACCCTGCCTCAGCGTGGCCTGCGACGTCGTGCTGACGGCCGGCTTGACCGTGGGCACCGGCTGGGTGGCCGCGCCGGCGGAGGTCGAGATCAGTGCGGCCGTGACGGCGGCGGCGATTCCGGCCGCGGCGACGGGCAGCGCGAAACGTATCGGGCGTCTGTGGCGACCGCTCCCGGACGTGGGTGTGCCCACCTAAGTCCCCCCTCGGGCTCAGGAATTCGTCAATCCGGCAATTGACCGAAGGGCGGGATCGTACATCAGGGAAGGAAACGCAAAGGGCCGCCCCGCAGGACGCAGGGGCGGCGCCTTGCCGTGCTCCGGGAAGATCGGGGCTACGTGTCCGTGGAGCCGTCGCTCACCGCGCCGACATGCCGAACCGCAGCCCGGCAGCCGGGAGGCCACCGGTGCCCGGTGCGTAGGTGATGACCGGCTGTGCCGTGCCTCCGGTCACGTAAGGACATACCGATGTCGTCCACCCTGACCACGACGGCACGACCGGCGTCGGCCTCGGCCGCCCCGCCGTAGGTGAGGTCCTCTGCCGGGACGCCGATGCCGATGCAAGGGGAACTTGTCGCCCGCCTCCAGAGTTCCGGGGACCCCGAACTGCCCTGGACCGGCGACCGGTTGACGCGGCCGCGCAGAGAGAAGACGGCACCTGCGGCCGTCTTGCCGTCGATGTCCTCCCGGGGACTCCGATGACCAGGTACGGCTCCTGGTCGAGCGTGAGGCCGGCGGCGACGGCGGCGCCCGTGCGGGCGACGGTCTTTCCGCTGCTCGTCGCGCAGCGTGCTCCTCGGCCGTCGGGTTCCCTTCCGGACCCGCCGGCCACGAACCGACCGGTCCGGAAGCGAAGCAGCGCCTCGTCCCCGGCGAGACTCCCCCACCGAACCGATCGAGCCCGGCGCCCCCACGGAGGCGCAGTTGAGCGACCGAGACCGGTGTGCGAGCGTCCGGCACGAACAGCGCATCGTCCAGGCGCTGCAGGCGGTCTTGCAACCCACCTTCGCCACGGTCCGCAGGACCTTGAACAGCCTCGGCCACATCGACGAGCGCAGGGCGGCCGACTCTGCGAGGCGGGTACGGCGGCGGGCGCGCGAACGAATGTCACCCCGTGCATGGCTCCCGCCACCGGATCGTTCGCGGTCAGGAAGCCGTTGTCCGACGGGACGTGATCGCCCACCTTCCGCAGCGACCGGTTCTCGGCCGCGCCGGTGAACCGGAGACCGCTTCGCGCGAGTGGAGCCCGGCGCCGCCTGCGGGGCCTAGGTACACGGACGCTCGGCCCCGTAGTGCTCGCCTCCCGGACGATCCGCCGGCACGGGATGAGCTCGACCCGGTCCGGCAACACCGATCAAGATGAGCCCGCCCACGTTCGCCGCTCCCGCGGCCGTCCCCTTCACCTCGGCAAAGTGGAGGTGAAGCAGCCGGATTGATCCGACTGGAATCACCGCCTGCTGCGGACCGGTGCCGTTCCGGGCACCACAACACAAAAGGGCCGTCCTCCGCGGCTTGCGGGGGACGGCCCTTTTCTCTGTTCTACGACAGCGCTCAGTCGCCGTTGCCGGGCGTCGGCGTCGTCTTCTGAATCTGCATCAGGAACTCGGCGTTCGACTTCGTCTGCTTCATCTTGTCGAGCAGCAGCTCGACCGCCTGCTGCTGGTCGAGCGCGTGCAGCACCCGGCGCAGCTTCCAGACGATGGCGAGCTCGTCGCTGGCGAGCAGGATCTCTTCCTTACGGGTGCCGGACGCGTCGACGTCCACCGCCGGGAAGATGCGCTTGTCGGCGAGCTTCCGGTCGAGCTTGAGCTCCGCGTTGCCGGTGCCCTTGAACTCCTCGAAGATCACCTCGTCCATGCGGGACCCGGTGTCCACCAGGGCGGTGGCGAGGATGGTCAGCGAGCCGCCGTCCTCGATGTTGCGGGCCGCACCGAAGAAGCGCTTCGGCGGGTACAGGGCGGTCGAGTCGACACCACCGGACAGGATGCGGCCGGAGGCCGGGGCGGCGAGGTTGTACGCACGGCCCAGACGCGTGATCGAGTCGAGCAGCACGACGACGTCGTGGCCCAGCTCCACCAGACGCTTGGCGCGCTCGATGGCGAGCTCGGCGACCGTGGTGTGGTCCTCGGCCGGGCGGTCGAAGGTCGAGGAGATGACCTCGCCCTTGACCGACCGCTGCATGTCGGTGACCTCTTCCGGACGCTCGTCGACGAGGACGACCATCAGGTGGCACTCGGGGTTGTTATGGGTGATCGCGTTGGCGATCGCCTGCATGATCATGGTCTTGCCGGTCTTCGGCGGGGCCACGATCAGACCGCGCTGGCCCTTACCGATCGGCGACACGAGGTCGATGATGCGGGTGGTCAGCACGCCCGGGTCCGTCTCCAGGCGGAGGCGGTCCTGCGGGTAGAGCGGGGTCAGCTTGTTGAACTCCGGGCGGCCGCGGCCGTGTTCGGGCGCCATGCCGTTGACGGAGTCGAGGCGGACCAGCGCGTTGAACTTCTCGCGCCGCTCGCCCTCCTTGGGCTGGCGGACCGCGCCGGTGATGTGGTCGCCCTTGCGCAGGCCGTTCTTGCGGACCTGGGCGAGGGAGACGTACACGTCGTTCGGGCCGGGCAGGTAGCCGGAGGTCCGGATGAACGCGTAGTTGTCGAGGATGTCCAGGATGCCCGCGACGGGGATCAGGACGTCGTCCTCGGCGAGCTGCGGCTCGGCGCCGCCGATCTCGTCACGGCCACGACGGCCACGGCGGTCGCGGTAGCGGCCGCGACGGCCACGGCGTCCGCCGTCGAAGTCGTCGTCGTCCTGCGGGCCCGCGCCCCGGTCCTGACGGCCGCCACCCTGCTGCTGCGGCTGCTGCTGACGGTCCTGCCGGTCCTGGCGGTCCGAACGGTCCTGACGGCCGCCCTGGCCGCCGCCCTGCTGCTCGTCGCCCTTGTTGCGCCGGTCGCGGTCACGGCCGCGGTCACGGCGGTCGCGGCGGCCACGCCCGTCCTCGCCGGCGTCGGCCCGGGCGTCGCCCTGCTGCTGCGACTGCGCGGGCGTCTCCGCCTTCGGCTCGGTCCGCGCCTCGGCGGCGACGGTCTCGGCGCCGGTGGCGGTGGGGCTGCCTGCCTCGGCGGTGGCCCGGCGACGGCGGCGCTCGGCCGGGGCTTCGTCCCCGTCGCGCTCGGCCTCGCCCGCGCGGCCGGCCGGCTGGCCGGGGATCTCGATCTGCTGCTGGGCCACGGCCTTCTCGGCGGGGGCCTCGGCGGCGTGCTCCGCCTTCTTCTCGACGGCCTCGTCGCCCGTGCGGGCCTTGGAGGTGGCACGGCGCTTCGGCTTGGTCTCGGTGGCGGCATCGGCCTTGGCGGGGGCTCCGCCTCCGGCCTGCGCCTCCTTGATGACCTCGATCAGCTGGCTCTTGCGCATCCGCGCGGTGCCCCTGATGCCGAGGCCGGATGCGACCTGCTGAAGCTCGGCCAGCACCATGCCCTCGAGGCCGGTACCGCGGCGCCGCCGGGAGCCGGCACCGGAGGCAGGCGCGGAGGCGTCCGTGGCGGGCGCGGCAGCGGTCTCCTCGACACGTGCGCCCATCAGATCGGTGGTGTCGCTCACGAAGGGTCCTTCCCTGGAGCGGACGTCGGCCTGTCTGGCTCGGCGACCGGTTGTGCTGTCCGGCTTTCGGTCCTTGCTTGTGTGGACCGTGCCGGGGCGGTGGTCCGCCAATGCGGCGGAAGAAATATCTGGTGACGGCGCTTCCGACGAGCCGTGGCACCCGGTGTCACGTGGCGTCGTCGCACCTGTTCCGGAGCGTGCCCAGCGGCCCTCTCAGTGCCCGGGTACGGCGTACTGCCCAGGTACGTCATACAGAACGCTGAATGGCTTGGGAGACTCCCGGAAGAATGTCTGTCCCGAAGGGGGACACGATGCACCTCGCCATGGTGGGGTCGGGTGCAGACTTGAGGTTAACACTACCGGATCCAACAAACATTCCCCCTCTCCAAATCCGGCAATCGTGCGCGTCACATGTCGCTGGAGGGTGCGAGCGGAAGCACGCTCGCTCCCTGAAGGTCGAGGTCGAGCCGGTTGGCGGCCCAGTCGGCACCGGCCAGGGCCTGCACCTTTTCGGCGCTGCCGGCGTCGGCGAGCGCCATCACGGTGGGTCCGGCGCCGGAGATCACGGCCGGGATGCCGTCGGCGCGCAGCCGCTCCACCAGCGCCGCGCTCTCCGGCATCGCGGGGGCGCGGTACTCCTGGTGCAGACGGTCCTCGGTGGCGGGCAGCAGCAGCTCGGGGCGCCGGGTGAGGGCCTCGACGAGCAGGGCGGCACGGCCCGCGTTGGCGGCGGCGTCGACGTGCGGCACGGTGCGCGGGAGCAGTCCGCGCGCGGTCTCGGTCAGGACCGGCTTCCCGGGCACGAAAACCACCGGAACGATGGAATGGTTGGGCTCCATCCTGATCGCCCGGGCGGCGCCGGACTCCATCCAGGAGAGCGTGAAGCCGCCGAGCAGGCAGGCCGCGACGTTGTCGGGGTGGCCCTCGATCTCGGTCGCGAGCTCAAGGAGGGCCGCGTCGTCGAGTCTGGCCTCGCCGCCTATGGTCACGGCACGCGCGGCGACGATGCCGGCGCAGATGGCGGCGGAAGAGGAGCCGAGGCCGCGGCCGTGCGGGATGCGGTTGGCGCACACGATCTCCAGGCCACGGGGCTGTCCGCCCAGCAGGTCGAAGGCGGTGCGCAGGGAGCGTACGAGAAGGTGGCTCTCGTCACGCGGCAGCGTCTCGCTGCCCTCCCCCGCGATGTCGATGTGCAGCCCGGAGTCGGCCACCCGGACGACGACGTCGTCGTAGAGCCCCAGCGCGAGGCCCAGGGCGTCGAAGCCCGGGCCGATGTTGGCGCTGGTGGCGGGGACGCGCACCCGGACGGCGGCGGCGCGGAACGCTGGACCGGCCATCGCTCGATGACTCTCCTTGAGCTGCGTGATGGTCGAATGACATTCGATAGGTACGTGGGGGACCCTCGGGCCGTGGAGACGGCGCGGCACCGCGCCATATGCGGAGGCATATGCAGCGGGCGGGTTCGGTACAGCCTATCGAAGGAAGGTTCTGTGGCGACATAGGGCGCACAGGAGGCGCACGATGCGTGTCGTAAGCCCCCTGTGCCCCCTCCGTAGGGAGTTCCCTGTCCGGGACGCCACAGGGTGTCGGCCGGTTGCCCGGCCAGGGTGTGCCGGTTGCCCGGCCAAGGTTGCTCGAACGTTTCTCGAGTACCCCTTGAGCCGGGCTCTAGGCGAGCCCGAGCCGCTCGGCCGCGGCGGCCGCGTCGACCGGCACGGTGACCGGCTGCGGGGCGCCCGCGACGGCCCAGTCGGGGTCCTTCAGCCCGTTGCCGGTGACCGTGCAGACGATGCGCTGGCCGGGGTCGACCTTGCCCTGCTCGGCGGCCTTGAGCAGACCGGCGACGGACGCGGCGGAGGCGGGCTCCACGAAGACGCCCTCCTGAGCGGCCAACAGCCGGTAGGCGCGCAGGATCTCACGGTCCGTCACCTCGTCGATGAGGCCCTCGGACTCGTCCCGGGCCGCGAGCGCGAACTGCCAGGAGGCGGGGTTGCCGATGCGGATCGCGGTGGCGATGGTCGAGGGGTCCTTGACGATCTCGCCGCGCACGATCGGAGCGCTGCCGGAGGCCTGGAAACCCCACATGCGGGGCATCCCGGTGGAGATGCCGTCCCCGGCGTACTCCTTGTACCCCTTCCAGTACGCGGTGATGTTGCCCGCGTTGCCGACCGGCAGGACGTGGATGTCGGGGGCGTCGCCGAGCATGTCCACGATCTCGAAGGCGGCCGTCTTCTGGCCCTCGATACGCACCGGGTTGACCGAATTGACCAGCGCCACCGGGTAGTTCTCGCTCAGCTTGCGGGCGAGGGTGAGGCAGTCGTCGAAGTTGCCGTCGACCTGGAGGATCCTTGCGCCGTGCACGAGGGCCTGGCCCATCTTGCCGAGCGCGATCTTCCCCTGCGGCACGAGCACGGCGGAGACCATGCCCGCGCGCACGGCGTACGCGGCGGCGGAGGCGGAGGTGTTGCCGGTGGAGGCGCAGATCACAGCCTGCGCGCCCTCCTCCTTGGCCTTGCTGATGGCCATGGTCATCCCGCGGTCCTTGAAGGACCCGGTCGGGTTCGCGCCCTCCACCTTCAGGTGGACCTCGCAGCCCGTGCGCTCGGAGAGCACCTGCGCGGGCACGAGGGGCGTGCCGCCCTCGCGGAGCGTCACGACCGGCGTGGTGTCGGAGACGGGCAGCCGGTCCCGGTACTCCTCGATGATTCCGCGCCACTGGTGGGTCATTGCTGGTTACTCTCCTTCAACCCGCATGATGCTGGCGACACCCCGCACGGTGTCGAGCTTGCGCAGCGCCTCGACGGTCCCGGACAGGGAGGCGTCGGAGGCCCGGTGGGTGACGACGACGAGGGAGGCCTCGCCGTCCTTGCCCTGCTGGCGAACCGTATCGATGGAAACCCCGCCCTCGGCGAACACGGTGGCAACCTGGGCGAGAACGCCCGGTTTGTCGGCGACGTCGAGGCTGATGTGGTAGCGCGTGACGACATCGCCCATGGGCGACACGCGCAGGGCGGCGTACGCCGACTCGCCGGGCCCCGTTGCCCCGCTGAGCCGGTTGCGGCAGACGGCGACGAGGTCGCCGAGGACCGCGGAGGCGGTCGGGGAGCCACCGGCGCCGGGACCGTAGAACATGAGCTGTCCGCTCGCGTCGGACTCCACGAAGACGGCGTTGTAGGCGCCGCGCACGGAGGCGAGCGGGTGGGTCAGCGGAATCATGGCGGGGTGTACACGGGCCGTCACCGAACCGCCGTCCTCGGCGCGCTCGCAGATGGCGAGCAGCTTGATGGTGCAGCCCATGTTCTTGGCGGAGGCGAAGTCGGCGGCGGTGACCTCGGTCATGCCCTCGCGGTAGACGTCGTCGAGCCGGACCCGGGAGTGGAAGGCGATGCCGGCGAGGATGGCGGCCTTGGCGGCGGCGTCGAAGCCCTCGACGTCGGCGGTGGGGTCGGCCTCGGCGTATCCCAGCGCGGTGGCCTCGTCGAGGGCCTCCTGGTAACCCGCCCCCGTGGAGTCCATCTTGTCGAGGATGAAGTTGGTGGTGCCGTTGACGATGCCGAGCACCCGGTTGACCTTGTCGCCGGCCAGGGACTCGCGCAGCGGGCGGATCAGCGGGATGGCTCCGGCGACGGCGGCCTCGTAGTAGAGGTCCTTGCCGTGCTGTTCGGCGACCGCGTGCAGGGCGGCGCCGTCCTGGGCGAGCAGGGCCTTGTTGGCCGACACGACCGACGCGCCGTGCTCGAAGGCGGCGGTGATGAGGGTGCGGGCGGGTTCGATCCCGCCGATGACCTCCACCACGACGTCGATGTCGCCGCGTTTGACGAGGGCGGTGGCGTCGGTGGTGACCAGGTCGGGGTCGATGCCCTCGCGGACCTTGGAGGGCCGTCGTACGGCGACACCGGCGAGTTCGATCGGCGCGCCGATCCGCTGGGCGAGGTCGTCGGCGTGCGTCGTCATGATGCGCGCCACCTCTGAGCCGACTACCCCACAGCCCAGCAGCGCCACCTTCAGCGGACGCGTACGCATCATCCGACCTCGTTTCCTCATACCGTCTACGGTTGGACCAGTCTCACTCACCGGACGGGAGTTTCTACCCTTCGTCCGGATCGTGAGACATCTATTTCATTGTGTGGGGATGGCAGACAGGAGATCTTCCTCCGGCGTCCTCCGCCTGTGCCGTCCGCCCGTCAGCCGACGTCGAGACGCAGCAGGTCCTCCTCCGTCTCCCGCCGGACGATCACCCGGGCCGCACCGTCCCGCACCGCGACGACGGGCGGCCGGAGCACGTGGTTGTAGTTGCTCGCCATGGAACGGCAGTAGGCGCCGGTGGCCGGTACGGCGATGAGGTCACCGGGTGCCAGGTCGCCCGGCAGGAACGCGTCCTTCACCACGATGTCCCCGCTCTCGCAGTGCTTGCCGACGACGCGCGCGAGCATCGGCTCGGCATCGCTGGTCCGCGACACGAGGGCGACGCTGTACTCGGCGTCGTACAGCGCGGTGCGGATGTTGTCGGACATGCCGCCGTCGACGGAGACGTAGGTCCGGAGGTTGTCGAGCGGCTTGATGGTGCCGACCTCGTAGAGCGTGAAGGCGGTGGGCCCGACGATGGCCCGCCCCGGCTCCACGGAGATCCGCGGCGTCCGCAGCCTGGCGGCCTCGCACTCCCGGGTCACGATCTCGGTGAGCGCCTTGGCGATCTCGTGGGGTTCGCGCGGGTCGTCGTCACTCGTGTACGCGATCCCGAGCCCGCCCCCGAGGTCGATCTCGGGCAGCTCGACCCCGTGCTCGTCCCGGATGTCCTTGAGCAGCCCGACGACGCGATGCGCGGCGACCTCGAAGCCCGACATGTCGAAGATCTGCGATCCGATGTGCGAGTGGATCCCGATGAGCTCGAGCCCGTCGAGCTGCAGCGCCCGCCGCACGGCCTCCGCGGCCTGCCCGCCGGCCAGCGGAATCCCGAACTTCTGGTCCTCGTGGGCGGTGGCGATGAACTCGTGCGTGTGCGCCTCGACACCCACGGTGATACGAATCTGCACCCGCTGCCGGGTGCCGAGTTCCTGCGCGATGTGCGCGACCCGCACGATCTCCTGGAAGGAGTCGAGGACGATCCGCCCGACACCGGCCTCGACGGCCCTGCGGATCTCGCCCTCGGACTTGTTGTTGCCGTGGAAGGCGATCCGGTCGGCGGGCATACCCGCGGACAGCGCGGTGGCCAGCTCCCCGCCGGAGCACACGTCCAGGTTGAGCCCTTCCTCGTGCAGCCAGCGCACGACGGCCCGCGACAGGAACGCCTTCCCGGCGTAGAACACGTCGGCGTCCGGCCCGAAGGCGGTGCGCCAGGCGCGCGCCCGGGCCCGGAAGTCGTCCTCGTCGAGGACGTAGGCGGGAGTACCGAACTCCTCGGCGAGGGTCTTCACGTCGACACCGCCGACGCTGACGACCCCGTCGGCGTCCCGGGTGACGGTCTGGGCCCAGACCTTGGCGTCGAGGGCATTGAGATCGGTGGGCGGGCCGGCGTAGTGGCCCTCCGGCAGGACATCGGCGTGCCGGGGCCCGGCGGGGTGTGCGGAACGGCTCATTGCTCTTCTGGCGCTCTCTCAGAGGTGATCGGGTGCGTCGATGCCGAGCAGGGACAGGCCGCCGGCCAGCACCGTCCCGGCGGCTACGGCGAGGGCGAGCCGGGCACGGTGGGCGGCCGAGGGTTTCTCCTCGCCACGGGGCAACACGGTCGACAGGAACGGCAGGGCGGCATCGGCGACGGTGACCAGGTGCCGGGCGAGCCGGTCGGGCGCGCGGTGGGTGGCCGCGCCGGTGAGGATGCGGGGGTAGTCGGCGAGGGCTGTGACGAGGCCACTCGGGGCGTCCGGCACATCACCCGGTACGGCACCGAACCCGAGCCGCCCGGCTCCCCGCCCGACGGCCCGCACCCGGGCGTGCGCGTACCGCACCCGGAACAGCGGGTTGCTCTCCCGCTGCACCAGATGATCGGCGGTGATCCGGGGCCGGTCATGGGCGGCCGGATACAGCAGGGCCCACTGGGCGGCGTCGGGCCCGAGCGGCGCCGGGTCCTCCGGCGCCGGAACGGGCCGCAGAGTCACCGGCTCCCCGTGACCGACCTCACCGCGCCCGCCCTGGGTCGCGACGATCCTGACCACCGCGTCGGCGACGACCTCGGCCCGGACGTCGTACGGCACCCGCAGCGCGACGACCTGCCCGGCGAGGGCGTCGCCGTGGCCGTAGGCGGCCCCGAGGCCGGAGATCTCCCCGACCAGGGTGGCGGTCGGTGACGAGGCGGAGCTGAGGGAGATGTTGAGGAACCCGGGCCCGGTGACGACGACGTCCTCGACGCCGGCGCACTCCGCGATGAGCGGCACCAGGATCTCGGCGACCCTCGCCGGCGGCTGCCCGGCGGGCCCGGCGAGCTGCAGCGCGACGTTGGTGGCGTAGTCCCCGCACCCACCGGGCCCGGGCGGCGTCACGACGACCCGCTCCGGCACGGTCACGCTGAGCTCCCCCGCGTCCACGGCACGGCGCACCGCGCGCAGCACGGTACGGGAGAGCTCGACGGGGGTCACGGGACAAGCGTAGGGGAGGAGGGGGGTGGGTATGCGAGCCGGTTTGGACAGAGTTCCGGTATGTGGACGGTGCAGCGAGGGCAGTGGGGGCGGCCGGGGCAGCGGAGACGACAGCGGAGATGACAGCGGAGATCAGGGATACGCGGGGTTGCCCCCGGCCCGCTCCCCCGAGAAGTGCACCTCTTCGCTGACGCCTCCGCCGTCCCCCTCGTCCCCGCCTCGCCGCCGCCCGATCAACTCCCGTACCAGCCGGACGAGTTCAGCGGGTTCGAAGGGCTTGGCGAGAAACGCGTCGACGCCGACGTCAAGACCGGTCTCGACCTCGTACTGCGTACAGGCACTGACGATGGCGAGCGGAAGATCGTGAGTCCGGGGATCGGCACGGAGCTGGGCGGCGGTCCGCAGCCCGTCGAGCCGAGGCATCACCACGTCGAGAGTGATCACGTCGGGACGCACCCGATGAACGACATCCAGACACTCGGCACCGTCGGCCGCGGTCACGACCTCGATACCCTCCAGTTCGAGATTGACCCTGATCAGCTGCCGGATGACCTTGTTGTCGTCCACAACAAGCACCCGACCCGACGCCCCTGGCACAACTCGAGAGTAGGTCCGGACCGGCCACCGCGTCCGCGTTTTCCCGACTTCCGCCCCCTGCGAGCGACCACCCCGGGAAACCCGTTCCTGATCACCCCGACCGAGCTGGTAGTGTTCTACCCGTCGCCGCGAGCAACAGCTCAACGCCAGACGCCCCCGTAGCTCAGGGGATAGAGCAACGGCCTCCGGAGCCGTGTGCGCAGGTTCGAATCCTGCCGGGGGCACTTCGCATGAAGTGCCTAAAGACCCCGTGACCAGCTAGTTGGCTGAGCGCGGGGTCTTGTTGTTTGTGCAGCCGGACGCCGCCGAAAGCAGCCGCTTGCCAGTGATCACGTAATGATGACGTAATGATCTTGGCGAGTCTTTCCGCAGGTGAGTGGCCATTCTCCGACCTACCGACGATGGCCCTGTGGACTACACGTGGACGGTCACATGGGAGCCCCGAACCTTCCCGGTCCGGGGCTCCCCTATATTCGGTCCCGTCGTCGCGTCAGTAGACACGGCAAATGTATGCCCGCCAGCTATGCGGCGGCGGGCGACTCCTCGTCATCCTCCGGGTCCGCCACCGGGAGGGGCGGCCCGTCGGGCTTGGTCACCACCTCCGGCTTTCCCCTGAGACGCTTCCACGCGTCGCCCGCACGGCGGGCCGAGTCGAAGACGTCGGGGAGCTGATCCAAGATGCCCTTCAGGGCATACAGCAGCGCAGAGGCCACGCCAGCGATGGCGAGAATGATGATGATGAAGGCGGCGCCGTCCACCGATCCTTACCTTCCCTGTCATGGGCCGGATCGGGTGCGTAGGCAGCCTCGATCCGAACCCTTCGGTTCGGACCGAGACACGAGCGCGGACGCACTGCACGCGAATGTTCTCGGGAGGGCTGAAGGTCAGCCCGGGTTCCTTGGAGCTACTTCGCCGTCCTCTGCGGCGCTCGATACGAACGAGTCTTGTTTGCCCGCTTTGTGCGTCAGCCCATGATGGCGGTCAGGACTCAAAAGCTCCCAACAAGACCCTGGTGGCCTGCAACTCAACCTGGTTGAGCCTGAGGCAGGCCTGAAGGGGCACCTTCACCCTCCTGCGCCGATGTTAGCGCAAGCGTGTACGGTCGGGGCGACAGCAAGTATGCGGATGCACCGGGTAGTTGAGCCGGATGGCGCAGGTACACCAGGCTGTCCAGGGAACTGTCGCAGTGGCCGTCTGTACATGGCCTTGCACGAGGGCCCCGAACCTTACGGTCCGGGGCTCCCTATATCGGTCACGATCGTGCCGTCAGTCTGAGCCTTCGTCCTCCTCCCCCAGGCCCTGCATGATCCGGTCGTTCATCTCCTGCTCCTGGCCGTCGATGCACTTGGCGTAGATCTTCAGAAGGACGTCCACCGAGTGACCGGCGCGAGCCGCCACCTCCGGCGCGGGAACGCCCGAGTTGAGCCACTGGGAGACGCCCGCGTGCCGGAGGTCGTACGGGCGAGCCGCCAGGACAGAGGCGACCTGTTCGGGTGGGAACGCAAGGACACGGGCTTGCTTCCAGGCGCGCGAGTACGACGAAGCGGCGATCACATTGCCCCGCTCGCTGGAGAACAGTCGACCGTCGTCCGCGGTACCGAATTCCTTGATGTGGTCCTGAAGCATCCGCACGAGCGGTGGCGGTATCGGCACGATGCGAACCTCGCCGTCCGCCCGCTGCTTCAGGCCGCGCCGGTCGTGCGCCTCGCCGGAGTCGGTCCACGCCTTACCGGCGGTGGGCCGGGTCTCGGCCAGGTCGATTCGGCCCCAGCCCTTTTCCGGCAGCGTGCAGTCCGAGAGTCGCAGACCGAGCGCCTCGCCGGGGCGCATGGCCGCGTAGTACAGGCAGCCAAAGAACGCCCGTAACCGCCGGCCGCTCGCCCGGTCGTAGCCACCGACGTACGTGACGGCCGCCAGCAGCTCCCGCGCCTGCCGAGGGTTGACCACCACCCGACGGTCAACCTCCTGCACCGCTCGCTTCCCCCTCTTACGCCGCACTCGGCTCAGCGGGTTCGAGGGCAGCGCCTCCAGCTCAACCCCGTATTCGAGGACGTTGAAGACCACCGCACGCCGCCGACGGTACGTCTGCGTCGCCGCAGGCTTGCCGTCGAGCTTCCGCGTAAGTGCGTCGATCAGGTCGTGGACGCGGGTGATCTCCTGGAGCTCAGCCACCGGCAGCGACGCTTTCTCGATCCATTTCGCTGCTGCCGCGATCTCCTCGGGTCGTTCGCGCTCCCTCCGAGGCGGGGGCAGGACGTACGAGCGCAGCGCCCGCCGCAGATCGGCCGGGTCAGGACGCCCACGGACCGACTTGACCAGCGCGGGCATGACCGTTGCCAGGGCATCGGTCATGCTGTCTCGCTGCTTCGCCGAGGCCTCGGACCACCGAGCATTGATGTACTTCACCGCCAGTTCGAGCAGGGACAGAGCAGCCTTACCCCCGCGCAGGGAGTCGGGCAGACCGGTCACCGTGTCGAAGGGCTCGCCCTTGTCCGCCGCCCGAAGCAGCTTCGCCCGGAAGCGATCGGCGAGCGCCTTGGTCTTGTGCGACTCGTGGAACGGCTCGCCGTTCACGGACCAGCGAACGAGGTACGTCGGTTTCTTCGCGGAGCGGTTGATACTGAGCTTCCAGATGACGACCTTGTACGACTTCACGATGCCGCCCCCTCCGCCCGCTCCTCCAACCAGTCGTTGAGCACGTCCCGCCGAACCCGGAGCTCCCCGTTCGGCAGCCGGATGCAGGCAGGGGCGATGCGCAGTTCCCGCCAGCGGTAGAAGGTGCGCCGGGAGATGCCGCCCAGTTCGTCGAGCACCTGCCGAACGGTGAGCAGTTCGCCCGTCTTCGCACGGCTGTCACGCACCACGACGACCACCGCCCTCCCGCACCGAAGCGGCCAGGAGCTCCCCCGCCGGCGAGTAGCCGCGCCCCGCATAACGCCACTGGCCAACTGTGACGGTCGGGACGTCAGCCAGACCGAGGGACGCCCGCTGCTGCTCCGCACGGTGATCGGCACGGGCCTGCCGGAGAGCGGTCAGCGTGGTCGAGTAGCGCCGCGACTTGCTGGAGAAGTGGCCGCCGTAACCGAGCATGTGGGCCCAGCGACGAAGCCCGAGCGGCTCGAACTCCGGCAGGCCACCCAGCCACCAGCACGTGCCGATCATGCGCAGCACGTGCGTCCGGACGGGCAGCATGACCATGTCCCGCGCGTCGTAGATCCGGCCGTCCACCGCTCCGGCGGACTCCGCTCCCTTTGTCGCGTACTTCGCGATGTAGCCCGCGACGGTCGCCGCGGAGGTGGGCCGCTCCCCCGTGTCCCGTCGGTACGAGGTGACCGGTCGTACGTCGACCTGCCTGCCGAAGCGCAGCTCCCGCCAGCCGACGACGTCCGCGCCCGGGGCCGTAAGCCGCACCCGACCAGCCACCACCGGAACAGCCTCCGCCAGCAGTGCGGTAGTCGCCCAGTCCGGCGGAGGTGAGTCGGGTCCGTCCGGTCCGTCGAGGCGGATCACGCCATGGAAGTGGACCAGGCCCCGACGCTGGTACTCGGCGACCTTCGCGTACGAGAGTCGGGCGACTTCCCCGAACTCCGTACGCGACAGACCAGCCCGCCGAGCAACCTCCCGCCGCAGCTCCAGCCCGAACCGATGCCAGAGCCGACCGGCGAACGCATGCCACAGAACGGCGCCCGCGTAGTCGTAGCAGCGCGGGCAGAGCGGTTCACCGAGGCGAGGATCGTCGTCCGCGTGGCGCGTACGGCATCCGACCGGCCGCCCATGCGGGCAGCACTCCCCCGGCCGACGGGGACGACAGGCCCGTACGAGCCCGTCGTGTTCCCGCCGAGTGTGCACCGGGCCGAAGCCGGGAGCGGTGAGCGTGGCGAACACGCGCGGGTGCCCGCTCACCGCCTCCGTGACGTTCTTGCCGCCGACGAGTCCGGCCCGCACGAGTTGGTACGTGTCCGCCCGGTACAACGCCGAGCAGGCCGGGCAGACCGTCGCTCGCCGGTTGCCGCATGCGGTGAGCAGGCGACCGCCGTAGACGTCCGACCCGTACGAGAACAGAGCCGCGCCCGTGGTCGTGTCGAAGACGGTCGCCGTGCCGACGAGGTGAATCGGGTTGGTACAGCCGCCGAGGCGGACGATGTTCCGGCGCCAGGCGGCGAACTCGGGTTCCGAGGCCCTGGCGACCAGAGCGGCAGCGCTGCCCGGCACGAGCGTCGTGGTCATCGTCGACCACCGCCCCCACCGAACGCGTGCCACATCACGGCAGAGATTGCCTCCGGCCGAGTCTTGGCGCTGAACCGGAACGTCGGATCCGTGAGCCAGACCGCGGCAGCGTGCGCCGGGCACAGATGCTGCTCGGTGTCGTCGAGCCCGACGAGGACGACACGTTCGGATCCCCCGCAGGCCGAGACCTCGGGATCGTCTCCCTTCAGGTCGCAGTCGGGCAGCGGAGATTTGCGCGAATGATGCGCAGTGGACAAAGTGTGAGTGCTCCTTTCACTGCTCACGTGGCGGATGGAGTGGGTTCCTGACGGGGTCGGGTTTGGCGACTTCGCGCCCCGTCGGGAGCCCGTTGTACGGGCGATCACTGCCGTTCCTTAGGCGGGATCGCAATGACGCTGTACGCGATCGGACCGAAGTCACGGCGTGCGTCGTAGTAGCCCTCGCCGATGTCCTCGACGGGCACGCCGAGGGACGCGGCGACATGCTCCGCGCCCTCCCTGCGCGCCGCGGTGTCGGCCGCGTCGACGAAGACGCCGAAGGACGCGTTGCGCGGGGCGAGGACGGCGGGGTTGGCGGTCAGGAAGTTCGCCAGCTCTCGAAGACCGGCAATGAACGCGGCCCGGTCACCGGAGCGGATGACGTACTCGGACACAGGAAGTCCCTTTCTCTTCCCAACAGGTGTTTTCAGAAGCGGAGTTGGCCGAGGAAGCCGTTCACGCCGTCGAGAAACGCCTGAGCGAACGGCGCGGCCACGGTCTTGGAGAGCAGGAAGCCGAAGGCTCCGCAGAGCAGCGCGTCGGCCCACCGGAGGTACCGGATGCGCAGCAGGAACCAGATCAGCAGGCCCAGCAGGAGAACGGCGGACATGGACACCAGCACGGCAGGCCCCTTTCACGGCGCTTCGACGTGCAGCTCGGACAGGACGGGAGTCAGGTGCGCGTACTCAGCGGCGACGGCTTCCGCCTCCGCCTCCGTGATCAGGTGCGAACGGGCGCGTTCCCAGCCGTCGCCGGAAGCCAGGACGGCAGTACCGGCCTGTTCAGGCGTGATGGCCTGCGCCGCCTTCAGGGCATCGGGGTTGAGGTCGCCGAGCGCCATTTCGGCTGTTCCGGGGTCGGCCACGCGGTGACAGACCCGGCCGCCGAGCTGTGCCCGCAGGGCGGTGACTCCGGGGCCCAGGTCGGAGCCGACGCGTTGGCCGGCGACGACGAGGAACACCCCGAGTGCCGCGCCGAGCTGGGCGAGCCGGATGAGCGCCGTACCGGCCGCCTGTGCTTCGCCCTTCTCACTGCGGCTCGCGACGAGGAACAGTTCCGCGAGCTCGTCGACGATCACGACGATGGGGACGGGACGCTCCTTGTCCGGCAGACCCCAGACGTTTCGCACCCGTGCCGCCCGGCACACGCTCATGCGGTCGAGGGTCAGATCAACCAGCGCGGCCAACAGCCTGACCGCTTGCTCACGGTTGGTCGCGAGGGCGGACAACCGCGGCCCGTAGAGGGACAGCTCCATGCCGCCCTTACAGTCGATCCCGACCAAGGCGACATCTTGCGGGGCGAGGCCCGCCACGAGCGCGTTGATCAGTGTCGACTTGCCGGAACGGGTGGCCCCCACGATCAGCCAGTGCGGCACGCGCCGCAGGTCGACCACCCACGCGGTCCCAGTCTCCAGCACACCCACGGCCACCCGGAGCAGATGGCCGGGGCCCCGCTGCTTCGGCACCCGCGGAGCAGCCAGCGGATCGGACGCCGACGCGACGATCCGTACGACCCCCGGCTTCCAGGAGGTCACCCGCACCGCGTGAACCTCCCAGTCCTCCGCCATGGCAGGCCCCGCCTTGACGAAGGCCTCGGGCACCTGCCCCGGTAACAGCCGGACCAGCAACACAAAGCCGCCAGAAGTCGGCCGTATGAGACCCCGACGCGGCACACGTGGCTGCGGCGGAGGCGCACCGTTGCCGACGAGCCCGGAGACGACCGTAAGCGCCGGTCGTCGGCTCACGGCGAGCCCGCATCCGGCCATCAGGGGCCGCCAGGTCCGCATGACCCGGAAGGCGGCGACCGGAAAGCCGAGTAACAGCCACCAGGCGGCGGGATGACGGCGGCGCAGGGCCGGGCCCGCCAAGAGCAGGCCCGACACCAGCACTGCGGCCACCAACAGCACCCAACCCGACCCGGTCGCACCGGCCGATGTGGTGGTGGAGGCCAGTTTCATCACTGCCCGGCCCCCTTGCTCGCCTGGGCGGGAGCGCTCAGGGGCCGGATCTCCGCCGCACGGAACGCGATCCCGTGCCGCCCCTCGTTCTCCCATGGCGTGGCGACCAGGTCCCGCACGGCCACCGGCATGCCGAGCTGCACACCGGCCGGCTCACCGGCCACGCTCACGTTCACGACATCGGCCGACGCCCCGGCCATCAGGCACAGGCCGACCTGGTACATGGTCTTGCCGGTCTCGCGGTCGACCCGCAACTGTCCGGTCTCTCGGTTGGCGACCCGCGGAGCCGGGGGCACGGCGCAGATGATCCCCGTGAACTTCGCGGTGTCGATCGGAAGGCTTGCCACTGTTCGTCTCTCCTCATCTCTGGCACCCGCAGGCCAATCCTGCGGGTTGCTAGACCACCCGTAGTACGGGTGACGCAGACCAGATTGCCGACCCGTAGTACGGGTTGTCAACCGACCTAGCGATACGAGAAACTGCCCACGATCGTGGGCACGCCGTCCACAGCAACGAACAGCCGCAGAAGTCACGGCCACGGAGGGCCCGCATGCCGCCGAAGAACACGCAGCCGAAGTACCGGCAAATCGCCGACTACCTGCGCGATGGCATCCTGGACGGCACCTTCCCGGCCGGCCAACCGCTCCCGTCCGAGGAAGCGTTGGCGAAACAGTTCGGCGTGACGCGCCCCACAGTCCGTCAGGGTCTAGCCGAGCTACGGGCATCCGGTCTCGTCGAGGCCATCATGGGCCGCGGCACCTTCGCCCGCTCCCCCCACAGCCGCCCCGGCCTCACCCGCCCGCGCGGCGTGCGCCGAGCCTCTGACGGCCGCTACATCGAGGCCGACGGCATCCGCTGGACCGACGCCGAGCCGCCGGTAGCCACCCGGACCGACGCCCCGTTGGCCCTGGCAGACCTGCTCCGCATCCCGCCGGGCGAGCCGATGTTCACGTACGACGCCCTACAGACGGCAGACAACGGCCACCTCCGCCAACTCCACCGGACATACGTGCCGTTCTCGATCCTCGTAGACACCAAGTACGAGGAGGAGGCCCCACCGCCGGCACCGGAGCTCTACGCTGCACTGGCCGATCTGGGCCACGAACTCCACTTCACGGAGTACGTCCGCACCCGCATGCCTCTGCCAGACCAGGCTCAGGCCCTCCGGCTCGCGGACGGGGTGCCGCTTCTCCATGTGCTGCGCGTGACGCTCACGGTGGCAGACAAGCCCTTGGCCCTGGAGGAGTTCCACCTACCGGGCGACGAGTTGGAGCTGTCATTCAGGCTGTAGTCGGACTGCTGGTGGCTCAGACTTTCTTCACGTGATCAAGAGCCCGCGCACGGCGCGGGCGCGCGCCGCCTCTGCGGCGCGGCCTGCCTCCTGTCTGCGCCCCGGCTGGCCGCGCCCGGCGGCGCGCTGCGTGCATGCGGGCGGAGGTAGGAAAACCCTCTGTGGCTGAGGCCGGTCGGCTCCACGGCTTTAGGCAGCCACTTTGGCGCGAGCCTCGAAGATCATGGCCCCAACGTCGTGCTTTACCGGGCAGGTCCACAGACTGCCCGACGCGCCGGAAGCTTACGGGGCCATGATCACTCGCGCCAAAGCAGCTCCAGCCCAAAGCCGTTCCACCGACCTCGCGGAGCCCGCCGCCACGCCGCCGACCCGATCCGACTTATGACTACGCGCTTCCCTCAGTTCGACGCTAAATTACCCTGGACTCCACAGGGGGCCGTCGCACAGGAGCTATCCACCAGTCCAGGGCCAGGGGGGCTAATGAACTTCGGACTCGACGCCAAGAAGGCTGCCGATATTTGTCAGACGGAAATGTATGGAGATTGGTATCGCGATCCTTGGGGGTGGCCTGAACTAACCTGGGTAGCGAATAATCCCACAGAATTTCCGTGGCAAGAGATTGTACACCGTGATGGCAATATCACACTGCGCCGGGAGCCGAGGTTCGAACCCACCGTCGTCCCAAAAAGTCGACTAGGCGTTCGTCCGGCCGTCGTGATGTCGCTAGACGTGCGGATCGTATACGCCGCAGCAATAGCCCAGGTGACTTCAAAACTTCACGCCACTCTGCCTGACTGGGTTTACGGCTGGCGGCTGCGCACCGAAAAGAAGCTATCCAATAATGGTGACGAATGGAAAAGCTACTCCTCCTTCTTTCATAATGCAGACTTGATGGAGGGCCATGCCCTCCAAACGGACATTACGTCATTCTTTGCATCGATAGACGTCAATAAAGCGGTCGACATCGTCTACTCGGAGGCGGGCGATTCTGCCGGAGCACGCCTAATCGAAAAGATCATCCGATCTCACGACGAACTCGCCTCCAGGAATGGACTTCCTCAGCGGAGCTGGCCCTCCGCCATCTTGGCAAACCGATACATGGCCCCACTTGATAATCTCATCTCACAGAGATTGTCCACCGGGCAGTTGACTGGTGCAGTTCGCTGGATGGACGACATTTACGTTACCGGGAATGAATCGACCCTTTACAAATTCTTTCTTGACTTCCAGTCTCGCGTAAGAGAGTTGGGACTTGAAGCCAACGCCTCAAAGAGCCGCTTGGGTCGACTAAAAGAGATCCGTCATGACGTACTTCTCGAAGGACTTCAAGAAGTACCGATTCCAGTGAAAAAGAGGATTGAGATACTGGAGAACGGATCAGATGTCGTTGAGGCTGCCGTGGAGGAGATGGATATCGAATGGCTTAGGAGGCTAGAGAATGCAGCCCTAGACAGGCCATTTAGCCATTCTCCTGCGACGATCAAGCTGATTCTCAAGACTCTGCGGAAGCACAAGGAGTACGGTAGTTTCAGCCGATGGCTTGAGTTTGCCGAAAAACTTTCGCACGTTGCAGACTCGCTAGGCAGATACTTCCGTGACGCCATTAGGGAAGATCCGCACAGGCTGATGCCCTACTGCGACTGGTACAGCGACTACCGAGCGACTGAATGGGCTGCCATCCACTGGTCGTCAGCTCAATTCGCGTTGGCCATTCCTAGCACAAAGCGGCTCCCCGTATACAAAGACATCATGTCGGAATGGCTTGAGAAGGGTTCCGATATCCATCAAATTTCAGTAGCAGCCCAACGTCTAGCCCGAATTGATCCTATAGCAACCAAGGACATCATTCGGCGACGCCTCGACGATGAAGCCAGACCCACTTTCCAACGGGTCTATGCTTTGGCTCTACTGAATGCTCGAGACGAACGGTCACTGATATCGCGTACCATCAAGCAGGACCCTAGCAACGTAGTCACACGTGCATGGTTGGAGGCTGGCAACTTTACGTCTCCCAAGGTTGCTGCGGATTATGACTGGGTCGCCTCAGAGACCAATGAGTGATCTCCTACTCAATCTCACTGAGTAGCGCGAGCACACCGTCACGTCAGGAATAGCCGCCAACCTCCTCGTTCCGCGGTGGCTGGTAACCGCCGCTGTTGATGTCCATCCCTGACCTCAACAGCGGCACCCCCTGCCCAGCGCCCTGGCTGCGGCCGGCAGCGGGCATCTGGGCCGTCCGGGGCCGACCGACAACGACAGAAGCCCACGGCATCCGACCAGTTCAGATCCCTGGGGCTTCGTCGGCGCCGCTGGACATCGAGACCGTTGGTCAATAGACAGCGCACGTGCCCCGGACCAACCGATGTCCAACCCAGGCCGCTGCGTCAGTGGGCGAAGCAACTGAAGTGCCGTCAGCTAACGTTACTGACCAGGCGTGTTGAAGTTGATTCCGGAGAAATCGCGGCCCTGGAGAATAGGGCCCTTTTGGGTGCCGCCACTAATGATGTTCCGGGTTTCACCGTCGCCCGTTCGTAGATTCTGCGCTTGCTGGTGCCACTGCTGCAAACTTGCCCGAAATTCCCCATCGTTCTCAGCGCGCCGCTGGAGCGCTTCACTCAGAGCCTGCGCTCGATCCAGCTCATTCGGTGACTCTTCCAGAGCAGCTAGCTCAAGCTCTCCCGCCAGGGTGTCGGTTGCACGTGACTCCCCAGCCGGTGTTCTCCGAATTACCCGTGAAAGCCCTTCCCAAAGCTGTTTTCCGGCCTCTCCGGCCGCTCCGTTGGCCATGGCTACCAGCAGGCTTGCGGAGACAGGATCCATTTTTCCCTCCTTGCATGATTCAGGAAACCCCGTCGCGAAAGGAAATTCCCGATCAATCGGTGTAGTCACGCGGATCGGGGTGATGATGGAATGGTGAACCATTCTCGTCGATCACCAGAACGCCACTTTGTCCGGCACTTGACCATTCCAGTTCTAGATGCCACTCCACCTCGTATCGGGACATAGCGGAAATGACAAACATCTCCGGGTCGCTCGAAGTGACAGTAAAAGGAAAGTCCGGAGATGGTTCAGGTCTGGCATTAGGGCGCGGCCTCAATGTGGGCGACTCGTCATCCAGATTAGTAAAGAACTGTCGAGGAATCAAAATAGCGCCATACCGCATATCTCTAATGCATGGCCGTGGAGGTTTTTTCGAAAGAACTACAGGATGCATGTTATGAAGAATTACAGCCTGCGCTGTTAGAGCCTCAACGTATACTTCTGCACCCAACGGCTTACCGATTACCTCGCGTTCACCGTCGCCGAGCTCAAAGATCAGGTCTATGGTGCGGCTGCGACGGGTCTTCCCCGTTATGTGTAGCGGCATTTCAGGCCGCATCTGTGCGGAAGTCTGGAAGGTGACGTCGCCGTGGATGTCGCGAGCTTGGACAACAGGGCCACCGACCTCGCCAGAGACATGGTTCTCGTGAGTCCCATGCGGTCCTGATGGAAGCTCAGGGGCCATGCTGTAACTCCCTCCTCAACACACTGTTATGGCCAGAATTGCAGAAGACAGAGTCGGTAGGGGACATGTCCGGGAAGATCCACACTGAGGAAGCACCCTCCACAGTCAGCGGGCGGACACCGTCCATCTTGCTCGCAGGCCTCACCCGGGTGATCAGTTGTGGCTGTTCCGAGGAAAGGCACCTGTGGCCGCGCCGTGGCCGGATCGCTCCCTTGCGTGCGCTTTGTGTGCGTGTCACACAGTTGAGAGGCGGGGTGACCTGGCGGAGGGGGCGCTGCATGTCCGTATCGCGTGACGAGCCGGTAGAGCCGTCGGCCTGGTCGATCGAGAGATTCGGGCGGCATGCCGGCGCACTGACGGTAGCTGTGCCGATGCAACTGGCCAACGCGCACGCGAAGGCCCATGCCGCACATCTTGCGGTGGGGTTGAAGAAGCGGAGTCCCTACGGCGTCGCCCTCGCAGGACTGGTGCGCGAGTACCTGGCGCAGACGGCGCGGCAGCTGGGGGAGTCCGTGCGAGACGTGCGGGGGTTCGAGTATGCGGTGATCAACGATCACGCGCTTTTCCCCTTCAGGTACGCGGACAAGGCGAGGCCGCTTGACCGTGCCCGGTTGCCTTCGAACGCGTCGCCCACCCGGCGTCGACTGTTCCGGGCACACGGGCCCCAGTCGCCAGAGGGGCTCTTCGACCTCGATGACGGCCTGGCGACGGAGGAGTACCTGGGGCTGCACGAAGCGTTCGAGGAGCTGGGAGCTTCTACCAAGCTGGTCTGTGTCTTCTTCACGGCCGATGCGGAGAACGGCATCCATGCCATTCACTGGGGAGAAGCCCACCTCGAACCGGACCGCACTTTCCGGTGGCTGTACAAGGAACAGCTTCCCGCCGCTCCCGTGCCGCTTGAGTGACCTGCGGGGTCCGCCGCTCTCGGCAGAGACTCTGGCTGACATCTCCAGCTGACATCAACGGCGCCGGACCAGGGCGGACAACGACGGCCTCAGCTGGAATGCCGGGCGGCCGCGAGCGCCCCTTCTGGGATGTCGCGTGATCCAGTGAGCGAACTCCTAAAGCGGCGGCTTCCTGACAAGCGGCAACGGCCAGCCGGCACAGGCAACTAGTGTGCTGCCGTCCTCGGTGAGGAAGAGCAGGGTGGTCCATGTCCGATCGGCAGAATCGATCAGCCCTGTGCGCACAGGCCTGCCATGTTCGCGGACGAGCTGCACTGCTCGTTCCAGTCCAAGAGGTTCGAGTCCGTGCATCCGCATGCGCTGAAGTCGGTGCTTGAAGACTCCGGCATGCTGGCCTGCGGGTTGTGCCCGGTCTGCCACCCAGTAGGTGGCCCCGCTGCGGAGGGTGGCCAGACCCCTCACGGACGCCTCATCGTCACCGGCCAACAGCGATTCCAGCACATGCCGTTCCATGGACACCCCCGCCGGGATCCTGCGGTACAGCAGCCAGGTACCGCAACCCCAGCAATCGCCCGCGTCCGGTAGCTCCGTCCGGGGCCGCGTAGCGGCTGGTATGACCGCCGCTGACCGATCCGGCTAGAGCTACGGATCAGAAGGTTGTGAGGGGGGTGGGTGCGGAGCCATTCGGCATCCCGGGACCCAGTGGTCTGGGGGACCCCTATCCGGCCACCCCCCTTGGCCGCCGTGTTCTTCACCGAGAACATCGAACCGGCTCATCTCTGCCACGGAAGCTAACACCCCCCACTGACAACGCCCTTGTCACCGTGGCCGGCACCCCGGCAGACGTGCCAGAACCGTGCCAGGTCATGCGGGGAGCCACGGGGAACACCGGGGAACGCAAGCTGGGGGCGTTAGGCACCTACACCGTTGCGCCGCAGGTCAGCCCAGCAACCGCCGCCAAGAAACCTAAGCTTCCCAAGCTGATGTCCCATACAGGTCAGCTACGAGCGTCCCAGCCAGTCGCCGAGCGTTCTGGTCTGCCGCTCCGTCCGGGCTGCGGCGCTGGGGCGCCGGTCCCGGCCGAGCGGCAGACCAACAGCGAAAGGGTCATGGCGCGTAGCAAGAAGCCCCGCACGTCATCCGCCGGGGGAAACAGCGACGTACGGGGCGAGCCGGCCGGTCGCAGGAGCACGCTTAGACCGCGACCAGCCGGAGATTCGAAGCCGAATTGGTTAGGCAGCGGACGAGCTTCGGCCGGCAGCCCTCGTCCCCTCCGCCGTCGTATCAGCATGGGTAGCCGTCTCCGCCATTAGGCCCGACACGATCAGTTCGGCCAGCATCAGCGCTGCCTCGGGACGGATGCTTCCCAGGCGTACCAAACCGTCGCCCGAGACGTTCACGTCAGCCGTGAGGCCGGGGAAGTCCGACTCCAAGCCCAGGGTTGTCAGTTGCGCAGCCAAGGTGCCGGCGCTACGACGAGCCTGTGCCCAGCCTCGGACGTAGGGGACGCCGGGCATCAGGTTCTCCGCGCGCTTGGCGACTACGCCCCATCGGTTGGTCATGGTTCAGCCCCTTGCATCACGAGATTCGGTCTCTTCGTCGCTGCTTTCCCCGAGACGCTGCGCGCCCGAACCCAGCGCCAGCCGCAGCAGTTCCGCCAGCCGCTCCGCGGTGGCCGGCGACACGCGCCCGAGTTCGACCAGGCCGTGCCCGAAGGCATTCAACTCGGCCCGCAGATACGGGAAGTCCTTCTCCAGGCCCGCCCGGATCAAAGCGTCCCTCAGAGCGGAGGTGGCGTTGCGCGCGGCGTACCAACCGTCGCTGTCCAGCGGCGACCAGGTGGCAGCGTCGTGCCGGTCGGTGGCGTCATCCCGGCGCATCGATCGGCGCCCCCTCGATCGCGGAGAAGCCGAAGGTGTCCGCGGCCAGGTAGCGCTCGCCGTATCGGTCCACGCGAGCAAGTAACTCGGCGGAGGCAACGAGCATGGTCGCCAGGGCTACAGGACGGAGGGGGTTGGCCATTGGCCGCCGGGCCGGCGCGCGTAGCCACTCGTAACGGTCACCGCGCAGGGGAATGGGGCCAGGGACGACGACCGCGGAGCCGCGGCTCAGGTAGCGGTAAGCGGGTGCAGTGCCCTCTTCCTGCGCGAGGTAGTGGAGGAAGCTCTCCTGGCTCTGCGAGCCCAGGAAGAAGCCGACACGCTGTGCCTTGTGATCGAGAACGGTGGGGCCGAACGGCAGCCCCCGGCGGAGTAGTTGATCGAAGGTCTCCATGCCGACGCGCTGGTCCACCGTCACCACGTCGAAGTAGCGTCCGGTCGGCAGCATGTACGGTGCGCGGGGGTCGTCACTCCAGGTAGCACGGCACCCCACCGGATCGTCAGCCGCCGCGGAGAGCCATTCCATGCCTCTCCTGGTCATCCTCTGCACGTCATCTCACCTCGGTCAGACTCAGTTGCGGCCGCGATGCCGCCCTGTGTCCAGACTCAGGGTCACCACCCTGGCCGGGGCAGATGACGAGAGGTGACGGGGGATGACGCGCAACCCGGACACGCGTCATCCCCCGTCATGTTGCAACCGCTCACGATCTCCGATTACGGGCAGCGCTCAGCGATGAGCAGCGCGTACATTCGGTCGTAGGAGCAAGCAGTCACGCGTCCCAAAAGTCGCACCCGTGAGCCAGTGGAGAGGGAACGGTCACGTCTTCGATGGAGCCGACCAGCGTTCGCTTACGGCAGGCCCGTGTGAGTCGAGGCTGGAGTCAGCCGCGGTTGGTGCGCGAACTCCGCCAGGCCGCAACGCGCCGTGGCCACCAGCTCCCGTCGGATGCAAGCGTGAAGCGGCGTATTGCCACTTGGGAGAACGGGCACAGCGCACCGGACGACTTCTACGGTCCGTTGCTGTGCGAGGCGTACGACCTCAGCGCCGCCGAACTCGGGCTGAACCACGAAGGCGAGCGGGACACGGGGCTCTTGGACGCCAGCTATCCGGCAAGCCCCGAGGGTGCCATCGAAGTCGTCGGTCAGCTGTGGCGAGCAGATCTCAACCGATATGAGCCCCTGCTCCAGGCCGAGCCCTCCGAACCGGCCTGGAGCGAAGCTTCGCTCCGGTGGTTGGTAGCGCCCGAGCCTGCCGTTCCCCGGCAGCGGCAGAGCGGATTGCGCGTCGGTCTCGGGGACGTAGCCGCCATCAAGACCACCGCCGACATGTTCGCCGACTTAGACGACCGATTCGGCGGCGATCACGCGCGGCACTCGGCCATCCAGTACCTCAGTACCGAAGTGACGCCGCTGCTGCGCGGCCAATACACCGAGCAGGTCGGCCGGGCCCTGTTCTCGACCGTCGCGGAGGCAACGCTACTGGCCGGTTGGATGTCCTACGACGCCTGTCGGCACGGCTTGGCACAGAGGTACTTCCTCCAAGCTCTCCGGTTGGCCCAGGACGCCAATGACCGCCGGCTCGCCGGAAGCATCCTGTCCGCCATGAGCCATCAGGCAACGTTCCTCGGCCGATACACGCAGGGCGCGACGCTCGCCCGTGCTGCTCTCATGGGTATCTCTCCCGTGGCCACGCCCACGCTTCGCGCCCAGTTCCACGCCATGGAGGCACGCGCGCTTGCCCGGACCGGGGACGTTCGGGCTTGTGAAGCCGCATTGAGCGCGGCTACGAAAGCACTGGAGAGCCGGAACAGCGACGACGAGCCCGAGTGGATCAGCTATTTCGACGAGGCCGAGCTTGCCGCAGAGGCCGCCCACTGCTTCCGTGACGTCAACAGCGCCCGGCAGGCCGTCGCCCATGCCGAGAACGCCATGAGCGGCAGCCACGTCCGGAGCGACTTCTTCGCAACCATGGTGCTCGCCGACGCCCACCTACGTGCCGGCGACGTCGAGGAGGCTTGCCGCGTGGCCCTCGACGCCCTGGACCTGGGCGAGCAGCTCAAATCGGCGCGATGCGTCAGCTACCTCGCCGAGTTCCGGCAGAACCTCGCAGCGGCCAGCAGCAGCGCTGACGTGCAGACGTTTACCGAGCAGATCAGGGAGCACAGGCTATGGATAGCGACAGCTCCAAACTCGGCAGTCTAATTCTCACCCAGATCAACAAGCCAGGAGAGAGGATCCATTAATGGGTGACCTGCTGACTCCCATCATTACAGCTGCTTCAGCTCTACTGGGCGTCGGCCTGACTGGAGCCATCAATGCCCGCTCAGATAAGCGCAAAGACAAAGCTCTTGAGCGACAGCAAGTGCACCACGAGTCCGTTCAGGAGCGCAATCACATACGCGAGCTTCATGCGGAACATAAGAAATGGCTGCGCGAGCAAAGATTGGCCGCGTATCAGTCGCTACTGACTGCCATGACCCAAGCGCGTGAAGCAAATTGGCAGTATTTCAACGTGCTGCAATCGGGGTCCTCCTCCACGTCTGACGCTCAGGAGAAGAGAACCGCTGCACGACAAGCGCGCAGCGTGGCCAATCAAGCAAGTCACACGGTCCAACTAGAGGGTCCAGAAGCGGTCTCCGCTGTTGCTGTCCGCTGCCTAGAAATCATGGAGATTGAATACGAACGTGTTGCCACTCTCGTAGAGGGTACGCTTACCAACAATCTGAGCCCGCAAAGGGAGACCGAAATACGTGCGGCATTCGCGGTTGGCGATCAGGAGTACAAGGACGTCCTGGACCTGTTCGTTGAGACCGCAAGGGCAGCACTCGGTGAAATCCTAGCCGTCGGCTAGGGGCCAGCAGTATAGATACTCACTAGAACGGGCCCCATTCGTCTCGTCCCTCCCCGGTCCGAAGGGACCGCACCCGACGAGCAAATTCCGCCGCGGCTGAGTCGCTGGTCGTGACCTGGTGGCCGAGCCAGGCGACCATCATCAGTTCACGCAGGTCAGCGAGCGTCTCGTACCCGGGCCAGTTCATCAGGTCGAAGCCGTACCGGTGCACGAACTCCGCGTACTCCGCCTCGGTGTGCCAGCGGTACCGGTCGTAGAACATCGCCGTCTGGATCAGATCCCACTCACGCGACGCGAGGGCGAAGCCGTCCAGGTCGATGAGCACCGCGTGCCCGTCCCGATGGCGAAGTATGTTCCCGATGCTGGCGTCGCCATGGATCATGCCGAAGGGGAGAACGAAGTCCAGCCGGTCGTACTCCTTGGCGAGCCTTGCCGCTCGCTCATCGAGGAACGTCCGGTCCTCATCCGAGATGCCGTCCAGCCCTTCGAGGGACGCCGCCACCTTGGCCAGCGGATCGAAGTACGGCAGGCCGAGGGATTCGGGTTCTTCGAACCAGTGCAGACGGCGGAGCAAGTCCGCCAACTCGGCGACCGTTGCGTACTCCTCGCGCTCCTGGACGCTCTCCCAGAAGGTGACCACTCGGCCAGCAATGACAAGTGGCTGAGCCGTCGAGGCCGGCACGCGCATGGCCGGGAAGTCCTGTGTCTCCAGCCACCGAGCCACGCCCACGGCCCGCTCCATCTCCGCGCGGACCGCTGGATCACGCGCGATGCGGACTATGACGGGTAACGAGGTGAGGCGGTAGACCGCGTTCGAACCGAGGCGCAGCAGTTCGGCGCCGCGGGAGTCGAGCCCGGCCGTCGCACAGGCCTCTTGGAGAACAGGCTCCAGGCCCTCCGCCGTGAACTCCGTGCCGCCGCTGTCCGGTCCCCCGCTGCTGCCCGAGATCATGTCTCGACCATACGGGCCGGACCCAGCGCCCGACAGGCTGCCTACGTAATAGGGGCGTAATGATCTTGCTCGGCCCCCAACCGGCGGCACCCTCCGCCGCAGGTCAGGGCACCAGTGGCCCCCCGGTCCTACCTGGCCTCCGGAGCCGTGTGCGCAGGTTCGAATCCTGCCGGGGGCACCTTGCATGAGGTGCCCAAAGACCCCGTCACCAGCGGAAACGCTGAGGCCGGGGTCTTCTTGCATGTGCAGGCGTATGCGGCGCTGAGCAGCACTATGACGGCCTCTGTGGACTATTTGTGGACAGGATCTTGGAGCATCGCCCCAGGTCAGCCCACCGATTCAGCCGAAGCCCATTACCCGGCGTCCGGCCACTCCTCGGTAGGGCGGGGCGGCTCGGGCTCGTTCAACCGCTCGGCTTGCCACGCGTTCTCCCCTCGCAGACTCGTCAGCCACGGCCACAGGTCCGGCAGGGTTTGCTCGGGACAGGCAAGACGATGCTCGATGCGGCACCGCTGGAACGGCTCGGCAGGACAGACGCCGTACACCGCCACTCGCCCGTCGGACGCCTCGATCCACCGGTACTCCGCCGGCACCAGGTGGGCGAGCGGAGCCATGTCGGGCTCCAGCAGCACCCAGTCATGTTCGATCGTCGCCACGCGTTCCTGTGGCAGACCGCAGTACCTGCCGTGGGTCCCGTCAACGCCATGGTGCGCCGGTTCCGGCTCTTCGACGCCCAGGGCGAGTACATCTCTCCCGAGGGGATACCCGCAGACATCCCTGCGATCGAAGGCGCCCACGTGATCGTGCTCCATCCGCCTCGGGGCCGTTTCAGCTGGGCGAACGGGCGAGTCTACGAGCACATGGAACCCATGCTCGCCCTCGATCGCCTGCTCGGGGATCAGGAGTCCGCCCGTTGGTTCGCGCGTATCCGACCCGCTCGCGAGCACGATCTGATGGCCGCCAATCCCGAGTAGCGCGTGGACGATCCGCAACGGCGCTCGGGTTGCGCGCACGCCGCCTTAGCGCTGACCCGCCGCTCGATGACCGCCCTCGGCTCAAGGGTCGACTCGCTGTCATGGAGCACGGTTCAGCCGGACCACGGTCTGGATCACCAGCTGCCCACGTTCGACCAGCGGTCCTCCCCGCGCCCGCGTTCCGCGTCCCCCGCCGCACTCGAACCAGCGAACCCGCCGCCGACCGCAGCGCCGAGCGTCGTGGGGTGGCCGTGGGGAGCGTCAGTGCACTCGGTTTACGTGTCCTGGCCATCGGAACAGCTGTAGGTGCTGGGATCTTCGTAGAACACCAGGACACCCACCACCGGGAGGCCCGCCGCCCACACTCGGTTCTCCAGCTGCTGACACGGTGTTTCGCGGAGCCGCGGACAGAGCCTTGAACAACTTCCTCACCCTCTGCTCGAGCGGTGGGCCAAACCTGCTCAGTGGGTCTTCCCGGCCTCCTGGTCACTCGCGGTGTGTCGGTCGGCACCGCCGATGGCACGCCCGTGGAGTGCCCGCACGGTCTCCCGGGACGCTTTACCCCTGGGTGGCCTGATCTGGCATGTGGCGGCTGGTGGAGTAGACGCGACGGAGCCGTCCGTCCGGAGCCAGCTCCCCGAACAGGTAGATCTCGCTGCCCAATCGACGCCCTCTCCTCATGGTGGAGTGCAAGGCGTACCGGGCGGCGACGCGGTCGCCGGCCACCAGGGCGTCATGGACCTCCACGTCAAGGGCGACCACGTTCTTCCGCACAGGGCGGGCATGGGCGATCAACCTGTTCCGGTCCAGGCACATACCGTCGTTGTGCCACTCGATGTCCGGGGTTTGGTACCGGTCGACGACCACGCCGGGGTCCTCGGCGCCCAGGCCCATCTCCTGGATGTACGACCTCAGATACTCGGCGAGTTCCTTCGCCGGGGTGGGCCAGGGACCGTCACTCATGATGCTCCTTCGGGACGAGGTCCTGATGGCAGTGACGTTTGAGTTGCCAGTTCGAGCAGGTAGTTGACCGACCACTGGTCGTAGGCGTGTTCGCCGTACTTGGCGGCGAGGATGCGGCCGTCAGGTGCGATCAGGAAGTCGGCGGGAAGGCCGAGCCGTCCGCCGTGCGGCCTGCGGGACGGCGGACGCTCCCGCCCGCGGAGGATCGTCCACATGCTGCGCAGGATAGCCCGGGCGGTCGGTGCCCAGGCCCGCAGGCTGAGCAACGCGCGACGCGACGACTCCACCCCGAACTCGGCGTACAGGCGCTTGGCGGGGTCCGCTATGACGGCGAAGGGGAGGTCGGTTACGTGCTTCCGCAGTTCCTCTGCGGGCGAGTGAAAGACCACGATCTCGCGGATTCCCGCTTGAGCGATCTCCGCGTGTCGTCGCACCACCGATTGAAGGTGCAGGTTGCAGATCGGGCAGCCGGCGAACCGCCGGAACTGAAGATGTGTCAGCCGGGCACCGTCGGGCACAGCGATCTGGGCGCCGGAGACGGCCGTGAGGTCATGGGCACCGACAACGACACCGGGCCCCAAGGATTCTGTCCGCGTGTTCCTGCGAGTCGTTTGCATGATCCCCCTTCTCCTTTTAGGCGTACGCCATACGCTTACCAGCGTAGGCGTATGCCGTACGCTGTCAACCGTTATGCCTCGCCCCCGCTCACTCACCCCGGACCACCTCGCCTCGTCCGCCCTCACCGTCCTGGACCGCGATGGTGTCGCCGGCCTTTCGATGCGTGCGGTTGCCAAGGAACTACGCATGAGCACGATGGGGCTCTATCGCTACGTGGCCGATCGCGAGGAACTCGAACGGCTGGTCGTCGAGTCCGTGCTCGGAACCGTCGACACCGAGCCGCCACCCCCGGATGCGCCGTGGGAGGAGCGGATCGAGACCCTGGTACGGCGTCTGCGCGACACCGTCGGCGCCCATCCCGCCGTCGTGCCGCTGACGATCACCCACCGGCACCGGTCCCGCGGGGTGCTGCGCTGGTCGGAGGCCGTACTCACTGTTCTCACCGAGACGGGCTTCGACGGCGCACGACGTGTCATCGCACTGCGGGCCCTCCTGAGCTACGTCATCGGGGCCATCCAGCTCGAGCACCTGGGACCTCTGACGGGCGAGGGTACGGTCGCCATCTCCGCTCTGCCGCCGATCGAGTTCCCGCGCCTGGCCGAGACCGCACACCACGCACAGGACGTGGGGGCCGACCAGGAGTTCTTCGGCGGGCTCGCCGCGCTGATGCGCGGCCTACGCAGGTAACGACAACGGCCCTCAATCGGCGGTCCATTGCGGCCTACCTGTCCGATCTCGCAGGCAAGTGCCGCCGGATCCACAACGAAGCCCGCGTGCACCTTTGGTATGAGCAGAAGTTCGGGGTGCCATGCCCGCCGCCCGCGTGCGAGTCCACCGAGGCCGGAATCGACGGCCTCGCTGCGATGGCATGCGGTCTGGGCGTCCGGCTGGGATTCGACAAAGGGCTGGTCGTGGGGCCCCGGCCCTGACCCCGCGGGAGGGCATATGAGACCAAGCCGACGCACTGGAAGGACGAGTGGCCGGAGCTCACCGTCCGGCCGTGGCCGAACTGATGGTCGGCCTGGCCACTCAGCCTTCACGGAACTGGTGTTGTCGGTGATCTCCGGAATGCTCCCGGCGGCCGGTGTTCCTTTTCAGACGGGGACGGCAGTGGTGTCGAGGGTCAGATGGACGGCCTGATCGTGGAGTGCGGCGGTGCTGATGACCGCAACTGCCTCCTCCCCGATCGCGGCGAGGGTGGCGATGTGTTCGCCGTATGTGAGCCGCTGCGCCTCGATCGCTGTTCCGTCCACGACCAGCCGGCCTGTTCCGGTGGCCAGTTCGTTGGGCAGCCGGATCGGTCCGTGGGGCGACGAGTTGAAGAGGAACTCATCCAGGAGCGCATCGGGCTCCAGGGTTGAGAACACACGGACGTGCTCAGGCAGGCGCCGCTGCGTGGTGACCTGCACCAGCATGGTCTGCTCCTCGTAATACCCGAGGTCGAGCCGCTGGAGGAGGCCGTCGACCGCGCCCTGGCCCACCAGGCGGCGCCATCCGGGCTCGGGCCGCGCGAGGACAGCCACCGGACGTCCGAACTCCCGCAGGGTCTCCAGCCATCTGCGATCGGCAGGAAGGCCCGGCCGGCCGGAGCTGTGGAACATGACGCCCCCTCTGACTGGTCAAAAAGTGCGGGTGCGACGCCCACTCATCGTGGCATCGACACGGGCGGTCGCGGACCGGAATTTCGACGAACCGATCAGGAAGCACCCGGGCCGTGGGGCGTGCGCGGCATCCGGGCAAGCCACATCTCGTCGTGGCAAGCGAGGGGAGACGACGAACGCACCGGACCACGCCGATACTGGACAGGGAGCCGCTCGGCTACCAGGGAAGGCGGGGCACGGCTGGCCCATGGCGCCGCACTCACGGTCACGACCTGGGTTCACAGCGCCTCGCCGGCCGCCGTCGGCCGTGCCGAACGTGGCGATGTGCTCACGCCACGGGGCCACCAGCTGCGGCGGCAGCGGCTCCACCCGCGAGGTCCGGCAGAGCCGCTGGTTCCCACTCCGGCAAGCGCCTTCCTCTGAACATCCCAGTCCCTGTGCCCCGCGAGGGAAGCGAACCCGCGGCTGCGTGCCCACGGCCTACCGGCTCAGCTGCACCACCGTTTGAATGACCAACTGCCCGCCGCGTACAAGCGGTTCCGCCCGGCCCCATACTCCGAGTCCCCCGCCCAGGAAAACCCTCTGCGCAAGAAAAGCTGCCGGTCAGGCCGCATATGTCCGCATGACACCTGAAGGCTCGCGATGCAAAGATCTGCTCCCTCTCAGGCGTCGCCGCAGGTCAGAAACGTTATGTCCACCTGGTGACCATGCGCAGGTTCATCCCCACCCGGAAACCCGCAGGAGGGGAAAGCTGCCCAGGCTGGCTCGCCAGGCGCGCGCAATACGATGTCTCTCTGCCGGGTACATGCGAGGCATACTTTCGGCATCGTCCCCATCCTGCCCACCAGACCCCTGGCCCTGGCCCTGGCACAAAGCAACGCCTGCTCGTCGTGGAGGGCTCGTTTTCGCGCCTTCGGCGCCTCACAAAGCGCCTGTCACCAGCCGGCCGACGAAGTCCATGTGCTGCGTATGGCCCGCTCGGAGCCACGTCTCGGCATTGCCGGAGCCCTTCGAGCCGTCACCGTACGCGCAGTCTCGCAGCCAGCGCTCACCTTCGGCGTGGCCGGGATCGCCGAGTTCACGGAAGCCGTTGTGCTCGACTATCCAACGAGCCTGGGCGCGTACCCGAGAGACGTGGTCGAGACCCCTGGTCGGTGCTCGGGCGATGAGGAAGCCGTCCGGTGTGGTGTAGCGCAGCAGGCTCCAGCCCGGGCCTGGTTGCCGGACGGGGGCGGTGTTGGCGCTGCAGGCGTGCTCCACAAAATAGTCGCCGGACACGAGCCTCCTCGCCAACTCCGGGCGGACGGTGCGCACCAGGTGGTGCAGCCGCCAGTCGTGGCGCACGGCGGTACGGGTGGGTTGCACGTCGATGTCGTCCATGCCCCGGGGGAAGGCGCCGGCGGTGAGGACGAGCGTGCGCCACGGGACGAGGGCGCCGAGGAGTTCGATCGCGATGAGGGCGGTCTTGGCGGCTTCCCCGGCGTCTTACCGACACGTCCACGTATTCATACGCCCGCCTGGCGGCTCGGGTGGTCGGCAGTACCGGTACATAGACGGTTCTGACCATCGCGGCTCCCCGTCGGTCCCGCAGCATGGGCGTATCGCGCCTGATCGAAGGGTGCGGGGAGAGCTTTCATGACGAAAGAGGGCCATTCAGGCCACGGCGGCGGTTGGAAACGCGTCGGTGCACCCGCGCACTCACCCCGGCGAGGGCTGTCCTCGACTATCCGGTCCGCGTCCCACCCTGCTCTGCCAGACTCGATGGCATGCCGAAGAGCCGTGGCCGCCGCAAGCCGGGTGGCGGCAAGAAGCCCGTACGCCGTTCGCCGCATCCCCTGCGACTGTCGGATCGTGTCGTGCGGGAGGCCCGAACGCTGCATCTGGAAGACAGGGATGTCCTCGCGGTGGGGGCGTGGGCGAGCGGGTGTCTGGGTGAGGCGTGGCTGGCCGCCGGAATGATGGAGCGCGAGCCGGAGCAGACGCTGTGTCTTGAGGTGGTGGGCCGGGCTTCGACGACACCGTCCCCGCATGGCCTTGCCGCCGTGGCCGCGCTGAAGCGGGTCGGCCCGCCCGACAGCCGCTCCATGCTCGGCGAGGCGGTCGAGATCCTCGCCGGATCGCAGCCGCTGCCCGCCTGGCACGCGGCCGCGCCGCACCGCCCGGTGCGGGCCTGGCGCGCGGAGGATGTGTGGGACAGCGAGCGAGTGCTGTTCGTCGAGTACGGCGGTCCCGTCCCGCACACGCTGATGGCGCAGATCAACGAGGTCGGCGGCACGATGGTCGACAAGCTGGCGCTGCTGACGCCGGCGGCGGCCGAAGCATGGGCGGCGATGCGGTAGGACGGCGAGATGCCGATGCCGCCGACCGAACAGGACACGGTCGAGGTGCTCGCGGATCTCGCCCTGGCACTGCGGCTGACGGACATGACCTGGCCCCGCCAGGACGACGAGGACGTCGTCGCCCTGCGGGCCCTGGCCTGGGCACGCTGCCGAGACCACCTGCCCGACTGGCCCGGACACCAACCGCTCGGCGAAGCCGAACGCACCCGTCTGCTGGACGCGTTCACCGCCTCCCGCACCGATGCGGCGCAGGAAGCCGACACCGTCAGGTCGCTGGCCGATCTGTTCCTGGACTACGGAGAGAACTACCTCAGCCGCGGTCCGCTGTGCTGGAGCCCCGGCCAGGTCGCCGGCTTTCTGGAGGACTGGCTGCCCCGCAAGGCCGTACTCGATCAGGAGCACCGAACGCTCTTGCCCGCCGTGCTGACACAATGGGTGACTTTCGCGCTCACCGAACGCGGTGTCGAGGAGCCATGGATCTCTCCCGTCATCGCCGCAGTCGATGCGTACGCGTCCGCCTTTCGCGCGGCCTTCGACGACGAGGAGGCATGGGGTCCGGCCAAGCAGATCTCGGCCGCCCTCGCCGCGCGGGGCATCGACCTGACCGACCGCGATGCCGTCGACGCCGCCGTGCGCACCCTCAACGCCGAACAGCTCGCCCGGCAACTCACGGATCGGCCCCGGCCGTCCGGCTCCTGACACGCCCCAGCCAGACGCGTGCCGCGCTCGCAGGCGGCGGATCGCGTCGTACGGCAGAGACTTGAAGAGTAGGCAGGAATAAGTGGACCAGAGCGGTTCCGCCACGACGCCTCCCCGAGTCGGGAGGCTGGTGGCACGGAGCGGAGATCTCAAGAGTGAGCTGGTGGCGTTCGCGCAGGGGCCGCGCTTCGCCCGGCGACTGGATGCCCGGCTCGACGAGGCCGAGGACCGACTCGGTTTCCTGGACGAGGCAACCGCCATCCAGACGATCGATCACTTCGCGCTGCAGTACCGGCTGGCGGACGGCTCCACCGTCGTCGAGCAGTTCGTGGCCCAGCGGCGGCCGCCGCTGTCGGAGGACGAACGTGCGATGCTGCTCGGCTGGCGCGACGTGGTCGAGGGGCTCTTCGAGGTACAGGACCTCGATCGAGGCGCCGCCATCCTGCACAACCTGCTGGACGACCTCGTCTACCGGGTCCACTCCAACCTGGGGCGGCGCGCTCTGCGGAATCTGCGCAAGGGGATGTTCGTCGCCACGCGCATCGTGCCCGTCCACCCCGACACCGACGCCTGGGTGGTCAGCGGCAACCTCACCACCTACCCGCCCGGCGACGGTTCGGAGTTGGCGCAGGTCGCCGTCCAGACCCTGGCTGTCAATCCGCAGCTGCTGCGCCGCAATCCCGAGATGCTGCGCACGGCCTGGGAGATGCAGGCCGAAGCCTGTGCCGACTTCGTCGACCTGTTCGGCACGGACCTGCTCGTCCTGGACCCGGCAGAGGCGCAAGTCCGACTGCGGGAGTATCATCGTCACCGGCAGGAGAAGGCCCTCGCCGGACTTGACGACGAGGCCGCCGCGCAGGCGAGGAACAGCGGGCCCTCGCTCGATGAACTCAGCAGTCTGCCCGAAGAGCTTCTCGACGCGGACGACGTCGCTGTGATCTGTGACGAGACCGAAGGCATCTGCTACTACGCCGACTTCGGCCGCCTCGACGCGCTGTTCGCCGATCCCGCTCTGGCCCGTAACCGCACCTGCCTGACGCAGCTTCGGGAGTACCTGAACGACGACTCCGTCTCCCCCATGGTCATCCGCCGCCTGGTCCGGCGGCATCCCGAGAACGCCGACGCCGTGTTCCACGCGCTCCTGCGCAAGCCCGCGTTCACCTGGGAGCGGGACGGGGAGGAGCTGCTGCGCCGTCGCAAGAAGAGTCACTACACACACGAGCCCCTGCCAAGCATCACCCCCGTCGGCGCCCGCCTCGCGGAACTCCTGCGCGCGGAAAGGCGCCACGGACGATGAGGCTCACCAGCGCCGCACTCGACGCCATGGTCGCAGAGGCGATCGTCGATGCCTGCGACGAGTACGAACAACTCGCCGCCCTCCAGGCAGTCATCGAGGACCGCCTCGCCCTCCCGTTCGACACAGTCGTACTCGGCGTCACCGTGACCGTCATCGCCGTCCAGCTCCGGTCCGGCAGCGGCATCGTCGCCCTGTGCGGACGCGGTCGACACCGTCAGGCGATCGGCCTCCTCGACCTACCGGTGCCCGAATGCGCGCCTGAGGGGTGGGCCTGGGTGGAGGCCTACCGGCGCTGGGCATCCTGAGCCGCGTACCCCATGCCACCGTCTCTCCGCTACTGCCAGGCGCGGACCAGATCTTCAGGCCCCCAGTGGGCAGCAAGCGGCAGACTGCCGCCGACACCACTGCGGGACACCGCGACCAGCGGGGTGTCAGGCCCGGCGCCGGGCACCGCGAGTACGTCCCGGGCCAGAGCGTCGTATTCGCGCCGGCCGAAAGGCTGGAACTCCAGCCACTTGATGGAGCCGACGAAGTGCACCGCGCCCGCCACGGGTTCACGGTCGGTGCCGACCAGGTCGATCTCGGGGTTGTTCTGCCGGTTCCACCAGCCGCCGACCGCCTCTGTCTCCGGCCATCGCTCATCTGGCAGCAGCCGCAGCAGCGACTCGCGGATGAGCGGCTCGACCGCACGCCCCCGCCAGGTGGTCCAGGACCGCTCGATGCGCTCCAGGGCAAGGCCGCCCCGGCCGCGCTCGATGAGCGGGATACCCCGCTGCAGGAAGGCCAGCCAGAAACGGAGATACGGATCGGCGATGCGGTAGCGCTTGTTCTTGGTGTCGGCCTTCGCGGACAGCGGCAGGTCGGCCGCCAGAACGCGCTTGGCCTGCAGGGTGTTCAGCAGCGGGGACAGCGTGCCCGACGGCAGGGCACCTGTTCCCCCGGCCTGTGCCGCGATGGTGGAGAAGGTCCGCTCGCCGCTGCCCACCGCTTCCAGCACCGCCCGCGAGTGGGACGCCTCGGGGAATTCCCCCAGCAGCGACAGCTCGCCCGCCACCAGCAGCGGCGACAGCGGATTCGCCACGGCCTCGCGCAGGAAGTCCACCCGGCCCATCCCGGGCCGCCACGACTGGACGATTTCCGGAAAGCCTCCCGTGATCAGCAGCGCGTCCACCGCGTCCGCCGCGTCCAGCCCGGTCATGGCCTGCACATCGCCCAGGTGCAGCGGCCGTACGGTCATCTTCGCCGCCCGCCCGAAGAACGGGCGGCCATACGACTGCAGCGCCTCCATCACCGACATGTCGCTGCCGACCAGAATGAGCAGGACCGGCTTGGCGGACAGGTGACGGTCCCAGACGGTCTGCAGAGCCCCCTCGAACTCCGCGTCCTGCTCCACCAGCCACGGCACCTCGTCGATCACCGCGATGCTCGGGGCGTCGTCCGGAACCGCGACGGCCAGTGAGCGTAGCGCCTGATTCCAATCCGCGGCCTGCAGCCCGGCCACCAGCTCCGCCCCCGGTAGGGCGGACTGGGCGAGTGCCCCAGTGAAGTCCGCCCGCTCGGCCACGGCATTGCGGCCCCGGGTCGCCTGGAAGACCACATACGGAACCCGGGACCGGTCACAGAACTCCTGGACCAGGCGAGACTTCCCCACCCGACGCCGTCCGGTCATGATCACAGCCTGCCCACGGGTAGCCCCCGTGCCCTCGATCACCAGGCCCAGCTGTTGGGCCAGCAGGTCCAGGTCAGCCGCCCTCCCTTTGAATTCCACAGGCAGCCCCTCTCCAGCCAAACATAGTTTCGATATTACGTAGATTGAATCTTACTTAGATGCTAGCCTGCTCCCTATTGCCAGCGCGAACCCGTCGGAAGCAGCGCGAACCGTCGGAAGCATGGACGGGCGCCACACCATTTCGGGCTTGGGCAGATGGCCGACATCGGTCCAACCAGAGATTCCCGCAGGTCACATCCGGTCCGGCACGACCGGCCCTTGCTTGCGGCTCCTGCCAGGACCCGAACCTGTGGTCGATCGCCGTGGACCTACCGGTTCAGCCGGACAACCGTCTCGATCACCAACTGTCCGCCGCCGACCAGCGGTTCCGCCCGTCCCAACGCTCCGAGTCCCCCGCCGGGGGCACTCGCCGGTCAGCCAGCAAAAATCATGCTCTGACCAGTGCGAATGCCGATTTGAGAGAGCGGGAGTCAGTCTCACTGACTCCCGCTCTTTCTCGTTCTCTCTCACTGTCCGCGCACCATCTGCGATACACGCGACACACCTCCGACACACTCACGTGTGGACGCCACGCGGCGGCGCAAGGATGCGGATACGCCCAAGCCGAAGAGCTTCATCGCGTGGTGGAAGACCCACGCCGATCAGGACAACGCCATTGGTGATCTCGCCTGGGAGGTCTCGCGCGATCCCGACCGGCCCTCACGCAAGGGCCTGCCGGGCCAGCGCACCTACCTTGATGAGCGCGGCGCCGTGCCGGCGGTCATGGAGACACTCGAACGTGCATGGACTCAACACGGTCAGTACAAGGCCACTCAAGACGAAGGACAGCGGCCCGACCCCTCATGGCTAGGGTCTGTCCGACGGCTCCCGTCACCGACCCCGCACCCGACAGCAATGTCACCCGAACGGCCCAACATGACGTGTCGCCCACATGGATGAACATCAAGCTGACTAGTGCCCCAACCGAGGCAATCCGTGAAAGGCGAACCAAATGCGCATTCGACGAATCCTCGCCGCCGTCATCGCCACGGCAGCCCTCGCCGGACTCGGCCTCACAGGCGCCGCCACCGCCACCGCCACAACCGCCACCGCCACAACCGCCACCCCCGCCAGCCTCACCCCGGGTGAGTGCGAGCAGGGCGGCGGAACGGTCGATCGGTCGAACACGTCTGCGGCCGGGCTCCCGACCTGCAAGGGCGGCAAGTACAACGGGCAGGATGTCGACTAAACCCCACTAGGCGCCCCGCAGCCACGCGCTGCGGGGCGCTCCCACGCGAGCGTAGCCGGGAGAGCCGCAGCTACGTGCCGACCCATAAGGGCGGTCCGAATCTCCCGGACCGCCCTCGCAGCGCGATGACACGGAGCGCTATGCAGCGTCTCCGTCCTCTTCCAATGCCCTTGTGATCTTCGCGTTGGCGGCTTCCTCGTGGCCGTCGATGCAGCCGTGATAGCGCCGGTGGATCACCTCGGGAGAGTTGCCAACCCGCCGGGCAACCTCAGCGATCGGCACCCCCGCGTTCAACCACCGCGTGATGCACGCGTGCCGCAGGTCGTACGGGCGCCCGGCCAACGGCGAGACGACGCGCTCAGGCGGGAGCGCATACTCCCGCGCCTCCTCCCACACCCGCCAGTAGGTGGATGAGCCGACCACTCCCCCACGTTCGTTTCCGAACACGCGGCCTTCCTTGGCCGCGCCAAACGCATCCACGTGAGCCCGAAGGATCGCCACCAGGACGGGCGGGATGGGGACCGGTCGCTCTTTGCCTCCATCTACGAGATCCCGCTCTTCCGGCAGGACGAGGTGCTGCTCCCGTGGGAGGCGGTCAGCCGCGTACGCCACGAGGCGGGCGAGGTCCGCTTCTACTCCGGCGGTCAGGTGGACCACGTCTTCGACGCTCCGCTGATCAGGCTCGCGGAGGAGGTGCCTGGCGAGGAGCTGCCGGAGGACCGGGCGCACACGCTGCTGACCGCGCTGAACTGCCCGGTTCCGGGCTATGAGGAGCGGGAGAAGGCCGAGTCACTGCTGGTCGGCTTTCTGTACCTGAGCGAGGGCCGGATGCGGCTGTACGTACGCCATCAGGGAGACTCCGACGTCGTGGCCTGCGACGTCCGGCTCTCGGAGGCAGGGCCGGCCGTGATCGCAGAGGTGTTCTCCCGCTCGCAGGAGCGGGAACTCTTCGAGGAGCCGCAGGACGATCCGCACTGCACGGCCGTGCTGGATCTGACGCACTGAGCAGACCGACATCGCGTGGGGATCAACGGAACACCGGCCGAGGGCCAGGCCGGTCGATTCCCGCGTGGACCCCATCCATTCCAAGTGAAGGCGGTTCGCAGCTCGGCACCGATTCAAGAGAAAGTCCATCGACCGAACTCTCCGTGGCGAGGATCATGGTGGGATGGCTGCGTACCTCTACGACCGGCTGGTGACGGAGGACGAGTACCGCCAGCGCGTCCGGCGGTACCGTCCCAGCTCACTGCTGCCCCTGATCGCCGCAGCGGCGGCCCGCTACGGCGCTCCCGAGCGGCCGCAGCCCTGGCTGAAAAGCCCTGCGATGAAGTACACGCCCTGGACTCTGGCTGACACGGCCCGCGTCTGCCTGGCTTACGGCACCGAGTACCAGCGCTCCGAGGCCACCGAGCGTGACCTGCTGGAGATCCTGGCGGCGTACTCCAGCCTGCAGGAACCTACCCTGCACGGCACGGACGAACCCACGGTCCGCCTCCGGGACTTCACCGGGAATGACGGGCGCGGTTCCTCACCGCCCGGCTTCGGGCCCGGCGCCGCGAGCGCGGGACGCGCTGTGGCCCGGGCACGAACAAACAGCCTGACCAAGCCCACAGACCTTGACCGAACAGATAGAAGCACCCCCCGACGTGGACTCAGTCGCCCGGCGCTGCAGCCGAGCATCCGGGGAGCGGGCGGACGGCTGTCGTTCATCGGCTGCCGCGTTGGCCGACACGGTCCGCGAGCAACTGTCCCGTCGTGGACATGAGCACTGCCGGGCGAAGCGTGATCAGCCCGTTCAACGCTGCTAGCCAGCCCCTTGGGCCGAGCCGCAGCGCCTCGGCGATTAACGCGTCCGCCCGAGGTCCGTCACTGTGCGCAGCGAGCCGCAGCAGGGTGGCCGATTGCAGAACGGGATCGTCGGTGGACTGCAGCACAGACTCGGCGCGTTCGGGATCCGCCGCCCAAACCCAGGCCAAGGATGCGTCGCTGCGCGCCCATGCCTGGTCGACGGGGTCACCGGTGGACTGTGCGAGGTCGGCCACCTCCTGTGCCAGGGTGCGCGCGCGGCCTTCTTCTTCCGTCTCGCGCCATGCTTTCGCCGCGATCGCCAGCACGAGGGCTCGAGTGGTCGGTGTATCGGCCGACCGCGCGAACTGCTCAGCCTCACGGGCTACTCGGGCGGCGTCGTCCGTGAAACCTGCCGCGTGCCAAGACTGTGCGGCGGCTGCCATCACCCAAACCTTGAGCGCCAAGGCGACACCGGCGAGAACCGAACGCTTGGCCAAGGAGAAGAGTCCTGATTCCGCAAATGCGCGCGCGGCTCCCGATAGCCCCCAGGCGCGGTCGTCCGGGCTGACGGCCGATCGGACGAGCGCTTCTGCCCGGTTCCGGTCCGACATCGACGCGGACCGCCACAGTTTGGCCTCTGGCGAAGCCACCTGTGCCGGGGAGTCCAACACGGGTATCTGCCGTGCGAATCGTTCGGCGTTCCCGGCCGCGGCACGGCAGAGGGCGGCGTCGCGCGCACGAGCCGCTGCTTGCACCGCGGCCACCAGGTCCCACGCGTCGAGGGTCAGCCCAACGACGAGTCTGATGAAGTCCTCGGCGCCGTGCACGCTCCCGTCTCCGCCTGTTGCCCCCCAGTTGAAGTCCTCGACCAGCCAGGCCGAACTGTCGGACTCGATGATGCTGCGAACGATCTGTTCGCAAGGATCTCCGGCGGCGGTGCTGCGAGCCAGAGCCGCCATGCGTCGCGAAGCCTCCACTGCCCAGGTCCGGGACGCCGGGTGATCGATCTGGCGGATGATGTCGCTGGCCAGATCGACCGCCCCGTCACGGGCGGCCGCCGGCGCGGAGGCCCTCAACACCACATCCACTGCGTCATTGGGCCTGTCTCGGCCCAGAGACATGCGGCGGGCTCTCGCCCGAGTCTCAGCGATGTCCTTCTCTGATGCGCCGGCGTGGAAAACGAATTGATTCTTCGGTAGATCCGAAAGGGTGCCGGCGAGTGCGTGAGCTGTTCGGGCAAGCTCTTTGGCGTGGTGCGGGTTGCCTGCGTCGAGCCAGGCATGGGCGGCCGTCGTCAGCGCGCTCACCTTGTCGCGGGGCCATTCGACCGCCTTGGCCAGTTCCTCGATCTCCCTGGCGACGGCCTGGGCGCAGCCAAGGTCGTCTGACCGGGCCCAACCCCGCGCCACCGCCGCGAAAGCACGAATTTTCGCCTGCCGCTGCTCGTCGGGATCGGGGTCGGTGATGGTCCGGGTAATCTCCTCCGCCCGGACGAGGTGTCCCTCCCGTGCCCACGCCGCTGCTGCCTCGGCCACCTTGTAGCCCGATCCTGGTGTGGAGTCCTCCGGCCGCCGCCGCCGATCCTGGCTGGTCAGAATACGGATGATGCCCGCGGCATCATCCATGTCGCCGGTGTCGACCCACACCCGGAGCGCCTCGTGTATCGCCCATATCGCATAGGGGACGTTCCCGGACTGGGCAATGTCCTGAGCGATTTTCATGATTCCTTCGGCTGCCGCCCGAGCCCGATCGAGTGCGCCCGCTCCAGCCCACGCTCTTGCCACGCTCCCCAGTACACGCGCATTGTCCAGGGCCCGCGATTCACGCAGCCCCGGTTTGATCCGGCCACCAGCGCTTCTTCGGGCGCTCTGCTCGACCTCCTCGGCGGTCGACCGGGCCTGGGCGACCGCCCCGATCCCAGCCCACATCCGGGCGACCTCCGCGAAGACACGTGCCCGTACCCGTTCGCGGGCCGCGGGGTCCGGCGGCAGTCGGCTGCCATCGGGATCGGCCTCGAAGTGTCGGCGAGCGGATTCCGCCGCCTCTGCCGCCACGTTCCGGGCCCGCTCGGCCTTCCCCGCCTGGGCCCATGCCGGCGCGACCGTCGCGAGTGCGAGGATCCGGGACTCGCCGTCAGGGAGCAGAGCGGCCAGGTCCTCGGCGTATCCGGGGTGACCGGTCGCGGCAAGGGCCTCGACCGCCCGTTGCACGACCGTCGGGGCGTCGTTGCCCGCTGCGGTGACCGCCTGGGGAAGCGTCTCGGCCAACACGGCCTGGACCCGATCGTCATCCCCCTGGTCGGCCAGCACCTGGACCAGCTCCACCCACGCGGACAGTTGCGCCTGGCGTCTGGTGATGGACCGCGCAAGCGTCGTGGCGCGCGTCGGCCGCCCCATCCTGGCCCATAGGGCGGGCAGCCGTGGGGGGATTCCGTCGTTGCGGTGGGTGATGTCCGTCAAGCGGGCGCCCAGCAGCACCATGGCCTGCAGATCCGGGGAGCTCTGGTCGGCCACCGCGTTCTGTGTGTTGGCGATCTCGTCGAGAGCGGTGGCGTCCCCGCCGCTCATATCGAGCATCCGGTTGTGGCGCGGCTTGTCCAGGGCGCAGTCGATCATCCGCTGCAGGTCGGTCCCGGCCTGCAGCATCCGAAAGTAGCCGCGCAACAGGTACTCCGGGGTCCGCGCGGGCCAGCCCTCGGACTGGTAGCCGTCCGCCCAGGCGTGCAGCCGTCGGCGATACTCCGCGAGGCGGGTCTCCCCCAGGAACAGCGCGGCGGTGCGCTGCAGTTCCTCGTGGGCGAGGATGTAGAGTCCCTGCGCCGCCGCATGGTTCGACCAGCTCGCGGGGCGGCGGGCGAATGCCCTGCCGGTCACCGTCTGCAGGGTCTCAGCGATCCGCCAGGGCTCGTGCCCGGTCAACTCCTCGAGATCCTGCCCGCTCAGCCCGCCGCCGGAGGCCACGACCAAGCCGAGGAGGTCCTGCTCCACCTCGGCACCGCCGAGCAGGCGTTTGAGGTCGCGCTCGGCTTCCCGCCGGACGACCCGCGCGTGCGGTGACGGTTCCAGCGCGCGCACGATCTCCGGGTTCCGCAGCGGGTGTTGCTCGGGTACGTCGTCGGGCAGCGGAGGGTCGGGCCGCGCCGCGAGCACGATCCGCATCCCCGCCACCGGGCAGGACGGCAGCAGCGCGGCGATGCTGTGCTCCGCGGCCCCCAGGTCCTCGTCGAGGCCGTCGACGACCAGCACGAGACGGCGCCCCTGCTGCTCGCATACACCGGCCGCCGCGTCGAGCATGCGGAGGAAATGGGCGGGCCTGGTGGCCGGGGTCGAGATCGGTGGCACCGGCTCGTTGAGGATCTCGGCCAACTGCTCGATGACGATGTCCAGGAAGGCTTCCCGGTCGCTCTGCGCGGCCAGCCGAGCGGTGATGAAGAAGGAGACGACACGCGTCTGCTCTGGTGGCTCGCGAACGAAGGACAGCAGCAGCGCGGTTTTCCCGGCCCACGCCTCGGCGCTCCAGAGCAGATACCCGCCAGGTCCGGGCCGGGTACAGAACTCCGCCAGCTCCGCGAGCTCGCCCTCCCTGTCCGCGAGAGTCTCGGGCGCCATAGCACGCACCTGGGCGAGATAGCCGGAGCGGGGGATGGGAGGCGCGGAGTAGAAGTTGACAGCATCGGCATGGCCGATCGCCGTGGAGTGATGGGTGGCGTGGGCCGTGTAGGAGGCCGGTGCGCCATGGTCAACGGCGTGCGGGCTGGGAAGAGCAGCCGGTCCGTTCAGCCCTGTGACGGATCCGGCGTGGGAGGGGGGCTGATGTGCGCGCCTCCGTTGATCACGCCGGCGGCGATCGAATTGCCCTCGGCGCTGACGTTCGTGTCGCCTCCGACGGCAAGACCGCCCTGGCCGGCCGATACCGTGCCTTGGTACTGGGTGAGCAGCCCCTGGAGTTCCTCGGCGGCATGAGCGCGCTCGGTGTCGGCAAGATCCTCCAGTAGGGCCTCGATACGAGCCTGCCAGCCCGCCTCGTGACGCAGACATGCCCGCTCCGACTCAGCCGACCCGGAGGCTGCGGCGGCCTCCAGTTCACCCGCGGTCCGGTCGAGGCGTTCCAGTTCGGTGCTTGTACGCTCCTGGTCCCCCCGTCCGATCCAACGGGCCACCTGCTGGCGGAACCCTGCCCATGCGTCTGTGCTTGCGGCTTGCACCACCGCGGTGCCTCCCGCCGCGGCAAGCACGGTCATCTCTTCTGGCAGCATCCTCGTCCTTCCTCCTGAGAAATCAGCTTCGGCCCTGGTGGGGCGCGACACGAGCGCCACCGCCACGTCACTCCATCAGACACGTGCCGACACTGTGTCTGGCTCCGTCAAGAGAGCGCCCTCTGCCAGAACGCGGGCGCTGGGCACTCTCCGGCAGCGGCCCGGCATCCCGGCGAATGCACCCACGCAGCGCACCCTCCCCGTCCAGCCAAGCGGCCAGCTCCACCGCGTTCTCGCCATCCTCGACGAGCGCCACTCCCCCGACATACGGACTCCTCCCGCACAGCCTCAGGCTGACGCTGCAGCGCCACACGTTCTCGGCCGGCCATGATGACGTGCCCCGTCCAGCGCTCGGCCCGGAGTACGGCGCGGTCCGCCGCAAGGTTGTCCTCGTCCGTTCCCGCGTCGGATCCCATCAGGACGTGGAGCAGCCGGGCGCGCCACACGTCGGGGTCCGTCGCGCACGCATCCAGCACGCGTACGGCGCAGCGCCCGCACAGGCGCCGCCGTCGGCCCCGACCGGTCGTCGGCAGGCCGCCTCCCTGAGCACGGTGTTCAGGTCGTGGACGGCTCCGCCTGCGGAACCCGTGAGTCCGGGCGCCGCCCCGGTGGCCAGCACGGCGGCCGCCAACTCCACTGCGCCCACGGGACCCCCTTCAGTTGTGCGGGTTGTGCGATGTCATGGACCTCACCATGACCAGGAGTGATGCAATGGCGATGAATTTCCGATGATGTGCGCAGGTGGAGGCTTCAGGTGGACGACGGATCTCCAGAGCTGCTGCGGTTCCAGGTGCTCGGGCCGTTACGGGCATGGCGGGGCGGAACTCCACTGGATCTGGGGCCGGTCAAGCGCCAGGCGGTGCTCGCCGCGTTGCTGCTCCGCCAGGGGGCCGTGGTGAGCCATGACCAACTGCTCGACTCGGTGTGGGATTCGCAGCCGCCTTCCGGCGGTCGCAAAGTGCTGCCGACCCACATCAACTCCCTGCGCAGGACGCTCGATGCGCAAGGCACCTCGCCCGCGGAATCGGTGATCCGCAGCGGCAAGGGCTGGTACCGCTTCGTCGCCGAGGGCGTCTGCCTCGACACGGCGGACCTGGCCGGGCGGTCGGAAGATGCGCTGCGCACCTTGTCCTCGGGCGATCTGGCCACGGCAACCGACCAATTCGCCGAGGCCATCGCACTGTTTCGGGGAGAACCGCTGACCAACCTGCCGGGACAGTTCGCAGAGGGCGAGCGAGGAAAGCTGCTGGAGCGCAGACGAATGCTCCGCAAGGAACGGCTCAAGTGCCTCCTTCTGCTGCGGCGGTTCGGCGACGCCCTCGCCGACTTCGACGGCCTGTCCGCGTCCGACCCCTACGACGAGTCCCTGGTGGCCTTGCGCATACGGGCCCTGTACGGCTGCGGACGTCAGGCGGAAGCACTCAATGTCTACGAGGACATGCGCCGGCGACTGCGCGACGAGCTCGGAACCAGCCCCCGTGAGGAACTCCGCCGGGTCCATGAAGCGGTGCTGCACCAGGACGACACCTACCTCCTCCCTCCCCCGCCGCCTTCCCCCAAGCCGCGCGAGAGCGCCCGGCCGGCCGAACTCCCCCACGACGCCCCGGGCTTCGTCGGCCGCACCGGCGAACTCGCCCGACTCCACGCCCTGCTCCCGCCCGAGCAGGAGCACGGCGCGGCGCACACCGTGGTCATCTCCGCCATCGGCGGCGCCGCCGGCATCGGCAAGACCGCCCTGGCCGTGCACTGGGCACACCAGGTCCGCGACCGCTTCCCGGACGGCCAGCTCTACGTCAACCTGCACGGCTTCGACCACGACCGGCAGCCCCTCGAACCCCGCGAGGCCCTCGAACTGCTGCTGCGCAGCCTAGGGCTCGCGGCATCCGAGATCCCCCCGCACCACGAAGCCCAGAGCCGCGTGTACCGGACCCTGCTGGCCGACCGGCGCGTGCTCGTTCTGCTGGACAACGCGGCCTCGGCCGAGCAGGTACGTCCGCTGCTCCCGTCCAGCCCGACCTGCTGCATAGTCGTCACCAGCCGTAACCGCCTCGGCGACCTCGTCGCCCACGACGGCGCCCATGCCCTGCCACTGGACCTGCTCCAGCCGGACGAAGCCCGCGCGCTACTAAGCCGCTCCCTCGGGGCGGACCGGCTCGCCGCCGACGAGCGCGCGGCCGACGAGCTGATCCGGCTGTGCGGCAGCCTGCCGCTGGCGCTGCGCGTGGCCGCCGCCAGACTGGCGGGTGACCCGGGCCTGAGGACGGCCGACCTCGTCGCCGAGATGACAGACGGCAACCGGCTTCAGGCGCTGGAGCCGGAGGACGAGGCCAACTCCCCCTTGCAGACGGCCTTTTCGGTGTCGTACCAGGTTCTGCCGCCCGGCGCGCGCCGGCTGTTCCGCCTGCTCGGCCTGTTCCACGGAGCGGAGTTCACCGCCGAAGCCTCGTCTGCTCTCCTGGGCACTCCGCTGCCGCAGGCGCGCCGCCTGCTCGGGACGCTGGCCGAGGCGCATCTGATCGAACCAGTGGCAGTGGGGCGGTACCGGTTCCACGATCTGCTTCGCGAGTACGCGCAACAGCAGGCGCGGGCGGAGGAAACGGCGGCAGATTGCGACGCCGCCTTGGAACGGCTCCTGATCTGGTACCTGCACGCGGCGCGCGCTGTCGGGGGAACCTGGTTCTTCCCGGAACTGCCCCGCGACCTGGGCCACGGCGGTCAACCGGGCCTGCCATCTTCCACCGGAGCCTCACAGTGGCTGGAGGCGGAGCGGGCCAATCTGCTCGCCGTAATCAACCATGCCGCCCATCACGGTCCCCGCCCCGTCGCCTGGCACATGGTCAACGCGCTGTTGGGCTACTTCTGGCTTCAGCTGCCGCGGGCAGCGTGGCAGGCCACCGCGCAGACGGCGCTCGACGCGGCCACGGCCGAAGGTGACCTGCTCGGCCAGGCAGCCGTGCACATCAGCCTCGGACTGATCCAGTCGGACCGGGGAGATGCCGGCCGAGCGCTGAAACACCATGCCCGCGCTCTGGACATCAGCCGGAAGCTCGGTTGGGCGACGGGAGAAGCAGCGGCTCTCGGCGGCAGAGGCCAGGCGGAGTGGTACATGGCACGTCTCGACAGTGCGCACGCGCATGTCACCACCGGAATGCGGATCGCCCGTGAGGCCGGGAATCTCTACCTTGAAACATTGGGGTTGGTTGTCATCGGTCTGACCTGCCGGGATCTGGGCCGATTGCACGAGGCTGCCGAGCAGCTCGAACTGGCCCTCGTCCGAAACCAGCAGATCAGCTGGTGGGACGACAGCCTGGCCCTGCAGAATCTGGGCTGGGTGTACTGGGAGCTCGGCCGTTTGACCGACGGCCTTGACGTCCTCGCACCCAAGGTGACTGCCGGCGAGAGGGTCGGGAATCGTACCGCCCGCGCCACGGTGCTCGACGCCCTCGCCAAGATCAATATCTCACTCGGCCGGCACGACGAGGCACTTGCCCAGGCCGTGCGCGCCTTTTCCATGGCGAAGGACAAAGGACGGCGCTGGATTCAGGCCAGCATTCTCAACACGATGGCCACTGCCCACCGAGAACTGACACATTTCGACCGATCGCTTCGGCTCGGCACGCAAGCGCTCGCCCTGGCCCGCGACTCGAGATACAGACGCCCCGAGGTGGACAGCCTCGTCGGCCTCTCCCTCACCCTCAAGGAGATGGGCCGTAACAACGAGGCCCGCGCCCACGCCGAGCAGGCACTGCGCCTTGCCCGCGCCCACTCCTTCCGTGTGGTCGAGGGTCAGGCGCTGACCGCCCTGTGCGACATAACGGCGTCCGAGGGGGCACACACCGCAGCCGTCGAGCTCGCCCAGGAGGCCCTGGCCATCCACCGCGAGACCGGCCACCGCTCCGGCGAGGCCCGCACCCTCATGGCACTCGCCAGTGTCTACCGCAAGACCCACGGCACTGCCGCCGAACTGCTGAGGCAGCAGGCACGGGAAATCTTCACGGACATCGGCATGCCCGCGAGATAATGGGCGAAAATCTCGACTTTCCACAGCCAGTCCGTCGCAATCGCCCGCGTGCGCACGCGACAGCGGTCACACACGCCCTGCTGTGGTGTACGCCTGCTGCATCCGCCGACGGCGTGATGCTTCGTGTGCTTATCTGGCCGTCCGCCATCGACGTGTCCAGATCCACCCCGCGGTTCCTCACCGCCCGGCTGCGGGCACGGCGCCGCGCGCGGGACGCGCTGGCGCTGTGTGAGTGCGGGCCGCCAGGCCCTGCTCGCTCTCTCCCGCCCTGCTCCGGTCGGCCAACTCAAATAACTTTGTGGCTGTATCGGTTCTGCCGTTTCTGGTGCCACATATCATCTGGCGCAGCAAGCACGCCGCCCACGAACGCCTTCGCGAGTTTGTCGACAGGGCGAACCTTGCCTGGCAGGGGCGACAGCACGGAGATGAATTCGTGGCGAGGAAGCCTCGCCGATGCGGCGCGGTCGGCCCTGTGGTGCGGGGATGGGTGAACGGCCGACAGGTATCGAAGTCCCTGACGTGGTCGGGATGTCGGGGCGGGGAGCGCACGCTCTTTGCCGTGGTCCGGGGCTGTTCCTGGGCTACTACAACATGGATCAGCAACTGCCGCAGAGCATGGTGATCGCTTATGAAGAGCCCTCACCCGGAACCATGGCGGCACCTGCCGCGACCGTCAGGATCTGGACGACATTGGATCCGCTGCCCGACGACCGGCGGCCGTAGTAGCCAAGAGGGCAGCGGGTGGACGACCGAATCTCTGGAAGACGACATCGCTGCGCGGGTAATTCGAACACCCTCAGCGGGACTTGGACCCGAGCATCATCGTCGCGTGGTGAAACAACCCCCATCCTGCTCGTCAGGGAGCAGGCGCTGGCCATCCTGAGTTCAGCAGCTCGGTCAGCCACGCTGCTGAAACTCGCACGCCCCGTTCCCGCTCCAGCCCATCGCATGGCTCGCGGCTGGTCCAGGTCATACCCACGTCGGCCGAGGCGTCCAGTAACGCGGCCGGTGCCCTGACGTCCTCGTCGGTGACCTGAGCGCCTCGCCCCTGACGCGCTCTCTTCTCGCGGGCAGCTGCCGGCAGATGGTGCTGGAGCTTCAGGCGCCGGCGGCGGTGACGATGGCGTCGGTGGCGAAGCCGAGGACGAGGCCCAGCAGGACGCACCAGGTCGTCAGGGTCTTCAGCGCGGCCTTGCGGGCAACGGCCAGCAGCTCGATGACCACGTAGAGGATCGACCCCGCGGCCAGGCCCAGGAAGGCGATCGACACCGTGTCGTTGACCAGGTGCTGGCCGACCACGGTGCCGAGGAAGGTCGGACCGCCGCCGATCAGGCCGAGCAGCAGCAGCGTGGCCCAGGAGGGGCGCTCGCCCTCGGCGGCCAGCGGGGCGACGATGCCGAACCCTTCGGTGGCGTTGTGCAGGCCGAAGCCGATGATCAGCAGCAGGGCGAGGGAGAGTTCACCCTGGGCGGCGGAGTTGCCGATCGCCAGGCCCTCGGCGAAGTTGTGCAGGCCGATGCCGGTGGCGATCATCAGCGCGAGGGAGCTCGCCCGGCTGCGGACCCGGGGGGCCAGCTCGATGGAGGCGGCGGCTCCGGGTCCGGCGGGCCGCGCCACGGATGCCGTACGGCGGGCGATCCAGCCGTCGTAGTACACCAGGCTCATCAAACCCGCTCCGAGGCCGACGGCCAGGGTGAGACTTCCGGAGGCCACGGTGCCCCAGTCGTGCTTGCCCAGCGCGCCATCGACCGGCTCCCAGGCGTGAGTCAGGACATCCCAGACCAGGAAGATCAGGATGCCGATGGCCACGGCGTTCAGGCCGGCGCGCAGCCCCGGGCTCGGGCTGCGCAGTCGGCCGAGGGGCAGACCGAGGTAGATGGTGAACCCTGCGATGGCGCCGAGCAGGGCTACCTGGGAACCGGACATCAGGGGGACTCCAGTTTGAACGAGCGGAGAAGTACCTCCCGAAAATAGATGAGGCAAGCCTTACCTAAAAGATACCTGTGGGGCGATTTTGAGAAAGCTTGGCGAATTCCCTGCACTCCGGCATTGCGGGTCTGGTGAACCTTCGACCAGCCGTGCCCCAGGCTTCGGGGGCACCGCGTACCTGGTACTTGCGGGGATGTCTCACGCCTTGGGTCGCCGTCCCCCCGTCCGGTCCAGTCAGTGGCACTACCTCGAACCGCTCTCGGCTCACCGTCTCGACGTCTCGACTCCCGCCGCCATGCCCTGACCCGGCGGCAGATGATCTCCGCCGGTATGGCGGCGACGACGGGAGATCAGCGCAGTGCCGAAGAATTGCTGTGCGTCTGGACGATGCCGTCACACTCTGCCGCCGTTGCACCGGTAAAACTGCGGCGGTCGCACGGGCCCGCATTCGAGACCTGCCGCCGTGTTGTAGCCGTCCAGGCCCACCCACACGCTGGAGTACTGGCTGCCGGAGGCGCAGCTGACCGCCGGCTGCACCCAGGTGGCCTGGACGAGGTTGTAGGCGCCGACGGCGACGTACCCAGACCAGTTGGCGGTTCGCACGGTGGCCGCGCTGGCGGCGCTCGCCGAGATCAGCACGGACGCGGCGGCAAGGACGAGCGACGCGAGGAAGATGCACATGCGTCTTAGACGCCGTCTCATTTGGCGTGCTGGGTAGTCTGCACTGTGTGGTGATGGTTGAGCGCATGGTGCCGGACGAGTTGTGGGAACTGTTCC